>JBBQGC010000069.1:0-26364 GCA_038322705.1 Bryobacterales bacterium | reverse complement strand
CGGGCGGAGTACGCGAGGTGATAATTGGCGAGTTCCTCGCGCGCCAGAAGGTCATCGATGAGACAAAGCCCCTGCTCCGGACCTTCGAACATGGCGATGGCAACTGCACGGTTGAGTTCCACGACCGGAGATGGCTGAATCCGAATCAGTCGGTCGTAGAGTAGCGTGATCTGGCGCCAGTCCGTGGACGCTGCCGAGGTCGCTTCGGCATGAACTGCCGCGATGGCCGCCTGCAGGGTGTAAGCACCGAAACGGCGCGATCGAAGAGCGTTCTAGCTAGGTGAGCCGGATGCCTTCGGCGATCTGGGCTGTATTCCAAAGAGTGCGATCCTGCCGGTCCAGCAAGATCAGCTCTCCTTCTGCAGAGCTTCGAGCGGCGCGGCGCGATTCCTGCAACAGCATAAGCCCTAACACGCCCATCACCTCGGGTTCTTGAATTAAATGAAACTGGAAGAAGTTCGAGGAGCAGTCTACCCAAACGGATCGCCTCGCGGCTCAATCCATCTCCTGTTGCTTCCGCTGAATAACCCGCGTTGAAGACCAGATACACAACCTGAAGTACGGCCCCCAACCTCGCCGATAATTCCTGCGCCACGGGCACCTGGTAAGGAATCGCCTTATCGCGGATGACGGCTTTCGCGCGAACGATGCGTTGAGCAAGCGTCGCCGGCGTGACGAGAAATGCCCGGGCAATCTCCTCGGTTCTCAGGCCGCAGACTTCACGCAGTGTGAGCGCAACCTGCCCCTCCGGTGGCAGTGCAGGATGGCAGCAGGTGAAGATGAGACGAAGACGATCGTCCTCCATCTCCTCTTCCTGAAGCGCTTCCTTGGCGCGCGCTTCGAGTCGGAGTGCCAGCTCACTCTGTGCGGCGTCGAAGCGTGCCCGCCGGCGCATCGCGTCGATGGCCTTGAATCGCCCGGTCGATATCAGCCAGGGGCGCGGCTTGTCCGGAAGGCCGCTCTGCGGCCACGTCTCCAGGGCGGCAGCGAAAGCCTCGTGCATGGCCTCTTCGGCGAGATCGATGTCGCCCAGCAGACGCACCAGCGTAGCCAGAATTCTGCCCGATTCCGATCGGTAAAGAGTCTCTATGGTCTTACTCAGATCTGCGGGCGCATTCGGCGGCATGCATGTCAAAACTAGCAAACGGACAGGCTCGACATTACTGCAGTTCGCTGTTTCTCCACCCATCTTCCAATAATTGCGTTTGGCTGATTATGGGCAGCTATGAACTAGCAAGCCAACATTAGCCAAAATAGACCCTGGTAAAAGGGCGCAGGGTCCTGCCATCCACTTGGACGTATTGTCACCATCCCGTGGATGTGAACCAAGTGTGGCCCTTCCAACCGGAGAAGACGCATCCCAATCCTCTCACTCGGCCCCGTGTTTAGGCCAAACTAAACGCGCCGTCTCACGCCAGAGGCGTTCCGCCGCCTGCTCGTCCACAGCCTGCGCTGAAGGCGCTATCGGCCGGCCCTTATGGAAGTACTCGCCGCTCACATTCGCCACTTCCGGTGAGGACGCCAAATACACCAACGTCTCGGCGCCCTCGCGCGGGGAGAGCGCAAATCGCTTGGCGATGCCGATCCCAAATCCCATCAACCCGCCCGCGTTGTCGCCAAACCGGGTGGCCACAAACCCCGGATGCAGGCTGTTCGCAGTCACCCCGGTGCCCGACAGACGCCGCGCAAGTTCGCGCGTGAAAAGTATATTGCACAATTTCGAGCGCGCGTAAACTTTAAAACCCGGCCCGCCGTACCGCAGCCATTCGCCGGCGTTGCCCCGATATGCGATCTTCGACTGCAAATCGTCGAAGTCGAGGCTTGCGTGCGAGTGAGCATCCGAAGCCGTATTAACGATTCGCGCGGGGGCTGAGGTAATCAGGCGCTCGCGCAGCGCGTCCGTCAATGTGAAGTAGGAGAGGTGATTCAAGGCGAAGGTGCGCTCGAGTCCATCAGGGGTCACTTCACGTTGTCCAAACATCGCACCGGCGTTATTGATCAGCACGTCGATGCGTACTTCGGCGCGAGCGATTTCCGCCCCAACGCGTTTCATGTCACTGAGAAGCGAAAGGTCGGCGTAATAAATGGCATGAGCCAGGCCGGGAGCAATCTCCCGCAGCCGCTTCAACGCAGCCTCCCCGCGTGTACGGTCGCGAGCCACCTGAATGACGCGCGCGCCCGCCTTCGCGAGCTCCTCCGCGGCGACTTGCCCGATCCCGGACGTCGCGCCTGTAATCACGACGGTTTTCCCGATCATGTTCTGAGTCATTGTAGAGGTGTTGTAAGGAAGCACTTAGTATAGTCTGGTCTCCAGGATGACCCGATCATCGCTTCCGCCGCTGGTGCTTAGAACTCGTTACCCCCTGCCATTACGCTTTATGCAGATTAGCCACTTTACATTTACCCCGAGTTTTCCACAGCCCCACCCAGCCCCCAACTCACTGAATCCAAAACTCTAACCCGCATTCCACCCCTCCCCACCGCCACCCTCAAATTTCGCCCCCTCATGATAAACATTGGACGAAATGGTAACCGCACAGCAAACTTCGCCTCGGCCTAAGGCTGACCCGAACGCCGGCCCGTCTACGCCGGTCAACAAGATTCCCGCCGTACTCGCGCATGAATCCCGCGAACAGTACGAACAGCTCGCCGCAAGCTACCACGCGCAGTTCAAACCGCAAAACGAACACGAAAACTTCCTCGTCGGCGACATGATCCAATCCCGCTGGAAACTTGCCCGCATCGAGCGCCTCGAAGCAGCCGCCTTCGACCAGATCCTGGCTGAACCCGCCGCCACGCCCAATCCCGACAACGCAATCCTTCACGCCATCACACAATCCCGCGACGCCCTCAGCACGCTCGAACGGCTCGCCGCCGCCGCGAAACGCGCCTACTTCAAAGCCCACAGCGAATTCCATCGATCCCGCAAGGGCGCTGCCAAGAACAGCACCGCGGCCCTCAATGCGCTCATCAACGATTTCTGCAACGCTCCGCCCCCGCCGCCGGCCCCCGATCCGTGGATTTTTCAAAACGAACCCAATTCACACGCAACCCCTATTCTCGGCGCCACTTTCACTTCCCCCGCGAACCCGTCATCGGCGCAAAGAAGTCGTGATGGAATGGAGTAAGACCCTTGCCACCGTTTCGGCATCTACCAAGCGACCCATGAAAGAAGCGCTACACACCCTCTGGCCTTACCTCGTCCGCTATCGCCGCGGATTCGCGCTCGGCATGGGCGCGCTCGCTTTTAAGGACCTGCTGGGCACAGCCATGCCGCTCATCATGCGCGGTGGCATCGATTCTCTCAGCGGCGGATTCCGCCTCAACACCGTGCTCTGGCTGGCCGCCGCGCTCGTCGGAGTCTCGGCCCTCAAGGGCGTCTTCCAATACTGGATGCGCGTCATCCTGATCGGCATCTCGCGCGACGTTGAATACGATCTTCGCAACGATCTGTTCTCAAACCTCGTCCGCCTGTCCTCCGATTTCTATGCCCGCTTCCGCACCGGCGACGTGATGGCCCGCTCCACTAACGACCTCAACGCCGTCCGCATGATGCTCGGCCCCGCCGTCATGTATTCCTTCGAAACCGGCCTGACCCTGATCCTCGCCGTCGCGGTCATGCTCTCGGTGGACTGGCGCTTGACATTGCTCGCGCTCCTGCCCGCCCCGCTGGTCAGCTTCGCCGTCATTTTCTTCGGCCGCCGCATTCACGACCGCTTCGAATCCATACAGGCGATGTTCTCCGACATCAGCAGCCGCGTTCAGGAAAATCTCTCCGGCGTACGCATCGTGCGCGCCTACGTGCAAGAGGATTACGAACTCACCCAATTCGCAAAACTCAATCAGGATTACATCGCGCAAAACATCCGTCTCGCCTGGCTATCCGGAATGTTCATGCCGCTGCTGCAAGCTCTCATCGGGATCACGTTCCTGATCGTGCTGTGGGTGGGCGCATACCGCTTGCTGAGCGGACACATCACCCTCGGCAGCTTCGTCATGTTCAACACCTACATGGGTATGCTCGTCTGGCCCATGATCGCGATGGGTTGGGTGGTCAACCTGGTGCAGCGCGGCACCGCGTCGCTCGGGCGCATCAACGAGGTGCTGCGTGCTCAGCCCTCCATTGCCGCCCCGCCCCATCCCAAGCCGGTTCCCGCGGATGTGCAGGGCGCAATCGAGTTCCACGACGTCACCGTCCGTTATCCCGCGGGCGCCGCGCTCGACAGCGTTAATCTGCGTATCCCCGGCGGCTCCACCGTCGCCATCGTGGGCCGCACCGGCAGCGGGAAAAGCACGCTTCTGAACCTCATTCCGCGCCTGCTCGATCCATCAACCGGAACAGTCACGCTCGATGGCATCGACCTTCGCGATCTCTCCCCTGCCGGTCTCCGCCGCCAGGTCGGATTCGTGCCGCAGGAAACTTTCCTGTTCAGCACCACCATCGCCGGCAACATCGCCTTCGGAGTCAAAGACGCGACGCGCGAAGAGATCGAACGCGCTGCCGGCATCGCCGGACTCTCGAGTGACATCGAATCGTTCCCCGACGGCTACGAAACCGTCGTCGGAGAGCGCGGCCTCACCCTGTCCGGCGGGCAGAAACAACGCACCGCGATCGCACGGGCGCTGTTGCGCAACCCTAGCATCCTGATCCTCGACGACGCCCTATCCAGCGTCGACACGCTCACCGAGGAGCGCATCTTGTCCGCTCTGTCCGGCTTCATGCAGGGCCGCACCACCATTCTTGTCTCCCACCGCGTCTCGACAATTCGCAACGCCAGCTACATCTACGTGCTCGAGCGTGGCGCAGTCGTCGAATCCGGAACCCACCAGGAACTGCTCCGCAGCGGCGGCTATTACGCCGACCTGCATCAGAAGCAACTGCTCGAAGAAGAATTGGAGGCCATATGAGCGCTTTCGCTATACTGCGGACCATGCTGAAAACGGCCGCACTGCTTCCACTCCTGCTGCTTGGCGGATGCGCATCGGAACCCAAAAGCGCTCCACCCGCCAAGGCCGAAGCGCCCCCGCCCAAAATCTTCGACGAGTACCGCCACTTTCCGAAAACGAATCTGCTCGGCACTGAGGTCGTTCAGAAGCAGCTTATGGGTAAACCGTTCATGCCGGGTGGAACGCTGGCCCGCTACAAAAAAGGGAAGACCGAATACGAGATGTTCCTCGCCCGGTTGCCGTCGCCCGAGGACGCCGCCATACTGCTTCTCGATTGGAAAAAAGCGCTTGGCGGCGCAAAGCTAGTTCCCTCTTTCGGCGGCTACTCCGGCACCGACGCCGGTCGGCCCGTGTTCGTGTTCCCCAAGGGAAAGTGGATCGCGGGCGTCGCCGGCCTGCCCCAAAAGGAGGCCGACGTGCAAGCTCGTACGCTCGCCGGTCAGATCCAGTGACCGCAATATATAGACACCCCTCCAGCAGGACCCCAAGATTTCGTGTGCTACCCGCTTTACAACGGGCTCCGTCACGTTTACTATGGAATCTCACCCCCCGAGTGAACCAAAGGAAGGGGCTCGACTACATTGCTGAAACTTAGGCGCGTCGAGATTCAAGGATTCAAGTCATTCTTCGACCGCACGGAAATGCGGTTCAACGGTAACGGAATCGCAGCGATCGTCGGACCGAACGGTTGCGGCAAAAGTAACTTGAGCGACGCCATCAGTTGGGTCCTCGGGGAACAGTCCGCCAAAAGCCTGCGCGGCGCACGCATGGAAGATGTCATCTTCTCCGGCACTCGCGAGCGCAAACCGCTGGGTGTAGCGTCCGTCACGATGACGCTGGTCGATCCCGTCCAGCACGGCGAAGCGCCCCTCGAAATCGTTCACGCCGATGGCGTCGTCAACGGCAATGGCGCCAGCGGGACCAATGGTCACGTTGCGGCAAAGGTGAACGGTACCGCTCTCACCGCCGCCCACGCGCACAACGGTGAAGTCACCATCACCCGGCGTCTGTTCCGCTCCGGCGAGAGCGAGTATCTGATCAACGGCCGCCCTGCCCGCCTGCGCGACATTCAGGACATTTTCATGGGCACCGGTCTCGGCCCCGAAAGCTACGCCATCATCGAACAGGGGCGCATCGGGCAGATCCTGAGCAACAAGCCGGCCGACCGCCGCGCCGTGATCGAGGAAGCCGCCGGCATCACGCGCTTCAAAACCAAGAAGCGCCTGGCCGAAGCCAAGCTCGAAGGCGCAAAACAGAATCTGGCCCGCGTGTTTGACATCCTCGAGGAGGTCGGCCGCCAGTGCAACACGCTCAAACGCCAGGCCGCCAAAGCCAGGCGCTACGAAGAGCTCCGCACCGGCATGGTGGCTTACCTTAAAGTCGCGCTCACGGGCCGCTATCGCATGCTCGAACGCGAAGCCGCCCGCCTCGCCCTCGATCTCAACCAGGCCACCCACGAATATCAGAACTACTCGGGTCAGGTCGCCGCCAAGGACGCTGAACAGACGCGGCTGCTCGAAGAGTCCTATAAGACCGAAGGCGAGTTGACCGCCAACCGCGCCCGCCTCTCCGAGCAGCAGGTCGAAGCCGAGCGCACCCGCGGGCGTCTCGAATCCCAGTCCAGGCAGATCACCGGCATCGAGCAGCGGCTGAATCAGGGCGAAGCCGAAACGGCCGACATCGCGTGCCGCATCGAGCAGAGCCGCGCCGAACTCGATGTCCATGTCGCGGCTCTTGCCGAGCTCGACCAGCAGACCGAATCCGTTCGCGTCAGCCTCACCGCCAAAGCCGCTGAGCGCGATCGCATTCAGAACGGACTTCGTGACCGCGAGCGCGCCATGGAAACCGCGCGCCAGCAGGTGCTGCGCCTGTTGGGCGAGACCTCGTCGCTCAAGAATCAGCTCGCCCAAATCGACGAGTATCTCGCCGCCATTCAACGCGACCGGACCCGCTCGGAGAAAGAGGCCGAGGGCGCTGAAGCCGACCGTGCCCGCTTGGAAAAAGCCAAAGCCGATCTCTCCTCCCGCATGGCCGCGCGCCAGATGGAGCTCGAATCCATCGCCGGCCGGAAGCGCGGCATCGAGGAGGAGCTCTCGGTCGAGAAAGGCCGTCTGGCTGAGGCGCGCCGCCGTCTGGAGCACCTTCGCGCCGAGCTCGCTAAACAGAAGGCGCGCCGCGATTCGCTGAACGACATCATCTCCCACCGCTCCTACACCACCGAATCCGTGAAGCGCCTGTTCAAGGCCATCGAACGCGGACAGGCCAGCGGCTTCAAGCCCGCCGGTGTGCTGGCGGATTTCGTCGAAGTCGTCGACTCCCGCTTCGAAAAGGCGGCCGAAGACTTCCTGCACGAGGAACTCGAATTCGTCGTCGTCGAAAGCTGGGCGCGTGCCGAAGAAGGCATCGACTTGATGCGCAGCGACGTCGATGGCCGCGCGACCTTCCTCGTCGAACCCGAGGCTGCGCCCGCTGCAGCAGCTTCCGCCTCGCTGTCGGGCGACGGAATCGTGGCGCCCCTGCGTGAAATACTTCGTTTCACTAACGGCCTGACCAACGCGCCCGCGGCGCTTCTGCCGCGCCTCGATAAGTGCTATCTCGCCGATAACCGCGGAGCCGCCCAATCGCTCGCCGTCCGGAACCCCGAGTGCATTTTCCTTGCGCCCGACGGGGTCAGCTATCAAGGTCAGGCGGTCAGCGGCGGCAAGAAGCTCGCTAGCGGTCCGCTCGCACTCAAGCGCGAGTTGCGCGAAGTCACCACGCAGGTGCAAGCCCGTCAGCGCGAGATGGATGCGACCACTTCGCTGCTCGAAGGTCTTGAGGAGCGCATCGCGCTCTTGACGGAAGAGCTGGAACGCTTGCGCGGCGCTCAACAAGCCCAGGAAAAGGACGCGCTGGCGCTCGACCACGAGCTGCGCAAGTTGAACGAGGAGTACAACCGCGCCGGTTCGCGCCTCTCCGTCGCCCGTCTCGAACTCGATCGCCTGGGCAAGGAGGCCGCCCGCTCGGCCGAACAGAAGCAGAGCAATCTTCAGAACATCGCCTCTAAGGATGAGCGCCGCGCCCTGGAAGAGCACGCCCTCGAAGCGTCCCGCGCCCAGTTGAGCGAACTCCAGATGGACGCCGCGCAAGTGGCCGAAGAGCACGGCACCCTGCGCGCCGACCTCGCCGGATTTGAGGAGCGCCGCCGCGCCGACCAGTCGTCGCGGTCTCGCCTCGAAAACCAGGTGCGTGAGTTGTCCTTGAGACAGCAGCAGCTCTCGGCCACCCTCGAGCGTCTCGCCGACGATCGCCAGCGCCTCACCACCGACAACGTCGAGCTCGACTCCCGCGCTCAAGTTCTGGCCGCCCAAATCGCGGAACTCGCGCAGGTGGTTGAACGGCTCGCGGCTCAGGAAACCGGCCTCCGCGCTGCGCTCGCCGCCTCCGACGAGGGACTCAAAACCCTTCGCTCCGAATCTCAAATGTGGCAGGAGCGCCGTTCCCAGTACGAGGTGGAACTGGTCCGGAAGCAGGCCGAGTTGAAGTATCTCGACGAGACCAGCCGCAAGGAGCTGAGCACGCCGCTCGAAGAACTCGCCAAGGGTGAAGAGACCGTGCTCGATGACGACGCCCTCGCCGAAGCCGAAGTGAAATATCAAGAGGTGAAGAGCCGTATCGACGCGCTCGGCCCCGTGAACATCGACGCCTTGCAGGAGCATCAGGCAGCCCAGCAGCGCTTCGACTTCCTCAATGCTCAGCGGCAGGACCTGATCGATTCCATCCGCGATACCGAGAAGGCCATTCACGACCTCGATGCGGAATCCCGCAAGCGTTTCGGCGAAGCCTTCGAAGCGATCAACGCCAACTTCCGCGAGATGTTCACCACGCTGTTCGGCGGCGGCAGCGCCGAGATGCGCTTGACCGATGAAGCCAACTTGGCCGAGTCCGGTATCGACATCGTGGCCTCGCCTCCCGGCAAGAAGTTGCAGAGCGTGTTGCTGCTATCGGGCGGCGAGAAGTCGCTCACCGCCATGGCATTGCTGATGGCGATCTTCCGCTATCAACCCAGCCCGTTCTGCGTGCTCGACGAGGTGGACGCGCCGCTCGATGAGCCGAACATCATGCGGCTCACCCGCTTGATCACGGAGATGGCGAAGCAGACTCAGTTCGTCGTCATCACACACGCCAAGCGCACCATGGAAGCCGCGCAGGCTCTCTACGGTGTCACGATGCAGGAGCCTGGTGTCTCCAAACTCGTCTCCGTGCGGTTCGAGCCAACGGCAGAAGATGAACCTCAGCGGGATCGCCTGGTCCAAACCGTTGGCCGGTAGTTGCTGAAGATCGTCATCCCGGGTGGCGCGGGCCAGGTGGGCCGCATTCTGGCGCGCCACTTCCACGAGCAGGGTCACGACATCGTGATCAACCTCGCGGGCCGCAACGTGAACTGCCGGTATACGCGGGCCAACAGGCGCGAGATCAAAGAGTCGCGGGTGGTCACTACCCAACTGCTCGGAGCTGCGATCGCGGCGTGTCAGCATCCTCCGCGGTTGTGGATGAACGCGAGCACGGCGACGATCGGCTCGAAGCTGGATTCAAGTTCGACTTTCCCGAGTGGCCGCGCGCTACACCGCGCCAAGACCTGGACCCGTCAGGACACTAGTATCCTTGGTTCCGTCCGTAACGTGGAAGATGCCGGGGAATCTCTTCTCCCAGCCTTTGTTCGCTGCCGGCATATACTGCCTCGAGTTCGCTTCGATTGCCGCAACTCCGGGGATTCGCGCTGAAATGCAAGCCGATTGAATCAGCGATTCGCCGGGACACGTCAGGTCCTGGACGCAGAGGAACATCTTGTTCTTCTGACCACAGGCCGCCATCAGCATCGCCTGGCTCTGCTGTTTGCACGCCTTCAGTGCCGCTCCGGTGTAGCCCATCTCGCGCGACAGCAGCAGCGCTTCGATATCGGTGAGCGCCTCATCGATCACGACCGGCTTCAGTGCTGAGGCGCGGTGCATATCCTGGTCGCGATGCGCTTTCAGATCGCGCGACGTAGGCTGCTCGACGTATTGGATCCTGCGGTAGCCGTCGGCGGACTTCTCCTTCACCTTGCGCAGGAAGTCCACCAGGTAGTCGACATTCGGACACTTCTCGTTGAAGTCGAGCGAGTAGACCCCGTTGTCGACGTGCCGCTTCTGCTGTACGTCCGTCGCGACCCGATGAACGGTGAGGACGCGGTCAATGTCCCAGTCGAGTTGATTCCCGTTCAACTTGATCTTGAGATGAGTCAGTCCGTTATAGTTGATCCACTCCGGTAACGTTTCCGGCAGGCCATCGTTCACACGCTTCTTGATGTCGCCCTCGGTAATCGGGTCCACCGCGCCCACCAGGTGATACATGGGCATGCGCGGCTTCGGGTCTTGCAGTACGTACTGGCTCAAGTATTCGCCCTTGTACGCCGCTCCAAGATAGTGGGACAGATCGTGTCTCATGAACTCCGGACCATAGGTGCGATAGCAGTTCAGTCCGTGAGCCTTCCCGTAGGCGTCGTGGATTGCCGCATCGAACGCGCTCGCGGTTACGATCGTGAACAGCTTTGGGATCGACTCCTGGAGATTGCGTTCGCGTTCGAGGCCGGAGGCAGCTTGAATGTACGCAGGTTCGAGCGCGCAATTGAGGTCAACCGGATGACCGGGGTCTTTGTAACCTGCCGTGATCTTGGAGATGCGTGATGCCAGGTCCTTCATCAGGCCGAGCGTTTGATCGTAGCTCATCGAATGCGATGGAAACGACCAAACGTTCCCCATCGGCATGGAACCGGATCCCTTGACCAGCTTGCCGGCGCCGGTGCGCACTGTGGCGTTGACGTTGATGATCGTGGCGCGGTCCAGCACAGAGCCGCCGAATTTGATCGGCACGCGGTAGATGTAGTCCTGATATGTGTAGCTGACGTCCTCAATTCGTACGTCGGTGGTCTTGGCCGCGCTTGCAATCCGAATCGCAAACGGGGCGGCGACGCACGAGGCAAGCAGGTTTCGACGTGTCATGTCTACGGAGGCAAACTACCGCGGCACGGATATCGTAATGTTGCGGTACTTCATCCCGCCGGTGTGATCGCCCTGGATGTACAGAAGACCGGGCTCGGCTTCATGACTGTCCAGAGCGCCGCCGGTGATGCCCGGGATCTCGAGATTGTCGATCGTCTTCACGCCATCCCGGATGACGGTGACCATCCGGCCCACTAACGTGACGTCGTAGGTCTCCCACTGGCCGGGGCGCGGCGAAACGTCGGCTGACGGAGCGAGGAAACCGTAGATCGAGCCCATGTCGTGGAACTTGTCGTTGACTCCGGGCTTTTCATAGGCCACCTGAATCTCGTAGCGGCCGCGCAGGTAGACGCCGCTGTTGCCGTCTTGCGGGCAGTTGTATTCGATGTGCAGCTTGAAATCCTGCAGCTTGCGCGTGCACCGGATGTTGGCGCCGGCCTTCTCATTGACGAGTTCGCCGTGAATCGCCTTCCAGTGATTTTCGGCCGGGTTGTCGGGCTCCCAACCGGTAAGGTCCTTGCCGTTGAACAGGGGCTCGGGCGTGGTCCATTGCGCGGGAGCTTTGCGGTTCAAAGCGGGCTGCGGAACGCCGGCGATCTTGCCCACCGTGCCGTCGGGACGCTTCTGTGTGCCCGTCAAGTGCCCCGCCCCGCCGGCGATCTCCCAACTCACATCCGTCGGTTGGCCAAACCACTCCGACGTATTGAACGTGACTCGCCCGCCTTGCACCTTCACGTCCTTGGCGGGATGAACGCTCGCCACGCGGCCGACGATGCGAATCTCCGGCGTGCCGCCTTTGTCGATGTATTCGAGCCACGACGGGTACGTATCCGACAGCGTCTTCACGGTCAGATCCCACCGGCCCGCAAGACCCGGCTTCTGAGACAAAGCGGGCGTCAGCGCGACGCCCGCGGCCAGCAATGCGATTAGAAACGGCCTCATGCAAGTTTGATCGGTACGGTAGCGTGGGTATTGCCGAAGTCGATGTCGAGGGAGCCCGACTTACCGGAGCCGTGCAAGGTGATCTTCAACTTCTCGGTGATCGGTCCCTTGGACGTGGTCATGTCGACGCGGCCCAGGTCCTGATCCTGTTTGTATACCGTTCCCCACTGCCCCGTTTGATTGTTCACCACCAGCTTCCAGCCGCTCTCGCTCGCCATAATGTACAGCGTGTGCGCGCCCTTGGGCACCTTCAAATCGCCGATCATGATGTCGGCGTCGTTGGTCAACGTCGTTGCATTATCGGCGCCCAGACGCCAGACTTTACCGTACGGAACCAGCGTGCCTTCCACCTTGCGCCCGCGTGCAGATGGCGCATTGTATTCCACCGTGATCTTGCTGCCCCCGAGCGTGATGCTGGTATCAGCGGAAGGGCTCTTTTCGTTTTCCGTCACCTTACGATTGCCGGACTGGGCCAGCAGCGCAGACGCTGCAAGCACACCGATTCCGGCATAGGCCAGAGCTTTCATATCTTGATCTCCTCTTCAAACGCAGGTTACCACGCCCTGTTTACATGGGCAGGCGCACGGCGTTGCTGGCGCGGTTCCCCACGTATACAACCACGGTGCCGGATGCATTCGCGGCGGGCAATAACACGTTCACCTGATCCAACCCCGGGAAGCCCGGCGCTGGACCCGCATAAGTTACGGGCGCGGACACGCCGTTCAAAGTAACACCAGGAACCGCACCGCCCAATCCGGTCAAGTACAGCGAAACGTAGTTGCCCGTCCGGATCGCCGCTGCAGTTCCCGTTCCCGAGCCATCGAAGGTGAACACGGCGGGCGCCGAGCGCTCGATCAAGACATTGACTGTTTGCCTGCCCTGGCTGTTGCTGACAGTCAACTTCACCAACCCCGACACATTGGCCGGCAGCAGGGCATTGATCTGTCGATCGCTCGAGTAGTTGATCGCCAGCGCCTGGCCACCAACCATAATTGACGATCCCGCCAAATTCGTTCCGTAGATCGACACCAGCATGCCGGGCGCAAGGCTAAGGAACGGAAGGCGCGCGGCGGAGGGCGCAACGAGAGCAATCTGCGGGCCGCCTTTGTCCACCACGGCAACGTAGCCTCCTCGCAAAGGTGGATCGGTGACGAAGTTCTGATCGCGGATGGAGCCGTTCGGTTGATCCTGGTTGTCGCGCGGCTGTGTGAGTATGCCGCCGTACTTCGAAAGATACTTATCCTGCGAAGGCGAACGCCCAACTGTCTTCCAGGCATCGGAGCCGGAAAGGAAGCTATCGACAATCTGCCAGGACAGCGGGTTATCGCCTTGAATCCTGGCGAGAGGCGGCGCATCGCATCCTAAACCGAGGATGGAGGTCAGGTCTCCCGCGCCATGGCAGTACGGCAGGACACGAGTGCGCCCATCCGGCTCAGCGAAGGATAGCGACGCCGAGGTCACCGAAACGGTCCCGTCGCTTGCGCCTTCGAACGGGCCGAAACCGCCGGCATTGCCGATGATCGCGAGGGCATCGACGCCGCGCAGGTCGTCGTGGTTCTGATTCCACGTCGCCAGATCGAACAGGAACTGGCTCGCTGGCGCCAGTTCGCGCGATTGTGCGTCGGGCAGGAAACCGGCGATGGGAGAGGGCAGAAGGGCGCCGAAATTGGGCGTCGCGATGGAGATCCACTTGCGCACCTTGGGGTCAGCGGGAGGCGCGAACACACCGGCCGCAGTCTGCTTCCCCGCGAGATATGACCGCACGATGAGCCCGCCCATGCTGTGCGACACGACGTCCACCTGCGGGGCGTTGACGTTGCGGATCGCCGCTCCGAGCGCGGCGGCCAAGTCCTCAATGGACGGCTTTCCGGCGAACGCGCACGTGCCGAAGAAGGTTACTGGAACTCCCTGTGCCTCGAGCCGCGCCTGCAACTCGCCGAAGTCGTGTAAAGAGGTCCGGTTCCCGCTGTCGCACAGCAGATGGTAGCCGTCCACCAGGATCACCGGCGGCCGCTGGCCGACCGCGCCAACGGCTGCCAAACAGATAAGAATTACGATTCGCGCCACTCATAGGTATGACGCGCCGGGGCGTTATGTTGATACGCACTCCCCGATCACGGGTGTTACCATTCGATGTGGTGAGTGAACTCAGGACAACGTTTCCCGATCCAGCGTCTCTATCGGTGATCCCGGTGTACGATCTGCTGCAAGCCGCCGCGCGGGGCTATGCCGGCATCGATCAGAGATTCATTCGCGCCATTCTCGACCGCGGTCAGGCCGCCGTTCCCGATCTGCTCCGCTTCGGACTGGAAGAGCACGAGGACGACCGCGTCGACCTCGAAGAAGATCTCATCGCCATGTTCCGCTACCTGCGGCCCGAGCAGGCTTTGCCGTTCTACGTGGCGTGTATCCGCCGCGCACCGGAAGACGTGCCGGACGATCTGGTGGAGGGCATCCTGCCGTTCGGACAGAAGGCGGTCGAACCGCTGCTGGAGTTGCACCGCAAGTTGGAGGAAGACCAGACGGCGGACGTTGCGTTCCTGCTGGCCAATCTCAAGGTGCGCGATTCCCGCGTGCTGGATCTGCTGCTGGAGCGGTTGGAATACGACGCCGCGGATGGCGCGTTTTGCCTGGGCCTGTACGGCGATCCCGCAGCCAAGCCCGCATTACAAAAGATGCTGGCCGAAATCCCGCCCGACGACGCAGAATTGCGCCGCGAGTTCGAATTTGCGCTGGAACAGATCGATTCACCCCAGGAGAGCAAGCCCGAGGCCTCGCTTGAGCCGGAGCCATTCGACATTTGGGCGCTGTACCCCGATGAGGCGCCGCCGCCGTTCGAGGTTCTGACGTCGGCGGAAGTGCTGGAGATGCTGGAAAGCGAGTCCGCGGCCAACCGGGCGAGCGCTGCGGAGAGTTTCCGGAACCGCGAAGTGGACGCACCAGCCCGCACGCGCCTGTTCGAACACGCCAAGAACGATCCGGTGGCCCACGTCCGCGCCTGTTGCTGGGAAGCGCTGGCCGACGCCGACGAAGAACAGATCCGGGCCGCGATGAAGCGCGTTTCGGCGGATGAGTCGCTCGATCTCGTCGAGCGCTGCGGCGCGCTGGTCGGCTTGTGCAACTCCGCCGATGAGCCCGAAGTCGCTCGCAGGATGCGCGAGTTCTACGCGGAACCGAAGACGCGCGCGAAAGCGATGGAGGCCATGTGGCGCTCCTTCGACCGGCAGTTTGCAACCTATTTTCCCAAACACCTGGACGACGCCGATCTGGAAGTAAAGCGGCAAGCGGTTTGGGGAACGGGCTACATGGGCCTTTCAGCAGAAGCGTCGAAGCTGGCCAGCCTGTTCGACGAAGACGACCTTCGCCAGGACGCGCTGTTCGCCTACGCCTTGTGCGTACCTGGCGAAATTGCGCGCGGCCGTGTGCGGGGCCTGCTACGGAAGGTCGACAAGGTGGCTGGCGGGTTGTCGCAAGGTGAGACTGAGCTGGTGAAAATCGCTCTGGACCAACGGCTGGTGATGCACCGGCTGGAACCCGTCTTCTCGGAGGAGCATGAGAGCGAGGGATGGGGCGAGGAGTCCGAAACAGCGCCCGCCATGCAACCCACGGCCGCCGCGTTGGCCACAGTGGGCCGTAACGACCTGTGTCCCTGCGGTAGCGGCAAGAAACATAAAAAGTGCCATGGGGCCTAGGGATGTCCATCTTTCAACCGGATGTGCTGGCCGGTAAGAACGCCTTTGTAACCGGCGGCGGCAGCGGCATCGGGCAACGCATTGCCGAGCGCTACGCACAGTATGGCGCGCGTGTGATGCTGAACGGCCGCAAGCAGGAGAAGCTGGATGAGACCGCGTCCCGCATTCGTTCGGCGGGCGGCACGGCGGAAACGTTCGCGGCCGATGTACGCGAATACGAAGCGATCGAGGCCGCGCTCAGCAAGACGCACGAGTTGTGGGGACCCATCGACGTCGTGTTGTGCGGAGCGGCGGGCAACTTTCCGGCGCCGGTGACCGGCATGTCTGCGAAAGGCTTTAAAACGGTCATCGACATCGACCTGAACGGGACCTTCAACACGTGCCGCGCGGCGTATCAGTTTTTGCGCAAGCCGGGAGCATCGGTGCTGAGCATCTCCGCAGCGCACGCATTTCAACCGATCGCATTCCAGGCGCACGTTTGCGCGGGCAAGGCGGGTGTCGACATTCTCATGAAAGTGCTGGCACTCGAATGGGGACCCGAGGGCATTCGCGCGAACTGCCTGACTCCCGGTCCGACCGATGACACCGAAGGCATGCGGCGTCTGGCACCCACCGAGCAGGCGCGTCAGGCAGTGCTCGCGAGCGTTCCGCTGCGCCGTTACGGCACCAAAGACGAACTCGCGGATCTGGCCGTATTCCTGGCGTCGGACGCCGCGAGCTTCATCACGGGAGGCGTGTTCGTCTGCGATGGCGGAAGCTCGTTGTCGCGCTCCGGTTTCGGGATCGCGGAGGCAGCCGGCCTCCAATCCTGACGCATGCCGGCTCTTGGTCAGCATCGCTATTCGACAGCCGGAGCAACGGGCGACAAACCCGCTTTGCTGCGGCAACTCGGCGTGGTGAGCGCGACCGCGCTGGTGGTGTCGAACATGGTCGGCACCGGCATCTTCACTTCAACGGGTTTTCTCGCGGGTGACCTGGGTGCGCCGAGCCTGGTGTTGCTTATCTGGGTGGTGGGCGCCATCGCAGCCTTATTCGGCGCGTTCTGCTATTCGGAATTGGGCGTCAATTTCCCGAGCTCGGGTGGCGAGTATGTTTACCTGACCCGTGCCTACGGCCCGACGTGGGGATTCATGACCGGCTGGGTTTCGTTCTTCGCAGGGTTCTCCGCCCCGATCGCCGCCGCGGCGCTCGCATTCTCCGATTACCTCGGTTACTTCTTTCCGGGTGTGAAGCAGGCCAACGCGCAGTTCACGATCGGCTCGGGCCAACTCGCCTTTCGAATTGGCGGAGCACAGGTGGTTGCGTGCGTACTGATCGCGGTATTCACGGTTTTGAACTTCTTCGGCGTGCAGCGCGTCGCGCGCGTGCAGAACCTGTTGACGGGCATCAAGGTGACGGTGATTGCGGGCTTTATCGTGCTGGGGCTTACCGCGGGCAGCGGGAACTGGCACAACTTTTCGATGCCCGCTACGCGCTGGACCGGCACTCCGCTCCCGCAACAATTCGCGGTGAGCCTGTTTTGGATCTACGTGGCCTATAGCGGCTGGAACGCGGCCACCTACGTTGCGGAAGAGTTGAAACAGCCTGCAAAAACCTTGCCCATCGCGCTTGCGGTGGGAACGACGCTGGTTGCGGTTCTCTTTCTCGGGCTGAACGTTGTATTCATTTATGGCGTGCCGCTCGAGCAGATGAAGGGCGTGGTTGCGGTGGGATCGCTGGCCGCTTCCCGATTGTTCGGGCCCGAAGTGGCCGGGCTGTTCAGCGCGCTGATGGCTGTGTCACTGCTCGCGACAGTGAACGCGATGGTGACCATTGGGCCGCGCGTGTACTATGCGATGGCCAAGAACAAGGCGTTTGCGGAAGCGGCCGGACGCGTTCATCCGCGGTGGCATACACCGGTGGTGGCCATCACGGCGCAGGGAGTCTGTTCGATGTTCATGGCGCTGACGCCGTTCTACGACCTGATCGCCTACATCGGCATTCTGCTGAATTTCTTCGCAGTGATGTCGGTGGCGTCGCTGTTCATTTTCCGTCGCAGGCCAGGGTGGCAGAAGTTGGGCGTCGTGAGTTTCCTATATCCCGTGTTTCCCGCCGCCTTTGTCGCGATCGGGCTGTGGATGACTTACCAGGGCATCACGCGCCGCCCCTGGATTTCACTTGCGGCAGCGATAACGGTGGGCACCGGCGCGCTGTTTTACCGGCTGCGGCTGCACGGCCAGCAAGTCACAGCCGGTTGATCAGACTCGCGACGTAGCCGCCGCCGAAGCCGTTGTCGATGTTGACGACCGTCACGTTACTGGCGCAACTGTTCAACATTCCGAGCAACGCAGCCAGCCCGTGGAAGCTTGCGCCGTAGCCAACGCTGGTGGGGACTGCGATCACGGGACCCGACACCAGGCCGCCCACAGCGCTCGGCAGCGCACCTTCCATACCCGCGCACACGACGATCACGCGCGCCTGCGTCAGCCGCTCGCGATTGGACATCAGACGATGAATGCCGGCGACGCCGATGTCGTGGATGACGTCGACCTGGTTGCCCATCACCTCAGCGGTGACTCGCGCCTCTTCGGCGACCGGAATATCGCTGGTGCCCGCGCACACCACCGCAAGCGTTCCTTTTCCGTGCACGGTGCGATCGCGCCAAACGCGAATGGCGCCCGAAAGCGGAAAGAATTCGGCATCCGCATGCACAGCCCTGATCAGACCGGCAGCTTCCGCCGTTGCGCGCGTCACCAGAACGTTGCTGGCCCGTTCCAACAAATGGAGCGCAATTTGTTCTATCTGGTCCGAGGTCTTGCCCTTACCGAAAACCACTTCGGGCATGCCGTGGCGTATCGCGCGATGATGATCGAGCTTGGCGAAACCGAGATCTTCAAAGGGCATGTGGCGCAGCCGTTCGAGCGCGCCATCCACATCTACGGCGCCTTCCCGCACCTGTTCGAGCAACGATCGAAGTTGAAGCTGATCCATGTTTGCCTTTAGAATTCGATGACCGATCCGGTGCGGATGCCGTATTTTTCGGCTTGCCCGCCGCCCAGTTCCAAAATAAAGATCGACGTTTCATGCCCGCCGGAGTACGTACACTCGCGAGCCGATTTTGAAGGACAGGGCGGCGTGTTCGCCGAGATCTCCGTCACGCGCCGGTTCTGATCCATCCAGACGATGTCGAGCGGAATCTTCACCTGGTACATCCAGAACGAGTACTGGCCGGGCGTTCCGAAGATGAACAGCATGCCGCGATCTGGCGCGAGCGAATCGCGGAACATCATGCCGCGCGTGATGTCAACCGGATCCGTCATGACCTCGACCAGAATCGTCGCGCCATTCGGCATGGTGATCTGCCGGGACGAAAAGTCGCGCACCGGATCGGAGGAGGAGGATTTGGAACACGCAGCGGTGAAGCAGAGGGCCGCGATGAGCAGAAATCGCATCTACTGCTAGTGTAGTGGCCGGAATGCGTCCGGGCTAATCGCTCAAGGGGACGCAGATTCGTGTCAGCAGATCTTTCTTCGCGGCCGCGTCGAAACGGATCCTGTCGCCAGGCGTCATGCCGTGGTCGTCGTGGACGATTCCGATCATCCGTGTCTTTGAGCCCATCAGGCCATGCATGCCGGCCCCACGCCGCACCGACCTGCGAGTAGGGACAGACGCCAGACGCGGCTGGATGTATAAGAGCGTTCGTACAATGCGCTCGTAATAGTCCTGTCCGGTGGACGGTTTCATTGAAGCGGCGCGGCCTGTTTGCAGACCATCCTGTTTCACCTCCAAGGCGAGTATAGGGCGCGGGCGAGAAGATTTACTTGATCGATTTTGCGCTTTTTGGAGCGCCATCTGCTGCCCAGGACGCTGCACGGCGGATTCTGAGCGCAAGAGATCACTTGCTTACGCGCGTGGCTCGGAAGCCGCCATTGACGACCGCCGCTGCCAAGGATGCAACTGTTCGAACTTGTAGTGGTCCCGCAGGCGATGGGCGAACCGCCCGCCGATAATGGGAGGGCATGCTATCGACTTTCGACCCTCTGGTGGCCGAATGGTTCGCCTCGCGTTTTGAGCGCGCGACGGAGCCGCAGGTGCGCGGGTGGCGTGAAATCGCGAGCGGCGCGGATACGCTGATCAGCGCTCCGACGGGATCGGGAAAGACGCTGGCTGCGTTTCTGATCTGCCTCGATCAACTGGTGCGCGCGGCGCGGGCCGGATGCTTGGAGAACGCGACGTACGCGGTATACGTGTCGCCGCTGAAGGCGCTGTCCAACGATGTGCGGCGCAATCTGGAGATTCCGCTGGCCGAAATTGCGGAGTTGGCCGCGCGGCGCGGCGTGCCGCTGATGCCGATTCGAACGGCGGTGCGGACGGGCGACACTCCGGCGGCGGAACGCCAGCGGATGTTGAAGGAGCCGCCGCATGTTCTGGTGACCACGCCCGAATCGCTGTTCATTTTGATGACGGCGGGCCGCTCGCGCGAGATGCTGCGCGGCACGCATACGGTGATCGCCGATGAGATACACGCGATCGCCGGGGACAAGCGTGGCTCGCATCTGGCGCTGACACTCGCGCGGCTGGATGCGTTGACCGCAGCGAATGGCCGTAAGCCGCAGCGCATCGGACTGTCCGCGACGGTGCGTCCTATCGAACAGATGGCGCGCTTTTTGTCAACCGAGGCGCGCATCGTCGACGCAGGACATCGCCGCGCAATGCAGATGACCGTGGAGGTTCCGAACGACGAACTGGGCGCGGTAGCGACGAACGAGATGTGGGCCGAGATCTACGGCCGTCTGGCGCGGCATGCGCTGGCGAACCGGACGACTCTGATTTTCGTGAATACGCGGCGGCTCAGCGAGCGCATCGCGCATGCGTTGACCGAGAGCTTGGGGCCGGGCTCGGTGTTGCCGCATCACGGCAGCCTATCGCGAGCAATGCGGCACGATGCGGAGAGCCGGTTGAAAGCCGGAGAACTGCGGGCGGTGGTGGCGACGGCCTCGCTCGAATTGGGCATCGATATCGGCACGGTGGACCTGGTGATTCAGATCGGCACGCCGCGCGCGATTGCGACGGCGCTGCAACGGGTGGGCCGGTCAGGACACTGGATCGGCGCGGAGCCGCGCGGGATTCTGTTTCCGACGACTCGGGATGAGCTGCTGGAATGTGCCGCGCTGATCCACGCGATTCGCGGCGATGAACTCGAGCGAACGCACATACCCGAGAACGCACTCGACATCCTGGCGCAGCAATTGGTTGCCGAATGCGCGGCCGAGCCATGGAACGAAGACGACCTCTACGCAATGGTTCGCGGCACGTATCCGTACCGCAATCTGGAGCGCGAGGAATTCGACGAGGTCGTCAGCATGATGTCGGAAGGGATTGCGACGGCGCGCGGGCGCAGCGGGGCGATGCTGCATCGCGACCAGGTGAATCGGCGCGTACGCGGGCGGCGTGGGGCACGGCTCGCAGCCATCACGTCGGGCGGCGCGATTCCGGATAACGCGGCGTACGCGGTGATCGCCGAGCCGGACGGAAAAAGCGTCGGCACGCTGGATGAAGACTTCGCGGTGGAGAGCCTCGCCGGCGACGTATTCCTGCTCGGCACGCATTCGTGGCGCATCCGGCATGTTGAGACGGGACGCGTGCGCGTGGAGGATGCAGCAGGCGCCGCGCCGTCGATTCCGTTCTGGCTGGGAGAAGCGCCCGGACGATCGCCTGAGTTGTCGGCTGCGGTATCGAGGGTACGTGAATTGGTGGCTGGTGATGCGGACCGCGCGCGCGAGTTGCTGGCCGGGTGCGGAGTGTGTGAAGGCGGAGCGGCTCAGGCGGTAGCGTACCTGGCGTCGGGAGTGTCGACGTTAGGCGCGATGCCTTCGTGCGAACTGGTGATCGCCGAGCGATTCTTTGACGAATCGGGCGGGATGCAACTCGTGCTGCACGCGCCGTTCGGATCGCGCGTGAATCGGGCATGGGGTCTGGCATTGCGCAAACGATTCTGCCGCACGTTCAATTTCGAACTGCAGGCCGCGGCGACGGACAACGGCATCGTGATTTCGTTGACCGACCGTCATGCGTTTCCGCTCGAGGCGGTGTTCGAGTTCGTCAAAGCGGACACGGTGGAGGACGTTCTGACGCAGGCGCTGCTGGATGCGCCGATGTTCAAGACGCGCTGGCGTTGGAATGCGAGCCGGGCGCTGGCCATCCTGCGGTTCAGCGGCGGACGGAAAGTGCCGGCGCCATTGCAGCGCATGCGTTCGGACGATCTGCTGGCGGCGGTGTTCCCCGATCAGGTGGCGTGCGCCGAGAATCTTACCGGGCCGCCGGTGATCCCCGATCATCCGTTGGTGCGCGAGACGATCCGCAATTGCCTGTATGAAGCGATGGACCTGGAGGGATTGCGGCGCGTGCTGCGCGGGATTGAATCGGGCGCGATCGGCACGCGGGCGATCGATACGCCGCAGCCATCGGTGCTGAGCCACGAGATTTTGAACGCGAACCCGTACGCGTTTTTGGACGATGCACCGCTCGAGGAGCGGCGGACGCGCGCCGTGCAATTGCGCGGTACGACGCGGGCGGATATGCCGGACGGCGCGGGTCTGCTGGATGCGGCGGCGATCGAGCAAGTGACCGGCAAGAGCTGGCCGGATGTGCGTGATGCGGACGAGTTGCACGACGCGCTGCTCGGGTTGATCACGCTGCCGCCGGTTGAGGAATGGGGTGCGCTCTTCGAGGAACTTTCGGACGCGGGCCGGGCAGCGGTGGTGGTGAAGAACGGGAAGGCGTTCTGGGCGGCGACGGAGCGGAGGGAGCTGGTGCACGACGCGCTCGCGATTCTGCGCGGGTGGATGGAGGCGAGCGGTCCGGCGACGGCGGCGCAGTTTGCCGAACGGCTGGCGTTGACGGTGGAAGAAACGTCGATTGCGCTTGCGCAGCTCGAAGGCGAGGGCCAGGTTTTGCGCGGGCGTTTCCGGAGCGGGTTGCCGGAGGGAGTTGTGGAGTGGTGCAACCGGCACATACTGGCGCGCATTCACCGTCTGACGCTGGGGCGTTTGCGGCAGGAGATCGAGCCAGTTACGGCGCACCAATTCCACGCTTTTCTGTTTCGGTGGCAACACCTGTTTAGCGGGACGCAACTGCACGGGGCCGATGGACTGCTGGAGGTGATCCGGCAGTTGCAGGGTTATGAAGCGCCGGCCTCGGCTTGGGAGACGCAGTTGCTGGCGTCGAGGATCGCGGGATACCAACCGGAGATGTTGGACGATGTTTGTCTATCGGGCGAGGTGATGTGGGCGCGCGTATCGCCGCACCCTGCGCTGGAAGATCCGGAACGGCGCGTGAGGGCGACGCGGATCGCGCCCGTGTCGCTTTTCCTGCGCGAGGATGCGGAGTGGGTGCTGGACGCAGCGCGGGGCGAAGCGGCCAAGACTGCATCGTTGTCGGACGCGGCTCGCGAACTGCTGGATACGCTCGAGCGGCACGGCGCCTCGTTCTTCACGGATCTGACTCGCGCGGCGGGGCGGCCCGCGGGGGTGGCCGAAGATGCGCTGTGGGAGCTGGTTGCGGCGGGGCTGGTGACCGCGGACGGCTTTGAGAATCTGCGCGCGTTGATGGATCCGAAGCGGCGGCGGAATGGGCTGGGCCGGCGGCGTAACGCGGCGGGCCGGTGGGCGCTAGTGCGGCGCGCCCGCGAGGTCGAAGGTGCTCCGCGCGTCGAACGTCTCGCGGTGCAGTTGCTGGCGCGCTGGGGCGTGTTGTTCCGCGATCTGCTGTCCAAGGAGACGATCGCTCCACCGTGGCGCGAATTACTGCCGGTGTTGCGGCGCATGGAGGCGAGAGGCGAGATTCGGGGCGGGCGTTTCGTGGCGGGGTTTACCGGCGAGCAGTACGCGCGGGCCGAGGCTGTAGACCTTCTACGGGCGTTGCGCAGGGAGCAAAAGCAAATGGATCCGCCGGAGGTTCATCCAGCGGACCCGTTGAGTTTGTGCGGTGTGATTTTACCGCGGCCGATGTTCGTTACTCCTGGTAGTTGAAGGTGCCCACGAAGGAGCTGCGCTTTTCGGGATAGCTCCAGGTTTCGCCGAGCGCGTTGCCGGCGTACGCGTTGCCGGTGGTGTAGGCGGGCATCGCGTGATCGAGCTTCACGAGCGGCTCGTACCAGACGCCTTCGTTGTGGCAAACCTGGTCGCTATCGACCAAGGCGCGAGTGGAAACCTTGGCGAGATTGCCCGCCGTGAATGAGGCGACGCGGGCGTGCACGTTGCCGTCCTGCATCTTGAACTCGATCGGCTGCACGTCGGTGCGAACCACGTCGCTCAACAGGTCGCCAGCCATCTGGCGCGCGAAGCCTTTGAGCGCGAGTTGCTGTTCGGGAGAAGCTTTCTGGTCGACGATCATGACGGCTTTGGCGGGATTGGAAGTGAGCGCGAAGTCGCCGATGGTATCTTTGGCGCGGAGCACGCCGAGTACGGAGAGGCCGTCGAGTTGGACGCCGTCAAACGATCCCTGCTCGATGTGCCAGCCCATCACGGCCAGCTTGCCGGTTTGGCCGACCTCGCCATTTGCGAAGCACGGGCCGGTATACACGTCGGCGGTGCGAGCTTCGAGATACTCGCCGCGAACGTTGTTGGTTGGAAGTTTCGCGGCCGAACAGGTGGCCGCGACAAGACAGAGGCCCAGTATTGTCCCAGTAATTCGCATAACTCTACTGTAACAAGATGAGCGGAGGGCGGCCGAAGTTTCGATTATCAGGCGACGACGTCGACGCCCATGCTGCGCGCGGTGCCCTTCACCGAACGGACGGCGGCCTCGACATCGAAGCAGTTGAGATCGGGCATCTTGATCTTTGCGATCTCCTCGACCTGCTTCTCGGTGATTTTGCCGACCTTGATCTTATTCGGTTCGGCAGATCCCTTGGCGAGACTCACGGCGCGCTTGATGAGGACGGGAACCGGGGGCGTCTTGGTGATGAAGGCGAAGGAGCGGTCCGAGAAGATCGTGATCACGACGGGGATGATCAGGCCTTCCTGGTCCTTGGCCGACGTCTTCGCGTTGAACGCCTTGCAGAACTCCATGATGTTGACGCCCTGGGGACCGAGCGCGGTGCCGACCGGGGGCGCCGGCGTGGCCTTACCCGCCGGAATCTGCAATTTCACCAGAGCATTGATCTTCTTAGCCATTACTTTTCCTATGCTGGTACGCGCCAGCTCGCTATAGTTTTTCCACCTGCAGGAAGTCGAGTTCGACGGGCGTTTGCCGGCCGAAAATGGTGACCAGCACGCGCAAGGTGTTGCGCTCCTGATTCACATCGTCCACCTTGCCCGAGAAGTTGGTGAACGGCCCGTCGACGATCTTGACGTTCTCGTTCTTTTCGAATTTGAGCTTGGGCCGCGGACGCTCGGCCGAAGTGGTTTGCCGGTACAGGACCCCGTTCACCTCGTCGGGCGTGAGCGGCACGGGCGTATTCCCGCCGCCGACGAAACCGGTAACGCGCGGGGTGTTTTTCACCGCGTGCCACAGCTCGTCGTTCATGTCCATTTCCACCAGCACGTAGCCCGGATAGAGCAGGCGCTTGCTGGTGACCTTCTTGCCGTTCTTTAACTCGACAACTTCCTCGGTGGGAATCAGAACCTGACCGATCGATTCGGAAAATCCGAACGCTTCGGCGCGCGTGCGGAGGGAATCGGCGACCTTTTGTTCGAAGCCGCTGTAGGTGTGAATGATGTACCAGTGCTTGGTCGACTCTTCAACGACAGGAGCGGCGGCTTCAGGCTCGGGCTGTTGCGGCTCCGCTTCGACGTGTTCGGGCTCCTCGTGCGCGGGCTCGGCGGCGGCAGCATCCGGGGCAGCTTCGTCGAACGCGGAACTCACCGCTTCGAGCGGTTCGCCGGCAGTGTGCGGGTCTGAGGGGACCAGCGGCTCGGCGCATTGCAGATCCAGATCCTCGTCCTGATAGTCGTGGGTGTTCTGCGGCATTAGCGTGTTAGCGAATCGAAGAGTTTCGTAATACTGCGGCCGATCAACAGATCGACGACATAGAAATAGGCCGCGAACCCGAATACGGCAACAATCACCACGAGCGTGGTGGCGCGCACCTGCTTCCAACTTGGCCAAGTGACGCGGCGCATCTCGACCTGCAGTTCTTCAACGTAATCCTTGAAGGTTGCAGGCCACCCCATGGCCTTTTGACCGAGGCTTCGTGAATCGTCTTCGCTTTGTACCTGTGCAATCGCCATAACTTTACTCATTCGGCTATCAACCAGCGGGGTGGAGACTGTTCAGCGGACGAACCGCAGAACAAAACTGGCAGGGGCGGAGGGATTCGAACCCCCACTCGCGGTTTTGGAGACCGCTGGTCTACCGTTAAACCTACGCCCCTGGGTCTTAAATCAGTGATTGGTGGCCAGAGGTGATTATATCACCCCTGGCGGAACGGCTGCTGTTACTTGATTTCCTTGTGCGACTGGTGCTTGCGGCAGAACGGGCAGAATTTCTTCATTTCCAGCCGCTCGGTCTTCGTTTTCTTGTTCTTCGTATTCGTGTAGTTCTTCCGCTTGCACTCGGTGCATTGGAAGGTGATGATTTCGCGCGCCATTATTTACTCCAAAATCTCGCTAACCGTACCGGCTCCCACCGTGCGTCCGCCTTCGCGGATTGCAAAGCGCAAGCCCTTGTCCATGGCGATGGGCGTGATCAGATCGATTTCCAACTGCACGTTATCGCCGGGCATCACCATCTCCATCCCCTCGGGCAACTGCGCCACGCCCGTCACATCCGTGGTGCGGAAG
>JBBQGC010000068.1:0-26850 GCA_038322705.1 Bryobacterales bacterium | reverse complement strand
CAGTCCTTCTTTGCCGATGATTTGCTCCGGCGTCTTGTGATCCGCGAGCAGTTTGTCGATCAGGTCTGAATCGATCGCCATGATGTTCTCCTATTCTTTCACCTGAGAACATCACTTACACAGTTTGTTTTACACCCTCTTTCATGAGAGCAATCGCGTCTGCCGTGTCCTCAATCTCACCGCCCCAGTAATTGATAATCGCGTCCCGATTTGATTCGATCCATTTTTTCAATAGAGTCAGGTCATGCGCGCTCATCGTGCCGCCGACTACTCGAACGTCAGGTCTGATTGCGACTGAGACTAACTCGGAACTATGTACTATTGCTCCCTTTGAAACCTTCACACGCACATCATGCAGCGCGCCGGCTTTTGGTGAAATCCAGACCACGAACGGCAACCCTGTACGTTTAGACGTTAAGTTCGCGATTTCGAACAGGGCCTCACCTAGCAGAGTTTCCGCAGATTGGGTCAGCGCCTTCATCGTGCTTCCATAATTGGTGTCAGGAACATTTTATTTTGCCAGAACAACTAGCGGGATCAGGCGCAAGATGCTTTGCACATCTCGGGCGGCATGAAGCACTCGAGTCAACCTGCAACGGTTTGGTGTCGTAGCGGTACACAATCAGATAGAAGTAGACCAAAAAGAATCGGCGCGCCGCGGGTCGGCCAGTTCGCCACGAAAATGACCAATGCCGGGAGCCTTGGCCAACTTGTGCATGGAGCTTTCCAACGCATCCAACACGCGGTCAGATGCTTCGATGCTGTCGGCGGCAATGTAATCCCAGATGTCGCTGACATCCTGCGCGGCGCGGGGGGTGAGAACAAACGGCTTCATCCCTTGCCGTTTTTCCGCTTTGAGCTGCGTTGCCGGATTTTATCGAAGACTTCCGGGCCGTCCACGAACCGGCCCCGGTCTGCTTGCTCGCTGCCCACGGCGACCTCCTTGCGCAACTCGGCCAGGCGAAGCTGTTTCATTTCTTCGCGTTCCTTCAACATACGGAGGCCTTCGCGCAAGACTTCGCTTTGGGCTTGGTAGTAGCCGGTCTTGAGCAGGTCGGCCACGAACTCATCGAAAACGGTTCCAAGATGGACGTTCATGAGCACAACTTAGCTAAACTAACAATCGTCGTCAACTGTTGACACAGCCCTGTTGACACAGATCTCAGCGCGGCGGCACAGTATTGGGTTGGCGACGGTGATCGGGGTCGTCGTGCTGTTCATGCGGATGTCGCGCCGGGCTGGGTTTGGTGAGCCGTAACGGATCAGCACACCGCCTTAGACCGGGTTTATGTTTGGGAGATAATCGGTTATGGTTGGGCGGCGTCAGCTCCACTTCGAGTGGGATGAATCGAAGAATCTGTCCAACATCAAAAAACATCGAGTCAGCTTCCTGCTTGCGATGACGATCTCGCCGATCCGCGAATCGCGTCCATGTTCGACGTGGGACACAGCAACACGGAGGACCGCTGGGTCGGCTTGGGCGTCGCGGCTAACGGCAACGTTCTGGTGGTGGTTTATACCTGGAATGAGATCGGCCCCGCCGACGCGGCCGTTCGGATCATTTCCGCCAGAAAGGCTGTTACGGCTGAAATTCGAAACTACGAGGAGAACCAATGAGGCAGCCCGATGAAGACTTGAAGCCGGAGTATGACTTCAGCCACGCGGAACGCGGCAAGCACTATGCCGGCCCCGACGCGGATTTTCATGTTCCCGTATATCTAAACCAGAAGCTGCAGACCTACCTGTCGGCCGTTGCCGAACGTAAAGGCGTATCGCTCAGTGACGTGGTGAATGATCTGCTCGGCAAGGAACTAACGGAGGCTATGCGGTGAACGCTGGAGCGATATCGCTCGGGTTTGCAAAGCGTTATTCGACGCGCCGTCAGGCCGGTGAGATACGATGGGCGCATGAGTGAGCCGCTGCCCTGCGATCCGGACGAGATTCTCAGCTACGAGGCGGTGGCAGACTCCTCGATCAAGGTGTATTTCAAAGACGGGTCGGATCAAACCTACAGCGGCGCGGACGCCGAGCGGCTGGTGGCCGTATTGCAGCATGTCACTCCACCCAACGCCTGAGCGGCGCATCCTGCTGATCGCGGCGACGACGGGATATCAGACGCGCGCGTTTGCGGAAGCAGGGAAGAGGCTCGGCTACCGGATCCAACTCGCTACGGACCGTTGTCACGTTTTGGATGATCCCTGGGGCGATCAGGCGATTGCACTGCGGTTTGAACGACCGGAAAGGGCGGCTTCGGCGGTGGTCAAAGCAGCCGGGCCGGCGGGTTTCGATGGCATTGTGGCGCTGGGCGACCGGCCGGCGTACGTCGCGGCTGTGGTGGCCCGCAGGTTGGGGTTGCCCTACAACGATCCCGAAGCGGTCGCGGCGTGCCGGAACAAATTTATCGCGCGGGAGAAATTCCGTCAGGCGGGCCTGATTGTGCCGGGCTATGAACGCGTGCCGCTGGATTGCGATCGCCTCGAAGCCGCGAGCGCCGCGCCGTATCCGTGTGTGCTGAAGCCGCTGGGGTTATCGGCCAGCCGCGGCGTGATCCGGGCGAATAACCCGGTCGAATTTGAGGTGGCGTTCGAGCGCATCCGGACGATTCTGTCGTCGGCAGATATCGTGCGCATGCATGAGGACCAGGACCGGTTCCTGCAGGTGGAAGGGTATATCGATGGCGCGGAGTACGCGCTGGAGGGGTTGGTCACCGAGGGCCGGCTGCGAACGATCGCCGTGTTCGATAAGCCGGACCCGCTGAGCGGTCCGTATTTTGAAGAGAGCATCTACGTGACGCCCTCGCGCGCTGTGGCCGGCGTTCAACGTGCGATTGAAGAAGCGGTTCGGCGCGCGGTGGCCGCGTTGGGACTGACGCACGGTCCGATTCACGCCGAAATGCGTGTGAACGGAGCCGGGGTGTGGATGTTGGAGGTGGCCGCGCGTCCGATCGGCGGATTATGCGCCCAAGCGTTGAAGTTCGGGAATGGGGACAATTTGGAAGACGTGGTGCTACGCCATGCCGCCGGGGAACAAACGGGGGACTTACGGCTGGACCCGCCGGCGCGAGGCGTAATGATGATCCCCATCCCCCGTGCGGGTGTTTTCGCCGGCATTCGGGGGACGGCTGAAGCTCGCGAGACGCCGGGGGTAGAAGATATCGTAATCACGGCCAAGCACGGGCAGCGGCTGATTCCGTTGCCGGAAGGCTCGAGCTATCTCGGATTTATTTTTGCCGCGGGGCCGGACGCTGAAGCCGTCGAACGGTCGTTACGATCCGCACACGGCGAACTCGGGTTTGAAGTGCTGGAAGATCTGCCCGTGTTGCAAGCCCATTAGCTTTTCGACTTCGGCGGTACGTAGCCGGGAGGCAGCGCGGCTCCGTCTCCGAAGAAATATTCCTCCATCTGCTTCAGCAGGAAATCCTGCGACTCCTCCGTGCCCAGATTGAGCCGGTACTCGTTCATGATCATTTTCATGCGCTCGAGCCACATCTTCCAGGCCTCTTTGGAGACGTTGGCGAAGATGCGCTCTCCCAGCGGATCGCCCTCGAAGGGAACCTCATCGAGGCCGGGCATCTCGCGCTGAAATTTCACGCAGAATACCTTCCGGCCAGACTTATTCTGCTCGCCGGCGCCAATTCCTACCATCCCACTGCCGCAACCCATAGTGCCCTCTCCCATCCAGAACTATTCATTCTCTCGCAGGCTGCTGAAAAAGGTCAAAACCGCTTGCTGACGCGCGCGGCTCAGAACCGCAAGGCCAAAAACCGCTTGCTGGCGCGCGTGGCTCAGAACAGAAACTTACAGAGCCACGTCCGGCCTTTTTCAGCAGCCTGCTAGTTCCAGGATACTCAGGATGCGGCGCGCTTTGCTCGAAGGGACTCCATGTACTCCGACAGCTTGAATGGCAACCTGGCGCCTTTCTCCATGTGGCGTTGCACCGCTTTTTGATAGCGCTTCAGGATCTCACGCTTGTTGGTGTCGCGGAACTCACACGTCTCGATGTCGAGGAGCAGTTCTATCTCCCACGGCCGGAACGTATTCCGATTCAAACTTCCACGCAGAAGCTCCTGGATCAGCCGGTTGAACTGGGCCAGTATGGTTTCGCTGTCGGGCAGTGAGTCGATCATCTAAACTGCATATCGGCGGAAGAGGCGAGTTCCTACAGGGCCGGGCGTGAATTCATCAGTTAAGCGCCCCCAAATAGCGATGAATAGCCTCGATTTGTTTCACGACGTCGGAGCGGTCCTCAGCCGCGGGGGCCAACTTCAGATAGCGGTCGAGGTCGGACATGGATGCCCTGTAACGGCGCAATTGCAGCAGAACCACGGCACGTTGCTTGTATTCCTCGGGCGCGGCGGGGGAGGCTGAAACGATCAGGTCCATGGCAGCGAGGGCCTTCTCGTAGGCGCCGGCCTGGACGTAAACGCGCTTCAAATTTTGAATCATGCGCAGGGCGATCTGTTTGGGACTGCACGCCAGGAAAGCCGAAGCTGCGGGCGGCGCGCCGGTCCGTTCGCGAACCAGACGCACGCAATCCGCACGGGAGAGCAGTTCGCCCGCGTGGAACGGATCGATATAGGTCTGGAACTGGCCGTCGTCGTATTGCAGGACGAAGTGCGCGGGCAATCCGATGCCATATATAGGACGGCCGAGCCGCCGCGCTACCTCTATATAGACGACCGAAAGCGTGATCGGTATGCCCCAGCCCCGATCGAGCACATCGTTCAAACAACTGTTGCGCGCGTCGTAGTATTCGCGATCGTTGCCGCGCAGTTTGAACTCGCCGAACAGGACGTGGTTGACGGCGTCAATGAAATCGAGCGCGCCCGTTTGCGGACCGGCGATTTGGGCGACGCGCGCAGCCATCGCATCCAGGCGTGCAACCCAAGGTTCGGGATCGAGATCGGGATACTCGATGCGGGCGATGTCGAGGGCGGCACGATCGAGCGGCACAGCCGGACGCTTCGCGGTCAACAATTCCAAAAGATCGCGCACCAGATCCGCTCCGCCACTTAGAATAGCAACTTACATGAAGCGCACCGTCCTGATCGCCGCGATGTTGCTGCCCGTGGCTGCGCAACACAAGTTCGGCACCGTGGGCGCGGAGATCATGCGGGGTGCGGCGATGCACGGCGGATCGCTGTTCACCTGGGGCACGAACCTGCGGCAGTGGGATGTGAAGAATGGCGCCGCAAAAGTTTTGGTCCGTGCTGAGCGCGGCGGTTTCGGCGAAGGCGGCTGCGCTGGTGACGGGCGTGTGTATCTGCAGGACGGGGTTTCCTCCGGACCGCTCGTTTCGATATCGATGGACGGCCGGCGCGTCGAACTGGACCGCAGCGTGGCGATGCACGACTGCATCGTGGCCGGGTTGTTGGGGCACTCGGGCGTGTTGATCACCGATCATTTCGGGCAGGTACGTTTTTACGAAGGACCTGGAGTGTATCGCGAGATCTACTCCTTCTACACGCCTTCGCGGCAAGCGGGGCTGTTGTTGTCCGATGTGGACGGGGACGGATGGAAGGACATCTTCGCCGGCAACTACTGGATTCGCAGCCCGCGTGAGTTCGACCTGTCGTGGCGGCTGTTCGCGGTGAATACGCGGCACGAGACGCCGGATTCGGCCACGATGACGCTCGCGTTGCGCGGCAGCAAGTTGTACGCTGCGCAGGGACACATGAATCCGGGCATGCTGTTCGAGTACACGCGACCTGCCGATCCGCAGCAACTGTGGACGGAGCGAGTGCTCGCGTCAGGGTTGCATTTCCCGCACGCGCTGGCGGTGACGGGCGATCGCGTGCTGGTGGGTGAGAACAACGGGCCTGGTTCGCGAGTGTTGTCTATTGAGGACGAGGGCGTTCCGCGCACGATCGGAACAACCACGGGGGTTCACACGGCGATCGTCGACGGAGAAACGCTGATCACCGTGGGGGCGCAGTGGATTCTGCGATGGCAGCTTCAGCGGCGCAGATAAGCGTCGTCGCCCGAGATCCAGTCCTGGCGCGGGGGTGAAAACAGGTCGGTCGCGACGCAATCTTCGAGCGCTTCCGCCGAATGAGGAACGCCGGAGGGAATGCGCAGGGTCTCGCCGGCCTTGACTACGACTTCCTCGGGGCCGAAGTGGAATCGCAGCGCCCCTTGCTCCATCATCGAAATCTGTTCGTTGGGATGGCTGTGCTCCGGCACGATGCAGCCCTTCTTCAGGTAGACCTTGGCCACGGTCATGGAGTCGCCGTGAATCACCTGGCGGGCGAATAAAGGGTTCAGTTGCTCGCGTTCAACGGTGTTCCAATCGTAGCGGACCATGCGAGGGATTCTAACACGCCGCCCTCGATATAATTGCAGTCGGTGGACATTTACGAAGAACTGGTGCGCTTGCGCGGCCTGGGGCAGAAATGCGCGATGGCGACCATCGTTCAGGTGAACGGTTCCATCCCGAGTTTCGAGAGCGCGAAGATGCTGATCCGCGAGGATGGATCGATCGTAGGGACTATCGGCGGGGGGTGCGTGGAGGCGGAGGTTTGGAACGCGGCGCGCGAAGTGATGGAGAGCGAGAAACCGCGCCACCTCAACTTCAATCTGGGCCAGGACGCGGCGTACGACAACGGGCTGATTTGCGGAGGGCAGTTGAACGTGTTTATCGAGCCGGTGATTCCGCCGCCGCGCGCGTTTATCTTCGGCGCGGGACACATTTCGAAGTCGATATCGAAGATCGCCAACATCGCGGGGTTTCAAACCGTGATCGTGGACAACCGCGAGCAGTTCGCCAGCCGTGAACGATTTCCCGAGGCGGACGAGATCTTCGCCGGGGAGTATGAGGAAGTCTTTCCCAAGCTTAATCTGAACACGTCCAGTTATGTCGTGATCGTCACGCGCGGCCACCGTGACGACATGCGCGTACTACGTTGGGCAGTGACGACGCCCGCGCGGTACGTGGCGATGATCGGCAGTAAACGCAAGACACTCGGTGTAGTGAAGGAGTTGGAGAAGGAGGGCGTCGCGCGGCAGGTGCTCGAAAGTGTTCACGCGCCGATGGGCCTCGAGATCGGGGCGATCACTCCGGAAGAGATCGCTGTGTCGGTGGTGGCCGAGATGGTCGGGGTGCGGCGGCAACCGGGCGGCCAGTGGCAATCGGCATCGAAATCGATCTTCGCCGGCGAATCCGCGCGGGCATTATCGAAGTGATCAGCGGCGTGATTCTCGCTGCCGGCGCATCGTCGCGCATGGGGCGTCCGAAGGCTACCCTGGTGTATCGGGGCGAAACATTTCTGGCCAGAATGGTTCGGCTGTTCCGCGCGAAATGCGATGAAGTGCTGGTTGTCTTGAGAGCGGAGACCGCAGTGGAAGGCGCGCGCGTGGTGGTGAATCCGGACCCCGAGCGGGGCATGCTGAGTTCGCTCAAATGTGCGTTTCAGGCGCTGAATCCGGCTACGCAAGCCGCCGCATTTACTCCGGTTGATTTTCCAGGAATCGAAGCGGCGACACTGGACAGCGTGATCGGGGGCTGGCGCGGGGAACTGTTGCGCATTCCGCGATGCGGGGGACTGCGGGGGCATCCGGTGCTGGTGGCGGCGGCGCTGATCCCAGAATTTCTGGCGTTGCCCGATTCGGCCGAGGCGCGCGAGGTGATCCACCGGCACGAGTCCGATATTGTTTATGCCGAGGTCAACGACTCCGGTATTCTGACCGATGTGGACACGCCCGCCGATTACGAGCGCCTGCGATGAAGATCGCGCGGATCGTTGGAATGGTGTTAGTGCTGGTCCTGGCGATCGGCGCTGCCGTTCCCTACGTGGACGCGGAAGGGTATCGCGAGCGGATTCAGAATGCGCTGGAACGTGCTTTGAATCGCAAAGTGACTGCGGGAAAGGTGCGGTTCAATCTGCTGACGGGGCCTGGATTCACGGTCGAGGACGTCACTATCGAAGAGGATCCGCGGATCGGAATCGAGCCGATCGCCTTTGTGCCGCGCCTGAGCGCGCGCGTCCGGTTGGCTACGCTGTGGACGCGCAGTCTTTCGCTATCGAACCTGCGCTTGAGCGATCCGACGGTGAATTTGTCGAAAGGCGATAACGGATTGTGGAACTTCCAACTGCTGCTGCGCGATGCGGCGGCGCGCGCGACGGCCTCGCATGAGTTTCCATCGATACAGGTGCGCAACGGCAGGATCAATTTCAAGATCGGCGACTACAAGACGATTGCGTATTTGAGCGATTCCGATCTGGACGTTGATCCGGTGAGCCCGGAGCGCGTCGATATCCGTTTCTCCGGGCAGCCCGCGCGCACCGATCAGGCGGCGCAGAATTTCGGACGCCTGCTGGGCCGCGGCGTATGGGCGCGAGGCCATGACGGCAACGGCCAAGTGGACGCCAATATTGAACTGGAGCGAAGCGGGCTTTCCGACCTGGCCCGCTTGATGGAAGGCCACACAATTGGAGTGCACGGCCTGGTGTCGTCGCGCGCGCATGTTTTTGGACCGATCGGCAAGCTCGAGGTTGCCGGTCAGATCCGGCTCGACGAGTTTCATCGCTCGGACCTGCTTCCGCCCAAGAGCGGCGGCTGGAACTTTAAATATCAGGGTACGGCCGACCTGGCAGCGCAGCACATCGAATTGCAAACCGTGCGCGATCAGAGCGTGCCGTTTGTGGTCCGTTTTCGCACCAGCGACTTTCTCGGCGATCCCAAGTGGGCGGCCATGCTCGAGGTAAAGGACGCGCCGGTTACGGCGTTTCTCGACGTTGCGCGGCAGATCGGCTCGCCGATTCCTGGCGATGTGGCGGCGGACGGAAAAGTGGACGGGGTGATCGGCTACTCGCGGCCGGGCGGGGTTCAAGGCCAGTTTGCCGTGCGTGACTCCGCGGTCCGGTTGCGCAATGCTCCGGCGTTTGAGATTCGAAGCGCCGAGGTGGTGATCGATGGTTCGATGGTGCGGGTCGGACCGGGGACGGTGAGCGTGGGCGACGGCCAGAGCGCGGACGTCGAGGGCTCGTACGACGCGACTTCCGGCGCCGCGAGCCTGGCGATCGCTACGCGCGCGATGGATGTGCGGGAGTTGCATGCTGCTACCGAACTATTACTGGGGGTCGGCAGGATTCCGGTACTTGAGGATTGCCCCCAGGGCACCTGGAACGGTTCGTTGCGGTTTGTTCGCGACGGGACGGAATCGGCGTGGTCCGGTTCGATCGAGTTACATGGAGCGCGGCTGGATGTGAGCGGCCTGGCTGAGCCGGTTCGCGTGACGTCGGCGCTGGTGGAGATCGACGGCGCGAGAGCGGCGATTACGCGTTTGAAGGGACGTGTAGGATCGATTCCGTTCTCGGGGGAATACCGTCATGATCGCGCCGGGCGGCCGGATCGTGCACGGCTGGACATTGCGGAAGCGGATCTGGCGGCGATTGAGAGCCTGTTTCAACCCACGCTGCGGCGGGACGCGGGGTTCCTGTCGCGATTCCGCCTGCGTGCGGCGGCGGCTCCCGAGTGGTTACGATCGCGCCGCGTCGATGCGACCGTACAGGTCCAGAAGTTGACCGCGCTCGGCGACATTTGGGAAGTTTCGAAACTGCTCGTGATGTGGGATGGCACCGAGATCCGGCTGAATGGCATCGAGGCGCAACGGGGCGATGCGGAGGCGGCGGGTTCGATCGTGCTCGACTTAAGCGGCGCCTCGCCTCGTTACAGCGCGGAAGGCAAAATCGACGGTCTCGATTATCGCGGCGGTACGCTGACGGTGGAGGGAACGGGCGATACGCTCGGTTTTGGCGACAGCCTGGTGGCACAGGCTCGCGGATCGGGTACGTTCTCGGGCAGTGACTTGACTCTGGCTCCCGACGCCGAGTTCCGGTCTATTTCTGGCGCGTTCGAACTGATACACGGAGGCCGCTTGAAGTTATCGGGCATTCAAGCGGCCCAAGGCGTGGACTCCTATTCCGGGCAGGGAACTACTCAACCGGACGGCCGGTTGGTGCTGGAACTTACCAGCGGTAAACGCCAGTTCAAGGTCGCTCTGGCGAAATGAGTTATAGCGTGACTAAGTCAACGGCTGAGTCCAATGCGGCGACGACGAGCGGGATGGCTCGCGCGTGGGCGGCGTAGCGATCGCGCGCCTGGGCTATCGTCTGCGTATCGAGTCCCGAGTTAGCGGCACGGCGCCGGTCAATCAGGCGAGCGACGATCAGTGCGGCCGCCGGGCTGCTTTCGACTAACACACCGGCATCGGCCAACTCGGTAAGTGTTAGGACAATGCCCGAGTAAGTCATGTCTGTGAGCAGCGTTTCCCATACTGCCGCCGATGTGCGCCATGCTTCGGGAATCATTTCGTGAGTTAGCGAATACTGTTCAACCAGGCGAACAGCCTCAGCTTCTTCGATTGTGCCGTCCAGGCGGTGGACAGCATTTAACTGGCGTAACTCGCCGGCCAAAAGTTCCGGGGTGGCCAGATGACCTGGACGCCCCTCGGCGATCCACTGGAACAGCGCACCCTGCGCGTTATTGTGCGGCGCGGGATGGGCCATACGCAGCAGATCGCGATGTGTCCAGCCGCCGTCACCGGGGCATTTGAGCACGTCGGCGGCAACCTTGGCGACCGGGCGGTCACGATACCACCCAGCCACCAGTGAGCGCAGAGCGCGGCCCCAACCCCGAGTTTGACGGGCGGCACTTACAATGCGGAATAGTTCGAGCGCAGTCATAACAAGTGTCCTGAAAAGATTCTTCTGTCTCTGGATGCGGATATATAGCAGCCCGTGGTTAAAGTGTCTTCTGGAGCAGTATGGGGATTTCGGTCAGTTTTCGGGGGTACCTAAACCATCAAGCACCCGCTGGCAGCGCGTTGTACCGCGTCTGTGAAGGTCAAGTTCTGCCCATTTCACGCCGCCGCGAAAATAAGGACTTTAACCACGGGCTGATAGGGCCGGTTCATTGTCCGGCGGGCGACCCGCATCACGCGGCAAAAGAAATAGCAGAGTCCGCAGATCGCGGACGGATGCAAACCAGTTTTGTTGGGTTGAAAACTACCGGCGGGTGAGAGTTGCTACGAACAGGCAGCTCGCCGGATTGTGAAGGATGTACATATCGCCAGGTTTCATCGCTGCCTCCGTTTAGATACTAATACCACGGCACGGTGGTGCTGGCAATAACTTTCCGCTTAAAATCGGTTAACTTACTTGACACCAAACGAGAAAGGAGACGTCCACAAAGCGAGCTTACTAGGTCGTAATCCTATGATTCTACTTCTCTGCCCACTCTTATGGATGTGGTTCTACGGACTATTGTCGATAGCGCTGATCGTTCTCGCGTTTGTGTTGTTGTATCGAGCGTCACGGAAGCGGAAGCGGGTGGTTGTCACCGTTCGCGATTCTGAATCGGGCGGCCATCGCGACACACCCGTGATGTTGGACGGCGGCGCAAACCGTCCCGCGGTGCGCAATGCAATGCTGACGGTCGGGTCGTTGTTGTTGCTGTTCGCGCTGATGGGACGGCCCTCGGCGATGAAGTTCCGGCCAGCGGGAATGAACGCTCCGGGGTTCATGAAAGACGGGCAGGCGCAAACCATTTCGCGGCCGGACGGCACTCAGCTCCACGTCGAATCGTACGGCCCCGCTTCCGGGCCGGTGATCATCTTGACTCACGGCTGGAGCATGGATCACCGGGAGTGGGACTACGCAAAGCGTGACTTGTCTGACCGCTTCCGCGTGATCGTCTGGGACCTTCCAGGACTTGGCGAGTCAACAGAACCCTCGAATCGTGATTACTCGTTGGACAAGATGGCCGCGGATCTCTCCGCCGTGGTTGACTACGCTGGTAAGCCTGTGGTGCTGGTTGGACACAGTATTGGCGGCATGATTAACTTGACCTACTGCCGTCAACACCCGGAGCAACTGGGCAGCCGCGTGGTGGGCGTCGTGCAGGTAGACACCACTTACACAAATCCGGTTAACACGACTAAGTCACCGAAGTTTGATAAATCGTTACAAAAGCCAGTCTATGAACCGCTCTTGCATCTTACAATTCTCACATCGCCGCTGGTGCGTGCTTTGAACTGGCTGAGTTATCGCAACGGGCTGGCCCACCTGATGACTGCTTCCAGCTCTTTTACAGGCGCGGAGACACGGGAGCAGTTGGATTACGCGGCTCGCCGGAACTACGAGGCGTCTCCCGCGGTAGTTGCGCGCGGCACGCTTGCGATGCTGCATTGGGACGCAACGCCGGTGTTGCCCAAAGTGCGGACACAGACGCTGATTATTGAGGGAGCGCAAGACTCGACCACGGTTCCGGCCGCCAGCCGCTTCATGCGCGAGTCCATGCCGGCCGCTGAGTTGGAAATGGTGGACCAGGCCGCCCACCTGGGCCTTTTGGAGCAGAACCGCCGCTATGACGATGCCATCCGGCGTTTTGCCGAGACCTGCTTTGCGCGCGCCGCAGCATCACGCGCTGCGGGCTTCTAAAAGCTGCTATCTATACGTTTAAGTCAGAGAACGCATGCGCGTCGATGTTGTATAAACCGTTGAACGGATTATCCGTGTCTATCATCACCACATCAGCGAAGAATAGAACGGATCCGATCAGTGCAATGCAGAAGGCGCCGACCCCGGGGTGATGGAACGGATATGTCAATAAGAGCAGTGTTATTGCAAGCGCCATGCCGCGGACTAACAGCATGAGAGTTGGAGGAATGCGCGCCAGGCTTTTCTCCACTCGTTCATCGCGCCATTCCGCGGCTTTGCGCACGATATCGACGAGTTGTTTATAGACAACTTCTTCGGCCGGCGTTGCAGGCGCGACTTGTATCACGGCTGTCACGAGCTTGCTGAACGCTTTCTCCGCCTCTGCGTCCTTCTGCTGGAGGCCGAGCGATTGCCATTCTGAGTTGAGGACCAGGCGGGTATATTCCCCGATGGATCTTCGGATCGAGCGTTGCGAGTCGGGGTGAATATATTGGCTGAACCGAAGCAGGTCGTGCAACGAACTGGCCTCTCGCGCGGCCAGCGTTTCTACCTCGGTGAATTGTCCCCAGATTACAAAGATGACGAAGGCAAACATCACCGCGTAGATACTGCCCATCAGCAGTATGAGCGTGTTCAGCCCCTCTGTCTCGCGCGACGTGAAAGTATTCAGGCCGGCTTCGCGCAGGGTCGCGAAAATGACCACGGCCGTACAGACCGCGGCCGCCCACCGAATCAGATAGCCGGCCATTGGTGTTGAGCGCAAAGAACCCACATCCTAAACCTAAACTTGGCGAATGCCTTCCACGGCGTCGATCGTGTCGATCTCTCCTTCCCAATACTTGAGCAGAACGTCCTGATTGATCTCGATCCACCTGGTCAGCGCTGAAAGATCGCTGGCGCTCATCTTGCCTTCCACCACGCGAACCTGTGGACGGATTGCCACCGACGCCATTTCCGATGGCAGGGCCTTCGGTCCTTGTGAAACCTTCACGCGAAGGTCGTGTCGAGCACCGCCTTTGTAAGATATCCAAACCACAAAGGGCAACCCGGTGTGTTTAGGGAACAGATTCGCCATTTCAAATAGATCTTCAGCAGCCGTGAGAACTTCCCGGTGATCGTTCACCTTCAAATCCCCCGATTCCCTAGCGCGCTCACGGCCAACAACACCCAGGCGGCGACAAAGGCGAGTCCACCAATCGGAGTCACGGCGCCGAACCCGCGCACTCCCGTAATCGCGAGTGTATACAAGCTGCCTGAGAATAGAATAATGCCGGTCAGCAGCAAGGCGCACACCCATCCGCCGCGAGTGGATGTGATGACACCGGACTTGGTCAAGGCTGCGACAAGAAGCAACCCGAGTGCGTGGATAAAGTGGTAAAGCACGGCGCGCTCATAAACGCCCATCGAGTATGCATCCAGCCGGGAACGGAGCCCATGCGCGCCAAAAGCGCCGAGCAGCACCGCTAAAGCGAGAGCGATGCCGCCGGCGCTGGTTTGATTCATGCCCTCAGTGTAGCTGTGCGGCTCGGACTTCCGCCGCGGGCGGTCCCGCGTACGCCAGCCCGATAGTCGCCCATGCCGTCGCCGCGGCTGAGATCCACTGATCGTGATCGTGTGGGAAGCCGCTTTGGAAGTACGGCTGGAACTTCGGAGCCCGGCTCTTGACGTGCCATGAACCATCCGCCAACTGCGTGCGCGTGAGGAACTCGACTCCGCGGCTATAGGCTGGATCGCTGGCGGGCACTCCCGCTTCGTGCAGGGCGTACAACACCTGACCCGTGGCGTACGCGTCGCTCGCCAGATAGGACGTCTGCGCCCATCCGCCGTCGGCGCGCTGCATCGCCACGAGACGCATCCTCAGCCCGCTGAGCGTGGCGGCATCGGCACCCGCCCACTTCAGGCCGAGAAGCTGCATCGTGCGATCTTCCGTACTCACCGGGACCGCGTTCTTCAACCATTTCGCGGCGTTGCCGATGCGATCGCTGAACTCGGCCTGGCGCGCCGGGATGCCGAACACTCGCAGAGTACGGATCGAGAAGGCGGTACGTGCAAAGTCTCCATCCTCCATCGGCGGCCGCGCGACGGCACCGGAATGCCAGTTGCCTTGCTTCGTTTGCAGCGCAGCGATGTTGTGAATCATCGCATCGGTGATTCGATCGGAGCCCGAGCCCGCCGCCGCCATGTCGCACAACGCGTAGTCGACCATATCGGAACTGCCCGGCGCATCCATGCGCTGCAACAACAACTGCTCGAATCCGGACCAGCCGAGTTTCAAACCTTTCAGCCCTTCGGCGATCGCCGCCTGGTTCACCGGATAGCCATTCTCGCGGGCCGCGGCCATCGCCATTCCCGTCAGGTTTTGCGCATGGCACGCCGCACAACCGCCTTCCTGGAAGAAACTGCCGGCCGTGCGCCCCAGCAATCCGAGGCTCTTGCCGACCGCGGCTGAGACCGGGACAGGCTTGGAATCGGCTACGTTCACCGTCGCTAGCGGCTCCGAGGCGCGGGCGCGACTCAGGCCGAGTGCTTCGAGAACGCGAGGATCCTGAAACTTACCGGCCCAGTCCGCCGCAGTCTCGCCATCTTTGGCTTTCATCGTCTTGCTCGCGCCTCGCTCCACAAGTAAGCGGATTGTGTCTGGGTTCGCGCGGTCCGTCGCGATGGCGAGCATCAGGGGAGTCATGCCCCGAACGTCGGCCGCATCGATTTTTGCGCCGGCGTCGAGCAGCATCTTTACGGTCTCGGGACCGGCGTACGCGGCGGCGAGAATGAGCGGGGTGAACGCGCCGAGAGCAATCGGTCCGTTCTTCACGCCAGGCCCCGTTTCCTCCCGCGTGACTGCGTTCACGTCAGCGCCCTTGCCCAGCAGAGCGCGGACGAGTTCCACGTTCCCCTGCGAAGCGGCCCACATCAACGCGGTTGTGCCCCAGACGTCCTTGGTCTTCGCATCGGCGCCGCGCACCAACAGCAGTTGCGCAGCATCACCGTTGTTGCCGAAGGCCGCGGCGCTCAAAGCGTCCTGAAGCTGCCCGTCCTTGGCTGCGACTTTGGCTCCGTGGTCCAGCAGATATTTCACGACGGGATAAGTGCGGTCCGAGCTGGCGGCGACGATCAGCGGTGTACGCCCCTGTTTGGACTGCGCATTCACGTTTGCCCCGCTTTCCACCAGCAGCCGGACCTTATTGACGTCAGTCGCGCACCACATCAGCGCGGTCGCGTCGAACGCGTTTTTAGCATTCGGATCGGCCCCCGCGGCCAGCAACATCCGCATTGCCTGAACGCTGCCGAACGCTGCCGCGTACATGAGCGGCGTTGTTCCGCGTTTGTCGCCGGTGTTTACGTCCGATTTCACGAGCTTCGCCAGCTCGGCGGTATTGTTGTTCCGGATCGCCTCGTAGTAATGATCGATCGTTGACTCCGTTGTTCCAGCGCCCGCGCAACAGGCGGACATGGCCATCGCCCAAGCTATCCACTTCATCCCAGATCCTCCACAGATTGCATTTGATTCTACAGTGAATCGCGCAAAATGCAAGCGGATCGGCTCACCTGCCATTGATCGGACAACGGCGTCTGATTCTGATAAAGTTGTGGGCTTGGGGGTGCACCTTGTTATCTCTCCGACAGTTTCCCTGGATCGCAGTGTTTTGCCTCACCGGAATCGCATCGGCGCAGGCCATCATCCCCGATAAAAACCAACTGACGTTCACCGCACCGGTTGGCGGGGGAGCCGTCGCGCAACCGTTGCGGGTCACGGCGTCGAGCGGGTCCCTGCTGCTCTCGGCAACGGCCACTACGTTCGGAACGGGAAACTGGCTTAGTGTCAGCCCGGGTATTTCCCAAACGCCCGCGGCGTTCATCGTATCCATTGACACGAGCCAGTTGTCGCAGGGCATCTACAGCGGGGCAATCAATATCAGCGCGCCCGGCGCGACCAACAACCCGCAATCGGTATCGGTATCGCTGACCGTGGGAACGCCCTCGACCGCCGCGTTCGCGGTGACGCCGACTTCGCTCGTCTTCAACGGGCAGTCCGGCGGATTCGGGGTTAATTCGCAAACGCTGAGCGTGACATCAACTCCGGCCGGTCAAGGCTTCACAGCGTCGGCCAGCACGAACGACATCTATAACTGGTTGCAGGTGACCCCAACGTCGTCGGCCACGGCTCCGTCGACGCTCACCGTGCTCGCCAACACCGCCGGCCTTCCGCTAGGCACTTACTCGGGCACGATTACCATAACGCCCCTCATAGGTAGCGCGATCACCGTCCCGGTAACGCTGAATCTGGGTTCGACGGCGACACTGTCCTCCACCGTGTCGAGCCTGCAGTTCTTTTATCAAGTGGGCTCGTTCCTGCCGCTGCAACAAGTGTTCACCGTCTCGAGCGGAAGTACGCCGGTGGGGATCTCGGTTGTGGCAACGACAAACGACGGGCGCAACTGGCTGAACGCGACGCCCACATCCGGCAACACGCCGCAGAGCATCACCGTAACCACGTCGCCATCCGGCCTGCCAGCGGGCGTTTACACCGGAAAGATCCACGTTTCGTCTCCGGCCTCATCCAACGTCAGCATCGATGTCTCGGTGACGCTGACGGTCAGCACCGGGCCGCTCCTGACGGTGGGAGCCGCGCCGTCGCCTTTTGTTTACCAGACGGGCACCACTCCTCCCTCCGCCCAGACGGTTTCGATTTCGAGTTCATCCGGGAATCTGAACTTCACGGCAACGGCGAGCACTTCGGACGGAGCGCAGTGGTTGAGCGTGATTCCTTCCGGAGGATTGACGCCGCAGAATCTGATGATCGCCGTCAACCCGGTCTCGCTCGCGCCGGGAAATTACACCGGCAACGTGACTGTGTCCGCCGCCGGCGCTTCCAACTCTCCGCTGACGATCCCGATCAGCCTGACGGTCACCAACACGAGCGCGCTGATGCCCAGCGTGTCTTCCGTTAGCCTCAATTATCAGATCGGCGGCATCAATCAGGTAACATCGCAACTGATTCGGGTGGACACAACGGGTCAATCCGTTACCGGTACCGCGAGTGTAACGCCCACCAGTTGCGGCGCGAATTGGTTGCAGGTTTCGCCGACTACATTCAGCACTCCGGCGTTCCTACGTCTGCTGGTCGATCCGATCGGATTGAATCTGCCGCAAACCTGCACTGCGACCCTCTCGCTGATGCAGGCCGGGGCCAGCCCGGTGCTGATCCCCATAACTCTGAACGTTTCGTTGAACCCGCTTTTCAACGTCACGCCTCTGTCGCTGAACTTCACGGCGAACTTCGATAGCGATGTGACCGCGGCACAGACAGTTGCTCTCAGCGTGACGGATAACTCGGCGGTGACATATACCGCGATCGCCTCCACCAACAACGGCGTTCCGTGGCTGCGCGTGACGCCGGGCAGCGGATCGACGCCGGCCTCGTTGAGCGTTACCGCCGACCCGAACGGGCTTAGCGCGGGCGTCTATACCGGAACGATCACGGTGTCCTCGCCATCGTTGACGACCGCGCAGCAGATCCCCGTTACCTTCAAAGTGACGCCGACTGCCAGCGCCATCGTCACTCCTGCCGCGCTGAGTTTCACGCAGGCTGCCGGTGGACCTGCGCCCCCAGCGCAGAACGTGACGGTGACTTCATCGGGATCCGGAAGTCTGGCATATCAGCTCACGGTTTTTCCAGGCACGCTCGGCGGTAATGCTTTGTTTGCGAGTCCGATCGCGGGTATGACCCCGGCGGCTTTGACCGTAAGCGTCAATGGCAGCGCCTTACCCGCGGGCAACTATTCGGGCTCGATCACGCTCACAATTCCCGCCGCGGCGAACAATCCTTTTACGATACCCGTCAGCTTGACCGTTACGCCCGTGGTGAGCGGCCCCGCGATATCTGCCTCGCCGTTGTCGCTCATCTTCAGTTCGGTGCCGGGCGCCGCAACACCAACCCAGCAGGTGACGGTGAATGCGACCGGCGGTGCGGGTCCAGTGTCTGCAGCCGCGTCGGGAGGCAACTGGCTCAGCGTCAACGGCCCATCCAGCACGGGCGTTTTCACGGTAGCAGTGGATCCCACCGGGTTGGCTTCGGGCAGCTACATCGGCTCGATCACGCTGACTTCGGCAGGTGCGGCTGGCAGTCCGATCAGCATTCCCGTTCGCCTGAATGTGACCGCGCCGCTCGGACCTACGCTGGTTCAAGTGGTGAATGCGGCTAGCGGAATGCCGGGCGTCATCTCTCCGGGCGAGATCGTCACTCTGACCGGCGACACACTCGGACCCGCTGAAGGCGCTACTTTGCGGCTGCAGCAGGACGATACTCTCGCGACTGGCGTCGAGGGCACGCGCGTGCTCTTCGATGATGTAGCAGCGCCCATCCTTTACACCTCGGCGCAGCAGGTCAATGCGATCGTTCCGTATGAAGTGGGGGGCCGCCGTACAGTGCAGGTGACTGTGGAACGCAACGGTGTCCGTTCCAGCGCATTGACCTATCAAGTGGGTGCGGCGGCGCCGGGCATATTCACGTTGACGCAGACCGGGCACGGCCAGGGCGCAATCCTGAATCAGGACAACAGCTACAACGGCGCGAGCACGCCCGCGGCGCGCGGCAGCATCATTCAGGTGTTCATGACGGGAGAAGGCGCCGTGATACCCGCGGCGGTGACGGGTTCGATCACCCGCACTCCGCACGCTTCAGTAGGGCGCGTAACGGCGACGATTGGCGGTGCCCCGGCGGATGTCGCTTTCGCCGGCGCAGCGCCGGACGCCGTTGCCGGATTATTTCAGGTGAACCTGCGCGTTCCGCCCAATGTGCCAGTGGGCGATGCGCCGGTAGTCATCACCATCGCGGGTGTGCAGAGTCAAACGGGAGTATCGGTGGCGATTCGGTAAACGGGCGCGGCCTTCCTTGATACGGGAGGCCGCTCCATCTTTGCTTCGACGCTGCGGACCTTATCGTCCATAGTCTGATCCCGATCCGAGCGCGTCCCGACGCGGATTTCGGTGTGGACCCGAGGCGCGCCCATCGAGTGCAGCAGCTCGTGGCAGCGGCGAACCGCGCTCATTACCTCGTCCCACTCGCCCTCGACGTTCGTGCCGTTGGCGTGCAGTTGTGTTTTCAGTTGCGCTCCCGCCAGTACGCGTTCACACGCAGCGATGTACTCCGACATTGAGATGCCTACACCGATCGGGATAATACAGATGTCGGCGATAGCTTTCATGGCGTTCCGTTAAACGGTCAGCTTCCACGGCTTCCGATATTCGCGAGTCAGATACTTCTTCGCATCATTCTGCGCGACCGTAAACTTCTGAGAGTCGAAATCGAGCCGCAGCTTGCTCCTTAATGCGACATTGCCCAAAAGGCAAGTCGTCGTCGAACGCTGGCACAACTCGATGTCGCTCGTGGGTTTCTGGCGCGTCTTGATGCAATCCAGAAAGTTGGCCCAATGTTCGCGATTGCCGCCGCCGGATGCCTTGACGTTCTGCTCCGCCAAATCCGAACCGCGCTCCGGGATCACGCGGAACTCACTGCGATCCACGAACAGCGTTCCCTTCGTCCCGTGGAACAAGATGCCGCCGCCCTTGTTGAACATCGACTGCGAGTTGCTGTTGCGGTTTTCGTAAGTCGCGATGAACTTCGGATATTCGTAGGTCACTTGCAGAGTATCCGGCGTCTCGCGGTCGTCCTCGAGCCAGAACTTGGCTCCGAGCGCGGTGATGACGTTCGGCATCTCCTCCTTCATCGCGAGCTGCACAATGTCGAGCCAGTGCACCCCCCAATCGGTCATCATGCCGCCTGCGTAATCCCAGAACCAGCGGAAGTTGGAAAACCATTTGTCATCCGGATCCACGCCCCAGCGATTCGCGTTGAACGGCCGCTTGGGAGCGGGCCCTAGCCACATGTCCCAATCGAGGCCGGCAGGCGGCTCCGAGTCCGGCGGATTGCCGATACCGATCTGTTTATCGTGCCCGTAATTCCAGGTGCGAACGAATGCGACTTCCCCTAACTGCCCCGAGCGGACTATCTCGGCCGCCTGCTGGAAATGAACCGCGGAACGCTGCATGGTTCCCGCCTGTACGACACGGTTGTACTTCCGCGCGGCTTGCACCATCTTCACGCCCTCATCCACCACGACGCAGATTGGCTTCTCGACGTATACGTCCTTGCCTGCCTTACATGCCTCGACGGTCATGTACGCGTGCCAGTGGTCCGGAGTGGCAATGCAAACGGCATCCACTGACTTGTCGGCGAGAATCTCGCGAAAATCTCGAATGGGTTTGGCTTGCCCCTTGGAGATGTCCACGGCCCAGTTCAGGTTGCGATCATAGATGTCGCACACGGCCGAAATCGCCGCGTTCTCCTGACGCATCGCGTGCTTCAGATTGTCGCGCCCCATCTTGCCCATGCCGATGAAAGCGACGTTGATCTTGTCGTTGGCCCCGCAGACTGAGCCGGTGAAAATGCTGCTGGTAAGGGCTGTTGCGCCCGCTGTTTTCAGGAAATCCCGCCGGTCGGTAGTCATAGATTGCTCACATGAACTGAAGTCAATCATTCTATCAGTTCGCGGGGTACTGCGTAGATGGTACTTCTTACTTGTTTTGGTCAGCAGGTATTCGCAGAATCAAGGATTTAGGCAAAGGCCATCTTCGTGCAATATGGAACGGCGAGGTGAAGAATGTTCAAACTTACTTGTGGTCTCGTGCTCGCATTGTGTGCGGCCCCGGCCCTGCCCGCACAGGACGCCGCGGCAAAGCAAGCCGATAACACGAAAGTCAACAAACGGGACCGCAGCAAGCGTGAGCCGACTGCCGACCAGCAGAAGGAAAACAGACCCGACCGTGAGATTGCTGCGGAAATCCGGCGAAATGTGGTAGCCGATAAGAGCCTGTCCATTTATGCGCACAACGTCAAGATCATTGTGCAGCATGGCATGGTCACGCTGAAGGGCCCTGTCCACACCGAAGAAGAGAAGAAAACCATCGTCGACATAGCGACCAAGGTGGCCGGCGACGGTAAAGTAAAGGATGAAATTTCGGTCAAGGCCGACAAGTCCGCGAAAGCCAAGAAGAACTCCTAACTTCCACCAGGCGCAGGCCGGGGTCATTCCGGCCTGCCTCACTCCTGCCTTAACCAGATCTGATTCCGCCCAAGCAACGAGAATCCGATAAATCCGCGCACAATCAGTTCCTTTCCGTGGTCTGCTAAGGTGAGTTTGCAGCGGTAGACAACGCCCGTGTCCGGGTCGAGGATGTTCCCGCCGCTGTACTCATTTCCCCGCCTCGTCATGGATTTAAGAATCACCATGCCGACTACCGGCTGATCCTTGCGTTCGTCCGCGCACCGGGTGCAGCGCTCCTTGGCTTCCGCGGGATCGTTAGCGCTCACCACGCGCCCGAACAGCCGCCCGCTCTCCTCGTAAATGCGCACCGTTCCGCGAACCTTCCCAGTGCGGTCGTCCACGGTCTTCCACAGCCCGGTTGCCTCGTCGGCGGCGTCGAGCCGAACCAGCGTGCATAGGATGACTAGCCAGCGAAAGCTCACAGACTACACTATACTGGTCGGTTCCTACATCATGCCGAACCACCACGAGGTTGCTCCGGCAACCGCGATCTCCTCGACTGCGGGCGGCCTCTTCAACGAATTTTTCACGCCCGGCCGTCAACGCGATTACGACAAGCGCAAGCTGATCGACGCTCGAGCCCGGCGCGTCTTCGACCTGATGGCCGCTGCGTGCGAAGCGGGCGTCTATCCGTATCAGATGGCGCTCGAGGGGCGCAGCGGGCCATGGGTCAAGGTGGAGGGCCGGGACATGCTGCTGCTGTCCTCCAACGATTACCTCGGCCTTATCGGACACCCGCGCATCGATAACGCGGCCATCGACGCCATCCGCAAATACGGCACGGCAACGGGCGGCTCCCGTATGCTGACGGGCACCATCGATCTTCATCGCGAAATGGAGAAGGAGCTGGCCGCGTTCAAAGGGACCGCCGAGGCCCTTACATTTGCGTCGGGATACGTGGCCAATCTCGCCGTGATCGCCGCTCTGCTCACGCCGCAGGACCGCGTCATCATCGATTCCCTCGCACACCGCAGTCTGGTCGATGCGTGCCGTCTCGCCGGGGTGCCGATGCAGCGGTTCGCGCACAACGATCCGGATTCGCTTCGTCGCGATCTTGAATCGCCAACGACCGCGAATCGAACGGTGATCGTCGCCGACGGCGTGTTTTCGATGGACGGCGATATCTGCCGCTTGCCTGAACTGGTCGCGCTCAAGAAGGAGTTCGGCTGCTACCTGATGATCGACGACGCGCATGCCACGGGCGTGCTGGGCGCAACCGGCCGCGGCACGGACGAGCATTTCGGAATTGAACCAGGCGATATCGACATCTGGACCGGAACGCTCGCCAAGGCGATTCCTTCGAGCGGCGGATTCGCGGCTGTTTCGCAGGAGGTCGCGATTTACCTGCAGCACGCCGGGGCGCCGTTCATCTTCTCGACGGCGCTCTGCCCGTCGGCGGTGGCTGTTGCTCGTGAAGCGCTCGCCATCATTCGTGAGGAGCCCGAGCGGGTCGAGCGCGTTCGTGCTAATGCGAAACTCATGCGGGATGGTCTGCGCGATTTGGGCTATGACGTCGGGTTATCGCAGAGCGCGATCATCCCCGTGATCTTGCGTGAGGAAGCCGCGGCGGTCATCTTCTCCGGTGCTTTGCGCGACCGCGGAATTATGGCGACGGCGGTCACGTTTCCCGCTGTTCCGATGGGAATGGCGCGCCTCCGCGTGTGTTTGACGGCAGGCCACACTCGCGAACATCTGGAGCACGGGCTGCGGGCGTTCCGCGAGCTGCGCGGCTAATTCGCGTCGATGGCCGTTCTCGTCACCGGCGCCACCGGCTTCCTGGGCGGGCGGCTCGCTGGAGTGCTGGCGGCGCGCGGCGAGAGCGTGCGGATCCTCGCGCGCCCTGGCCGGGATCTCCGGCATCTGGAGCCGCACCGCATCGAAGTCGTCCTCGGCACGCTATCCGATACGGAGGCGCTGGCGTGGGCCGTCGACGGTGTTACTCACATCTACAATTGCGCCGGATGCTCGACGGACTGGGCGCCGTACGAAACATTTCATACTGCCAATGTTGCGGGTGTCAGTAACCTGATTCGAGCTGCGGCGCGCGTTCGCGAACTCGCGCGCTTGGTCCACGTCAGCACGACGGACATTTACGGCTATCCGCTCCAGCCCTGCGACGAGACACATCCGGCCCGCGACATCGGACTGTCCTACAACAAAACGAAGTGTCTCGGGGAACAGGAGGTCTGGCGCGCTCACGATGCCGGTCTGCCGGTCACGGTCGTGCGGCCCGCAACCATTTATGGACCACGCGGGACCGTGTTCGCCACGGAGATCGCCGCTCATCTGAAGCGCGGCACGATGGCGGTGATCGACGGGGGCCGCGCGTCAGGCGGGTTCTGCTATGTCGATAACTGCGTGGATGCGATGATGCGCGCGGCGGCGAGCCCTATCGCCACAGGGCGCGCCTACAACATCGCCGATGGCACGGGCGCGAGTTGGCGGACCTACGTTGATATGCTGGCCGCGAGGCTCAGCTTACGGCGAGCCTGGATCAACTTGCCGGCGCGGGTTGCATTCTCCCTTGCGCAAATGATGGAGACCGTTTACGGTGGTGCGCGCATTGCGTCTCGCCCGCCGCTCACGCGTCACGCGGTGTATCTGCTCTCGCGAAACCAGGAGTTCCCGGCTGCGCGAGCCGGTGCGGACTTCGGATTCAATCCGGCCATCTCATTCGACGAAGGTGTTGAGCGTACCGCCCGATGGCTGAGGGACGGGGATTCATAACCTGTTGCGCTAAACTTATTCCGATGCTCACACCCGGCCAAAAACTGGGCCGCTACGAAATTCTGGAACTCGCCGGCGCGGGTGGCATGGGCGCAGTCTACCGGGCGCGAGATACCGTTCTGCAGCGCGACGTCGCTGTAAAAACACTATCAGCCAGTGGACTGGACACCGCGACCCGTAAATTGCGTTTCATGCAAGAGGCGCGCGCGGCCTCGTCTCTGAACCACTCCAACATCGTTACCATTCACGACATCGGCAAAGACGGCGACGCCGACTACATCGCGATGGAGTTTGTTCAGGGCCGCACGCTCGAGCAGTTGATCCACGGCGCCGGGCTGCCCTTGCGCGATGCGGTGCGCTACTTCATCCAGATCGCTTCCGCGCTCGAGGCGGCGCATGCAGCGGGCATCGTGCATCGCGATCTCAAGCCGACCAACGTCATGATCACGCCCGCCGGCGTCGTCAAAGTTCTCGATTTCGGGCTCGCCAAATTGACGGATCGCACCCCCGTCAACAGCGACCAGACCGTTACGGGATTCGCCTCCCCGACCGTGGAAGGAACGATCATGGGGACCGTGGCCTATATGTCGCCGGAACAGGCCGAGGCCAAACCAGTGGACCCGCGTTCCGACATATTCAGTTTCGGGTCGGTTCTATACGAGGCGATCACCGGACGGCGTGCGTTTCAAGGCGAGTCGAGCCTGTCGACGCTGGCCGCTATTCTGCGCGATCAGCCTGTTGCTCCGCGCCAGATCGTGCGCGATGTTCCACCCGAGCTCGAGCGGATCGTGCAGCGGTGTCTCGAGAAGCCGCGCGACCTCCGGTTCGAAAGCATGACAGAAGTGAAGGCCGCGCTGGAGCAGGTGGCCGCTCTCGAAACCGACTCCGTATCGGGGCCAATGACGGGTGCAGTCGCTGCGGCGGGGCGCTCTGCCGCTTCCATCGCGGTGCTGCCGTTCGCCAATCTGAGCGCCGATAAAGAGAACGAGTACTTCAGCGACGGCTTGGCCGAGGAACTGATCAATGCGCTGGCCAAAGTAAAAGGATTGCGCGTAACGGCTCGCACTTCCGCGTTTGCATTCCGCGACAAGGGCCAGGATGTCCGGGCGATCGCGCAGGCATTGAATGTCGAATCGGTGCTCGAGGGCAGCGTCCGCAAATCGGGCAACCGAATTCGCATCACCGCTCAATTAATCAAGGCCTCCGACGGATATCATCTCTGGTCGGAGCGTTACGACCGCGAACTCACCGACATCTTCACGATTCAGGATGAGCTTACGGCAGCCATCGTCGACGCTTTATGCCAGCATCTCGGCCTGACGGGGTCCGTGCCACAAGGCAAGAGAAACCACACGCCCGATCTCGAAGCTTACAACGCGCTGCTCCGCGCCCGGTATCACCGCTTCCGCTTCACGGCCGAGTCGTGGCAATTAGCCCGCAGCGCTTCAGAACTTGCCGTACAACTCGACCCGGAGTACGCCGAAGCGTGGGCGAATCTCGCGATCTTCAACATCGCGGAGTACGCGCTGGACATGGTCGAGCCCGGCCCGTGTGTTGCCGCGGCGCGCAAAGCGGCAGAGCGGGCGCTGGAGTTGGATGAGACACTGGGCTCCGCGCACGCTGCGCTGGGCACCATCCACGCCGCCTACGAATACGATTGGGAGCGTGCCCGCCAGCATTTCGCGCACGCTTTGCAATTCGATCCGAACTCGCCGGATGTTCTGACGCAACACGCGTACTGGTATCTCCGTCCGTTGGGCCGGGCCAAGGAGGCGCGCGCGCAATATCGCCGAGTGCTGGAGATGGACCCGCTGTCGGCGTTTGCGCAGTTCATCATCGCCGAATCGTATTTCTTCGAAGGCAAGTATCCCGAGGTGATCGAGAGTTCGAAACGGGCGCTCGACATCGAGCCGCATTACTGGCCCCCGATCTCGATCACCGCGAGCAGTTATGCACTCATGGGCGATCTGGACCAGGCGCGCGAGTGGTGTGCTCGCGCATTGGCTTTGGGCGGTTACGATCCGACAGTGCGCAGCATCATGGCCGCGACCCAGGCTATTTTCGGCGACCCGGGTCCGGCGCGCGCCGCCATTTCTCACCTGGAGAGCCGCACCGGTTGGGCGCGCATTCCCTCGATGCTCACCGCACTCTACGACGCGCTCGGCGACATGGATGCGGCTTATCGTTGCGCGCTCGAAATGATTGAAATCCGATCGGCGCGGGTATTCTGGCTCGTCTCGCCGAGTTACCGCAACCTGCATCGCGATCCCCGATTTCCGGAGTTACTGTCGCGCCTGAACCTGCCATTGAAAGTCGCGGCGAAGTGAACGCGGATACGCTGATGGTCCCCGGGAGCCGAAACAAAGCAGGTATCGGCGTTGTTCCGAAAAAACAATCAAGCCGCAGATCAACGCGGATAGGGCTGCTCGCAGGTTCCCGGCAGTTATGGACCGTCCCCCTGGCGTGAGACACAGGGCAAAAGACGCACTTACCGTTCGATGATAAATCGTTCCCTTTTTTCTGTCCAGCATTTTATGATCGCTAGTGCCGGTGAAGCGGAGACGGGCTCTGCTGGCGAGC
>JBBQGC010000067.1:0-26948 GCA_038322705.1 Bryobacterales bacterium | reverse complement strand
GTGCGCGGCAAGGGATCGTATGTGTACGACTCGACGGGCAAACGCTACCTCGACCTGATTTCAGGAATCGGCGTAAATGCGCTGGGGCACGACCATCCCCGCATCGTGCAAGTCATCCGGCAGCAAGCCGGTCTACTGATTCACACGTCGAACCTCTACTACAACGAGTATCAGGGCCGGCTCGCCAAGCGCATCTGCGAGATCAGCGGAATGCAGCGCGTGTTCTTCACGAACTCGGGGACTGAATCGATGGAAGGCGCGATCAAGATGATCCGCGCGCACGGCAACAAGAACGGCGAGGGGAAAATCGAAATCGTCTCGCTCGAGAACTCGTTCCATGGGCGCAGCATGGGCGCGCTATCGCTGACGGGCCAATCCAAGTACCGGCGTGATTTCGAGCCGCTGCTGCCCGGCGTGCGCTTCGTGCCGCCCAACGATACAGTTGCGCTCGAACAGGTTGTGGGACCGAAGACCGCTGGGATTGTGGTGGAGGCGATTCAGGGCGAGGGCGGCATTTACCCGATGCGCATGGATTACTTGCGCACCGCACGCGAGCTGGCCGACCGGTTCAACGCCCTTCTGGTATTCGACGAGATTCAGTGCGGCGTCGGACGGCCCGGCACGTTCTTCGCCTATCAACTTGCCGATCCGCCCATCATGCCCGACGTGATGGTGGCGGCCAAACCGATCGGGTGTGGATTGCCTTTGGGCTTCATCGCGGCGAATGAACGAGCCGCCGCGGCGATCGGGTCCGGCATGCACGGGTCCACGTTTGGCGGCGGTCCACTTGCGTGCCGGGTCGGCCTGGAAGCGATCGATATTATCGAATCGCTGCTACCGGACATCTCGGCGGTGGGAAGCTACTTCCGAATGCGTTTAACTGAGCTGAGCCGGCACTTGACGTTCATTCGCGAAGTTCGCGGAACAGGCTTGATGATCGGCGTCGAACTCGACTTTCCTTGCAAGGACCTGGTGGTCGCGGCGATGCGCGAAGGATTGCTGATCAACGTGACACACGACAACGTTGTGCGGATGCTGCCGCCATATATCTTGACCGAGCAGGATGTGGATCGCGCGATGCCGGCATTGGAGAAGACCATGCGCGAGGCTGCGGACAACCGCGCCGCCGCCGTCTAAGCGGTCTCGGACGCGGGGCTTCGCACGAGCCAACCGAGGGCCGCGATCCCTGCAGCCGTCAGCGCCCAAGCCGCCAACCAACGGTGCTCGATCAGTACACCTCCGATCAGTGGCCCAATGATCACCGCGACCGAGGTGAGCGACTGCGTCAGTCCCAACACCGTTCCCTGTTCGCGCCGGCCGGCAACTTGTGTAACCAGGCTCGTGACTACCGGCCGCGCGATGCCTCCGAAGGATGCGATTGCCGACGAGATCAGTAACAGCGGGATCGAATAGGCGTACGCAAGGACGATGTAGCCGATGGCGCACGCCAGCAGGCTCGATTTCAGCAGCGGCCGTTCTCCGAAGCGCTTCACCAGCCGGCCGAGCGCTCCGCCTTGAAGCGTGCCGCCGATCAGGCCGGAAAATGCGAACACGTATCCCACTTCTTTAGGACCAAACGGTTGTCCATTCCACGTGTAACGGCGCTCGGCAAATAGCGCGAAGCCGCCCGTGAAGATCGCGAACGAAAAGACGTAGCTGAAGAATTTCAGCAGTAGCGGCGCCAGCGCCGGATCGCGAAAGTACCCGGCATAACGGCCCCATTCGAGCACCGAGAGCCGGCGTCCGCCTGGCGCGGCATCGCCCTCCTCCAAAGCGCCGACTGCCAACGGCGGGTTGGCTGGCAATAGAAACGTTGTCGCCAGGATGCTGGTAGCCGACAGTGCGGCCGCGGCAAAAATCGGGTATTGAAAGCCGAACTGCGAAAGGAATCCGCTGATCGCCGGGCCGATCAAGAATCCCATACCGAACGCGATCCCGATGATGCCGAACGAGCGTGCGCGCTGTTCGGGTGGAGTGACGTCGGAGATGTAGGCTTGAGCGAGCGAGAGATTGCCCGCCGTGGAGCCGTCGATGACGCGCGAGAGAAACACCAGCCCGAGCGTGTTGGCAAACGCGAGAATCAGGAACCCGATGAGCGTTCCGATCTGGCTGACGATGAGCAACGGCTTGCGGCCCATCTGGTCGGACATGCGCCCCAGCAGCGGCCCGGCGATCAACTGGCATGCCGCGTACACCGCAACCAGCATGCCCACGGTGCTTGGGGATGCCCCCAGTTTCTCCGCGTAGAACGGGAGCAGGGGCAGCATGATCGTGTAGCCCAGGATGTCGACAGCGACGATCAGGAAAATCGGGAGAAGTGGAGAGGAGCGCAAACTATTCATCATCCCAGATGCGGTTACGCTCTGCCCAGTAGAATGGATAAAATGGCTCTCGATTCGGACCAGTTTTATCGCATCTCCAAGCTTCCTCCCTACGTGTTCGCCGTCATCAATGAGATGAAGGCGAAAGCGCGCGCCGACCAACTCGATGTCGTCGACATGGGTATGGGGAATCCCGACGGACCCTCGCCGCGCCCGGTTGTGAGCAAGGCGATTGAGGCACTCAAGAATCCACGCAATCACCGCTACTCGCAGTCGAAAGGAATTCCGAACCTGCGGCAGGCGATTGTGAATCGCTACCGCAACAATTATGGAGTGGAGTTGAACGCGGAGACGGAAGCGATCGCCACGATCGGCGCCAAGGACGGTCTGGCTCACCTTCTGTTTGCGATCGTCGGGCCGGACGATATCGTGGTGTCTCCCAATCCGGCCTATCCCATCCATCAATACGGTGTGATGATGGCCGAGGGACACGCGTGCATGCTCCCAATGCGCACGCCGGAGTGCTTTCTGGAATCGCTCGAAGAGTTGTACCGGTCCTCAGGTCCGAAGCCGAAAGTGCTCCTGATTTCGTTTCCGCACAATCCGACGACGCAATGCGTGGACCTGCCCTTCATGCAGCGAATTATCGAACTCGCGCGCGAGCACGGAACATTGGTGATTCACGATTTCGCGTACGCCGACATCTGCTTCGATGGCTACAAGGCGCCGAGCATCCTGCAGGTGGAAGACGCGAAGGATGTAGCGGTCGAGATCTACTCTCTATCGAAGAGCTTCAACATGGCGGGGTGGCGCGTCGGATTTTGCGTAGGCAACAAGAAGATGATCGCGGCGCTGGCCCGTATCAAGAGTTATCTCGACTACGGCATATTCCAACCTCTACAGATCGCGGCGATCATCGCACTGCGGGAGTGTGCGGGCGAGACCGAGAAGATTCGCGCCACATATCAGCGGCGTAGGGATGTGCTGGTGTCGGGGCTGCACAGCGCGGGTTGGGAGGTAGAGAAGCCGCGCGGATCGATGTTCATTTGGGCGAAGATTCCGGAGCCGTTCGACAAAATGGGCTCGCTCGAGTTTTGCAAGCTGATGATCGAGCGAGCGCTGGTGGCGGTATCGCCGGGCATTGGCTTCGGGCCGCTCGGTGAAGGATACGTGCGCTTCAGCCTGATCGAAAACGATCACCGGACGCGGCAGGCCACGCGCGCCATCAAGCAGATGTTGAAGGATGGACCGCCCTCCGATTGAGTGTTTCGTAGCGCTACAGTAAGTCCTATGCCCTTCGGATCTGCGTATCTGGTGTTGATGTTCATGGCCGCGTCGAACTGGCCGCAGTTTCGCGGACCATCGGCGAACGGCATTGGCGACGGTTCGCCTCCGCTGGAATGGAACGGTGAGACGGGCAAGAATATCCGGTGGAAGACCGCCATCCCTGGACTGGGCCATTCGAGCCCGATCATCTGGGGCGACCGCATCTTCCTAACCAGCGCCGTTCCGGCCACGGGCGAGCCGGCCTTGAAGGTGGGACTGTACGGGGACATCAAGCCCGTCGATGACGAGGGTCCGCAGAGTTTCATCGTGTACTGCCTCGATCGCAAATCGGGCAAGATCTTGTGGCAGCAGACGGCCACGAGCGGCGAACCGAAGATTAAGCGCCATCCCAAATCGACGCACGCGAATCCAACTCCCGCCACCGATGGAAAGCACGTTCTGGCGTTCTTCGGCTCCGAAGGCTTGTTCGCGTACGACATGAACGGCAAGCTGCTATGGAAGAAAGATTTTGGCGTTCTCGACGCGGGCTTTTACATGGTGCCCTCCGCGCAATGGGGATTCGCGAGCTCGCCAATCATTCAGGGCAACAAAGTGATCGTGCAGGCCGACGTTCAGAAGAACGCCTTTCTAACTGCGCTCGACGTGAACACGGGCAAGGAGATTTGGCGTACTCCGCGCAGCGATGTTCCGACGTTCGGCACGCCAGCCATCGCTCCTTACAGCGCTCCGGGCGCAGCGAAATTGCAGGTCGTCGTGAACGGCTGGAAGCAGATCGCGGGTTACGACCTCGAGACAGGCAAGGAGCTGTGGAAGATGAAGGGCGAGGGCGACATTCCGGTTCCGACTCCGGTATTCGCCGACGGCCTGGTTGTGATTACCAATGCGCATGGAGCGGGGCGTCCGATTTATGCGATCCGCACCAGCGCGGCGGGCGACATCACCAACACGGGTGCGATCGCGTGGAAACAGGATCGGGCAGGCAATTACATGCAGACTCCGCTGTTGGATAACGGGCTCGGTTACTTCTGCTTCGACAACGGCGTGCTTAGCGTGTTCCGTTTGGCGGATGGAGAGCGCGTGTATCAGCAGCGATTGGGTGCAGGTTCGTCCGGCTTCAGCAGCTCACCGGTCGCCGCGGGCGGGCGCTTATACATTACGAACGAGGAGGGTCACACCTTCGTGCTCCAGCTCGGAGGCGAATATAAGAAGCTGGCGGAGAACGATCTGGGCGAGACTGTCATGGCGACTCCGGCGATCGCCGATGGCGTGCTGTATATTCGCGGGCGGAATCACTTGTATGCGGTCGCGGGACAGCCTTGATTGGCGATGAACTTTCGACTCAAGTAGCCGTCGGGTTTGCGATTGTTCCTGATGTGCTTGGAGGCGGCGACCTCGCCTTCCTCATTGGGGTTTTAGAACGGGCCTTTGGAAGCTCCACAAGCGCGGGCCGCGGTGGAGTGCGTAACTTGCTGGATCGGGTACCCGATATTCGGTCACTCGCAGAGTCCGCGGCGATATGCAAGCTCGTCGAACCGGTGTTGGGCGAGAACGCCTTCCCAGCGCGCGGAATCCTGTTTGATAAAAGTCCTGATGCGAACTGGAAGGTTCCGTGGCATCAGGATTGACTATCGCCGTCCAGCATAAAATCGAAGCGCCCGGTTTTGGGCCCTGGACAATCAAAGACGGCGTCCTTCACGTTCAGCCGCCGGTCGAAGTGCTCGCGAACATGCTCGCTGTCCGGGTTCATCTCGACTATTGCGGAGAGGAAAACGGCCCGCTGAAAGTCATACCCGGGTCGCATCGATTCGGCCGGTTGAGCGCGGAATAGATTCAGACGATTCAACAGGAAACGGCTGCCCAGTCATGCGCAGTCAATCGAGGAGCGGTCATCTTGATGCGGCCTCTACTTCTGCACTCATCGTCGTCAGCTCAAACGCCGCAGCATCGGCGAGTGATACACATTGAGTACGCTTCAGGGCCCCTGCCGTGCGGTTTGGAGTGGGTTCACTCGTGAGCGGCGCCATTCCGCTGGCCAAAACTTTCGCTACACTGCCGATGGCGTAAAACTGGGCTTCACTCGTTCCGCACCGCGAGCGGTAGGATCACTTTATCGAACAACGCCGGAAGAATGTCGATAAGCCAGAAGGTAGTTTACGGGGCTGGTATCGGCAATGACGATGCGCACTCGTCAGAATTCCAGCGCTCAAGCATAGCCACTTGCTGTTGCAAATCTTCGATGGTGACCTTGGCCCAGACCTGATGAGCCTTTAGGAAGCCGTCTCAAACGTTCAGGTTCATGGTCCTTCGTTCAGTCTAACCTTGGGCCAGGTTGCGCTTCCAGACTTGTTGTCATCTGGAACGATCAGCCGACCACACCAGAGTTGAAGACCTGTTTGTATATAATAGGGACATCATGCGACAAAATCCCGCTGCTGTCCTGCGCGAAAAACTCGAGCGCCGCCAGGCGTTGATGGTCCCCGGATGTCACGACGCACTGTCGGCCCGCATCGTCGAAGCGGCGGGCTTTGAAGCCGTCCAGGTGAGCGGGTTCGGAGTTGCCGGATCGCTGCTTGGCGCGCCCGATGTCGGTCTCGTCGACATGAACGATGTCCTCGACCAGACGTTTCGCATTGTCAACGCAGTCAACATCCCGGTGATGGCCGACATCGACACGGGCGGCGGAAACGCGATCAACGCGGCGCATATCACTGAAAAGCTGATTCGCATGGGCGTGGCCGGCGTGAATATTGAGGATCAGGTGTTCCCGAAACGCTGCGGCCACATGGAAGGCAAGCAGGTGATTCCCGCCGAGGAGATGGCCGGCAAGGTGCGCGCCATGGCCGACGTGCGCCGCCGCCTGCACGGCGATATCGTCATCAATGCGCGCACCGACGCGTATGCGCCGCTCGGACTGACGGAAGCCATCCGGCGATGCAAGCTGTATCTGCGTTCCGGCGCGGACATGGTGTTCATCGACGGGATCCGGACGCGTCTCGACATCGAGCAGGCGCTGGCGGGCATCGACGGCCTGCTGTCGGTAAATCTGATGGACGCCGTTACAGGCGTAAAGACGCAATTGATACCGGTTCCCGAACTGGCCCGCATGGGCGTCGCTCGGGTCAGCATCCCGGTCGCATCCATTCTTGTTGCGCACCGGGCGCTCACCGAGTTTTTCGAAGCGCTACGCAGCTCGCCCACCGGAACGCTACCGGGTGAGACGGAGCGGCTCAGCAGCTTCAACGAGTACACGACATTTGTCGGGCTGAAGGATTACCGCAAGCTCGAAGACGAATATCTGCCCGAACTGGCGATGGGCGGGAAGTACGTGAATTGAGGAAAGTATGCCGATGACAATGGCCGAACAGATTCTCGCGCGAGCTTCGGGGCGCGCGCGAGTGACTCCGGACGAGGTGGTGGTGGCGCGCGTCGATTTGGCGATGTCGCACGAGAATGCCGACCTGGTCCGCAAGGCATTTTTCGAGATCGGGGTCGACAAGGTGTGGGATCCGGACCGCATCGTGATCATCTTCGATCACCGTATTCCGGCGGAATCGGAGCGGACCGCGGCGACGCACAAGGCGGTCCGTGAATTCGTCGCGGCGCAAGGAATCCGCGCGTTTTACGACGTCGGGCGAGGGGGGATCTGTCATCAGGTGCTGGCCGAGCGTGGGCATGTCTCGCCCGGAATGGTGGTCGTAGGCACGGATTCGCATACAACGACGCACGGCGCGTTTGGCGCGTTTGCGACCGGCATCGGCGCGACCGAGATGGCGGGCGTGTGGGCCGAAGGCGAGCTGTGGTTCAAGGTTCCCTCCACCTTGCGCATCGAAGTGGAAGGCGCGCTGGGACCTTTTGTATCGGCGAAGGATTTGATTCTGTACATCATCGGCCAGCTCGGTTCCGACGGCGCCGATTATAGAGCGGTCGAATTCGACGGATCGGCGGTTCGCACCATGACCGTTGCGTCGCGCATGACGCTCGCGAACCTGTCCATGGAGATGGGCGCGAAGGCGGCGTTCACGCCCGTCGATCAAACGCTGATCGAATTTCTGGAGCAGCGCGTTCGCGGGCCGATTGACGTTGTTACTCCGGACAGCGGGGCGCATTATGAGCGGGTGATTCACATCAACGCAGGGTCGGAGCTGACCGAGCCGCAAGTCGCCTGCCCGCATTCGGTGGACAATGTGCGACCCGTTTCGACTCTCGAAGATATCGAAGTACACCAAGCGGTCCTGGGTAGTTGCACGAATGGGAGACTCGAGGATTTCAAGGTCGCCGCCGGGATTCTGGCCGGACAGCGCGTGCATCCGCGCGTTCGGCTGCTGGCGATACCGGCATCGCAGCAGGTGTATCTGGACGCGATGCGCGAGGGCTACTTGACCACGCTGGTCGAAGCGGGCGCGATCATCAATCCGCCGGGGTGCGGGCCGTGCGTCGGCGTTCATCAAGGCATTCTGTCGGCCGGCGAAAATTGCATCTCGACAACGAACCGCAATTTCATCGGGCGCATGGGCAGCAAGGATTCGAACGTGTACCTCGCATCGCCTGCCGTGGTTGCGGCGTCGGCCATTGCGGGACACATCGCGAACCCGGCGCGAGTCGCCGAGGAGGTGTTTGTATGAGTTCCATTTTGAAGGGGAGGATCGCGCCGGTACTTCCCGATAACATCGATACGGATATCATTTACCCTGGCCGATATCTGAACATCACGGACCGCGAGAAGACGACCGAGCATCTTTTCGAACTGGCGTATCCGGAACTTCGCGCGCGCATTCAGCCCGGCGATATTCTCGTTGCGGGGAGGAATTTCGGGTGCGGATCGAGCCGCGAACAGGCTGCGGCGGCGGTGAAGTTCGCGGGTCTGAGCGCGGTGATCGCCTCGTCCTTTGCGCGCATCTTCTACCGCAACGCGATCAATCTCGGGTTGCCGCTGATGGTCTCGCCTGAGACCGTGGCCCGCGCCGCGGAAGGCGACGAACTCGAGATCGACCCCGCGCGCGGCGTCGTCCATAATCGAACGCGCAACGAATCCTACACGGCCGCTCCGCTCGATCCGCGCGCGATCGAGTTGATAGAGGCGGGCGGCCTGGTGCCGTATCTGAAACGCAAGCACGCCAAGCAACCGGAGCAACTGGCGCATGTCTAAACGTCGAATCGCATGGTTACCGGGCGACGGCATCGGTAAGGAATGCTGCGAGGCCGCCCGCGCCGTTCTGGACGCGGTGGAGTTCGATGCCGAGTATTTGCACGGCGACATCGGGTGGGACTTCTGGCGGACGGAGGGCGATCCATTGCCTCCGCGAACGCTGGATTTGCTTGGCCACACCGATTGCGCCTTCTTCGGCGCGATTACTTCGAAGCCGGCCAGCGTGGCGGATTCCGAGTTGCTGCCCGAACTGCGCGGGCGCGGCTTGGTGTATCGCAGTCCGATCGTGCGCATGCGCCAATCCCTCGACCTGTATACCTGCCAGCGGCCGTGCAAGGCGCTGCGCGGCAATCCGCTGAACTATCGCGACGATATCGACATCACCGTATTCCGCGAGAATACCGAAGGCATGTATATCGGCGTGGAATTCGAACAGGTTCCGGAGTCGTTTTATTCCGAGCCACGGATGCAGCGCATCCCGACGGACGCCGCGATCTCGATTCGCAGCGTGACCGCCGCGAGCTCGCGCCGGATCGTGCGGGCGGCCTTCGAGTACGCTCGCCGCAATGGACGCAAGAAGGTGACGGCTGTCCACAAAGCGAATGTCCTGCGCGCCACCTGCGGCGTCTTTCTCTCCGCCGCCGAACAGATCGCCGCCGAGTACCCGGATATCCAATTCGATACGGCCAACGTCGACGCGATATGCATGTGGCTGCTGAAAAATCCGCGCAACTACGACGTCATCGTCACCACGAATCTGTTCGGCGATATCCTCTCCGATCTCTGCGCCCAGATGGTGGGCGGCATGGGGTTCGCCTATAGCGGCAACATCGGCGACCACTACGCGGTGTTCGAGCCGACGCATGGCTCGGCGCCGAAGTATGCCGGCCTCGACAAAGCCAATCCGATCGCGACGATTCTTGCTGCAGCGATGATGCTCGAGTGGCTGGGCGAGGCGGACAAGGCGCGCGCGATTCACGAGGCAGTGGAGCAAGTCGTCGCCGAGGGACGCGTGCGTACCTACGATCTGGGTGGAACCGATGGCACTGCGGCGATGGGCGCAGCGGTCGCAAAGGCCTGCGCCCAGGTGCCCGTCCACGCCTGATCCGGCGGGCTACGCGTCATGTGCGCGTCCTGAATGGGACAATGGTAGTACATGACAGGAAGTCACGTACGCCAGCAGTTTCTCGACTACTTCGCTTCGAAGGCACACCGGCCGGTTCGCAGCTCGTCGCTGGTTCCCACCGACGATCCGACGTTGCTGTTCACCAACGCGGGCATGAATCAGTTCAAGGACCTGTTTCTCGGCGTCGAGAAGCGCGATTACGCGCGCGCATGTTCGTCGCAGAAATGCGTTCGCGCGGGCGGAAAGCATAACGACCTGGAGAACGTCGGCTATACGCGCCGGCACCAGACGTTCTTCGAGATGCTCGGCAATTTCTCGTTCGGCGATTACTTCAAAGCGGACGCGATCGCGTATGCGTGGGAGTTGATCACCAAGGTTTACGGCCTGCCTGAAGACCGCCTGTACGTCACCGTATTTCGCGAGGACGACGAAGCCGAACAGTTATGGCAGGACGTAGCCGGCCTGAGCAAAGATCGAATCTTCCGTCTCGACGAAAAGGACAACTTCTGGCAGATGGGCGAGACCGGTCCGTGCGGCCCTTGCTCGGAAATTCATTACGATCTGGGTGTCGAAGGCGCCGAGCCCGGCCGAGAAAGCGAGCGATTCCCCAGCGACGCCGGTGGCCGCTTCGTCGAGATTTGGAATCTGGTCTTCATGCAGTACGACCGCGATGCGAGCGGAAAGCTGACTCCGCTCCCGCGCCCCTCGATCGATACGGGCATGGGTCTCGAGCGCATCACGGCGGTGATGCAAGGCAAGCTTTCGAATTACGACACCGACTTGATCCGGCCCGTAGTGGACAGGGCCGCCGCGTTACTCGGGGTCACGTACGGCGACGTAGAACAGGACCCATCGAACGTGTCGTTGCGCATCAATGCGGACCACGCCCGCGCGGCCGCGTTTCTGATCGGCGACGGAGTCGTGCCGTCGAACGAAGGGCGCGGATATGTCTTGCGCAAGATCATGCGTAGGGCTTTGCGCCACGCCCGGCGATTGGGGGCGACTCAACCCTACCTATTCGAACTCACGGGATTTGTCGCGGAATTGATGAAGGACCCGTATCCCGAGCTGCTCGAAACCGCTTCCCGCGTCGCGCGCGTGGTGAAGGATGAAGAGCACCGTTACGCGACGACGTTCCAGATTGCCGAGCGAATGTTTCACGACGAGGCGAAGGCGTCCGCGGGCGGAGTCTTGCCGGGAGCCGCGGCGTTCAAGCTCTACGACACCTATGGACTGCCGCTCGAAGAGCAGGAGGAGATGGCGCGCGAATCGGGCGTGACCATTAACACAGGGGCGTTCCACGAAGAGATGGAGAAGCAGCGCACACGCGCGCGAGCGAGTTGGAAAGGCGCGGGACCGAAGGCGCAGGCGCAGGAAGTGTACCTATCGCTTCCGCCAACCGAATTCGTCGGACGCGAGACGCTCGAGACTGAGGTCACGCTGCTGCGGTTGATAGAACGCGACGGGGAAACCGAACTGGTGTTCGATCGCACGCCCTTCTATGCCGAGTCCGGCGGACAGGTGGGCGATCACGGCATACTGCTCGACCCGGCGACCGGTGCGCGCGTGGCGACCGTTGAGGACACATACAAGCCGGCGCTGGGCGCGGTGGTGCATCGCGTGAAAGCTACCGTTCCGCTCGAGGAAGGGATGAGGCTGACCGCGCGGGTCGAGCTTTCCGCGCGCGAGTCGACCATGCGTAATCACACGGCGACGCATCTGCTGCACGCGGCCCTGCGCACAGTGTTGGGCAAGCATGTCAAACAGGCCGGCTCCGTGGTGGCGCCCGACCGGCTGCGCTTCGATTTCACGCACTACACCGCGCTCGACCCCGACGAGATGGCCGAGGTGGAGCGCCTGGCGAACGCGCAGATTCTGGCGAACAGCGCCGTCCACACGGAAGTGATGGAGCTCGATAACGCGCTCCAAACCGGAGCGATGGCGCTGTTCGGAGAAAAGTACGGCGACAAAGTGCGAGTGGTAGAGGTTCCCGGCTTCAGCAAGGAACTGTGCGGCGGTACGCATGTTCGCCGAACGGGCGACATCGGCATTTGCAAAATCGTTTCCGAAGGCAGCATCTCCGCGGGCGTGCGGCGTATTGAGGCCATCACCGGCGAGGGCGCCCTCGATCGGTTTCAGAAAAACGCGGATACGCTCGAGCGCCTGGGCGACGCGCTGCAGGCTCCTCCGGACGAATTGCGGACGCACGTGGAAAAGCTGATCGAGCGGACGAGGACGCTGGAGAAGAGTGTCGACCAGTTGAAGATCCAGATCGCGCAGGCGCAGGCTTCGCGCATGGACCAGGAAGCGCGCACGATCAAGGGCGTCAAGGTGCTCTCAACTCGAGTCGAAGAGATGGACCGGCCGCAGATGCGCGCGCTCGTCGATTCACTGCGCAATCGTTGGAAGAGCGGCGTGATCGTGCTGGCGACATCGGAAGAGAGCGGCGTTTCCATAGTCTCGGCGGTCACCAAGGACCTCACCTCAAAGGTGCACGCCGGCAAGCTCGCAAGCGCCGTGGCTCAGGCCGTGGGCGGGAAGGGAGGCGGACGTCCCGACATGGCCGAGGCCGGCGGTAAGGACGCCGCTGCGCTGCCGGCCGCGTTGGAAAGTGTGTATGCCCGAGTCGAGGCCATGCTGTAGATGGCCCGCGTAGTCGTGGTGGGGGCCGGACCAACGGGTCTGGCTTGCGGGATCGAGCTGTCGAAACGGGGCGTCAGCGCCACGTTGATCGACAAGGGGTGCGTGGTGAATTCGCTGTACCACTACCCCACGCACATGACGTTTTTCACCACGCCGGAACTGCTCGAGATCGGCGATATTCCGATGACGTCGATGAGTGAGAAGCCGACACGTACGGAAGCTTTGAAGTACTACAGGCGAGTGGCGGATCACTACAAGCTGCAAATCCGCCAGTACGAGACGGTGCTGCGCATCACGGGAACCGACGGCAATTTCATCGTCCATACCGAGGACCGCGATGGCCGCGCCCTGGAACATTCAACGAGCAAAGTGATTTTGGCGACCGGCTATTACGATCGCCCGAATCTGCTGAACGTGCCCGGCGAGGAGTTGCCCAAGGTCATCCATTACTATCGCGAGCCGCACCCCTACTACGATCATGACGTTCTGGTGGTGGGCGCGAAGAACTCGGCGGCAATCGCGGCGCTGGAATTATTTTGGACCGGGGCGCGTGTCACGATGGTGCATCGCGGCGATGGCATTCACCGTCACGTGAAGTACTGGATCAAACCGAATATCGAGAACCGGATCAAGAGCGGCGAAGTGAAGGCGTACTTTCGTAGCTGCGTGACCCGGATTCTGCCCGATTCAGTGACGCTATCAACCCCGGCGGGCGAGGTCAGCCTAAAGAACGACTTTGTGTTCGCGATGATCGGCTATCACCCGGATCTCGAGTTCCTGGAGGCGCACGGCATCCGGTTGGACCCGAAGACGCAGCGCCCCTATACGAATCCGGAAACACTCGAGAGCGATACCAAGGGCATCTACCTGGCGGGAGTGATCGTGGCCGGGATGCACACGAATGAGATCTTTATTGAGAACGGCCGATTTCACGGGGCGAAGATCGCGGCGGCTATCGAGCATGCGCTGATGTAGCCGCGCCGGCTCACGACACGGTCTCAACGTTCCCGCATGGCTTCGACCACCTCAGCAGTGAACGGGGCTTCTTTCAGGACGTGGCCAGGATTGGCGAGCGCTCGTTTCAAATCGTCGTAGGCCGACGCGACCAGACGCTTCTTCTCGATCAGGTACACAACCTCGGCGAGGGTGATCGACGAAATCGCGATGTTGTGGCGATCGGCGGCGGCTTTGAAGAAGAATCCTTTTGCACCGGCTGAGAGTCGCGAATCGCCCGAAAGAAACCAGACAGCGGCGTGCGTATCGGCTACTCCCGCGATCATCTACGATTCCTGGGCGAAGTTGCGGAACATATCCCAGCGGTTTTCGTCGATCTCTTCGGCCGACGGAGCCCGACCATATTTGGCCCACATGTCGTAGCCCGTTTCAAGTGGCGGCCCAGACATGTCGTCGGAAGGCGGAATCAGAAGCTGTTCGAGAACCTGCCGCACAAAGCCAGCCTCCGAAACTCCCTTTGCGCGAGCCTGGGCTTTCAGCGCCGCCTCGAGATTGTCCGGAAGCTCAATGTTCAATGTCATGCCCGATCTTCGCCCATTTCAGGGTAAATGATCTGACGCGCCTCGATAACACGCAGGGATGGCAGCATCTCACCGGCCTGTGGCGGAACCCGCGCATCGACTGACGCGCCGAATCAGAAAATATCGCGGACGTTACTCTCATGCCTACCGCTCATTTCGATGCGGTTTCCTGTCACGATCAGTCGGATCGCCAGCCGCTAAACCGGGTGTGGGCAGATTCTCTCGCGGACAGCCTCAACCGAAAGACGAGCGATCGTGCTATCATGGCTTGCCACAGACGCGCTACCTCTGAACAACGCGGGATAATGGACCACGCCGATGAACCCACCCACAAAACCGGCATCACGCGTGTCGTCCATCGACGCGCTTCGCGGGGCGGTGATGATCGTCATGGCTCTCGATCACGTCCGTGAATTCTTCCACGTTGGAGCCATGTCGTTCTCTCCAACTGACCTCACACAAACCACGCCGATCCTCTTCTTCACGCGCTGGATCACGCACTTCTGCTTACCCGTATTCATGTTCGCCGCCGGCGCCGGAGCGTTTCTCTTCGGGCAGCGCAGCCACGGGCTCGGTCAAGTCTCGCGCTTCCTGTGGACTCGCGGGCTCTGGTTCATCCTGTTGGAGTTCAGCGTCATGCAGTTCGCCTACAACTTCAACTTCTCTACGCGCGTCATGCTTCTTCCAGCCGTTTTGTGGATCTTCGGCATTTGCATGATCCCATTGGCGGCGCTGATTTATCTGCCCGTGCGCTGGTTGGCCGGTCTCAGCGTAGCCGTGATGTTATTCCACAACTGCCTGGATGGCATTCAAGCCGCGCAATTTGGTTCCGGCGCCTGGATGTGGAATCTGCTGCATCAGCCGGGCGTTTTGACCATCGGCGGTAGACCGGTTTTGATGATCTATCCATTGCTGCCGTGGATCGCCGTGATGGCAGCGGGCTTCTGCTTCGGCCAGATATTCATGATGGAAGCGGCGGAGCGGCGCCGCATTATGCTGTGGCTCGGCGTCGCCCTGACAATCGCCTTCGTGGTGATTCGCGCAGTCAACATTTACGGCGACCCCGTGTCGTGGGCACATCAGAAATCGGCCGTATTCACCGTGCTCTCGTTTCTCAATTGCACGAAATACCCGGCGTCGCTTGACTTTCTATTGATGACGCTCGGGCCATCATTTCTATTGCTGAGATATCTCGATCAGCGGACGTTTCATGCTGCGAATCCGCTGATCGTCTTTGGTCGAGTCCCCATGTTTTACTTCATTCTGCATTTTTATTTGATACACGCCCTGGCAGTGGTTGCGGCGTGTCTTCGTTACGGCGCCGGTGCGGCCAAATTCATGTTTAATCCGCTCCCCTCGACTGGAGGGCCCCGAGGGTTGTTTCCGTCGGACTTTGGGTACAGTCTGCTGGTCGTCTACGCGGTGTGGATCCTGGTTGTGACCATGCTCTATCTACCCTGCCGGTGGTTCGCAAAGGTGAAAGCCACCCGGCGTGACTGGTGGTTGAGCTATCTATAAATGTTCTGGTACCGCTTGCGGAGAATTCCGCCTCAGCCGCGCGATTTGCGTCTATAGTAAAGGAAGGGGACTCCACTTGAAACGAAAGCCTGTACAACCCTCCGAGCCCGTTATTTCCGCCCAACTCCTGCTCGACGCCAAGAAATCGATTCAGGTGGACACGCTCGTACGTCAAGCCAAGTGTACCGTTTGCCGAGGCGAATGTTTCCCCGCAACGGATCCTGATGAGCAGTTGTGCTGGGTCTGCCGCCGGCTCAAAATCAGCGCGTGGCGGGATGCCGATCAGCAGATGCCAGCTCAGGAATAGCACGGGCCTTCTCGTAAACGAAAGCCGCTGCGGCCACATCTTCCACGCCTAAACCGTTCGACTTGAAAATCGTGATATCGTCCGGCTCACGCCGAGCCCGGGTTACGTCCTGCAGTTCCACGAGGCGCGGCGTGCGCCAATCCTCATCCGTCCACGCCAGCAGCAGGTCGCCTGCCTCGATTCGCGATTGCTCGATCGAGTCGACCACGATCAGCGCAGCCCGTTCAAGCAACTCCGACGGCAACTCGCGGCGCTGGGGGTTGTTCGAACCCATCGCATTGATATGAGTGCCTGGACGAATACACGAAGCGTCCAGAACCGGGTTCTTCGCGAACGTCGCAGTCACCACGATATCCGCGTGGCGAACGGCTTCACCCGGCGAATCCATCGGCACTACCGGCAGCCCGAAGGCGTGCGAACACTCGCCGGCGAAAGCTTCGCGCCGCGCTTCGTTGCGGCTGTACACAAACACTTTCCGGATCGGGCGGACGTTGACGATCGCCTCGATCTGTGTGCGCGCCTGGAACCCCGATCCAATTACGCCGAGCGAAGTAGAATCGGGCCGCGCCAGCAGATCCGTCGCGTAACCCGACGCCGCACCGGTGCGGATCTGACCGAGATGGTTTGCCTCCATCATCGCCAGCGGCTCAGCCGTGGCCGCATCGAACAGCATGAAGAAGAAATGGGCGCCGTACTCGGGATGCACTGAATAAAACTTCGTTCCGAAGTACGGCCCCACAGCTCCAGCCATGCTTTGCAACACGGCGCCGGATGGGACGTGCATGCGGCGGCGCGGCTGGTTGACAGCACTGCCTTGCGCGAGCGCCTCGAACGCGGACCGCATCAGACCGATGCAGGCGTCCATCGGCAGCAGGCGCCGGACATCCTCTTCTTTGAGATACAGCATTAGAGCGTCGCAGGGTCGGGCGACTCCGGATCGAGCCCCAACTCGCGAACCGCTTGCGCGGCCTGCGCGGGATCCATCTTTCCATCCCGAGACAGCCGCGACAACGTGGCCGCGACGATCGCTTCCGATGAAATCTCGAAGAAGCGGCGCAGATGCTGGCGATTGTCGCTGCGTCCGAAGCCGTCCGTGCCCAGCGACACCAGCCGGTTGGGAAGCCAGGGAGAGAGCTGATCGGGCACCAGCTTCATGTAGTCGCTAGCGGCGACGATCGGCCCCGGCACTCCTTCCAGCGTCCGCTCGAGATACGATTTGCGCGCCGGTTCAGCCGGATTCAACCGGTTCCAGCGTTCCGTCTGCAGCGCATCGCGCCGAAGCTCGTTATAGCTCGTAATGCTCCAAACATCCGCGGCCACTTGATACTTTTCGGCCAGCATCTCCTGCGCTCGCAGCACTTCGTTCAAGATCGTGCCGCTGCCGAAGAGCTGCACCTGCGCGTCGCCGTTCGCGGCCGGGCGGAAGCGGTACATGCCGCGCAGAATTCCTTCGCGAATGTCCTGTTCGGGCATCGGAGGCTGCGCATAGTTCTCGTTGTAAATGGTCAGGTAATAGAACCGCGCTTCGTTCTCCTGATACATGCGGCGGATTCCGTCCTGGATAATGACGGCGATCTCATATGCATAAGCCGGATCGTAAATCGTGCAGTTAGGAACCGTGCTCGCAAGTATCGGACTATGGCCGTCCTGATGTTGCAGACCCTCGCCCAACAGCGTTGTACGGCCCGCGGTTCCACCCATCAGAAAGCCCTTCCCGCGCGAATCGCCGAACGCCCACATCAAATCGCCGCAGCGTTGAAACCCGAACATCGAATAGTACGTGAAGAACGGAATCATGGGCACGCCGTAGGTGGCGTACGCTGTCCCCGCGGCGATGCACGAGGCCATCGACCCGGCTTCGGTGATGCCCTCTTCCAAAATCTGACCGCTCTGCGACTCCTTGTAATACAGCAGCACATTGCTGTCGACCGGCTTGTACAACTGGCCCTGGCTCGCGTAGATTCCGACTTCGCGGAACATCGAGTCCATGCCGAACGTGCGCGCCTCGTCGGGGATAATCGGCACCACCAGCTTGCCCAGATCGGGATGCTTGATGAGCGCTTTCAATATCCCGACGAATGCAGAGGTGGTCGAGGCTTCGCGTCCACGCGACCCGGCCAGCGCATCCTTGAAGAGTTCGAGCGGAGGCGCCTGCATCTCGACCGGCCGCGTACTGCGCGAGGGCAGCGAACCGCCCGCCGCCTCGAGCCGCGTTTGGATGTATTTCATCTCCGGGCTGTCCGCGGGCGGACGGTAGAAGGAGATGGTGTGGACCGCTTCCTCGGGAATCGGAATGTCGAACCGCCGGCGGATGTAGACCAGCTCGTCTTCGTTCAACTTCTTTTGCTGATGGGTGACGTTGCGGCCCTCGCCCGCCTCGCCCAAACCGTAGCCCTTGATTGTTTTCGCCAGAACGACGGTCGGTGATCCCGTGTGCTCCACGGCGCGTTTGTATCCGTTATAGACCTTCACCGGGTCGTGCCCGCCACGCCGCAATTTGCTCAATTCGTCGTCGCTCAAATGCTCAACCAGCTTGAGCAACTCCGGATACTTACCGAAGAATTCCGAGCGGACGAAAGCGCCGCCGCGAGCTTTAAAGGCCTGGTATTCGCCGTCCACGCATTCGTGCATGCGCTTCACCAGCAGACCGGATTCGTCGCGCGCCAGCAGATCGTCCCAGTCGGATCCCCAGACGACTTTGATGACGTTCCACCCGGCACCGCGGAACGCAGCTTCCAGTTCCTGAATGATGCTGCCGTTGCCGCGCACGGGACCGTCGAGTCGCTGCAGGTTGCAGTTGACGGTGAAGATCAGGTTGTCCAGCTTCTCGCGCGAGGCGAGCGTGAGCGCACCCAACGACTCCGGCTCGTCCGTTTCGCCGTCGCCCAGAAAGGCGAACACCTTGCGGCCAGTGCGCGGGATGATGCCGCGATTCTCCAGATATTTCATGAACCGCGCCTGGTAAATGGCGCAGATCGGACCCAACCCCATCGACACGGTCGGGAACTGCCAGAAATTCGGCATCAACCAGGGATGCGGATAGGAAGAGAGGCCGGGATGCTCGCGCAATTCGTGACGGAAATTTTCGAGATGCTTCTCATTGATCCGTCCTTCGAGAAACGCGCGGGCGTACATTCCGGGTGAGGCGTGCCCTTGGAAATAGACAAAGTCACCGGGCTGATCGCCATAGCTGGCCTTGAAAATGTGATTGATGCACACCTCGGTCAGCGTTGCCAGCGAGGCGTAAGTGGAAATGTGGCCGCCGATGTTTGGATCGTATTTATTCTGGCGAACGACCATCGCCATCGCGTTCCATCGCACCAGGCTCTTGATGCGCCGTTCCAAAGCACGGTCGCCTGGATATGGCACCTCCTCATCGACGGGAATCGTATTCACATAGGGCGTATTGAGGCGCAGGGGGGCGGTGGCCCCAAAATTCGACGCGCGGTCAAGCAGCCGTTGCAGCAGGTAGGAAGCCCTTTCCGGACCCTCCTCGTCGATGATCTGGTCCAATGCCTGTATCCACTCGTCCGTCTCCAGCGAATTGAGATCTTCGGGGGCTTCTAGCTTCGTTGTGAGCATTATTACCGAGTACTCATTCCAGGTTAGCTTGCAGCGCGCGGGCCCTGCAATTTTATGGACGCTGAGTTGGGCGCAATGCTTCACTTACCGACACGTTGTTCTTCTCCAACGTTTCGCCCAGCACCTGATCGAGCGACACCTGCGCTCGCGCATAGCTGGCCAGGGTGGTCACCTCCGCGGTTTGAGCGTTCACCAGATTGCGCTGGGCCACGATTACATCGTTGAACGTGGCCCCGCCGATCCGGAAGCTTTGCTGGAGCCTGGTGAGTAACTGCTCCTGCAGCTTGCGGCTGTCCACGGCCGCTGAGTACCGCGCACGTGCCTGCCGGATGGCGACCATCTGGTTAGAGATGTCCACAACAACCTGGTTCTGATCCCTGCGATTGCTCAGCTCGCCCTGGCGCATTTGGAGCTGCTCAATGCCGTAGTCGCCCTGGTTCACGCGATTGCCGAGCGAGCCTTGGAATATTGCGCCAGCGCGGTTGTTGGCGAAGTTACGCCGGAATACCTGGCCCGCGGCGGTGCCGAATCCACCAACGAAATACGGATCGGGAGCTTCGCCGAATAACGGGTGGGATTCGCCGGCCAGGCCGCTGTTGTAGGTCTGAGCGAAACCTTGCAACTGCGGCAGGATCCCGCTGCGGGTGCCCAGAGCCGCGATCTCCGCGTTCTCCATTCGATTTCTGCCCGCGGCGATGTCCGGGCGCTTTGCCATTGCGCGTGCGACGAGTTCGCGAAGCGGCGGAAGATCGTCGTTGGCCGGAACCTGAATCCGGTCCATGGGAACGATGTCCGCGGTCTCCAACAACGGATCCTGCAGGCCGTTGCGGCTGAGCGCGTTCTTCAGTTGATTCTCCTGCTGTGCGACGTTGGCGCGTGCCACGGAGAGTTCCTGCTGGCGAACGCCCACCTCGAGCTTCGCGCGATAGATGTCGGCTTTCGAAAGCAGGCCCAACCGGATCTGGTTCTCGGTGTCATCCTGGAACTTTTGCGCCACCGCCGCAGCTCGGTCGCGTGATTTCAGGTTCTCGCCCGCGCTCACCAGACCCCAGTACAGGTTCAGAACGTTCGCGACCAGATCGAGCAGTTGCGAACGGAAAGTCTCGACGGACGCGATTTGGTTCCGCTGCTCAACTCGTATTGTGCGGCTGTTCACGCCCACTCCGAAGCCCGCCAGAAAGTTGTGTTGCGCGTACAGGTACAACCGCGGCGCCACCGATGGATTCAGAATGTCCGTGGGCGTGTTCTCAGCCAGGTACGATTCGTTGAAGCGTAGTTGTACGTAGCCGCCGCTCAACAGGCCCTGCTGAACGGAGGTGTTATACAGCCGCTGCGTGTCGACGAGCGCCGTTGTCTGGCTCTGCACCGTGTTCGCCTGCGGATATGTGGTGTGTGAAAACAGCGTGGTGTGCTGCAGCACGGGATCGAGATTGGCCGTTACGGGCCCGATTTGCGAAATCACGGCGCCGCCTGCATTGCTGCCATTGCCGTTGCCGGTGTTCGACAAACCGGCGCTCGCCTGGCTGCCTGACACGCCTTGTCCGCTGGCAACACTTCCAATCTGCGAGTTGCCACTGGTTACGCCGCGAAGAGGTCCACCGGCCTGTGCGCGCTGCACTCGCCAGGACGCCATCAGCGGCGCGAAACGAGCTACCTCCAGATCCAGATTGTTTTCGATCGCGAGCGCGATTGCATCCTGGACCGTGAGATACAGCTTGCCGCCGCGAATCAGCGCGTGCAGCCGCTCCGAATTCGTCAATCGCACAGGCGGGATCGAGGCTGCCTCATACGGCCGCAGAAAGATGGAAGCTTGGGGCTTTTCGACGGTGAAGGGTTGTTGCTGGGCGCTCGCCAGCGAGGCTGCGGCCAGAATCGAAATGAGGGATCTCACGGCTTTGCCTCCGGCGCAGCATCGGGAATCGCCGATTGTCTGGTGACACGGCCCGCGGCAGCTTCCTCGACAGAGATGTTGTTCGCCTCGAGCGTGCTTCCGACGGCCTCCTCGAATGCGATCCGCGCGTGGGTGTAGTTGGCCATCGCCTGCACTTCGGCGCTTTGATTCGACGTAAGGTCACGTTCGGCTTGGATCACCAGAGTGATGTCGGCAACGCCATATTTGTAGCGATTGCGTTCGGCCTTCAGTGTTTCTTCGGATAACACGCGCGTGTTGACGGCCGCCTCGTAACGGGCGCGCGCCTGCTGTAACCCGATCATCGCGTTCTTGACGTCCACGCGGACTTGATTCAGTGCTCTCTGTAACTGCAACTCACTTTGCCGGAGCTGCAGGTTATCGATCACATAGTCGGACTGTGCGGCGCGATTGCGAAACGGAATGTTCACCGAAAAACCTGCCGAGTAGTTCGGGAAATTGCGGCGCAGAAGCTGGCTGGTCAAATTGCCATAGCCGCCGACGAAGTACGGATTGGGCAGGCTGCTGCCGTTGTACAGCGGATTCACCGGGCCGGTCAAACCGTTATTCTGCACATCGGCGAACGCCTGTAGGCTGGGAAGCAATCCGTTGCGCGTGCCCGCCAGGTTGATTTTGCTGCTCTCGAGATTCAAGCGAATCTGTTCTAGCTCCGGACGGTTGGCAACGGCATGCTGGACGAGATCTGCCACGGGCTGCAACTCTTCGCGCGGGGGAACCACAATGCGATCTAACGGAACGATATGAACCTCGTCCAGCCACGCACTGGCCACGCCGGTACGGCTCAGCGCGTTCTTCAAGATCGTCTCCTGCTGTGCCACGTTGGTTTGCGAGATCAACAGGTCCTGCCTGCCCGCCGAGACTTCGGCCGCGACGCGAGTTACTTCAATTCCTGCCATTGCGCCCAACTGCACCTGCCGCCTGTTATCCTCGAGCAGCTTCTCGGATGCCGCTAACGACTGCTGCTTGATGCGAGCGTCCTCGTTAAACGTGACCAGATCCCAATACAGGTTAAGAATTGCCGACACGGTAGTGATCACCTGTCGCTTCAGTTGCAGGTCGGTGACTTTGAGATTATTCTTTGCAACGCGGATGTTCCGGTTATTCACGGCAACGCTGAAGCCCTGTAGCAGCGGCTGGGTTACGTACAGGTCGAGGTACCCATTGGTGGACGGATTCAGAAACGGCGCAGGACTGTTGACTCTGCTTCTGGAGCTTCCATAGGTGAGCTGAGCCGAGGTTCCGGTGATGAATTGCTGCGCGTATCCGAATTGAAACTGTTGCTGGTTGTTGATGAGCGCCGTGGTCTGGCTGAGAATCGTGTTGCTCAACGGCGTGGTGAGGTGTTGAAAATTCGCGTAGGCGAACACGGTCGGGTCGAGGCTGGGCGGTGTTGGCCCGTATTGGATTACGATGCCGCCGCCCGAGCCAACTCCCGCGCCGCCGCTCAGACCATTGGTGTTCAAGCTGACTCCCGCAAGGCTAACGCTGTTCGGTCCCGCAGCGACGGGCGTGTCGATGCCGCGCAGGAATCCGCCGCCAGAGGCGCGCCGAAGCACCTCGCGAGCCAGCGCCGGGCCGTAACGCTGAATGGCGATGTCGAGATTGTTTTCGAGCACCAGCGCGATGACGTCCTGCACCGACAAATAGAGGTTGCCGCCTCTGACGAGACTTTCCAGGCGCGGCGTGTTGGACAGCCGCACGGGTGCAACGATTCTGCGCTCCATATGAAACGGCCGTAACAACGGGCCGACATAAGGCAGCGGCCGCGGGTCTTGAATGGAAACCTCCATTTGCTGCGCTGCCAGCACGGTTTGAGAAAAGGCGAGGAGCAGGGCGCACAAGCTGCGTGACAGAATCATTGGTCAAATGAATGTGGGCAATTCACCTTCCAGTGAACCATTTGCACGCGGGCATTGTGTTGCGGGCTGTTCGGGCGCAAGTTTTCCGGCGGCGGTGTCCGCTTTCGCGACGTAGTGGCCGGTAACGCGATTCTGCAACGCGACGAGTTTTGTCAGAACCGCTGAACGGCTGACCCTCAACCGCGCCCGCCTGTCGCGCTGCTTAGGGGCGAGGACAAAGCGAAAAGGCGCAGCAACTCCGACAAGCACGGTTGCACTTTGCCCACGCGGTGCGCGTGTTGCGGCCCCCCGCGAAGCAACAACTCACCATTCGTATTGACGCGGATGTCCTCGCGTGCTTAAAGGCCCTACCAGACGCGCATCAACCAGATTCTGCGGGCGGCCATGGAGAATCAGCCGGATCCACGGCCGCGCTCCGGACCGCCGGCCTGAAACCCGAGCGCCGGACGTGTGTCACGTAGAATTGGTATCGTAGGTGGCCGGACCGCCATAATGCCCCGATACTTTACACTGGCCGAAGCCGAGAGTCTACTGCCTAAAGTGGAACGCTCCATGCGCGACGCGCTCAATCTGTACATCGCCCACAACGAGGCCGAGGGTGAGTTGCAGCAGACACTGAGCCGGATCACGATGCTTGGCGGAGCGATGGTTGACCGCGACGAGATCGGCGGTATGCGGCACCACCGCGATTCGATCGCCTCACAACTGAACGACGCCATCACCGCCATTCACGACCTGGGGTGTCAGGTAAAGGATCTGAGCACAGGCTTAATCGATTTCCCGACTCTCTACCGCGGCGATGAAGTGCTGCTGTGCTGGAAATTCGGCGAGAAGGGGATCAAGTTCTGGCATGGCCTGGAGGAAGGCTTCCGCGGGCGCAAGCCGATCGACGCGGATTTCATGCAGAATCATCGCGGCGACCGCGTGAATTAGCCGGAGCGCGCGCTCGTGTTATACTTCAAGAGTCAAGCTCAACGCTCGACCCCTGAGGACATATCTATGCCCAAATTAAAGACACACACGGGTGCGGCCAAACGGTTCAAGAAGACGGGAACCGGCAAAGTAGTTCGCCATCACTCGTTTGCGCGTCACATCCTGACCTCGAAGCCGCGTTCTCGCAAGCGCCGCCTGGGTCACTCTGTTGTGGCCGACGCAACCAATCAACCGTCGCTCAAGAGAATGCTTCCGTACTAACGGAAACCGATTGTGCGGACAGAGCGCGTGGCACGTGCCTGATTCGCCTTTCACGTTCGTTCAATTAAGGAGACAAACGTGCCGAGAGTAAAACGTGGAACCCACCGCCGAGCTAGCCGCAAGAAGACTCTTGCGCTCGCGTCCGGCTATTTTCTAACCAAGAGTAAACTGTACCGTTCCGCGCAGGAAGCCGTCGAAAAGGCGCTGCGCTACGGCTACGTCGGGCGCAAGCATAAGAAGCGCAACTACCGATCGCTGTGGATCGTGCGTATCGGCGCCGCCTGCCGCACCTCGGGCATTTCGTATAGCCGCTTCATGGATGGATTAAAGAAGTCGGGTATCGAGCTGAACCGCAAGGTGCTGGCCGACATCGCCGCGAACGACGAGGGCGCTTTCCGCCAACTGGTGGATCGCGCGAAAGCCGGCTTAGGACAGGCATAATCGCATGGCTGTAGTTCGAGAACAGCAGGCCGATTCGCTAGCGAGTCTCGAGGAGCGCATCGGCCGCGCAGTAGAACTCGTGGTCACGCTGCGCAAAGAGAATCAGGATCTGGCGCAGCGGCTGGAACACGCGACCGCCGAGCGCGATACGGCTCACGCCGACTTCGAACGGCTGAGTCAGGAAATGGAAGAGCTCCGCACGGAGCGGAAACAGGTGCGGGCCCGCATCGAAAAGTTGCTGGGCCAGATGGACCTGCTCAGCGCGACTTGATTCCATGCCACCGGGTTCGGCCGACGCAAAAACGGTCCGGGTCACAATCTTTAACCAGACTTATACGGTCGGTACGGCCGGCGATCCGGGAGAGCTCGAGGCGGTAGCTCTCGACGTCGATGAACGCATGCGCGGTATCGCCGCGCGCGCCGGCAACATCGACACGGCCCGAGTGGCGGTCCTCGCCTGTCTGCATTTTGCAGATGAGTTACGGACACTCAAGCATGAGCTGTCCCATTTAAAGTCGCGCATTGATTCCAAATCGCGCGAATTCTCACTAATGCTCGATCAAGTCATCGAGTAGAAATCGAGGCGCCGGACGCGGGGTCAATCAATCTTCGTGCTGGCAGCGTTGCTCGCCGCGGGTGCATCGGGCCAGGATTGGCAACCTCTATTCAACGGCAAGTCCCTTGAGGGCTGGCGGGAAACACCCTACACGGATCGCGGCCAGGTTCGCGTCAGTGACAGTGAAATCGTGCTGGCTCGGGGCGCCCCGCTCACCGGCGTCACACGCACACAGTCGTTCCCCGGTTCGAGTTACGAAATCCGCTTTGAAGCCGCTCGCGTATCAGGCAACGACTTCTTCGCCGCGCTCACATTCCCGGTGGATGATTCGTTCTGCACGTTTGTCGCAGGCGGTTGGGGCGGCGACATACTCGGTTTGTCGAGTATCGATGGTTGGGATGCGTCGGACAACGAGACGCGCTCGTATCTGAACTTCGAGAACGGGCACTGGTACGCATTCCGCTTGCGGGTTCGCGACGATCGTATACAGGTGTGGATTGACGAGCGTATGGTCGTCGACGTGGATGTATCCGGGCGTTCGCTGAGCCTCTACTACGGGGAGACCCGGTTGTCGGCGCCCTTGGGATTCGCTTCGTACAACACGACTGGTAAGCTTCGGAAGATCGAGTACCGAGTATTGCGCGAGCGAGAGTCCAACGGGCGCTGAGAGCCACACCTGAGCATTGCAGGTAAACTCCTGATCAAACATCACTTCGAGCAGACTCGAAATTGCTGTCAGTTGGCCAGGATCTAATTGCTCGACCAATTGGTCGACGTGATGCTTATCAACCGCTACTGCCATAGAACCCTCCTACAAATTAGCAAAGAGGCGGCGGGGGAGTTTGACTCCCACACGGTCAAGCCTTGCTGTTCGAGGACGGAGACATGTTCAAGCATTCCGTACTTGGCCTGGAAGAGGCAATCCTCCACTGAGTGTCCGACTCCGGTGACGCCTTCGAGGTCGGGCGAGTAAAAGGCAAAGAAGTCGGGTTCCGCCGTCGCTTCAATGTTTAACGAGTACTCAAGATCGATCATGTGTTCCTTTGCTGGGCCAGCCGGATTTCACCTCTGTATGATGACAAAAGGCGGCGGAGAGCCTGACTCCCCGCCGCCTCACTAACCACGAGCCACTACCCACTACTCAGCCAGCGTATCTAGTCCGGGCTTCGTCGTCGTAGCCCGGAACGGCTTCCTTCACGTCGGGCTCTGCCAGCATCTCCTCTTCCACCACATCCTGTAACGGGTCACAACGGATGCCCCTTCCATTCTCAGATTGCTGCCCCTCAAGCATGAAGCATGCACTGCGCAGGAATTGGAGCGCCCTTCGGGCGGTCTTCGCGTTTGAATGCCCAAGGCCTCCGATCCAGAGCTTCACCAGAAAAAGGGTGGCTGTGTCCTGCATCCTGGCGTAACGCGCTCAGGAGTCGCTAATTCGCATTCTCACACTTGAGTCCGGGGAAATTATCGTGACCGATTCCGCCTTCTCCGGGGGTGAACAAAGTG
>JBBQGC010000066.1:0-28069 GCA_038322705.1 Bryobacterales bacterium | reverse complement strand
CGAAGCGCGTCGCGCATCTTGATGTAGGAATCGACCATGATCTTGTTGGCAGCCTCCGGTGTCGGCGCGTCCTTCATCACCGTGCGCAGGCCGCATAGATCGTACTTGAGATAGTCGATGCCCCAGGCGGCGTAGGTGCGCGCATCCTGCTCTTCGTGGCCGTAGCTGCCTTCATAGCCGGCGCAAGTGTTGGGTCCGGGCGACGAATAAATGCCAATCTTCAGACCCTTGCCGTGGACGTAATCGGCCAGCGCTTTCATGTCCGGGAATTTCTTGTTCGTCTGAATGACTCCCTTGGCGTCGCGCTCCGCCTCCCACGTGTCGTCGATGTTGATGTAGATGTATCCTGCATCCTTCATGCCCGAGGTGACCATCGCGTCGGCCATCCCGCGCACCGCGGCATCGTCAACGCGACCGGCGAATTTGTTCCAGCTATTCCAACCCATGGGCGGCGTCTTCGCCAGTCCGTTATCGGCGACCTGGTGCAGCGCGGGCGGCGCAATTTTCGCGGGCATCGCGCCTTCACCGGCGGCCGCGCGAACAGCAACAGTCTCAACTGGCGGCGCATCGGGACGGCGGCGCATCATGATGTGCAACTCATCGCCGGCCATCTTGCCTTCGTACTTTATGGTTCGCGCCATCGCGCCGTCCTTCATGGTGCAAGTGAGCGTGAACCCTTCGGGCCCGCCGGTTGAGCCGGCAATGGTGCAGTAAAACTGCGTGGTGCGCACGTGACCGGTGATCTTCTCTCCTTCCTGCTTCAGGTCGAAGTAGATTTTGCGGGACGTGCCGTCAGGCAAGGGCGTGCGCGCGACCCAGTTGCCGGTGAGGTCGGCCGCGAAGGAGGGCGCAACGAATATCAGGGAGGCGATTAGCAGGATCTTCATAGAAAGACTCATGATACGCCCGCCGCGGCGCCGGCGCTATCGAGTGAACGGAATATCGGGTTGAATATTCAACGGAATATTAACGTAGGCGACGTGCTCGTTTTCGAATGCGCCGTCGGAGATGCGCAGCTTGTACGAGTTCGTCGGCACGTCGAAGAGGAGCCACCCATCCTCGGTTTGCGCAGGCGCGATACGGCGCAGCATACCCATCCACTTGTCCACGCCCGCGCCGCTTTCACTCTCATTGAATACTTCTCCGGTGCTGTTTTCCAATTTGAGGAACGGGATCGATGTGTCGGAGCCACCGCTGTTGGTGACCTGAACGCGGATGAGCAGGAAGTTGCGCTCCGGCACGCGCGGCGTAGGCGAGGCTTCCAATTGACTTTTCCATTGCGCCTCGACCACATTGTAGGTAAGGGGCCCGGCGGGCGCGAGTTCGCCTAGACGGAATTCCAACTTCGACGGCGCTGCCTGCTTGCAGGACAGACACAGCAGGAGCAGACACGCAGCGAGCGGCATCACGACGCGGCGAATTAGCTGAGACACGTTCTTCATGAGTGCTAAACCTGAGGCCTCCAAAATGACATATCGGCACCGAGCCCCGCAAATCCGGCTTATATTCGCGGCAGCGGTCACGGCGCTCGCGGCAGCCTCTCTTCTGGCGCAGGCCGAGCATCCCGTCACCGGCCGCAAGATCGCGCCCACCATGGGCATGGGCGGCGCGGACTGGTTGGAGCGCTCCGATCGCGAGAATGAGGAACGGCCCGAGTCCGCCCTCGATGTGCTCGGAATCCGCAAAGGGATGGTGGTGGCGGATGTCGGCGCAGGGGTCGGGTACTTCACCCTGCGCATCGCGAACCGCGTGGGCAATACGGGCCGGGTTTATGCCAACGACATTCAGCCCGAGATGCTGTCGCGCCTGCAGGACCGTCTGGATAGCGAGCACATAACGAATGTCGAGACGGTGCTGGGGACACAGTCGGATCCGAAACTTCCGGCGGGCAAGATCGATTTAATTTTGATGGTGGATGTGTATCACGAACTGTCGCAGCCGCAGCGCATGCTGGGTGAGATGCGGAAGGCGCTCAAGACAGATGGACGGTTGGTGCTGATTGAGTACCGGAAAGAGGACCCGACGATTCCGATCCGGCCCGAACACAAGATGAGCGCGGCAGAGGTGAAGCTGGAAGTGGAATCGGAAGGATACCGGTTGGTGGAAGTACTGAGGACGCTGCCGCGCCAGAGTATTTTTATTTTCCGCAAGCAACGGCCTTCCTGATTGATGCCATCCCGCGTAATGGTGTTCTGCGATTACCGAGTGGCGACGCGATACTCGGGATAGACAGGCTCCCACACGTTGGCACGGATGCGCGCTGAAAGCGTCTCCGCGTCGCACGGCTCGGCGACTCCTTCCTTCTGCGCCTGACGCGCGACGGCATGGGCGACCGCAAGCGACACAGCGCGTATCTCAGTCACCGGCGGCAACAGACGGCACTCGCCACGCACGGCCGGAGACAGCGCCGCGAGAGCTTCGGCAGCGGCCATGAACATCCCGTCCGTCACCCGGCGCGCATTCACCGATAACACGCCCAATCCGAGGCCCGGAAACACGTAGGAGTTGTTGATCTGGTCGACACCGGGCGACGGGCTGCCCGTGCCTACGATCGCCTGTCCTACGGTCCAGCGCAGAACATCGGCGGCCGAGGCTTCGCAGCGCGAGGCGGGATTGGAGAGCGGGAATATCACCGGCCGCGAGATGTTGGCCGCCATGGCGCGCACGATCTCCTCGGTAAAGGCGCCGTGCTGGCCCGATACGCCGATCAGCGCGGTCGGCCGGGCGTTCCCGATCACGTCCAGCAATCCGATAGAGCCGCCATGTTGCCAGTTCGCGACGGCTGCCCGCGGTAGCGCGAATTGCTGTTGCGCGGGCCGTAATCCGGGCATGTCTTCGGTAAGCAACCCATCGCGATCGACTGCATAGAACCGGTGCCGGGCCTCATCGGCGGTCAGACCGGCATGAGTCATCGCGCTCGCGATCAACGAGGCGATGCCGCATCCCGCCGACCCCGCGCCGAGGACCGCGATACGCTGCTCCGTTAGTGGAACGCCGGTCAGTTGAATCGCAGCCAGCAGCGTTCCAGCGGCCACGGCGGCGGTTCCTTGTATGTCGTCGTTGAATGTGCAGAGCTGATCGCGATAACGGTCGAGCAGGCGGCCCGCGTTGATGCCCGCGAAATCCTCCCATTGCAGAAGCACGTGCGGCCAACGGTCGTTCACCGCTTGAACGAAGGTGTCGACGAACTGATCGTAGTCGGCGCCACGCACGCGCTCATGCCGCCAACCGATATACAGAGGATCGGTGCGGAGTTCGACGTTGTCGGTGCCGACATCGAGAAGGACCGGCAACGTGTGGCGCGGATGGATGCCGGCGCACGCGGTGTACAGCGCGAGCTTGCCGATCGGGATGCCCATGCCTCCTGCGCCCTGATCGCCCAGGCCGAGTATGCGCTCACCATCGCTGACAACGATCACGCGCACGTCGTCGTGGCGCGGGTGCGCAAGGATTGTCGAGATGCGCTGCTGATTGGGATAGCTGAGAAATAGACCGCGCGGCTTCCGCCAGATTTCGCTGAAGCGCTGGCAACCTTCGCCCACCGTTGGCGTATACACGAGCGGCAGAAGCTCTTCGAGGTTATGGACCAGGACAGCGTAGAACAGCGTCTCGTTTGTGTCCTGCAGATCGCGCAGGAAGGCGTAGCGCTGAAAGCTGGTGCGGAATCCGTGCAGCGCTTTCAGCCGCCGCGACGCCTGGTCTTCGAGCGTGCCTACATGCGGCGGCAACAACCCGTGCAACGCGAACACGCTCCGTTCGGCCTCAGTGAATGCGGTGCCCTTGTTGAGCATCGGATCGTTAATCAGATCGATGCCCGAAAGCGCTGTCTCGACGATCACTGCCCGATCATAGCAACCAGGCGTTTCAGAGCGCCCGCATGAACGCGGCCAGATCGGTCTTGTCCTGGGCGGTCAACTTCAGTTGAATAACGAGGTTGAAGAACTCGACCGTATCTTCGAGCGTGAAGCAGCGGCCGTCGTGCATGTACGGCGTGCATCTTTTGCTTAGTAGATCGATCATTGCGGACGCATGTTTCAGCGTTATTGAAAACGATCCCGGCGACTGCGATACATTGTTAGAAAGGTACACGGACATGGCTGCCAACGACAATATTCAGATCGCACTGATCGGCGCGGGAGGCATGGGGCAGGGGGACGCGCGCATGGCGACGTCGCTGCCGGGAGTGAAACTTGTGGCCGCCTGCGACCTCTACACCGGCCGGCTGGAGCGCTGCCGCGAATTGTGGGGTCGCGACACTTTCACCACGCGCGACCACCGCGAGGTGCTGGCGCGCAAAGACGTGGACGCCGTTATCATCGGCACCCCGGACCACTGGCATTCACGTATCACGATCGACGCGTTGCGCGCCGGCAAAGACGTGTATTGCGAAAAGCCCATGGTCCAGAAACTGGAGCAAGGCAAAGAAGTGATTGCGGCCCAGAAAGAGACGGGCCGCATCGTCCAGATCGGCAGCCAATATGCGAGTTCGATGGTGTATCAAAAGGCGCGGGAACTGCTCGCTGCGGGCGCGATTGGAAAAGTGGATTTGGTGGAGGCGTGGCTGGATCGGAATACCGCGATCGGAGCTTGGCAGTACTCGATTCCGCCCGACGCCTCGACCTCGACGGTGGATTGGGACCGCTACGTGGAGCCGACCGTCAAGCGTCCGTTCGATGCGAAGCGATTTTTCCGGTGGCGCAATTATCGCGACTACGGGACGGGGGTCGCCGGCGACTTGTTCGTCCACTTGCTGACTGGTTTACACGTTGCGACGGGCGTTTTAGGGCCGAGCCGGGTGTTTGCGACGGGCGGCTTGCGCTACTGGAAGGATGGGCGCGACGTACCCGACGTGATGCTCGCGGCGATGGACTATCCCGATTTCAATCTTGTCCTGCGCGTCAATTTCAAGAGCGGCGGCACCGAAGAAGATTTTGGCGTCAAGTTCGTCGGGACGGAAGGGACAATGACCACCGGGTTCACATCTTTGAAGCTATCCAAGCAACCACCGCAGGTTGAACCGGGTTATACCATCGATACGTTCTCCAAAGATGTTCAGGCGAAGTTTCTCGAAGAGTACCGCAAGCAGTATCCTGCGCAGAAGCCGAATGCCGACTCGATGCGTCCCGAGGTCGGCGAGACCTTTACGCCGCCACGTACGCACAGCGCGCATCTGGAGCATCATCGCAACTTCTATAACGCGCTCCGTTCGCGCAAACCGTTCTTCGAAGACGCGGTATTCGGGCTGCGCGCGGCGGGTCCTGCGCTGCTTACGAACACGAGCTTGTGGGAGCAGCGGATCTGTAAGTGGGATCCGGAGTCGATGACGGCGAGTTAGAGTTCGGTGCTCTCCCAGCGTTCGCCGCAGCGGAGAATGTGAATCCGCTGTCCGGCGGCTTGTGCGGCTATTGCGAACTCGGCTGGATCTGCCGTATTGAATTCGAACATTTCGTAGTGGCAAGGGATCGCGAGCCTGACGCCGATGTCCCTGGCGAGTTGCGCCGCCTCGCGTGCATCGAGATTGCCGGCTACACGGCGCTCGGGCACGCGCCCGTTGATGGGCAAAAGCGCGATGTCGACGCGATGCTCTCGAAGCCGCCGAACCATATCGGGATACAGCAGCGTGTCGCCGCTGTGATAGAGCGTCCAAGGGCCGAACTGGACGACGTAGCCGTGATATTCCTCGCTGACGTCTTCGTGCGCGGCGGGAAGGGCGGTGAAGTGGAACGCGCCGGTCTGCGCCGATTCGCCGTCATTCAACCCGATGGGCCACGCTGGATCGCAGGACAATCGTTGCGCAATGAAATCGCGGTTTGCCGCCGGGGTTACAAGGACAAGCGAGGGATTCGCGCGCATCAGCGGCAGCAGCGTTTCCGCATCGAGGTGATCGGTGTGGTTGTGCGTGGACGTGACAGCGTCGATGAAGTCCAACCGCGCGGGATCGACAACGCGCTCCGTCATTCGGACGTGCGGCTTGTCCGTGTGTTCGTATTTCCTGGTGAGCGAGTCCGACATATAGGGATCGAGTAGCAGATGCGAGCCGTCGTATTGCACGAGGAAGCCGCTCTGGCCAAGCCACCACAGGCGGAAGTGGCCGTCGCGACGATTCGCGGAACGCACGTCGTCGAGGAATTCGTCGTCTTTCAATAGCGGGCGGATCATACGTTCACCCGCCGAACACCCTCTGCGAGAGCGGCCAGTTTTCGCTTCGCGGCCCAACGAGCGGTCTGGCTCAGGCCGCAGTCGGGCGCGAACGAGAGCCTGTCTGCAGGCGCGTATTGCAGGCAGCGGCGCACCCGCGCTTCGATATCCCCGGGCGTTTCGATGTAGTAACTCTTGATGTCCACGACACCTACGCAAGCTGTCATGCGCTCAGCGATCGCGCCGATCAACTCCAGCTCGGCGAACTCGCGGCTGGCCATTTCGAGATGCATCTCATTCACGTTGAGGCCGCGGAAAGCTGGAAACAGCGGTGCGTACTGGCGGGGAGCCACGGCGCGCGCCTTGTAGTTGCCGAAGCAGAGATGCGTGGATAAGTGGCAGCGCTGGAACACGGGCTCGACCGTGCGATTGAAAATATCGACGAAGCGGTGCGGATCTTCGCGGTAGGCGTAGCAGCTCATCGAGGGTTCATCGACACAGATGTTCGCGCAACCGGCCTCCACCAGTGCAACGAGCTCGCGGCGAACCAGCGGAAGCAGCGCCTCGGTGATCGACCAGCGATCGGGGTAATCGCGGTTCGGCTCCAGGCGGCCCGACATCGTGTATGGCCCGGGGACGCTGACTTTTAATCGTGTGCCCGCCGGTGCGACGCGCTTCAGACGCTCAAACTCACCCACGCAGCCGAGACCTTTCGGGGCGTCGAGCTCACCGGTGATCACGTGTTTGCCGCGCCGGTCGTGCGCGGGCGGGCCGAATCGTCGACGTGGAGCGGCTTCCATCGCGATACCGCTCAAGTGGCCGTAGAACGACAGGTTGAAATCGAAACGGGTCTGTTCGCCGTCGGTGATGATGTCGATGCCCGCGGCGAGTTCATCGTGAACCGCGGCCACCACGGCGTCGTCCTGCATCTCCGCGATGTCATCGGCTCCGAATTCGTCCAGGTGCGATGAGGCGAACTCGAGCCAGCCGGGCAATGGATAGCTGCCGATCACCGTGGTCAGCATACGCTCCATCCGCCATCGACGGTCAGCACTGTGCCCGTAATGTGCCGCGAGTGTTCGCCCAACAGGAACAGCGCCGCGCGAGCGATGTCCTCGGCCGCAAGCATGCCATGGCTCAGCGGCTGCTTTGCTTCAATGAACTCGAGAATAGCGGCCTCGGTTTGTGCGCGCGCGCTCATCGGCGTACGGACGACCCCAGGCGCGATCGCGTTCACACGAATTCCGTGTGGCGCATAGTAGGCCGCCATGGCGGTGGTCATCGACAGAATGGCTCCTTTGCTCGCGGCGTAGGCGTGGCTTGCGAAATGGCGCGGCTCCGGCGAGAACGCGAGCACGCTAGCCATGTTCAGGATGACGCCCGGGCTCGTAGTCGCAATCCAGTGGCGCAACACGGCGCGCGACATGAGAAACGTGGTGCGAGCGTTGTTGTCGAGCGTCTCGGTCCATCCTTCGACGGAGCACTCGTGAAGCGGTCCATCGCCGAAGCGGCGTCCGCTGATTCCGGCAACGTTGAACAGTCCATCGACGCGGCCGTACCGTTCGAGGCACGCCGTCACCGCTTGTTCGCTCACCGCTTCGTCGCGCAAATCGCCGGTGAGATCGCGGCCGACGACGAAGACGCTATGCCCTTCCCTGGTCGCGCACTCGGCCGTCGACTCAGCGATGCCCGTCGCGCCCGTGATAATGAGAATCATTTCAGTATGCGACACGCACCCAGCGGCCCTCGCGCATCGACTCATAACCCGCGTCGAGTATGCAGTTCACTACGCAGCCATCGGTGTATGTCTCGCGCGGCGCCGTACCCGTGCGAACGCATTCGACGAAGTGGCGCATCTCGGCTTGATACCCATACGCGAAGGCTTCCTCGGGCAGTGGACGCGTCCATCCAAAATCGAGATCGGCCTTCTCGACAATGTATCCCGCGCCTGTGGTGGTGAAGGCCGAAATCGGCGTACCGCGCGTGACGTCGGTGAAGATGGAGCCTTCGGAGCCGTGAATCTCGTTGCGCAGATCGAGCCCGCCCTTGGTTGTCCACGACAGCTCGCAATGGCCGAGTCCGCCGCTCTCGAATTTGAGCATCAGCAGCGCGTTGTCCTCGCCGGCGGTTTTTTCGTGATGCACCAGGCGCGCTCCCCAGGCCATCACTTCGACTATCGTGTCGTGTTTCCCGAAGAAGTAGCGCGCGGCGGCGATGCAATGGCAGGCGAGATCGTTCATCGCGCCGCCGCCCGTCTTCTCCACATCCCAAAAATGCGGGCTGTGCGGACCACCGTGCGATTCGCGCGAGCGCACCCACAACACGCGCCCGATGCCGCCCTTCTCGATCACCTCGCGCGCCTTCACAACGCACGGCGCGAACACTTCGGTCTCCGCATAGCCGTGCATCGCACCCGACGCGAGCGCGCCATCGAGCATGCGACGCGCCTCGTTGCGATCGCGCGCAAGCGGCTTGGTGCAGACCTGATTCTTGCGCGCCGCCGAGAGTTCGAGCGACACCGGCAGATGCGCCTCGTTGGGCAGCGCAATGATGTACAGATCGATATCGCTGCGGGCGATCAGCGTTTGCAGATCGCAGGCCGGCTCCGGGATCGACCATTTCCCGGCAAACTTCCGCGCGCGCTCCTCGTCGCGCGAGTAGTTGGCGATCACCGCGTGCCCGTGCACATTGGCCAGGCCCTGCATGTAAAACTCGGACACAAATCCCGAGCCGAGCATCGCGATTCGGACGTCATTCATAAAGGTGTTTCAGGCTGGTGCGGTAGGCTTCGTAGAACCGCTCGAGCTGCGTTGCGGCGCTGGCATTGCCCACGAACTGGTGGCTCGGCAGGAGCTCCGGTTTGTGGCCGCGCGCGAGTAACCGTTCGGCAACTTCGCAGCGCAACATATTAATAATGGCAGCGCCCGTTACGGTCGACGACGGACCGGTGCGCCACTCCAGGCCCTCCAGTTCCAGCAGGCAGTCGCCCGGCGGGCAATGGTTGTCGATAATCACGTCGGCTACATCGATCAGCTTCTTGCCCGAAGAGTGAGCCGGTGTGGACTGCTCGCAATGACGCCGCGAGACGATGGCGATCACAGGAAGCCCGCGTTTCCGGGCGCCTATCGCCACCTCGACCACGACCGGGCGGATCCCGCTGGTGGATATCACAATGAACGCGTCGTGCGGGCCGAAGTGGAAGCCTTTGAGGATCTCTTCGGAATAGCCTTCGTACTTTTCCAGATGCAGCGGCGCGCGCAGGCCGTTGGTTCCGACGATGTTGGCGTGATTGGAGAGCGCCAGTTCGACGAGCGCGACGAAGCCCGGAAAGCAGCCCTGCCGCGGGGTCATCTCTTCGCACAGCATGCGGGAGTGGCCGTTGCCGAACAAAAAGACCAGGCCGCCCTCGCCGATCGCATTTGCGCAGATGGCGGCGGCCTGCTCGATGTTGCCGATCTCGTGATCGCGCACTTCCTGAAGGAGCTTGGTGACGCGATCGAAGTATGTGATTGCGGCGTTCATTTGTATGGTTTGAACTTCTAGGATATAGTAGGCCGCGAATGCCCGACGCTGTTCTTGGAATCGACATCGGTGGGACACAGATCAAGGCCGGGCTGGTGAATGCCGCTGGTGCGATCGAGCGGCAGGCGCGCGTCGACACTCCGCTGAATTTGGCGGCTCTGCGGGATGTTTTGTGCGAGTTGTTGCAGGGCCTTGCGGCAGACCGGATGCTGCGCGGCGTTGGCGTTGGTTGTAAAGGAGTGATCGATCCATCGACGACGCGCATCGATTGCCAGCCCGGCGTGATGCAGTACCTCGAAGGTTGCGTTCTATTGGAGCTTGTCCGCGAGGCGCTGGGCGACGCGAACGTTCCGGTGTACGCGGATAACGATGCCCGCGTGGCGCTGGCGGGCGAATGCGTTTGGGGCGCCGCGCGTGGACGGAGCGATGCGATTCTGCTCACGTTAGGCACAGGTGTTGGGGGCGCGATTCTGTCCGGTGGACGGATGCTTCGTGGTCACGGCGGCATCGCCGGCCACCTCGGCCATTTGACGACGGATCCGAACGGCTCCCTTTGCATCTGCGGCAACCGCGGATGTCTTGAGACCGTGTTCTCGGCGCGCGTGATGGAAGCGCAGGCGTTCGCGGCCGGACATCGCGGACTGGTGACGTCGCTTGCCCCCGATGCATCCTGCGCCGGTGTGTTCGCCGCAGCGCGCGAGGGCGATGCCGTCGCACGAGAGATCGTCCGCGAAGGCGTTTTCAAGTTGGGGGGCGCGATTGCGGGTTTGCTGCATGCGCTCGACCCGGAGATTGTGATTTTAGGCGGCCAGGTTTCACGCGCGGGCGATACGCTGTTCGCGCCGCTCGCGGCCGAGATCCGCTGGCGCACGCGAACATTGTTACGGCGCGAGGTACCGCTGGTGACCACGCACATGGAGGATCCGTCGGGGATTGTGGGCGCCGCGGCGTTGGTGTTCAGCGCGGGATAGCAGACTAGGCGAACATCAACCGGCCCCTCGGTTCAGGATTGGCCGCCCCAGTTCTTGTGCCGTCGCGATCCATTCGTTGATTACCCTCTCGGCGTTCGCGAGCGCATCCTGCCGGGTAGGACCATCGGCAGCGCAACCCGGCAACTCGGGCACCTCCGCGATGAATGCCTCGTCTTCGTCACTCCAGCACAGGATGATCTCGTACTTCGTCATTCAGCCCTTTCGCCAATCAATATCGAACGACCAATGCGCGAACCTGTTTGACTTGGTATGGTTTGGCAAGTGAGCCGCGCGGTTGCAGGTTCAGATTTACGCGGGCCTTCGCTCATCGGGACGATAGCGCACTTGTCATCGTGGAAGGACACCGCCACACTTCGTACTGCTTCGTTGCATTCCGTTGAAGCCGCCTGTTTGGTCAACCGGTAACAATTCACTAGCTGTACGAAACCGGGCAGCGGCAATACGAGGAAAACTGCGCGGCGATCGATGAAGCGGTTTGCGGCACACGTCTAAAAGTCAAAAAAGGCCGCCCGATCACGCGATCGAGCGGCCTTTTCTGCGGAACCTCGAAACTCTTATGCTTCGGGCGTCTCGCCTTCTTCGTGCTCGCGGCCTTCGCGCATTGCCTTGAGGCGTTCCTCGCGGCGCTTGGCGCGATCGGCGGCGCGCTTCACCAACTCGGACCCGACCAGCTCCAGCACCGCTTCTTCGGCGCCGTCACCCTTCCTCCAACCCAGGCGCGTGACGCGAGTATAGCCGCCATTGCGCTGGCCGAAACGCGCGCCCAACTTGTCAAACAACTTCTGCACGGAGGCGGGCGTCATCAGGAACGATGCCGCTTGCCGGCGCGCATGGAGCGAATCCCGCTTGGCGAGCGTGATCATCTTGTCCACGATCGGCTTGGCTGCTTTCGCCTTGGTCACCGTGGTGACAATGCGCTCGGTCTCGATCACGCTGGTCACCAGCGATCGAAGCAGGGCGCGGCGGGCGCTCTTATCGCGCCCTAACTTAAAACCGGCTTTCTTGTGTCTCATCGCGCGTCTTTACTCCTGGGCTCCGAACTCGTTGTCGCCTTCATCGGAGGCCGAGCTCGAAACTGGAGATCCCACAGGCGACACCAGGCGTCCCTGCGCGTCGAACTTCATGCCGAATCCCAGGCCGAGGTTGCCAAGAATTTCCTTGATCTCGTTCAGCGATTTGCGGCCGAAGTTTTTGGTGCGCAGCATCTCGGCCTCGGTCTTCTGAACCAGGTCGCCGATGCTCTGAATGTTGGCGTTCTTCAGGCAGTTGTAGGAACGTACGCTCAGCTCGAGTTCTTCCACCGACCGGTTCAGAACCTCGTTCATCTGGTTCATCGCGCGCTCGGCCGGCTCTTCGGCCATCTCGGGGAGCTCTTCAAAGTTGATGAAGATCGACATGTGATCCTTCAGCAACTTTGCGGCTTGTCCGATAGCATCCTGTGGCGAGATCGCGCCATTGCTCCAGACCTCGACGGTGAGCTTATCGTAATCCGTCGTCTGGCCCAGGCGCGCGGCCTCGACCGAATAATTCACCTTGCGAACCGGCGAGTGAACCGAGTCGATGGGGATGTAGCCCAAAGGAAGATCTTCGTCGAAATTGCGGTCCGCCGACACATAACCGCGGCCCGACTTGAGACGCATCTCGATGTTGAGCTTGCCGCCTTCGCTGACCGTTGCGATGTGCATGGTGCGGTCCAGCACCTCGACGTCGTGATCGGTTTCGATCTGGCTCGAGAGCACTTCGCCCGCGCCATCGATGCGGACGCGCGCGGTGCGCTGGCCTTCGCCCATCATCTTGAACGGAATCTGCTTCAGGTTGAGGATGATGTCGGTCGCATCTTCAACCACGCCCGGAATCGGGCTGAATTCGTGCGCGACACCTTCGATACGAACGGCGGTGATCGCCGCGCCTTCGATCGAGCTGAGCAAAACACGCCGCAAGCCGTTGCCGATCGTGGAACCGAATCCACGCTCGAAAGGCTGAGCGGTAAACATACCGTACCGGTCGGTAAGCGTCTCGGTATTCGCGACTAACCGTTTGGGTTTTTGGAAGCCTTTAAACATATCTCTCCACGCCTACTTCGAGTACAACTCGACGATGAGCTGCTCGTTCAACTGAATCTGAACCAAATCCTCGCGCTTGGGCTGGCCGATCACGCGGGCTTTCAAACCCTCGCGGTCTACTTCGAGCCAATTGGGGCTGGGGGCGTGCGCGGTTGCATCGCGCGCGCTCAGAATCGTGGGATTTTCCTTGCTGCCCGGCCGCACTTCAATTACATCGTTCGGGCGAACCGTGAACGAAGGGATGTTGACCTTGCGGCCATTCACCTGGATATGTCCGTGACGGACCACCTGGCGGGCCTGGGCGCGAGAAGTGCCGAATCCCATGCGGTAGACGGTATTGTCCAAACGCCGCTCGAGCATGTTCAAGGCGTTCTCGCCCGTGATGCCTTTTTGAGCGGCTGCTTTCTGAAAGAGGTTGCGGAACTGCTGTTCGAGCAGACCGTAGTAGCGGCGCGCCTTCTGCTTTTCGCGAAGTTGGAGACCGTAGCCGACAATCTTCGGCTTGCGATCCTTGCCATGCTGGCCGGGAGGAAAGTTGCGCTTCTCGATCGCGCATTTCTCCGTGTGGCAGCGCTCGCCTTTGAGGAACAGCTTCATGCCCTCGCGCCGGCACTGCCGGCATACGGGACCGATATATCTTGCCATGAATTAAATACCTTTCTGATCGATAAGGTGCAGTTTACGGCCGGAGCCTTCGTCCTGCTTACTCTAAGGAACGGTTATACGCGCCGGCGCTTGGGCGGACGGCAACCGTTGTGTGGAATCGGAGTCGTGTCCTTGATTCCGCGAACTTCAATTCCCGCGGTGGAGAGCGCGCGAACAGCCGATTCGCGTCCAGCGCCAGGGCCCGAGACGCGAACCTCGACGACGCGCAGCCCGTACTCCTTGGCTCTGTTCGCGGCGGTCAACGAAGCCTGCTGTGCAGCGAACGGCGTGCCCTTGCGCGATCCGCGGAATCCGAGTGAGCCCGAGCTCGACCATGCCAAAACATTTCCGACCTGATCGGTGAACGTGACGATCGTGTTGTTGAAAGACGCCTGAACGTGCACGATGCCCGCCGGTACGACCTTCTTATCTTTCTTCTTGACGGGCTTCTTCTTGCCGGTAGTCTTGGTCTGTGCTTTCGCCATGTTTCGTGTTTCCCCGGATTACGTCTTGGACGTAGCCTTCTTCTTATTCGCGACCGTGCCGCGGCGTGGACCCTTGCGAGTACGCGCGTTGGTGTGTGTACGCTGGCCGCGAACGGGAAGGCCGCGCCGGTGCCGTAATCCGCGGTATGCCCCCATCTCGATCAGGCGCTTCACGTTCATCGAGATCTCTTTGCGAAGATCGCCCTCGACGGCGCCCTCTTCCTCGAGAATCTGGCGGACGTGGTTGATCTCTTCCTCGCCCAGGTCGGAGATCTTCTTATTCGGATCGATGCCGGCCCGGTAGCACAAAGATTTGGCCCGTGTCCGGCCGATGCCGTAGATATAGGTGAGGCCGATTTCGGCCCGCTTCTTGTTCGGTAAGTCAACGCCTGCGATACGCGCCATCTTTGTAATCCTCTCCCGGCCTTCTTAACCCTGCCGCTGCTTGTGCTTCGGATTAGTGCAGATCACGCGCACGACGCCGTGGCGGTGGATGAGCTTGCACTTGTCACACATTTTCTTGACGGATGCCCGTACTTTCATGATGATCAGTCCTTGTTCAAAATCTCGACTATCCGGCCCCGGCTCGGATCGTGCGGCGAAACCGCGATACGGACCCGGTCGCCTGGACGCAACCGCACAAAATTCGCTACCGTCGAACCCGCCGCATGCGCCAGTACCCGGTCGTTATTCTCCAACCGGACCCGGTACGTAGCGTTGGGCAACTGCTCGACAACCACGGCGTCCTGGGTTCGTTCCGCCAATTTCGAACGCCGCTCAAGGCCGCGTCAGCACCCAGTGCCCGTTCGCCGTAACCGCCACCGAGTGCTCGAAATGCGCCGACGCCGTGCCATCCTCGGTCACCGCGGTCCAGCGGTTCTTTTGCATCTTCATCTCGGGCCGGCCCATGTTCACCATGGGTTCGATCGCTAAAACCATGCCTTCTTTCAACCGCGGATTCTCACCCCGGCGGTCGACATAATTGGGAATCTGCGGCTCCTCGTGGAGTTTCGTCCCGATCCCATGGCCTACCATCTCGCGCACCACCGAATACCCGTTCTCGACGACGTGTTTCTCGACCGTGCCGCAAATGTCGAACAGCCGGTTACCCGGACGGACCTTGGCAATCGCCATCTCCAGGCTATCCCGCGTCACATCCAACAACCGCTTCAACGAATCGCTAATCTGCCCGACAGGTACGGTCACCGCCGAATCCGCGAAATACCCGTCGAGCGAAAGTCCCGTATCGATCGAGACGATATCGCCATCCTTCAGAACCCGCTTTGAAGAAGGCATCCCGTGCACGATCTCGTCGTTCACTGAAGTACACAGAACATACGGATACTTCGATCCCGCGCTCGGCACGAAATACCCTTTGAACGCCGGCTGCGCTCCCGCCTCGGCCATCATCTTCACCGCCGCCACTTCCAGGTCGTGAGTACTCACGCCCACTTGAACCATGGCGGACAGCTTCTGCAAAATTTCCCAAACCAGCAATCCGCTGCGGCGCATCTTCTCCAACTCCGCCGCGGTCTTTCGAACAATCATTCCGATGCCGCTCCGGCTGCCGGCGCAAACTTCACCTGGGGCCTTGCGGCCGGAATCCATTCTTCAATCTGCCGCGCGATGGCTTGGGGCGATCCTTCAGTGGCCTGCACACGGAAAAACGCGTATCCACCCTTTTGAAAGTAATCGAGCAAGGGTAACGTCTGATGGTCGTAGGCTTCCAGGCGCTGCCGGATCACCTCTTCGCGGTCATCGTCTCTCACCATCAGAGGAGCCCCGTCGTAATCGCATACCTGCGCGATCAGCGGAGCATTGGACGCCAGACTATACAGGGATCCGCACTGCGGACACACGCGCCGCCCTGCCAAACGGGCAACTATCTTATTGTAATCTACTTCCAGGTACACCACCACCGGCTCGAACAGCTTCTCCGACAGGAGGCATTCCAGCATCCCCGCCTGAGGTATCGTGCGCGGGTAACCATCCAGCAAAAATCCGTTCTCGCAATCCGGCTGCGCGATGCGCAACTCCACCAGTCGGTTCACCAGATTGTCCGGCACCAGCAGCCCGGATTGCATGATGCCGGCGATGGTGCGCCCGAGATCGTCCTGCTGCTGAACATGATCCCTGAGCATGTCCCCGGTCGAGATGTGGGGCCACCCGAGGCGCTGGCGTAACAGCTTGGCCTGCGTCCCTTTTCCCGAACCGGGAGGACCGAACAAAATCAGGCAGAATCTGGTCATGTACGGGCGGCGTCGTGGCCGCCGGAATTCTCATCCAAAACTACGGCGCCCGCGAATTCGCCCGGCGCGCGGCGTGAACCCTTCATAGTGGCGCATGATCAACTGCGCCTCGACTTGGTTGACGGTGTCCATCGCCACGCCAACCACGATCAGCAGCGAGGTGCCGCCGAAGTAGAACGAAACCCCGAGCCCGTCCAGCAGCCAGCGCGGGAACGTCGCGTCAATCCAGTTGCCCACCAGAGGCAGGCGCTGCAACTTGATTCCGGAGATCATGATCTGCGGTAACAGGGACAGCAAAGCCAGATACAGCCCGCCCACCATGGTGATCTTAGTGAGGATCTTGTTCATGTACTCGGCTGTATTCTTTCCCGGCCGGATGCCCGGAATGAAGCCGCCATACTTGCGCATGTTATCGGCCGCTTCGTTGGGATTGAAGATGATCGAGACGTAGAAGAAGCAGAAGAAGATGATCAACGCCGTGTACACGACGTAGTAAAGCGGATTCGATCCGCCGATGGCCGAGAGCATTCCACTCAAAAACGCGGAATTCTTGACCGCCTGAACCTGGGTCAGCGTCTGGGGGAAGGCGAGAAGCGAGGAGGCGAAGATTACCGGGATGACGCCGCCCGCGTTCACCTTCAACGGAAGATGCGTGGACTGGCCGCCCATCATCCGGCGTCCCACTACGCGCTTGGCGTACTGCACCGGGATGCGGCGTTCGCCGCGCTCAACCAGCACAATAAAGCCGACGACCGCCACCATCATCGCCAGAATCAGGATCAGGTGCAGCGCGTTCCACTGGCGCGTCACCATGACATTGTTGTAGATTTCCTTGATGGCGCGCGGCAGCCCGACCACAATGCCCGCGAAGATGATCAGCGACATTCCGTTGCCGATGCCCCGCTCCGTGATCTGCTCGCCCAGCCACATGATGAACGACGTGCCCGTGGTGAGGGTCAACATCGTCATGAACACGAAGCCCCATCCGGGATTCAAAACGAAGCCGCCCTCGGAGTGTTGCAGCATCGACGCGATTCCGAAGGACTGCGTCATGGCGAGTCCGATGGTGAGATACCGTGTCCACTGCGTGATCTTGCGGCGGCCGAGTTCGCCTTCCTTCTGCAACTTCTCGAGCGTAGGAACCACGACGGTGAGCAACTGTAGAATGATCGACGCCGTGATGTACGGCATGATCCCCAGCGCAAAGATCGTCAACCGCCGGAACATCCCGCCGCTGAACAGGTCGATGTAGCCCCACAACGTTCCCTGGTTCTCGGAGAAGAATCGCTCCAGCCGGTGGACATCCACGCCGGGAGTCGGGATAAATGCGCCCAAACGGTACACCGCCAGCAGGCCGAGCGTAAACAGAATGCGTCTGCGCAGATCCGGGATTCGGAAGATGTTGGCGAAGGCCTCGAGAAACTTCATGACTTTTGTCTCTTACGCGATCACTTCCGCTGCGCCGCCCGACTTTTGAATCTTGTCGATGGCCGACTTGGAAAACAGATGAGCTTTTATAGTTAACGCGCGGGTCAACTCGCCGGTGCCCAACACCTTAAGCCCGTCGTGCATTTTTTTGACAATGCCCAACTCCATGAGCTTGGCTGGATCGAATGTATCGCCTTCGAGCTCGTTCAGGCGATTGAGATTGATGACGGCGTATTCCTTCTTGAATATGTTGGTGAAGCCGCGCTTCGGCAAGCGGCGGTGAAGCGGCATCTGGCCGCCTTCGAACCCGCGCGAACGGCTGTATCCCGAAACCGATTTCTGACCCTTTGCGCCGCGTCCGGAAAATTTTCCGCGGCCCGAGCCCATGCCCTGACCGACGCGCTGCTTCTTGTGTTTTTGTCCGCGGGGCGGATGAAGATTGCTGAGATTCGCCATGATTAGCCTTCCACGATTTCGAGCAGATGCGGGATCTTCTTCACCATCCCGCGAAATTCCGGCCGGTCGGGCCGGGTCACGGTCCGGTTCAGCGTTTTCAAACCGAGCGACCGCACGATCGCCTTATGCTTTTCCGGGCAGCAGATCGTACTGCGCACCAGCTTGATTTTAATCGTTCCTTCGGCCATAGTTGATAACCTTCGTTTGCGGCAGCGCTCTCAAGCCTGAGGCTGGCGCGCCTTGGGGACGTAAGAATCCAGCTTATCGATCGTGATGCCGCGCAGTTCGGCCGACGCCGCCTTGTCCCGAATTTGCTCGAGCGCGGCGATCGTCGCCTTCACTACGTTATGCGGATTGTGCGAGCCGATCGACTTGGTTAGCACGTTCGGAATACCCACCGCTTGAATGACGGCGCGCACCGGACCGCCGGCAATCACGCCGGTTCCTTGCGGAGCGGGCTTCAACAGCACGAGTCCGCTTCCGAAACGGCCGAGGACCGGGTGCAGGATCGTCGTCTCGAGCACGTTGATCTTGCGCAGATTCTTCTTGGCCGCTTCGATTCCCTTCTTGATCGCGGCCGGCACTTCCTTGGCTTTCCCGGTGCCGAAACCGACGACCTTCGCGTTCGGATCTCCGACGACGACCAGCGCCGAGAAGCTCAGGTTCTTACCGCCCTTGACGACCTTCGTCACGCGGTTGATGGAGACGACGTGCTCCTTCAGGTTGAGGCTGTTGGCGTCGACTTTCTTCAATGGAAAAAAAGGCATCGGTTGTTAGAACTCCAGTCCGGCTTCGCGAGCAGCATCGGCCAGGGCCTTGACACGGCCGTGATACAGGTAGCCTCCGCGATCGAAGACCACCTTCTTGATCCCCTTGTCCTTGGCCCGCTCGGCGAGAATGCGCCCGATCTCCTTGGCGCCGGCGACGTTGCCGCCGTTGGCGACGCCCGCCTTCTTCTCCGAGGACGACGCCGACACGATGGTATGTCCGGCGCGGTCGTCGATCACTTGAGCGGCGATATGTTTCAGGCTCCGGAACACAGCCAACCGGGGCCGTTCCGGAGTGCCGGCCACGCGCTGGCGGATCCGTTTATGAATGCGAATGCGGATATCGTCTTTTGAATCTCGCGGCATTTATTTACCTCCCGCGCCGGTCTTGCCCACTTTCTTGCGTAGTTCCTCGCCAGTATAGCGGACGCCCTTGTTCTTGTACGGATCGGGCGGACGGAGGGCGCGCATGTTGGCCGCGACCTGGCCCACCTTCTGACGGTCGTAGCCGGTCAGCACCAGATGAGTCTGCTTGTCGATTTTGAGATCGACCCCCACGGGCAGGAACACCTCGATGGGATGCGAATAGCCGAGGGTGAACGTGACGATCCGGCCCTTGACATCGGCGCGATAGCCGATGCCGACGATGTCGAGCTCGCGGGTGAAGCCTGTGGATACGCCTTGGATCGCATTGGCGGCCAGCGCGCGGGTCAACCCATGCAGGGCAGCGTACTTGTCGCCGTCCCGCGCCAGTTCGAGTGTACCGTCGTTCTGGCGTATGGTGATGCCCTTTGGAATGGGGACCGAGAGCGTACCCTTCGGTCCTTCTACCTGCAATTGTTCGCCGATATTGATCTTCACGCCCGCGGGCAGTGGGATCGGCTTTTTTCCAACTCTAGACATTTCGTAAATCCTAGGGGGCAGTGGTTAGTGGTTAGTGCTTAGTGGTTAGTGCGGCGATACGTTTCTCGATCGCCTTCATCAACCCCTTCAGCAGTCTCGCCACTTCCGCCGCCTGTTCCAGCAATTCCTCGAGCTGCTTCGGCTTGATGTAGCCAAGCCGCTCAGCAATCATCAACTGTGTTTCCACTTCCCCCAACGAGCCTTCCGCCATCGCCAGGAAGCGAATGAATTCGCGGCTCGTCGTTCTAGTCTGCCCTTCCGCGATATTCGACGGAATCGAAACGACTGCTCGCCGCACCTGGCTGGTAAGGCCGTATAGCTCCGGTCTCGGAAACTCTCAAGAGACCACATAAATTGTTTCCACGAAGCCCATCGCCTTCTGCCAAGCAACAAGCTCCGTATACTTACGGACCGTCACTAACCACTAATCAATAACCACTAATCACTGACCACTGCCCTACCACACCTGGCAAAGCACCTCGCCACCGACATTCTCTTTCCTCGCCGTCGAGCCGCTCATTACTCCGCGCGGGGTCGTCAGGATGTTAACTCCCAGGCCGCCCAATACGCGGGGCACGTCCTTGCTGCCCACGTAGACGCGGCATCCGGGCCGCGAGACGCGCTCGATGCGCGAGATCACCGGCACCATGGCCGGCGTGTACTTCAAGTAAATTCGAATGAACTTTTTCGCTCCCTCTTCGGTGAGCTTATAGTTCACTATGAACCCTTCTTCCCTCAGGATGCGCGCGATCTCGGTCTTCAACTTCGAAGCGGGCACGTCCACCTTGGGGTGACGGGCATTGATCGCGTTCCGGACGCGAGTCAGCATGTCTGCAACGGGATCCGTCATCGTCTACCTCTTGCCCCTTTCCTACCAGCTCGACTTCGTGACGCCGGGAATTTCGCCAGCCAGAGCCAGCAGCCGGAAACAGATCCGGCACAAACCGAATTTGCGCAGATATCCGCGCGGGCGCCCGCAGCGGAAACAGCGGTTACGGTGGCGGCACTGAAGCTTCGGCGTCTTCGCCCTCTTCTCCACCAGCAGCTTTACGTCACGTGCGATCTTGGCGGTTGTTGCCATGTGTTTCTCTTCAACTCTCCTACGCGCGGAACGGCATGCCGAGGCTCTTCAGCAACGACCGGCCTTCCGCGTCGGTCTTGGCCGTCGTGGTAATACAAATATTCATTCCCTTGACCTTCTCCACCTTGTTGTAGTCGATCTCCGGGAAAATCAGTTGGTCGCGAATACCCAGCGTGTAGTTGCCGCGCCCGTCGAAGGACTTGGTCGATACGCCGCGGAAATCGCGAACGCGCGGCAGCGCTACGTTCAACAAACGGTCCAGGAACTCGTACATCCGGTCGCCGCGCAGCGTAACCCGGCAGCCGATGGGCATTCCCTCGCGCAGCTTGAAAGCCGCAATCGATTTCTTCGCTTTCGTGACCACGGGCTTCTGGCCCGCAATCGCCGTCATTTCGTTCACCGCGCCATCCATCAGCTTCGGGTTCTGAGTGGCTTCGCCCAGGCCGATATTGACGCACACTTTTTCGACTTTCGGCACGCCGTTCACGTTCTTGTAGCCGAATTCCTTGACCAGCGCCGGAACGACGTTGTTGTGATAATGCTCTCTCAGCCGTGCTATGGTTTTGCTTCCCGCCATCGTTTCCTACCCCCGCTTGCCTAGAATCTCTCCGCCTTTTCTAGCTACCCGGCTGCGGCGCGCCGTGGTTCCCGTGCCCTCAATCCGGTATCCGATGCGCGTCGCAACGCCGCCCGAGGTGAGCATCATGACGTTTGAAATCGCGATCGCGCTCTCGCGCTCGGCAATCCCGCCCTTGATCTGCTTCTGCGGATTCGGTTTGGTGTGGCGCTTGATCATCGAGATCCCTTCCACCAGCACCTTGCCCTTTTCACGATCGACATTCAACACGCGCCCGGTCTTGCCTTTATCCCGCCCCGCGATCACCTTCACCATGTCGTCTTTCTTGATGCGGATCTTCAGGCGCGTTTTGGGCGCGTTGGCGTAGCGTTGCGGCGTCTTCTTGGCCGGCATCAGATCACCTCCGGCGCAAGCGAGACGATCTTCATGAACTTCTTTTCTCGCAGCTCGCGGGCCACGGGTCCGAACACGCGCGTCCCCACCGGCTCGTTCAACTCGCTGACCAGCACCGCCGCGTTCGAATCGAAGCGGATATAGGTGCCGTCCTTGCGCCGCGTTTCCTTACGCATCCGCACGATCACGCAACGCACTACCTTGCCTTTCTTGATGGCCGAATCGGGCGCCGCTTCCTTCACCGCCGCGGTGACGATATCGCCCAGTCCAGCGCGCAACCCCTTGTCGCCGCCGCGCGGCAGAATACACGACAACCTGCGGGCGCCGCTGTTGTCGGCCACCTCCAGGATCGTTCGCATCCCGATCATGGCTTACTTCCCTCCCCGCTTCTTCTTCTTGTTGCGCGCGTGCTTGCCGGGAGCCGGGGCCGCGACGCCCGGAACATTATCGAGCGCGCTCGGCTCAACGCTCACCTGCACGGCCTTGCGCACGATCTCGCCCAGCGTCCAACGCTTGGTCTTGCTCAGCGGACGCGATTCGATAATGCGGACCACATCGCCCATCTTGGCTTGGTCCTGCTCATCGTGAGCATAGAATTTCTTGCGCTTATTGATGATGCGCTTGTAGATCGGATGCGGAACACGGCGGCTCACCTCGACCACGATGGTCTTCATCATCTTGGTGGATACCACCGAGCCGACCTTCTCGGTCTTATGCCCCACTACGTGCGGGGTCGTGTCGCTCTTGACTGGCTCGGGCATGACTTACTTGCTCCCCTTTTTGGCGCGGTTGAACAACCCGCGAAGCCCGGACCGCTTCTTGGTCTCGCCCGCCGGTTGCGCGCTCCTGGGCTCCGGCGCGACGTTCGGATCCGCCTCGCGCTCCCTGAGGAGGGTCAACATCCGCGCCCGGTCCTTCTTCATGATCCGGTACTTCTTCAGGCCGTCGGCCTGGCCCATGCTCATCTGAAACTTGAGCCGGAACAACTGCTCCGCCGAGTCGCGCACCTGCGTGCGCAGCTCGTTGACGTCGAGTTCTCGAACTTTATCGGCCTTCACTTCTCCACTCCCAATTCCACGCGCTGCACCATCTTGGTCGGCAATGGCAGCTTCTGCGCGGCCAGGCGCAACGCCTCGGTCGCGATGTCCACCGGCACGCCTTCCATCTCGAACATGATCTTGCCCGGGCGAATGACCACCACCCACTGCTCCGGCGCGCCCTTGCCCTTACCCATACGCGTTTCGGCGGGCTTCTTGGTGATGGGCTTGTCCGGGAACACGCGAATCCAAACCTTGCCGCCGCGCTTGATGAAGCGCGTCATCGCGATACGTGCCGCTTCAATCTGCCGATCCGTGATCCAGCCGCATTCGAGGGCCTTCAGGCCGTAATCGCCGAACGCCAGCGTCGAGCCGCGCCAAGCCTTGCCGGCCATACGCCCACGTTGCTGTTTCCGGTATTTGACTTTCTTGGGCATCAACATGGCATCAATCTCCTAGTGGTCAGTTTGTCGGTGGTCAGTACCGGCAAGACCTATTCCTTGGGCGTCTCAGGCTCAAACGTGGCGGGCGGCTCCTGCTTGCCTTCCTGTTTCCAACCCGGTTGCGGCGGCGCCATCGGAGGCAGTATCGGACCGCCCGCTCGCGTCGGCATATCCGTAGGCGCGGTTTGTACCGCTCCGTGCTGCTCGGGCGGCGCTTGCACCGGCGGCCCGCCCACGCGATCGAACCGCTCGGGCCCATGACCGCGATCGCGGCGCTCTCCGCCCCGGTCCGGACGTCCACCGCCTTCCGGCCGGTCGCGACGGTCGCGGCGGCGCGGCTCGGGCTCACTACGCAGACCCAGACGGCGCCCGCTATCCAAGACCTCGCCCTTATAAATCCAGCACTTGATTCCAATCACGCCGTACGTGGTGTGCGCTTCGCTGAAACCGTAGTCGATATCGGCGCGCAATGTGTGCAGCGGAAGTTGCCCCTGCAGATACCATTCGCTGCGCGCGATCTCGGCGCCATTCAAACGGCCTGATACGCGAACCTTGATCCCCTTGCAGCCGAAGCGCAGCGCCGAATCGACCGCCTTGCGCATCGCGCGCCGGAAGGCCACGCGCTTTTCGAGCTGCAAGCCGATCGACTCGGACACCAGCTTCGCGTCCAACTCCGGCTTGTGCACTTCCTGAATATCGATGAATACTTCGCGGCTGGTCTTCTTGGCCAACTCGCCCTTAAGCTTCTCGATCTCGGCGCCCTTGCGTCCGATGATGATGCCGGGACGCGACGTACGAATGGTGACTCGCAGCTTATTGCCGGGACGGTCCACCTCAATCGAGCTGACGCCCGCCGCCTTCAAGCGCTCGCGCAAGGAATCCTTCAAATCGAGATCTTCCTTCAGCAGCTTGGCGTAGTCCTGCTTGGCGAACCAGCGCGAACGCCACGTTTTGGTGACGCCGAGTCTGAATCCGTACGGATGTGTTTTCTGTCCCATGCGCTACTTTCCCTTGCCCTTGCCCTTGTCGCCGACCTGCACCACGATATGCGCCATGCGCCGCTGATAACGGTAAGCGCGACCCATCGGGGCCGGGCGGATCCGCTTCATTCGCGGCCCTTCGTTGACATACGCGGCGGTCACGTACAACGTGTCCACATCGACGTCGTTGAACCGGCTCTCGGCGTTGGCAATCGCCGACCGCAACACTTTCTCGACCGTCGGAGCCATGCGCTTATTGGTCGTACGCAGCACGGTGATCGCCTCGCCGGCGCGCAGCCCGCGAATCAGGTCGACCACCAGGCGCGCCTTCTGCGCCGAGGTCCGGATGTATCTGGCTTCCGCTCTAGTTTCCATATTTCGCTCCGAAGTAATCGGCAATTCGCGGCGTCTTCACTAACCGCCAACCACTAATCACTAAGCACTTTAGGACGGCTTCCCGCCCTTCTCCGAGGATTTCGCGGCGTGCCCCTTGAACGTCCGGGTCGGGGAGAATTCGCCCAGCTTGTGTCCCACCATGTTCTCGGTGATGTAGACCGGGATGAACTTCTTGCCGTTGTGTACCGCCACCGTGTGGCCGATAAAGTCGGGGATAATCGTCGATCGCCGCGACCAGGTGCGGACCACCTTCTTCTCGTTCTTCTCGTTCATCGCACCCAACCGGATCGTCAGGTGGTCGTCGGTGAACGGTCCCTTTTTTAACGAACGTGCCATGTTTCCTCAGCTACCGCTTCTTGCTCTTCCGCGTTACAATCCATTTCCCGGTCCGCTTGTTGTTGCGCGTTTTAAAGCCGCGAGTCGGCTGGCCCCACGGCGTCACCGGATGACGGCCGCCCGAAGTTTTGCCTTCGCCGCCGCCGTGCGGGTGATCCACGGGATTCATGGTCACGCCGCGGTTGTGCGGCTTCTTGCCCATCCAGCGGGTGCGACCGGCCTTGCCGAGCGAAACGTTCTCATGCTCGACATTGCCCACCTGGCCGATGGTGGCCATGCAATCCACGTGGACGCGCCGGATCTCGCCCGAAGGCAGCTTCAACAACGCGTACTCGGATTCGCGCGAAACCAATTGGGCCTGCGTCCCCGCCGACCGCGCCATCTGCGCGCCCTTGCCCGGCCGCAGTTCGATGTTGTGAACCACGGTGCCAGCCGGGATATTCTTGAGCGGTAGCGCGTTGCCCACCAGAATGTCGGCTTCCGGTCCAGCGCTCACGGTGCGCCCGACGGTCAAGCCTGCCGGCGCGATGATGTAGCGCTTTTCGCCGTCTACATAGTGCAACAACGCGATGCGCGCCGAGCGGTTGGGATCGTACTCGATGGCCGCGACCTTGGCGGGAACTCCCGTCTTATCGCGCTTGAAATCGATAATGCGATAGGCCTGCTTGTGGCCGCCGCCGATGAAGCGGCTCGAGATGCGCCCCAGATTATTACGGCCGCCGGTGCGCTGCTTGCCTTCGATCAGCGACTTCTCAGGCGTCTGCTTGGTGATGTCCTCGCGCGAAACCACCGTTTGGAAACGGCGGGTCGGCGTTGTCGGACGATAGGATTTGATCGGCATCGCGAGTCCTTAAATCTCCGCGTACTCGGGAATCTTCTGGCCCGGCTTCAACCGCACATAGGCCTTCTTCCAATCCGAGCGGTAACCGCTGAACTTGCCCCGGCGGCGCAGCTTGCCCGGCGTCGTTACCGTGCGAACTTCTTCCACCTTGATCTTGAACAACTGCTCGATCGCCGCCTTCACCTGGGTCTTGTTGGCGTCCGCGGCTACTTGAAAGCACAGCGTCCGCTCCCCGTCTTTCTTGGCCACGCCCTTTTCGGTGACGATGGGCCGCTCGATCACGCCGAATAAACTCATATCCGTTCCTTTACTTCAGAGCCTCGGAGAGCTTCCGCGCCGCGGCTTCGCTCACCAGCACGCGCTCGTGGCCCAACAGATCGTAGACATTCACGTCCTTGGTGGCGACGAACTTCACGCCGGGCAGATTGCGCGCGCCCAGTTCGAGATTGCGATTGTCGCCCGCCTCGACGAACAGCACCGTCTTGCGGGCGTCGAGTTTCGACAGCGCACCACTCACTGTGCGCGTCTTGTGATCGGCCAACGAAAATGCCTGAATTACGGTCAACTCGCCGTCGCGCAACTTCGCGGACAAGGCGCTGCGCAGCGCGCCCAGGATCATCTTCTTGGGCAGCTTGTAGCTGTAATCCTTGGGTTGCGGACCGTGAATGGTGCCGCCATGCCGCCACAGCGGCGAACGGATGGATCCCACGCGGGCCCGGCCGGTTCCCTTCTGCCGCCACAATTTCTTGCCCGAGCCGGAAACTTCGTGCCGCGTTTTTGTCGACGCCGTGCCGCGCCGCAACCCCGCCAGGTGATGGCGCACCGCTTCGTATAGCAGCGCCTCATTCACCGGCGCGGCGAAAACCTCGTCGGCCAAATCGAGCGAGCCGACCGATTGATTGCTGAGATCGAAAATGTTGACGTTGGGCATGACGGTTATCTTTTCGAGGGACGAACCACGACGTAGCCGCCGTTGGGTCCGGGAACCGCGCCCTTCACCATCAAAACGTTATCGTCCGAGTCCACTTGAATGACCTCGAGATTGCGAACGGTCACGCGCTCGTTGCCCATCTGCCCGGCCATGCGCGTACCCGGAAACACGCGCGATGGAAAGCTCGATGCGCCGATGGAACCGGGCGCGCGGTGGAACATGGAGCCGTGCGATTCGGGACCGCCCTTGAAGTGGTGCCGTTTCACGATACCCGCGAAACCGCGGCCCTTGCTGACCCCGGTGATGTCCACTTTGTCGGTAGGCTTGAATTGATCGACCAGAATGCGGTCGCCCGCCTTCAGATCGCCCGAGCCGCCGTTCATCGCGACTTCCCGCAGGAAGCGCACGCCATCCGCGCCGCCCTTCTTCAGGTGCCCGGTAGTTGGCTTGTTGGTGCGAGACGCTTTGGCGAACTCGACCAGTCCCAACTGCACCGATTCATACCCATCGACAGCCGGCGTCTTGCGCTGCACGACAACACAAGGTCCCGCCTTCAACAGCGTCACGGGAACCACCTGCCCGTCGGGGCGATAGACCTGCGTCATTCCGATTTTTTTGCCAAGTATTCCTGGGCCCATAGCTTCCTCAAGCGAGTGGTCAGTGGTTAGTGCTTAGTGGTTAGTGACGAACCGCTCACTAACTACCAACCATTAATCGCCAATCACGAGTTACTTCCTTCCTCAAGCAGTGGTTAGTGCTTGGTGGTTAGTGAAAACCACGCTCACTGACCACTACTCACCAATCACTCGTCATATACCAACAGTGCCTAGCGCCGCGTGAACGAAGGCGTTCACTAACCACTAACCACTAACCACTAATCACTTTCCCTTACCAAACGCCTTAATCTCCACATCCACGCCCGCCGGCAGATCAAGCTTCATGAGCGCATCGACGGTGTCCTGCGTCGGCTCGAGAATGTCCAGCAGGCGCTTGTGCGTGCGGATCTCGAACTGCTCCCGCGATTTCTTGTCCACGTGCGGCGACCGCAGAACCGTATATCGGTTGCGAATCGTCGGCAGCGGAATTGGTCCCGCCACCGACGCGCCGGTCCGCTTGGCCGTGTCCACGATCTCCGTGGTCGACTGATCGAGCACGCGGTGGTCGTAAGCTTTTAACCGGATTCGAATGCGCTCTCTGAGGCTGCTCATTTTCTCAACTATTCCAAAATCTCGCTAACCGTACCGGCTCCCACCGTGCGTCCGCCCTCGCGGATTGCAAAGCGCAAGCCCTTGTCCATGGCGATGGGCGTGATCAGATCGATTTCCAACTGCACGTTATCGCCGGGCATCACCATCTCCATCCCCTCGGGCAACTGCGCCACGCCCGTCACATCCGTGGTGCGGAAG
>JBBQGC010000065.1:0-28283 GCA_038322705.1 Bryobacterales bacterium | reverse complement strand
TATTACGTCGCGGGCGCGGGTACAAGGATCTGCGCTATTTACTGTTGAAGGCTCAGCGCATGGCGGCGACCCGGACCGAATTTGTGGTTTTTCAAAAAGCCGCCTAAAATGCGGGTCCCCACGAATTCCTGCGCAGAGCCCGTTTTTGTTTACGATGGGACGACTGATCGGGCCGCAGATTCAGACGTCGTCTGCGCGAGTGGCACCAGGAGAGACTATGAATCTGAGGCTCCCCCGAAGCAATACGCTGGGCTATTGAGCAAATGCTACTCGGAAAATAACTATTTTACGCAAGCGATCGAATGGGCACACCCGGCGTACGATTATCATGGGACGTGCCGCGCAAGCGGCGCCAGGAGAAACGATGAATCTCACGCACACAATCGCTGCGATGCTGTTGGCGAGCTCGCTAGTAACACTGAGTGCCACCACCCCCGAGACCGGCTTTCTGAATCGCACGGTAACAGTCGATGGCACAGCATACCGGTATGTTGTATATGTGCCCGCGGACTGGACCCCGGAACATAAGTGGCCGGTGATTCTATTCCTGCATGGCGCAGGCGAGCGCGGCAACGATGGCTTGGTCCAGAGCGAAGTTGGAATCGGAGGAGCCATTCGCCGGCACGCCGATCGCTTTCCCGCAGTCGTCGTTATGCCGCAGTGCCGCAAAAACACGAATTGGAACGCGCCTGAGATGCAAGCTCAAGCCTCGGCGGCGCTCGATGCGTCGGTAAAGGAGTTCTCCGGCGATGACGATCGAACGTATCTGACCGGCCTCTCGATGGGTGGGTATGGCACTTGGGCATTGGCGTCGAAGTATCCGGACCGTTTCGCCGCGATCGTTCCAGTGTGCGGCGGCATCCGGCTGCCGCGCCAGCTCGCTTCAGCCAACACGCCCGCCTCGGCGGAAGACGACCCTTATCTCGCAACTGCAAAGAAGGTCGCCGCAATACCCATCTGGGTGTTTCACGGCGGCGCTGATCCAACCGTGCCGGTCGCCGAATCGCGGAAGATGGTCGAGGCTTTGAAAGGCTTGGACTCCGGCGTGCGCTACACAGAGTACGAGGGAGTCGGCCATAACTCCTGGGACAAGGCGTATAACGAAGCGGAGTTGCCAACTTGGCTCTTATCGCAGAAACGTCATTCAAAGTAGTTGACTTACTCGTACCGTAAAGCAATCAGCGGATCTGTCTTGGCCGCTCTTCGCGCCGGAACATAACACGCAATAAATGTTACCGCGACCAGTACGATTGCCATGATCGAGAATGTGCCAATATCGAATGCCGGCACGCTGAATAACAAGCCGCGGAGTACGCGTGTGAGTGCAAATGCGCCCGCAGCCCCGGCCGCAGCTCCGGCGATCGCGATCGTCATTGCGTCCCGTAGAACCAGGCCGAGCACATCTTCCGACCGCGCGCCCATGGCCATCCGAATTCCAATTTCCGGCGTCCGCTGCGCCACTGAATAGGACATCACTCCGTAGATTCCGAGGGCCGCGAGAATCAACGACACTGCGGCGAAAATGGTGAGTAGCGCAGCCAGGAACCGCGGCCGGGATCGCGCGGCGCCAACAACTTCTTCCATGGGCATCATGCGTGACACTGCCACACCCGGGTCGATAGAACGAATCATGGACCGCACCGCCGGCATGAGTCGCATCGCATCGGAACCAGGCGCGCCGCGAGCCAGTACAGTCATCGTTGTGTCGCCGCGGAAGGCGCTGCCCTGGTCCTCCGGAAAATACAACTCAGTACCGCCAGGCTGATCGAGTCCCCGATTCTTGACGTCGGCAACCACGGCGATTACTGTGCGCCAATTGCCTTGCCGGCTCGGCTTGACACGCCGCCCCACCGCACTCTGCGAGCCCCAGAAAGTTCGCGCCATCATCTCGTTGACGATCACCACTTCCGGGCTGGCGATCCCGTCCCGGCTGTCGAAGTAGCGGCCCTCGAGCAAGCGGATCCCGAGCGTCTCAAAGTATTTCGGACCCACTGAATTGTAGTGGTCAACGCTCTCCGTGGGTCCTCCGGGCCGCGGCACGAAACCTTCGATCAGCGTGTCGTTCGCCAACAACATCTCCACGGGCGGCACAAATACTGCAGCCGCGGCCGAGCGTACACCAGGCATCGCCGATGCGCGATTCTGCACCTCGTTCCAAAACGCGACGCGCCGCTCGGTCTTTGCGTAGGCCGCCTGCGGCAGTGTCACGCGCATGGTCGCAACACCCGATGTATCGATGCCCGTCGCCACGGATTGCAGGCGCCAGAAGGCCTTCACCATCAGCCCGGCGCCGATCAACAGCATCAGGGCGAGCGCGATTTCCGCCGTCACCAGAGCCATGCGAAACCGGTTCGCAGCGGTGCTCGATGTCACCCGGCCCGCCGCAGCCTTGAGTGTCTCGTGCAGGTTCTGCCCGAATAGATGCATCGCCGGGGCCATCCCAAAACCAACTCCGGTGAGGATCGCAATCGCGAGCGTGAACAGCAGCACCGGTCCGTCCAGCGCAATCTCATTCGCTCGCGGAATGCTGCCCGCGTTGAATAAAACGATCAGGCGCATCCCCGCGTAAGCCAGCGCCACTCCAAGCATCGCGCCTAAAGCCGATAACAATAAACCTTCCACCACAAGTTGCGCAGTCATGCTGCCTAAAGTCGCGCCGATCGCCCTGCGGATCGCGATCTCGCGTCTCCTGGTTTCGGCGCGCGCTAACAGCAGATTGGCAACATTGACACTCGATATGAGCAGCACAAACCCTACAGCTCCCAGCAAGACGAGCATCGCGAGCCGGACGGTTCGCACTACTTCATCCTGGTACCCGGCCAGCAGGATCGTGTGATTGACCGGATGAAAACCGTGCGTACGCGGAGCGGTGTTGGCAGAAGACGTTTGTATAACACGCGTCATCTCGTCACGCGCCTGCTGGAGGGAGACGCCGTTGCGGAGACGGCCCAGCACCTGCAACCTGTGGCTGCCTCGCGCCGTATCGCCTGGGTTGAGGTGAAGAGGAATCCAGGCATCCGCGGGCTCGACATCGCCAGCCGGAAAATCGAACCCTTCCGGCATGACGCCAATCACCGTACACAGCTTGCCATCCTGCTGAATATCCCGGCCCAGGATCCCGGCGTCGGAGCCGTATGCGCGTCTCCATAGGGCATGCGAAAGGATCGCCGTCAATGGTGCACCGGGCTTGTCCTCCTGATCGGTGAATGTGCGGCCGAGAGCGGGCGGAACCCCTAACATCGCGATCATTCCGCCGGTTGCATACGCCACGGTCGCGCGCACCGGTTCATTCTGCCCGGCGAGCGTGGCTTGGCCGATCTGCCACGCTTCCAGTCCATCCCAGGATTTTGTCTCGCGGCGCAAATCGAATAATTCGGGAGGAGACATGGCAAAGCGCATCAGTCCTCCGCGCGGAAAATTCGGGAACTCGGTATATAAACGGACCAGCCGGCCAGAATCCCGATACGGCAGCGGCTTCAGCAATACGGCATGAACAACACTGAAAATTGCTGTCGTCGCGCCAATGCCCAGAGCCAGACAGATTACGGCCGCGGCGGTAAATCCCCGATTCTTGGCCAGTATCCGCCCGGCAAAGCGGACGTGATCGAACAACATCGCTTCCATATTAACGGGCTGGAACGGAACCCGGAGGAGTGCGGGTTCGTAATCACATCGAGGTATCATGCTCCGCGACATCCAATCCGCCATTCGCATGTTGGTCCGGGAACCCGGTTTCGCCGCCATAGTCGTTCTCACGCTCGCCCTGGGAATCGGGGCAAATACCGCGATATTCTCTGTCGTCAACTCAGTTCTGCTCCGGCCGCTTCAGTTCCATGAGCCGGGGCGCCTCGTGGCCGTTAATGAGGTTGTTCCGAAAATCGCGCATTTGTATCCGATGTTGCCGGTCAACTTGAGCCACTACTTCGATTGGCGCAAACAGTCTACGGCGTTTGAGAGCCTTGCGCTCATGCGTGCGAGTTCCACAAATCTTACCGGATCGGGCGACCCCGCGCGTCTGCTGGCCGCGCGAATATCGGCGAGTACATTTGACGTTCTCGGCGTGCACCCCTCGATCGGACGCGCCTTCACCGAAGCTGAGGACAGAGCTGGACAGGATGATGTCGTGATCCTTTCGCATGCTCTCTGGACGGAGCGCTTCCACGCGGATCCCGCAATCGCCGGCCGCAAAGTTCTGCTCGACGGCCGCCCTCATATGGTTGTCGGAGTTATGCCGAAGGATTTCCGTTTGCCGTCGCAGTCCGGCATGGGGACCGTGGTGCCTGAGAAAACGCAGATCTTCAGGCCCCTCGGCTATGACAATGACGATCTTCGAAACCGTAGCGGCGACATGAACTGGGCGGTGATTGCGCGCTTGCGGCCGGGTGTGGAGCCCGCGACTGCGCAGAGCGAGTTGAACGTGATCCAAGCCGGCATTTCGAAGACGTTGGAGGAGAAGATGGAGCTGCGCGCCGCCATAACTCCGTTGCACGACGCTGTGGTCGGGGACGCACGGCGTGGTCTGCTGGTGATCATGGGCGCGGTCGCCGCGGTATTGATCGTGTTGTGCGTCAACCTCGCGAACTTGTGGTTTGCGCGTGCGGCCGGGCACAGCCGTGAGACTGCGATCCGCGTGGCACTGGGCGCCAGCCGTGCGCGCCTGATACGGCACATGTTGACCAGCAGTTTGCTGTTGTCGATCGCGGGGGGATTGCTCGGAATCGGATTGGCCTATGCGGGGATGGGCGCGCTGTTGCGCCTGGCTCCGTCCGGCCTGCCGCGCCTCGGTGAAGTTCATATCGACACCGTCGCGCTCGCGTTCTCTTTCGGTGTCTCGGTCGTCTGTGGCGTTTTGTTCGGCATACTCCCGGCCTTCAAAATCGCCAGGCAGGATCCTCAAGAAGCCCTGAAATCCGGAAGTCACGCGATGACGGAGTCGGTCCACGGCGTCTCGGTGCGAAAGATTCTCGTTGCGGCCGAGGTGGCGCTGAGCACGGTTTTGCTGATCACCGCCGGATTGCTGGTGCGCACCTTCGATCGCCTGATCAACGTCGATCGTGGCTTCGATGTCGAGCGCGTTCTCGCCACCGATGTCGCGCTGCCGTCGACAAAATACAAAGACGATAGGCACCGCGCCGAGTTTTTTCAACGCCTCGTCGAGAAAGCGCAAGCAATGCCCGGCGTTGTTTCGGCCAGCATAGTCTCGGCGCTGCCCCTGCAAGGAGAGACGTGGATCGATCTGGCTGGCGTCGAGAATGACACCCGCCCCATGTTCCAGCGGCCAATGACCAATGTTCGCTTCATCAGTCCGGATTACTTCCGTACAATCGGCGCGACTCTGCGGGCAGGGCGGACTTTCGACGACTCCGATCGCGCACGCTTGTCGGCGATCATTTCACACTCCTTGGCGGATCGGCTGTGGCCTGGGCAGGACCCAGTGGGGCGCGTCATGCTGCACAACGAAAAGAAAGTCGTCATCGTCGGGGTCACGCCCGATTTGCATAGCACCAGCCTCGACAAGGATCCGGTGAACATGTTGTACATCCCGTTCTGGCAGCGCCCGCGCCTGGGTGCGTCATTATTGGTACGCACGGCCAACGATCCGCGAGGCTTGACCAACGCGATCCGCGCGAGCGTTTGGGCGCTCGACGGCGAGGTGCCTGTTCCGGAAATCAGGACACTGCTGGACGTAATGAACAAGTCCGTCAGCGCGCGCCGATTCAATATGCTGCTGTTGACCGTGTTCGCCGTCTCAGCCCTTGCATTGGCGAGTCTTGGCGTCTACGGCGTACTGGCGTATTCTGTTACTCGACGCCGGAACGAGATCGGCATTCGCATGGCGATCGGAGCCGACGCCCAGCAAGTGCGTTCGATGGTGTTGTGGCAGGGCATGCAACCGGTCCTGTTCGGACTCATGGCCGGTGCCATCGCCTCAGTCGCGATGGGAAGCGTGCTCCGGAGTTTGCTGTTTCAAGTAAGTGCGCGCGATCCTCTGACTGTCGCAATCGTAGCGGCGGTGTTGTGTGCAGTATCGTTCGCGGCGTGCATCATACCGGCGATCCGCGCCACTCGAGTGGATCCAATATCCGCTCTGCGCTGCGATTAGCAGGGTGCTTTTCAGTCAGGTTCTGTCGAGACGAACCGGGCCAGTTTGCGGTCTTTACGGACACGGTCCACCGGAAAGGCTTCATTGTGCATGACCACCCATACTCCCGATGGAAGCGTGTGTGCGGCGAACAGGCTTTCGGTCAAGTTTTGGAGACCATCGCTGTTTTCAAAACCGAGCGGAGTCATCGCGCCCGTAAGGACGATGGGAACTTCGAGACTGGCTAGCGAGCTTTTCAAGCACAGCCCGGTCTCAACCATGGTGTCAGTGCCGTGCGTGATTACGATGGGCGCTGTTTTCCCGGCCAGTTTCTTGCGCACTGCGTCGAGCACGATTTTACGATCCTTGTCGTCCATCTCGAGGCTGTCCTTATTCATGAGCCTTGTCGATTCGACTCGCGTTCCCGGCAAGCGGAGCCGGTCAAGATAACGCTGGATCTTGTCTTCCTCATTGACAACCGACCCAGTCGATTCTGAATAGACTTTTTCGATAGTGCCGCCGCACGAGAGTAAGTGGATGAGGCGCATCGCTAAACTAGAACGAGAGTCTGCTGAATCTCGCCAGTCACACGCGCTCGCGACGGTTCAATGAACATGTTCACTTCCGAGCGAACGCCGAACTCGGGAAGGTAGATACCTGGCTCGATTGAGAAGCACGTACCAGGAATAACTCGCCTGTCGTCGTGAGTCTCTAGATTATCCATATTCGCTCCGGAACCGTGTACTTCCGTCCCGATCGAGTGTCCCGTGCGGTGAAAAAACTCATCTCCGAAACCCTGATCGCGAATGTAACTCCGGGCGGCATCGTCGACCTGATAACCGTACAATAACTCGCCCGCGGAGATGGCTTGCTCGACCCGCTGGATCGCACGGTCCCGAGCCGTACGAACGATCCCGAATACGTTCTCGACGGCGCTGGGTGGAGTCGGTCCGCAAAATCCCATCCACGTGATGTCGTAATAGACGGCTTCGGGACGGTCGAATTTGGCCCACAGGTCGATGAGAACCGTGTCACCTGCCTTGATGGCCGCTGTGTTATTCTCAGCTGGTTCGTAGTGCGGGTTGGAGGAATTAGCATTCACGGAAACATTCGGGCCATGATCCGTGAACAGACCATGCTTCGTGAATTCGCCAGCGATGAAGCGCTGCACTTCCCATTCGGTGACAGGTGTGCTGTTGCAAATGCGGTCACCGATCAAGCTGAATGCTTCACGCCGGATTTCGTCTACCAGTTTACCCGCGCTCAGGTGTGATTCGAGTTGCTCGACAGTCCACCGCGCCTCGAAGTATTGAATCAGATTCGCCGACGTCGCAATCTCGACGCCGCACCCGCGCACGAGTTCGATAGTGCCGGCATCCACCATCGATACGTAGGGAACGGCGCAATCCGGAGAGTACTGCATCGCAATCCTCCGCGCGCCGCCCAACATGGCCGCAAGCTCCTGTTTCTGCTGTTCCCAACGGGAATACGAAGTCTTGCGGCCAGGAAGCGTGTCCAGATGGTATGACTCGATCTTGTGTACCAACTTGCGCGGCTCGCCTTCCGCTGGAATGAAGTAATACCAACGCCGCGAGACGATTCCGTGCGGAGTAAATCCCAGTACCCGATACGATAGAGGGTCGCGCAGATGGTGATCGAAGAACAGCCACCCATCCAGACCTTCGTCGCGTATTGCCTGTTGAATCGCAGCCAAATTCATCTCAATGCACCTCGCCCATCAAGCGTCGCATATAAGGTATCGTCAGGAACAGTAGGACGGCGCTGATAAGTGTCAGAATAGCCACCGACCCGAACATCGTAATGAGAGCGTTTTCACCCGGCTTGTAGAAACTCGCGACAAAGCCCGCCAGATAGTTGCCAGCCGCTATCGAACAGAACCAGACGCCCATCATCAGTCCCACAAGACGCGGCGGCGCCAACTTTGTCGTCGTGCTCAAACCAACAGGGCTAACGAGTAATTCGCCGATTCCTTGAAACAAATAGACCAACACGAGCCACATCGGACTTACCCGGCCGGCTCCGGTCAGCGTCGAAGCATAAGTGATAAGGGCGAAGGCCACGACGGCAGCCAATAACCCATAAGCAAACTTAGCCGGACTAGAAGGCTGCCGCTCGCGCATCGTAAGCCACAGCCATGAGAACACCGGCGCAAACAGGACAACAAAGATTGGCTCGACCGATTGAAACCAACTGGAAGGAAAGCTGACTCCCAATATGGACGTCCGTGTCAATTGGTCAGCAAACAAGTTCAGGCTGGAGCCCGCCTGCTCGAAAGACATCCAAAATACGGTGGCGAATACAAACAACAATCCGATCGCCCCGATCCTGCGCCACTCACCGGGAGTGAGCGGAGCATGAGTCACACTGCCGGGGGTCGAATCGCGTTTGACGGGTTTTGAACCGACATGGGCCAGAGTCTGCCGGAATGCAAGGAACTGGATAACTCCCAAAACCATAACCACCGCGGATGCGACAAACCCCAGACGCCAGAAAACTTTCTGCGCAAGATAACCGCAAGCGAGCGGGGCCAGGATCGCGCCTGTATTAATTCCTATGTAAAAGAGCGAAAATCCGGAGTCACGCCGCGGATCACGCTCCCCGTACAAGCCGCCGACCATCACACTGACATTCGGCTTCAACATTCCCGTCCCAATTACGATCACACACAGACCCACATAGAAAAGAGACACGGGTCCCAACGCCAGGCATGCGTTACCGATCGCGATTGCAGCTCCTCCCAGGATCACAGTGAGACGGGCTCCGAGAAAACGGTCCGCGATCCAGCCCCCTGGTATCGACAAGGCATAAACCGACCCCGTGAACAAGCCGTAGATCGTGGCGGCGTGTGCTGTATCGAAACCCAACCCGCCCGAACTGACAGAGGCAACCATATACAACACGAGAATGGCGCGCATGCCGTAGTAGCTGAAGCGCTCCCACATCTCGGTCATGAACAGCGTCGCCAACCCTCGTGGATGACCGAAAAAGCTTGTATCCGCAGCCGTGCTAGTACTGGTCGACATGCGCGTGAGTCTCCTGTACGATCCTTTGCCAGTGAATCTCGGGTCTCAAATTGACCAGGCCAGCAATCTGCTTCGGCTCGATGACTGTGAATTGGAGAGTATCATCCAGCCAATCCTGACTCGTACCGTCTGAGTACTGAGTCGCCACGGTCAGCGTGTAATCCTGCCGGCTGAGATTGCAGTCCATGACAAAATCGACCTGAATAACATCGCCCGGCGAGAATTCGCCCAACGCGACGTGCTCCACGCGCGTGTTGGTACCGAAGACATCGACTCCGAGCCGGTTGCGAATCAGAATGCCGACCACCGGGTTTGAGACAGGACGCGCAAACGCCGCACAAACGCGCACGGTAATCCGCTCGCCGCTGGTGAACGCATGGCCAGGTTCGTTTTCGGAATTCAGGATGTCGACACGCTCGATGCGGCTCGCACCATCGCCGTGGCGAAAGCTGTGCGCAAGGCTATCGTGCTTCGCCTCTGGTTTGTTCTCTCCGTTTTCGCGCTCTAGCACGAAGCCCACATAGCGGTTTACGACGTCGCTGGCCGCGCCCTCAGCGGCTACACGCCCATTCAACATGAAGATCGCGCGATCGGACAAACGTTTCACAAGACCGAGATCGTGGGAAACAAACAGTACAGTAACGCCGCGCTGCTTGAGTTCTTCGAATTTCTGAACACAGCGGTTGGCGAAGATCGCATCCCCGACCGCCAAGGCTTCATCCACGATGAGTATCTCCGGGTCAACGTGGATCGCGGTCGAAAAAGCGAGCCGCACATACATGCCGCTCGAGTACTCCTTCACCGGACGGTCGATAAACTCACCAATGCCGGCGAACTGTTCGATGCGCGGAAACGCGGCAGCCACCTCGCGGCGAGAGAGCCCCATGATCTCGCCATTCAAGTAGACGTTATCCCGCCCGGTGAATTCAGGATTGAAACCGGCCCCGAGTTCCAGCAAAGCGGCCACTCGTCCCTGTTTGAAAACGCGACCAGTCGTCGGTTGCAGAATGCCGCTGACGATCTGAAGTAGAGTGCTCTTTCCCGATCCATTAGGCCCGATCAGACTCAAAACCTCGCCGCGCTGTACCTCGAAACTTACGTTCCGTACCGCCCAAAAATCGGTGCGGCGGGGTCTGCCAAGCAGGGGAATGATCTCGCGGATGCGGTCCGAGGGACGGCTGTAGAGAGGAAATACTTTGGATACGTGCTGGACCAGAAGCACAACGGCAATCCAAACTATAGCGTGGATTGCCGTGGTACCTCAAACCGTTCACATGCGAATAGTGACGGCCAGGCCCGCACCGGGAAACGCCGCGGGGTCCTGGGGAACGCCGATGATGTCCAGGCTGAGTTGGGCCTTAGCTCCGAGCGGCGCCATGCCGAACCCTGGGAGCGAAGCACCGGTCGTTCCGCTCGGAATCGTCAAGTCGCAATACGGCGTATCGTTTTGACGCAACCGTATCTTGACGTCACCCCCTGCAGGTTGCCGCAGCACCGCATAAATGTCGCGAACCGCATGCGTATCCTCGACCATCAACGGCGGAACAGCGTCCCTCTGAAGCGACAATGTCCCATCCACCTGCAACGCGAACTGCCCGCCCGATAACGTCCGAATTCCGAGATCCTCCCGCGCCACGAACGAAATTCGCGCCGTCGGACTGTCACCCCGATCGTTCGTCAGAAACAGCTCGGCCGCCCCGATCCTCACATCCGGAAGATACATCGGATACGAATAGCTGCCGGACGCCGGACTGCCGAAGAAATCGCGTACAAACGGGACGATGGCAACCTTCTTTGAGAGCCGGTAAACGGGAATGTCCGCGGCGTGACTTTCCGCTGCACAGCCGTGCGAGGCGCGCACTATCTCACACGTACTCGCATCTGTTGCGGCGGCCGTAACCGTCATAATCTCGGCGCCGATCTGTAAGACGTCGCCTGCTTCGAACGACACGTTCTGCGAGAAGACAACCTCGGTTGCCGCCTCGTCGATCGCCGCTCCAACCTTCAACGACGGCGCTGCAACCAACTCGTCCGTGTATAGAAATGTCAGGGTGCCAGCGCTCACCGTCCTCGTGTTTTTCGGATCCGTGAATCCGATCGGACCGAGTTCTACGGTCCCACCGCCTGCCGGAGTGAGTCCAAACAGCGGCTCCGGCGGTACATCGTCATCCACAGCCACGGTACCTGCCCCTCCAATCTTCCAGCGGGTGATTGCCGACAATTCCGCCGCGCACTCCTGGTCGTGGACATTCGCCGACCGCCCGAGTATATGAACGATCGCGTCCTTGCGATTCGGTATTTCGAACTCCGCCGGACCTTGAATCGTCAGCGCGCCAAATCGCCAACTCGCTTCAGCGATCACGAACCCGCTGGTCGAATCCGGCTCGATGTCCCACTTCGGCGTGACTGTCAGCGTAGCGCTTTCGTTCGACAACACCGAGCGCTCCTGCCCAGCGCCGGACCCGCTCGAAATGCGCACCAGCATGCCTCGACTCTCGTTCGGGAGCATGTGCAGCGCGCCGTTACCAACCATGTTTGCCGAGTGAATATTGACCGTCACCTCAGGCTGCAGCTCCAAGCGCCAGTAGAAATTCGCATGGTCGTAATTCTCATCGGGCGGCCCCGCAACTTCGGTTGGTGCGACGCCGGAATCGGTGAACGTGTTCCCAACAGGCAGCGCGGAAGCAACTCGAATCAGTTGAACGGGGCTGTCGCCGCGATAAACGTTGAAGCGCGCAGTAGCCGCCGAAAAGCTCAAATTAGTCAACGTGACCGCATTCGTGTCGCTGCCCGATGGAATCGTCGCGCGCACCGTGAACGACAGCGATCCCTCATTCCCCTGGTCATCCGCGCCGCTCACCGCAAAATACAGAGTCCGTCCGCCCCGAATCGTTCCGCCGGTGGCCTGCACCTGCGGAGTGAGACTGAGCGTCGGGATCGCAACCGCGCTGTGCACCGGCTTTGCGGGCGCCGCGAATCCAGCCGTCAGCCCCACCGCGTAGCTTCCGTCAGCCGACTGCTTGACGCTCTCGGAAATCGCGAACTGCGGATCTCCATTCGAATCCAACGCACTGCCCAGCAATGGCCGTGGGATGCCGACGCCGAATCCGGGCTGCCTGCGACTGGCGTGTCCGCCGATCGCAGAACCCGTATACCAGGCGTCATCGTGATATTGCGCGGTAATCACTACGGTCCGGTAATTCACGCCCGGCGCAACGCGAGTAATACGAAAGGGCTCCCGCTCGAGTCCTTCCTTCTCATAAGTGATCGCGATCAGATCGCCGGGCATGAGTCCGAATCCGCGAACACTGGTCGCGAACTCCGTGTACAAATTCCCTGTTGTGCTCTTGTTCAACTGCAATCGCAAAATGCGCGACGCCTGATCGAAGTTCGGCAGACCCAGCGCCGTCAGCGGAGCGGTAATCTCCTGACCCATGAGCGTCGCATCGTCGATGTCGACCAATGACAGACTGTCCTGCTGATACTCGTTGAACTCATCCTGAAACTCAACGCTAAAACGGTTCGGCGATTCCGCCGCGCCGCGAGCATAAAAGCGAATGTGCGGTTCGCCGTTCGACTTCCGCAAAATTCCCGAAAACGGCGCCGATCCGTCGCTGAATTCGTACGCCGGCCACCCGCCATCCAGCGGTTCACTGCTATTGCTCAACGCGGGCTTATCCGCCTGCTGCAACGCGATAGAATTTTCGGCTCGTAGCGTGATCCGCCCGTCGCTACCGTACGACAAGATCAGACCCGAGGCGTTCCGTATTCCCCGAACGATGTCCGCCGCACTCCGGCGTTTACGGATGATCAGGTTGCATTGAAACCGCGGGATGACGGCATGGTTACCGTGGATGTCCAGCGTGTTCACGGGCTCATCGCAGTACGCCGCGGCCGCCGCGAAACTCGGCACGTCGATGTCCTGTTGTGACCAGCCGCTACGCCGCAACACATCCAGCAGCACCCAGGCCGGATTGTTCGTGAACTCGTCCGCCAATGCGTTCCCACTCGCGTCGAAACGCGGCAGACGCAGACCCTGCGCCAGCACCTGTATGCGCGGCACCGAAGTTCCGCTGTTGATCCTGTTTGGAACGACGACGGACAGAAACGCCATGCTTCCGTAAGGATCGCCCATCGCTTTGCCAGCGGCATCGGCGAAGTCGGCGTTGAATGCGCCCGAGCTTTTCCCTGGGCTGACCACGCGAAACCATCCCGTACCGGTCATGTTTGCGCCGTCCACGGCCTCGGGAACCTCGACGTCGTTGACGACCACCTTCACAACCCGATCGATTTCACCCGCGCCCAGCAGCACTTCGAAGCGGGTGAGATTTCCGTCGTTGCGCGCAAACACCACCGGCGGCTGATACCATCCGGTGCCGTACAGCAGCGGAACAAAGTCGTTATACCGCGCCTCGTTATCCAGAACAGGCGAGTTGTGCGTGCCCTTCTCACCGTAGCTGCGCACCAGCACCGATGCAGGTACGAACTCGATACCGCCGAACCGCCGCGTTACGTTACCGCTGGCGTCGCGGTCGAACATGCCGCGCTCTTCACACTGCGGGCGAGTGTAATCGCAACTCGCGAATGGCGCGCCGTGTGCATCCAGGTCGCCGCTTCCACCCTGCTCACCTGCCGAATAGCCACATCGGAAGAACGGCGAATAGCGGCCTTGGCTCCTCCGTCCAATGCCTTTCCTTTGATCCGCATCGATCGGAAACGACCACGGGCAACGGCGTTGGATCCGGATTTCCGGCAGCAACACGCGTTGCAGGTTCAGGCGATTGGCGAACGTGATTCTGACCGTGGACGCCGTCATTTCGTCCGGCGGTCCTGCAACTCCCTTGAACACGACGCGAGCGTCGGTATCTAAAGCGCCGGTTCGGAGATTGTAAAAACCGAAACGAACCGTGAGTTGGGCGCCTTTTAGACCCTCGTTCCATTCGATCTGCGAAAAGTAGGAATCGGCATTGGCCAGCACCAGCGAAATCTTAGCCGCGCCGTCTGCGCCATCGTCGAGAGATGATTTCAACTCAAAAAGATTGTGGCTCAGCACTCGCGCGCGATACGTCTGGCCGGCAGCGGTCACGCCGTGCGTGCTCCAACGCTCCATGGTTCCAGAGGCCAGACGGCACTCGAACAGAAACAGCGGCGTCCCGGCGAGTTCTTGTTGTTTTAAAGTATTCAGGTCTTGCATGGGTTTCAATCTCGAGCGACGATTCGCACGTCAAGGCGGTGCTGGTCCGGACCATCGGCAAACGACAACAGCACGTCGTCGTCGAACCGAGCGTTGGAATAGACACCGTTACGGTCCCGAGTGGCCTTATACGCCGAGGCCGAAGGTTGTGCTTCAGCCTGAATTCCGTACAGATCCACGCTGGCGCCCGCGGGCAATTCCAGCGCGAACCGGACACTCTCATCCGACACGTTCAACGCTCCGCTCAACACGCAGCGCGTCCAACCTGGGCCTAAAGAGAAGACGCGAGCGTGGGTGCTCGATTGCCCGGAACGTATGAGCGACAGCGCGGAATTCGCGGTCGATCGTGCGTACACGCTGAACGCATAACCGAACCACCCAGGCGCATTCAAAGTCTGCGAGAGATTCTGGACGCTCTGTCCCGAGTTCACCAGGCTCATCGCGCGCCTTCCTCCGACGGGATCGTCCACACCGGTGTTCAACTGCAGCATCGGGTCCTTGTTCCAACAGGAGTTGTCCAACTCTTCGCTGTGCGCCAGTAGATTTGCGGCCGGATCGAGGAACGTAAAGTTGCCCTGGCGTCCTTCGACGGTCTCGAACAGACGTTGAATGGAATCGGCCTCCATATCGGTCAAGTCGCGCAGAGCCAGGCTCCAGGTATTGCTGCGCGGCGTGGAATCGGCGTAGGCAACCGTGCTCCCGTCCGCTAAAACGTTCACCACCGAAGTGCACCGGCGCCGGCGGACCAGCGGATACTGCGCGCCTGCGCCTGTCGTTAATTGTGGAAATACAATCATGTCCGGTTCTCCCGTATTCTTAATTGCGTCCGCCCACGCCACTCATCCAGAAACTCCGTCTCGATCTCGGGCGAATCCACTGAGCAGTTGGCGTAAGTCTTTCCATCCTGCGGGTCGGTAAATGCGAACGTGGACACCACGCCCGCATCGTCGAAAAATTGGGTGACGGCGGCCATTTCACCCGCATCCAGCAAGTCCAGCCGGATCACCCATCGCCGCAAAGTGCTCGCGAAATCGCGGTAGCGCTGTTCACGCCCGTCGACAAATTCGAGCACCTGAGTGCTGAAGCGCAGTTCGCGCGCGACCGGATATTGCGCCACCGCGCCCGTTTTGAGTTTTGGAAAAGAGACCATGTCACATCTCTCCGATCACGTCGTTCAAAGAACTGGATTCGAGCATCGCGCGGCGTACCGCGTTCGCAATCTCGCCGCTGTGATCCAGGAACGAACGGCTATCCATCGCGTTCACGTTCACAGTGATGTTGTGCGCCGGCGCGGACTGCGCGTCCGCCGTGGAGCGTGGCTGATCGTTCTGCCCGTAATCCGCACCGCCCAGCGTCCCGCCCTGAACCCCCGCCGTGAACTGCACCGGCGCGGGTATGGCGAACTTCGTCAGCGGTTGCGGAGCCTCTGCGTGGCCGCCGCCGAACAGCCCCATCAAACCTGAAAAGAGACTGCCCAGCAGGCCGCCGCCCAACGCATCTTTCGCGAAGCTGCCGGCCACGTTGGCCACAGTCGATCCGGCGCTCGACGATTTCACGGTCGTATTGTCGACGAGCGCGCGTGTGTTCTCGGCGACCGAATCGAGCTGACCCTGTACCACCGACCGAACCTGCGCCAGCAGCGCCGTATTCTGGGCGATCGCCTCGGTCAGGCCGTTTCCCTGCACCGCTGTTCCCGCGCCTGTTCCCAGCGCCGCAGTCACTGCCTGGCCGAGGCCGGTCCCTGCCGGCGTCTGACCCAACACCCTACTCAATTCCGCGCTGATATTCCTGTCTTGCATGATTTTGCTCCGCCCTCACTTCTTGCTCGAGAATGAAAAACGCCTCCCCTGTGCGCGCCGGCATGCCCGATATGTCGCCGCTCCCACCCGACTTCCAAACGCTGTATTGTTCAATCCAACCGATTGATTCGGGCCGCACCGAGCCCTTCGGACATGCCTGTGCCGTCACTTCGCGGCGAGCCCACACCATGCGGCGGGGCGCGTCCGCACCCGCAATAAACGGGCAACCGCGACTGCGTTCCAGGCCTTGTTTCCGGCAATCACCGCACTTCCACGCGGCCTGGTTCGCGAATTGGAAATGGAAGGCGATGATCAGTTTTTTCTTTCGTCGTCCGAAAGCGCGCACTCGCTCTTGATGCGTCCTGCGATCTCTCGCAGCAGATTCTCCGGACCACGCTCGAACAGCACGTCGGCTGTGGGCTCGTCGCCATCGATGGTCAAGCCTTCGATCTTCACGAGCCCCCAGCGCAGGTAGACCTGGTCTATTCTTGCTGCAAGAACCGCCGCGTCCACCTGCGACTGTATGGATTCGCCGGCGTGATGAAATTCCAACTCCTGCGCCATGCCGCGAATCGCCTCGGCAAGCTCCAATCGCCTGCCCAGCGAAACGCGGCGGATCGTGAACGTCACGCCTCTGATCGACTCCGCCGCGCAATCGATCGTGCTGCGGTGGCGCACCGGGTTAAGCGAACGCAATCGCAATCTCATCGTCGCCCGTCCCTTGTGCACGGCAATTCTTGAAGTGCCAGATCAGCCGCGTCTGCCCATCGTCAAACTCCGGCGTCTCAGCTATGACACTCTTCAGAAAGATGCCGCACAACTGCCCGTCCTGCTGGCCCAACTGCAGCATCACGCTCATCGGCGATTGTTGCCGCGCCGCTTGGTACAGCGCCTTGGTCTGCTCGTCGTCCTGCGCATACACGGCGAAATCCACTCTCACATCCCGCTCGCCCGGCGCAATCGCCCGCGGCAGGCTGAAGCCAAACTCGCGCGCACGCAGCTCCGCATTATTTTGCAGGCTCACCCGCGCCGAAGCTAACGTGAAGAACTGTGTCGGAACGGTGCCAATCCACGCCTGGCCCAGGTGTCCCGGAACGATCGTGTAATCGAACCCTGCCGTGTCGGGTTCGGCGGGAAACTGTTCCAACCCCGCTTGGCCGCTCACGAAGCTCGCGCTATCCACCACATCCGCGGCGCTTCCGGTGAACTTGAATTCGTGAAAGTCGCCGTTGACCTGCATCTCCATCTGATCGAAGACCGCGCCGGGAAGCATCCGGTGCACCGCTGTTTCGGGCGACCAGAAATCCATCACGGTCGCGCTCTTCATCTCCGCGCCAGGCAGGTACGTATAGCTGGGCCTGATCTGCGCCGCTGTGTCCGGAGGCGTCGAGAAAGGCGCGTTCAATTGGATCGTCGCCGCGTCCACGACAGCGGCCACAAACCGTATCTCGCCCGCATGGGCTACGGCCTGCCCTGGAGTGAGCTGGTGCGGAGCCGCGAAACCGACTCTGGTTCCCATGGACGCCGCCACCGCACCGCCGTTGAATTTCATTCCGGCGCCGCCCAATGCTGCCTCGAACATCGCCCCGTGCACGGGCTGGCGGCCGGCGTCTGCGAGACCCGCCATATACGTGGTCAATTCGAATGTCGTCCGGTACCGGCTAGTGGCAGGCAGCCCGGCGAACGTTCGCGTCCCTGTTTTATCCTTCCGCTGCAGCCGCTCGCGCTGACGCCTCGCCTTCAATGAGACCGCCGGAATCCGGGCCCACTCGGTGGATGCCGCCGCCGCTCCGTAGCTTTGCTCGAGGGCTGCATAGAAGCGGTTATTATTCGATGAAATGTAATTTGACATGTTTGTTCCTCTTGTCGGGCCGTTTGTCTCCAGCGTCAATCCGAACTGACATCCACCTCGAAAACGATTTTGGTGGTCTGAATGAAGTTCTTCCCGCCCTGTTTCACCGGCCCGAACGCAATCTCATACCCGCCGCTGTAAAACATCCCGTTCTCCCAATCGCCGCGGCTCGCATCCAAGACTTCGGTTACCGCGTCAGCCAAAAACGCCGACTTGGCATCGATCCCTTCCAACCGGCTTTGCGACACGCGCGCCTCAATGGCAATGCGTACCTTGCCCGAGAAGCGCCGGAATTTCTCGCGCAGTTGATTCGTGACTCGTTCGCAATAGATATGCACCAGCGGATATCGCGTGCCTGCCGATTTTTCGGCCAACTCAGGCGATATGTTCACCATCTGAACCTGCTCCGGGTGGAATGGCGAAGCTTCAATGCCGGAAGCGACTGACAACGCAGCTACGGCGCTTGGCACGCCCGTGCTACCTTGCAGGCGTTGCAGCGTGGCACGGCTAACTCGAGTTCCTATGTCAGCCATCACTTATCCTCGCGGAAGTACATGCCGGTCAACTACGAGATAGTCCGGCAATTCATAATCGACTGGCGCTTTGCCCTGTTTCAGAGCTTGGGCCAGAAACATCCACCGCTCTCCGATGAGCAACGGCGTGTCGTTTTGTAAGCCGGGTGCGCCGTCTCGCGGCGACGCGTACAGATTCCAACCTGTGACTCCTGCCGGCGCTGAGTCGCCCAACGAGATGACATCGCCAGCCCCGAGCGCCGCGTCCCAGGCATCGCTCGGCGCGCCTTCGCGTCCCGACGCCCTGACCCAGGTAACCCGGATTGTGCAATCCGTACGGTCGGCGGGCGAACTGTTCTGCACGACCGTGGGAAGCGGCGCCTTGGCGACCGGTTCCGCACTTAATCCGATGCCGGCCGTAAAGGCAGACTCCGCCGCGCGCCGCGCCAGCTTTGTGTATTCGTCCAATTTGCGGCGAAACCGCTCCGTAACGTCCGATCCGTATCCGTCGCGATACACAGCTTCCAGCGTCTTCAACGCGTGCCAGCGTGTCACCGCCGGAGTGACTACGACATCGCCGATGCCCCGGCCCCGGCGCGCCTGAGTGCCCAGCGCCGGATTCCATATTGCGGAACCCGTGTATCCCGCGCTGGCTTGGAACAGAAGGAATTCGAGAATTTCCTGTCCCACTTCTTCGGCGCCGATCCCGAGTTTTGCGTCCAAGTCGATGCCTGCGTCATGCGCCAGTTCCTCGGCTGAGCTGTCGTATCGCTTGAGATCCTCGATCGAGGCCGGTGGGCCATCCGTGAATAGCGGCATGGCGCGACCTCAACCCCTCGGCGAACGCGCGCGTTCACGCAAGGTTCGCAATTCTGCATCCGAGATCACCGTTACGTTCAGGCGCGCAGCCGCGGCCGCTTGATCGGCGCGTAGCTTGGCTTCGCACAGTTCGTTTCGATACGCCTCGCTCTCTTCCGCTGTGGCCAGCCGGGCACGGTCTTCCACCACGAGTTTGGCCGCCGTCGCCCGGCTCACCTCGCTGCGTACGCCTTCTTTTCCGCCGTCGGCGGTTTCTTTACTCACAACCACCGCGTGCTGACCGTCGATGGCTTCCTCTGCATCTCGCAGTTTTCGGTAATATGCTCGTAAGTCCACAATGACTCCTAAATAAAATTGGCCGGCCCCGAAAGGCCGGCCGTTTGAGTTTTTGACTACCTGATTGATGCGTGAGTTCTAACTGCCCACGCGATTGCGAACGACTAGCTCAGCACCTGCACGCCGAAGGTGTTGCGCAGGATTCCGCAGCCATACAGCACGTCCACAGTGAACTGCTGGGCCAGCGTGTTGGGCTGATAGCTCATGGTCACGCGGATGCCGAAGTTACCCATTTCCGCGTATTCGGCGATGGCGCCGGTACCCGGAAGGGGTTGCGGCAAGCGGCGGACAACCAGGCCGATGCCATCCTTGGCGAACGCCACGTTGTGGGCCACCGAAGGACCGCTGCCGGTCTTGGGAACGAACTGCGAACGGAAGATAAAGAAGTCCTTCATCTTGCCGACCACCCCGTCGATCATCGCCCGCAGACCGGCATCGCCGGCCGTGTTGTATTCGCTGAAACGAAGGATCTGGCGGATCTGCGAGTAACCGCTCGAATCGACGACCAGGTACTTCGCCGCGCTCGCCGGAACCTTCGCTTCGAACAGAGCCGTCTCAGCCGCATCCAGCACCGCTTCGGTGATAGGCGCGCCGGGAGAGCCGATCGGGGTGTTGGCCGTGAACTGCGACGCCAGCGCCAGCAGGTCCGTCTCGATCTTCTCCGCAATCGCGATCACCGCCGGCTGCATGTACAACTTCAGCAGGTCGGGTACCGCTAGCACCTTGGTGACGTCCGGAATCTGAAAAGTCGCTTCAGCGTGCGTGTTCAAAACGATCTGCGCGTTGCCCAGATTCGGGTTCTGCGTCTGCACCGTACCGCCTTCGGCCAAATTGTTGGCCACCAGCGTCGGTGGAATCGGAACATTGATGGTATCGCCCGCCTGGGCCAATGCCGGCTCGTAGTTGCGATTGACAAGGTTACCCATTACAAGGTTCCCCATCAGTGCGGGCAGTGCGTCGACTGCCACTAGCTTCACGATTGCATTCGCAACATTTGCCGATGTAATTGCTGACATGTTTGTACTCTCTCTCCTATTGATCTATTGCGGACAGATACACGGCTGCGCATGACTGTCCAGTACGGTCTGCTGAATCAAAGTCCTCGCATGGTCTGCGAGGCGACGCGCGAAATCTCCTGACGCAATTTGTCCAATTCCTCGGGATTCATTCCCGGCCGGATCCTGTCCAAATCGAACCCTGCCGGCCCGCCCGGTCCCGCCTTTGCGTGAACCGACGCCCCGCTGCCGCCCGTGATTCGCGGGGGCAATAACTCCGGGTTCTCATTGACAAAGTGAGTCAGGTAATCGCGCAACGGCAGATCGCCGGACTCACCCTTCGCCACCAACCGCCCGTCTTCAGCCCGGACGATGTCGTCCTTGACGGCGCGATACGCCAAATCGATCTTGGAAACCCCAATCCGCTGTAACTCCGTGCGGATGGTGCTGCCGCGCTCGACCTCCTCGGCCCGCGTGCGGCTTCGGTTGTTCTCGTCAACCAACTCGTTGACACGCTGCTCGAGTTGCTCCCGCCGCTTGCGCTCCTCAGTCAATTCCGTCTTGTACGCCGGTTCCGCTTTCGACCGTTCGAACTTGACGAATTCCTCAATTGCGTCGCGAATGATCGCCCGCACATCTGCCTGGGTGCTATCCATAGGCCTCCTGTTTCAAACTTGCTCTACGGGGTCGCGTTGTCGATCTCGGCCCCGATCTCGTCTTTCACGTCCTGCCGGACGTCGCACAGATACTTCAAGGCCAGCTTGCGGAAGATCTGTTTCTTCAATGTCGGCGAATTGATTCCGAGCGCAAGCAGGCGTTCCGCGTCGGATAACTCCGCGCTGAAATCGCCAATGTCGAACTCATCCAACCCCGACACATCGACCCTCAATCCGTCCTCACGCGCCTCTTCAATGGCCCGCATCACGCGCCCCGCCACGTCCTTCACGCAATCGCCATAGGCCCGGAGCACCTCCTGCGTGGCCGAAAAATCGCGCGCCTTGCTCAATCCGGATTGCCCGATGCCCGATTGCAATGGTCCGCCGAGCTGCATCACGTAACACACGCGGTATATCTCTTCCTGTAGGCGTGTCAGATTCTGCGCTGCAATCTCGTACACCCGTCCTTCGGGTTCCGTCCATCCGAACTTGTCTTCCGGCCCGAGTTGGATGTAATACGACTCGCCGACAATCTGGTTCCACTTCCGGTCCGAATACACCACCGGAGTCGCAAACAGTCCCATGGTCAAAGCCCACGACAAAGCGTTCGACTTATTGAAGTGCTCCAACTGCAGCGAACCGGCCCGGTTCAACAGCCACAGTCCCTCCTGCAACTCCATCCGGAACACGGGCACGCGCGCTTGCTTAGCCAGGCCGTGAAGACCGGAATCGATCAGCCGCATCTCGCCCGGCTGATCCTTGCTCCGGATTTGCCGGTACGTCCTGAACGTTGTCTTGTCGTAATATGTCCAGGTCGTCTCGAGCGCCCACTCTTCACCCGGCTTTTGCGCGCACATCCGCTCGGTCCGGATAACTACCCACTCATACCGGCCCTTGTCGTCGTAACTCCAATTGATGACATTCTCCGGCGAGTAACCCACCAGGTAGGCTCGCGATGCGCCGCACTTGTCTTCTTCCGCGCGGCTGCCGGCCCGAACCGCGGGCTTCGGAAAGTCAACCAGAATATAACTGGCACCCTGAACCAGCGAGTCAACGAAACGCTGCCGCAGAAAGTCAGTCAAATGCGTCCCGCGCAAGTCACAATCTTCGGCAAACTCACCGAAGAAGCGCCGCCCTGCCTCGTTCGGTCCTTCGTAGGAAAGAATAGGCTCACGCCGGAACAACGTCGCTCCATACCAGTCCACGATGGAGCCGATATAGTTCTCGTAGAACGTGCGCTGCAAACGCTCGCTATACACTTCGAGCGGCTCCTTATGCCGCTGAATTAAGTACTGGTCCGCCTTGTTCAAAAACTCCTGGCCGCCCGCGTACATATCCCGGTACCGGCGCAAGGTCTCGCGCTTCGCCTTATATTCCGGATGCTCTTTGTCGATTTCGAACATAGATTCGTCCTCTTCCGTCATAATTCGTGAGGCGCTCAGAACAGGCGCTCACGCCGCTCGCCAATGGGTTCGCGGCATTCTTGCCAAACCAGATACCCCAGCGCATCGGACAGGTGTGTCCGGCGCGGGTCGCTCATTTTGTCAATCATCGTGGTGTTCGGTTGATAACCCACCTGCTCGAAATCCTTGATCGTTTCCTTGCATTTCGGATTTACGAACAACCTTGTCTGAGCCGCGACATTCTCGAACGCCGCGTTCACCAGCGCAATGCGATCCCGTACCGCCGGATTCGACCGCGGCACCTTCATCACGTGCTGGTACGCGACTCTCCGCAAGAACTCCGTGATGATCTCGTAATCCGTCGCGCCCGCGGTCTGCATCCGCGCTCCGCTCGCGTCGCCGTACACCTCGATGCCCGCCGCGTGATATCCGAACCGCCGCTGAAACTCCTCGCACGCGTCATTGGTGCTCGCCCGGCTCAACACAATCTCGTCATGCACCAGCACCGTGTCGCCCACCTTCTGTGCCACCAGCGAACACATCGGGTTCACATTGAAATCCAGCGCCCACAGCAACGGCCGCGTAACGTCGACCTCCGACGCCCGCACGTGCTTCTGCCGGTCAAACGCGTAGTACACCCGGCCCGCGCTCAGGTTCAAATACTCGCCCATCACTTCCTGGGCGAAGAACCGTTCGTCGTAGCTGCGCCGCAACCGCTCGTAAAAATCTGGAACCTTGTCCAGCAGATACCGGTTCTCCATCGGCTTGGCGATAATCCCCTCGTAGCCATCCACCGGATTAGCCACAAACCGCTCGTACACCCAATCGAATCCCTTGGGCGTCCACACCGCGAACCCGCACAACTGTGTCGCCTTGGGATCTCGCAGCCGGCCCTCCAGCCGGTACCACGCCTCTTCGGGCGTATAGGTCAATTCGTCCACTCCGAACCACGCCAGGTTGGTGCCGCGCAGCCGCTCGAAATCATCCAGCGACCGGAATACGATCTTCGATTGCGAGTCCTTCATGCGGATGAAATTCTCCGCCTTGTTGAACTCGTACGGAATCCGATTCGAGTCCAGAATGTCGAACAACGTCCGCTGCGTTGCGTCGCGCAGCATCGGATACGTTGGCGCCCCGATCAGTCCCATCCTTCCGGGATTCAGATACGTCAACCGGATCGCCTCGTGACACAGCGCCTGGCTCTTACCCGAGCCGATCGGCCCGGAGAACCCTTTGAACCGGGCTGTCGAAGCGTGGAACCGCCGTTGCGATGGCAGTGGACTGTACTCTATTCCGACTTCGACGATTCCGTTGTGCTTGGTTCGACCCATGTGACCTTAATCTCCCGAATAGTTTCGTGCTTCCCTTTCATCTGGCTCTCCAGCGCGAGCAGGCGGATCAGTTCGGCCGTCTTCGATTTCTCGAGCTGCCCGTCTTTCAGCTTGTCGCTCACTCCGTCAATGAGCTTCGTCACCATAGCCAGCCGGCTTAGCTTGACCTTGCCTTTATCCTTGCCTCCGCCAATCGCTTTCGCTTGCTCAGCGGGCTTACCCTTCTTTGTGTTACTTCTTGGTTCCGTACTCGTCGACACCGTCGCCTCCTGAAAATGCGATGGGCGCCCCGTTCAGGGCGCCCGCTCCAACCGCAAAACACTCTCTTTCTGACTTGACAGTAGCACCGGCTCAGAACAAGCCCCGTTTTCTCGCACAGTCTAACTGTCGATGTTTCAATGAGGTACAGTTTTTTTTCAAAGCCGTGAACGCAGACCGCCTACCACCTGAAACCGCAGCGGAGTACGATTTCCCCCTGCTGTTCCGCATGCGTTCCCATCTCCGCCCTAAGGTTCTCTCCGCCTCCGAATAGGATCTTGTAACGATTGCCCCCTCTCCCGAAACCATCTACTCTTGATTCCGGGAGAGCTATTCATGCTGCGTGCCATCATCATCTGCGGAGATCAGGAGCTTGCCGCGCAGCTCGAGCATTCCCTGGCCGAAGTTGGCCGTGTTGGCGTCGTTCGCACGGTAGACCACTATCCCGATCTGGTGGAGTTGACCAGGCTGCTTCGGGCTGCGGCTCCGGACCTTCTCTTTCTCAGCACCGAGTCTATGCCGCGTGCGGCCGAGCTCGTCAAACAAGTGGATTCCAACGCTCCGGGCGTTCAGATCGTGGCCATCAGCCGCGATTCCGACCCCGGAATTCTGCTGGAAACGATGCGGGCAGGCATCCGCGAGTTTGTTGCCGCGCCGTTTCACCCTTCATATCTCGAGAGCGCATTACATCGCGTCCGCGAGCTGATCGACAAGCGTCCGCCGTCTTTCGAAACCTCGGACCTTGTTTACTCGTTCCTGCCCTCGAAGGCAGGAGTCGGTGCGTCCACCATCGCGCTCAACACCGCCATCGCCCTGTCCCAGGTACCCGAAACGAGGGTAATGCTGTCCGACTTCGATTTGAACTCCGGGATGATGCGCTTCATGTTGAAGCTCGATAACGCGTACTCCGTTGCCGACGCGGCTGAACACGCCCTCGAGGTGGATGAAGCACTGTGGCCTCAGTTGGTCACAACGATCGGCGCCATGGACGTGCTGCATGCAGGCAAGCTCAACCCCGGTTTTCGCATCGAAGCGACACAGATCCGCCGGCTGATCGACTTCATGCGGCGCAACTACAAAGCGCTCTGCTTCGACCTCTCCGGCAATCTCGAAAAGTACTCGCTCGAGATCATGCACGAATCCAAGCGCATCTTTCTGGTCTGCACGCCTGAAATCCCGTCGCTGCATCTCGCCCGTGAGAAATACGCGTACCTCAAATCGCTCGATCTCGAAGACCGCGTCAGCGTTCTGGTGAACAGGTTGACCAACCGGCCCGTGATCACGCCGGAGCAGATCGAGCAAATCCTGGGTCTGCCGGTGATGATGACATTCCCCAACGACTACAACGGGGTCCACCGCGCGCTCACCGCTGGGCGCGCCATCGAGTTGAACACCGAACTGGGCCGCGGCTTCCATCGGCTCGCGCAATCGCTCCTCGAAAAGCGGCCGCCCACCGCCGCCGTGCCCGTCAAAAAACGATTTATCGAATACTTCTCAGTGGCGCCAAGCCGCGCCTCCTAGCAAACGGGCCCGCCGTGCTATCGTCATAGAAGTGCGTTGCGGGCGCGTAGCTCAGTTGGTTAGAGCGCTTCCTTCACACGGAAGAGGTCCGGGGTTCGAGTCCCTGCGCGCCCACCACTCCGAATGAAATCAATACTTTACCTGCTCAAGGGCAGGTTGTTAAAGCGCTTCTAGAGCGCTTCCTCCAAGAAAAACGCTATCTCCAGAACGTCTCCCCAAAGACCGTAGAGCTGTACTGTAACGGGTCACAATCTTCGCTCGCGTCGCGAGCCATTTTTCTCACATTAACTGGCGTCGAAGCCGCCAGCATCGCGACCCCACCGCGGAGTTAAGCCTGACTCCCGATAACTGCTAACAGCGATAGGATGTCGAGATGTGTGCGGGAGAGTCCCCAAGGTTCACGAGCCTAAGACCCTCCCGCTGCGCAGAACAACCCCGGGAGTTAGCGCTCCCAAAGGCGCATCCTACAATGCAGATCCTACACCCATTCGCCGGTTCAGTTCAGCAGTACCTCCAGCAACTCGACGATCCGCACCAGCATCGTCCCGCGCAGTGTCCGCAGTGCCGAACCAAAAATCCGCTCACCGCGCATGGCTTCTATACCCGCACACTCGTCGATACCGACTTCGACGGGGTGATCCGCGTGCGCCGCTATCTATGCCAGGACTGCCGCCGCACCGTCTCGCTGTTGCCCGAGTTCGCACTGCCCTACCTGCGTTCCAGCCTCACCGTAATTGCAGTGTGGCTCCTGGCCCGCTTGCTGCCGGCGTCTTCGCCCAAAGCTCCTTATCCGCCGATGCCGTATCAGCGCGGCCAGTTCTGGCTGCGTCGCTTTGGCTGTCGAACCGAAGCGCTCTGCGCTGCCTTGGCCGCCCTGACCACGCCCACCGTTACGCCCAACTTCGTTGATCGCGCGCTGATCATGCTGCAATCCGTGCGCTGGATTCCCGCTCACCGCTTCCTGTTCGCCGAACTCCGTTACCACCTGCTGGGCTGGCCGCCTTCGCTCGCTCCCGCCGGTCTCCGCGTCGCACTCGGCACCGGCGCCGCTCCCGCCTGAGCTTCCACACACACCATTTGTATGGGAAAACCCCTACTTTCGCCGTACGCTCAGGCTCGATGGACGACAAAACTGAGAAGATTTCACTGTTTCGTTACGGACTCATTGCTCCGCTGGTATTAGAAACACTGCCGCGCGGCGAGTTGACCCGCCGTGCCCAAGAGATTGCCGCGCGCCTCTACGACATTCCTTATTCCACGCGCCGTCAGGTCTCGGTGGATACGCTGTTGGACTGGACGCTGCGCTATCGCCGCAATGGACTCCCCGCCCTAGCCCCCAAGCCACGTCACGATCGCGGCCAGATGCGCGCCATCCCCGAGGAGGCCGCCGCACTCATCGAACGGCTCAAACGCGAAAACCCCCATCGCACTGGCGCCGCCTTGCTCCAACACCTGGCTTTGGCCGGTGAGAACCAGCAGGCTGGTCTGTCGCCTTCCACTCTCTACCGTTTCCTGCGCGCACGCGGACTCACCGAACGCCAGCTATTGCTGGACAAAGCCGCGGCCTCTTCGCACAAGAAGTACGAGGCCCAGCACGCCAATCAGATCTGGCAATCCGATCTGCTGTTTGGACCTTGGGTTCAACGAACCGGCGGTGGCAAAATGCAAGTGTTTCTCCAAGCCACCCTCGACGACGCCAGCCGTCTGATCCCGCATGCGCAGTTCTATCCCAACCAGGGCCTGGATGCCTTTCTGGACTGCTTGTGCCAATCCATCGCCGCACGCGGCTTGCCCACTCGCCTGTATATGGACAACGCCAAGATTTACCGCTCTCCGCAACTGGCCCGCATCGCCGCCTCCATCGGCATCCTCATCGTGCATACCCCGCCCTATCAGCCCGAAGGCCGCGGCAAGATCGAGCGCTTCTTCCGTTCCGTTCGCCAACAGTTCCTGGCTTTGCTCGATCCCAAGGCCCTGCTGTCACTGGATCAGTTAAACGAACAGCTTTGGCACTGGCTCGACACCGTCTACCACCGCCATGAACACAGCGCACTCCAGACTACACCGCTGCTGCGCTGGCAACGCGATATCGAACACATCCGCCAACTGCCACCAGCCACCGACCTGCGCCGCGTGTTCTTTCATCGCGTCGACCGCCTGGTTCGCCGCGACTCCACTTTCCTGTTGCACAACCACTTCTTTGAAGCGCCGCCGCATCTGGCAGGGCAACGCATTGAAGTCCGTTTCGATCCACTCCAGTTGGAGCACATCGAGATCTATCACGCCGGCCAGCCCGCCGGCGCGGCGCGTCTGGTGGACGCGGTCGTCAACGGGAGGACTTATCGCTAATGTGGGAATCCTTCTTCGGCTTCAAAAAGACTCCCTTCGGCGACAGCCCGGACGGCAAACAGTTGTTCGCCTCCGCGGCCGGGCAGCAAGTCACCACGCGACTGGAATTTCTGGCCCAGCATCACGGCGTCG
>JBBQGC010000064.1:0-28387 GCA_038322705.1 Bryobacterales bacterium | reverse complement strand
ATTGATCGCGGAAATGATACTGCCTAACCCAAGGCTGGTGCGCGCTGTAGCTGGCTTCAATGAGGCCGCGATCAATTGATCGCGGAAATAGTGGAGAAGGTTCTCGCGTGGCACTTCATACAAGAGCTTCAATGAGGCCGCGATCAATTGATCGCGGAAATCGCACCATTCTGGACAATTCACCACGCTTGCGGAAGGCTTCAATGAGGCCGCGATCAATTGATCGCGGAAATTACGCCCGTCACAAGTTTCTCAATTGCCTACTCGGAGCTTCAATGAGGCCGCGATCAATTGATCGCGGAAATGACGGCTATCTTGGGTAGCTCCACTCTTAAGTAGGCCGCTTCAATGAGGCCGCGATCAATTGATCGCGGAAATAAGAAGTCGTGAACGATCCTAAGGCATCGCCCTCCCGGCTTCAATGAGGCCGCGATCAATTGATCGCGGAAATACCCGCTGGCGGTGTTGTAGTTACCCGTGGTGTTGCTGCTTCAATGAGGCCGCGATCAATTGATCGCGGAAATTGTGTCAGGTGGTTAGGTCCAGCAGCCGAAATTCACGCTTCAATGAGGCCCGCGATCAATTGATCGCGGAAATGAATATGATGAAGAGATGAGCGAGGATGACTTTTTCGCTTCAATGAGGCCGCGATCAATTGATCGCGGAAATCTGCCTTGGTAAGTCTGGGGGCGGGCTGACCATCGTGCTTCAATGAGGCCGCGATCAATTGATCGCGGAAATTTGCACGCTAATCTGCCCCGCACCAGCCGCTTTCGTGCTTCAATGAGGCCGCGATCAATTGATCGCGGAAATGAACTTCATCACGAAGGAAGGAGGCGTTCAATGAACGCTTCAATGAGGCCGCGATCAATTGATCGCGGAAATCTCGCCTGAATCATCCCCGACCCAACGGCGACAACGGGCTTCAATGAGGCCGCGATCAATTGATCGCGGAAATACGCGAATCCGTGGGAGAAGCCGGGGGCGAATATATTGCTTCAATGAGGCCGCGATCAATTGATCGCGGAAATAAGCAACACGTAGCTATCATGCAAACCTGCAGCAGCGCTTCAATGAGGCCGCGATCAATTGATCGCGGAAATATTGCGCTGGGCAAGGACTTGCCCGCGGAACAGCAGCTTCAATGAGGCCGCGATCAATTGATCGCGGAAATCACGTTGACGGCGGCTCCGCCGAAGCCGTACTGCACCTGCTTCAATGAGGCCGCGATCAATTGATCGCGGAAATGCTCTTCGCGCTTGTCGCGTTCAATTGCCTGCTGTTCGCTTCAATGAGGCCGCGATCAATTGATCGCGGAAATTCTGTTCCCCGACTCATGCAGGTGCCATTGATTCGGCTTCAATGAGGCCGCGATCAATTGATCGCGGAAATTTGGTCCCAACCCCCTCCGCGTTGGGCGTTCCCGCGGCTTCAATGAGGCCGCGATCAATTGATCGCGGAAATAACGTTCGTCGGACGAGCCCTTATCCTGACCAAGAAGCTTCAATGAGGCCGCGATCAATTGATCGCGGAAATGCTTGCTTGGACACCAGTAACCGGCGCACCGGCGTGCTTCAATGAGGCCGCGATCATTTGATCGCGGAAATGGACAAATACCACTGCACGCGCTTTGGTGTTTTGAAGCTTCAATGAGGCCGCGATCAATTGATCGCGGAAATGGGCCGTCCCTGCTGATCCGTCTGCACGGGCAGCGGGCTTCAATGAGGCCGCGATCAATTGATCGCGGAAATTCATTGACCGTTCAGTCCGCCCCCGGCGCAGGCTGCGCTTCAATGAGGCCGCGATCAATTGATCGCGGAAATCGAGATTATCGCCGCGTTGGCACCGCTCGTTGGTGGCTTCAATGAGGCCGCGATCAATTGATCGCGGAAATTTTAGCCCATCTGTTCCAGCCGTCTTATCTCGGCGTGCTTCAATGAGGCCGCGATCAATTGATCGCGGAAATGGCTCCGGCCGTGGGCGCTCCGGCGAGTGCTCCCGCGCTTCAATGAGGCCGCGATCAATTGATCGCGGAAATACAATATCAAGGAGACCATCTGCAAGCGCGGGTATACGCTTCAATGAGGCCGCGATCAATTGATCGCGGAAATATGATAGAACTTCTTGTCGCCGTCCAAGGGAGTTGGGCTTCAATGAGGCCGCGATCAATTGATCGCGGAAATAGCTCATCACCTAATCATTCTATTCTCAAACACCTCCGGTACCCTTTTCGAGCACCCCGCCTAACTCCACTCTACACCCGGCGCCCAATCCGCACAATACCCCCTAACGCTATATCCTACAACGCGCGAGCGCCTCCCCGCCCCCGCGCAACGCCCCGCCGCTCGCGCCGCCCTACCGCGTCGTAAACGCCGGGTACGACCCAATCTCGCCCTGCATATACTTCGCCAGCAGCCGCGCCTGGATCTCCAACATCCTCCGGTAACTCACCCGGTAGTCGAACAGCGGATGCGTCACCATCGAATCCATCCGCAACTCGTACGCCCGGTAGAAACTCTTCCTCCCCTCGGGCTTCAATGCCACCGTCTCCCCCGCCTGCATGAAATCTGACGGCGACACCATCCGGTTGTTCACCGCGCTGATCACCGCCGAGTCCACAATCAACGGCCGGAAAGGCTCCATCAAATCCAACGCCAGCGCCGGCCTGCCAAACCTCGGCTGATGATAAAAACCCATCATCGGGTCGAACCCCACCGTGTAACACGCGATCGTAAAATCCTTTACCAGCAGACTGTACCCGAGCGACAACAGCGCATTCACCGCATCGCGCGGCGGTCGGCGATTCCGCCCTTGAAAGTCGAATTGGAACATCGCCGGCAACCGTTCATCCGCCTCACCTTTCAACAACCCCTGAAACGCCCCAAAGTACAATCGCGCCGAGTTACCCTCAATCCCGAGTAACTCTTCGGCCGTGCTTGCCCACTCAGTACGCTCTGCCATCTGCTTCAACTGCCCTAACACGCGCCCGTCCGGTTCACCATGGTTCCTCAACAGCATCGTCCTCTGGTTGCGAATCTTTGCCGCCGTCAAAGCCTTTGCCAATTTCAAGCTGAACCACGATTCCTCGGCCATTGCATATTGCGTACGCCGCAAAAACACGTTCTTCGTTGACAGACCGGATGTGATCCCATAAAACCATCCGCCCATCGAAAAATAACACACCGGAATCTCCGCCTCGCACAACGCCTGAATTGCTTGAGTCGTGATCTGAACGTTTCCCATCAGATTCACCTGACAGACGTCATTCAAACGCGTCTCCGCAACCAGCCGTTCCCGATCCTTCATCTGCAACACAGCGCCGGACCGTCCCACTCTCAGCCCCTGCGTATTCAAGTACACCGGCCTCCGGTCCTCGCGAGCTGTTACAAGTCTGCGCACGTCCGATTGCGGCGGCTTCTTTGGAGCCCCGATCTCTCCCGCGGCAAATAGCATCAATTGCTCTTGCGGCGGTTCAGCAGTTTGATGCAGCCAGTTCACCTCGTCGGGTAGACATACCGGCGCCAACGAACAACCGCCACATTTTGGAGACCCCACCAACGGCGGCGGACGCATACCGCTCAGTGCCACCTTCCACGCGTCCTCGATCGCCGTCTCGGTCTCCAGCAGCAGGGCATCGTCAACCGCCACTCGCACGCGTTGCCGGGTCGACTGATAAAAGACAATCGCCTCCTCCACGCGGTAGCCGTTGGCCCGCAGCACGATGGCCTGCGCGCCCAACTGCACGCGGTCCGGCGCCCACATCCCCAATGCGTCGCCTTCCTGCCTGGGCCGGCCACGCTTGTAATCGACCGGAGTTACCACCCCGCCTTCGGCTCCCACCACGTCCAACTTCGCCGTGATCCTCAGCCGCTCATCGGACAGTGTGATTGAGCGTGTTTGTAGGGTTTCCTCAGCGTCTTTAATCTCATCGGGCTTCGGCAGATCCTTCCCCGGTCGGTCGGCTCGCTTATGCTGCGCCGTTCCTTCCAGCGTCTCCGCGCTCTCGACAAAAATGCCGTCCACCCACTCGTAGTAAAACAGCCGCGGACAGTAAACGAACTCATTCACCATTCGCGCAGGCATGTAATCCGGCAGTGCATGCACAACCGGCAGCGTTAAACCATTCGGCGCCGCAGCCATTCCCTTCACCTCAAATCAAACAACGATACACGGTGCGTCCACCGGCGAGTACGGTTTACCCAATGACGTAATCACCCGATCGCCCCGCCCTTCCGCTGGACCCAGATTCACAAACAACACCTGGTCCGCGCGATGATCGATGATCTCACTCAACTCACTGCGCAACCGCACCAAGTCAGCCGAGCTGAGTTGGCATTCAAACACGGAGTACTGAAGATGATCGCCAAAACCGCGCATCAGCTTGAACACATTCCGCAGCCGCTTGTCATCCGAAATGTCGTAAGTAATCAGGTATGACGTCCGCATCCGGCCTCCATCTTACTCCTACACGAACTGTCCCAGACCGAAGTGCGAACCATACCCCAAGCTGAACGGCGCAGGCACCGGTTGCTCAAAGCTCAATCGCAGCGCATATCCCGCCCTCGGCGGATCGTCCCTCCTGTTGCGCCGGTATTCGACACACTCGAATGTCCCAACCGGCCGGGCAACCCGTTCCACCCTCCAAGGCTCACGCACGCCGTGATTCCTGCACTCGCGCCGGATCTCATGTTCGAGAAAATGGTCAATTGTCTCCCTTCGCGGGTGCCGTACGGTGACGAACGGAGTCGCGCTCACCACCTCCCGAGCCTGCGTTCGAATGTACGCACTGTCGAGCGCTCCCTGCCAGGTCATCACGCACCGGACCCGCGGGCGGTCATCGGCCTGCCACAGCCATTCCACTCCACTGACAGCATCCAACTCATCGATAGTGAACGGCCGCAGCTTGCTCAACAACAACACACGGTCAATCCGGAAGTCCGAATTTGACAGCGGCAGAATGAAAACGTGCCCGTGATCCAGACGCATGCCACCGTTGTGCTTTCCGCTGAATAAAGGCGAGACCCTCGTCTCATCGCCTCCCATTCGCCGCCGGTGCGCGCCCATCAACCGCACTCGAATCTGCTCGCCAATCTCAATCGTCGCAGTCATTAACGGCAGCACCGTGCTATCCAACGCTAACATCACCGCCTGTGCGCCGGGATCGCGCCGCTTCGACCTCGCTATCGGACTGTTCTGCATACATTCGATAGGCCGGACATACCGCACCATTCGCAACAGCGGCGGCGAACTCTGCCGTGTTTTGAACATCGCTGAAGTTGAGGTGGTCAGCGCGTCGACCCATCGTTGCTTGCCCGAGTATGCTGCCGGACTCAGGACGCCAGCCACTTGTACTATGTCACCGCTCACATTCGCGTCCTGCGCCGGTGCACATGAAGTCCCCGAGTTCTCGAAGCTACCTCCAAGAGCGGCGCTCACCCACGACTCCGACCGGCCCAGGTAATTCAAACACCCCAGCAACTCCGCAAGCGCCTGGCGTTGAGCACCGTCCAGCTCCACGTTGGGCCAAATCAAATTGCAGACCGCCTCGGAATCAAACGCCACGAACCCATCGAATATCAAACTCTTCTTCGTGGGGTCCAATTCGTTACTGCTGAGGTAAGAGCGCGTGTGGGAAGCCGTTGCTCGCGGAAGTTCAAACCGCGGATCTTCGCTCGCCAGCGCGCCAAGTACGCTCTCAACTATCGGTTCCTCCAGATACTGGCACTTGCGCTTCCAGGTGTCAAACAGCGCTCGCAATAGACGGTAAGGCGAGGGCGGCCATTCGCCCACGCCCTCATTTACATGCCGCCCCCAAGCATTCGCGTGATAACGCGATGCCGGAAATTGCAAGCGGATCGCAGTCATCCTTGCCCTCCCACAACCTTTACGGGAGTTACCAACTCCGTCACCGGCGGATCGGCAAACATTGACTTGCATTCTCCGATCCCCGTCTTCACTTGCTCTAATAAATCCGCCTCTTCGGGCAGCACAAAGCCGTTCGCGTTGACAGGATGGATCCCGTTTACCAATTCCAAATCGCATGCGGTGCGAAGCCGCAATTGAGTGTTCAAAAATCGCCGGATTTTCAACAGACTCAGTCCCGCCAACAACTTCGTCGCATCCTCAGGCAATCCATACCCTCGAATCAAAGCCAAGTCGATATTGAAATACGCAGTGATACTCTCGGCGACATACTCGACCCGCGAATAGGGCACGTTGCTGTAAACACCCTTTTCTCCGGCTTTCGCGTCCGCGACTTGCAATTCGCCCGTCGGGTCCACCGGGCTGTTCTTGACACCGCCGGATACGGCTCGCGACACCCCGCAAGCCTCGATAAATCCGGTCAAGGCGCGTGGTGTTCGCACCCGCCCGCCTTCGAGCAGAGAGAGAAAGACTCCGTGAACCAGACTGTTCGGATCATATTTGAAGAGGCCTTTATAGATCTGCTTCCAATCGAGGGGCCGTTTGGGATGATAAGACAACTCCACGGTCAACTTTGCCGCAAATTCTTTATTCAGCAGAAAGTACGGAGAGCCGATCCGATGCGCCTCCACCAGTGAAGTGGTCCGCCGCACATCCTCTGGAGACGACCGCAGCGTCGCGGCAACGTAGGGCAGGCCGTTCAATTCAGGATCGATCTCAGGTCCGTCTCCATCGAGACAGGTCTTCTCCAGCCGGTTGGCAACCGACTGTGCACTTTCCACCAGCAGCATCGGCGTTCCGTTCGGAGCTTTGTACTCCGCTGCTCCAAGATCGGCAAACCCGGTCGGTTGAAAGCGGTGCCCTGCGGCGGGACGCAACTCCGCCACGAGTAGCAGCCGCGGCGAGTTTAGAAAATTCCATTCCATATCTTCTCCTATTCGTGAATTAGCTCTGTCTTGCCATCATTCAAGATCGCCGCGCTGAATCTGCCGTTCACACGCACGGGAATCAACAGCGCGGCCGCTAGCCGCGACGCATCCACGCCGCCTTCATACTCCGCATCCACGGGATTCAGTCCAGCGGCCCGCAGGCGGTGGATGGCCACTTCCGCCGCATCTGCAACGCGTCCGGCCCGTAACAGCGATACCACCCGCGGATCGTAGCGTAAGCGCTTCTCCTCGCCGTTCCATCGCACAGGCGAAGGCAGGAAAAGGTGCTTGAGAAGTTGGTATACGGGCATCGCCTCGGCTTCACTCGAAACCCGCCCCTGCCGGTAACCCTGCCACTTCAGACAAGTGAAGCCGAACAGGAGATCCTGAATCGATTCGTCGTCTGTGGCGCCCTCGATAAAGAGCGTGGTGTCGCCTGGGTCAAGCACGAACGCTCCGGCGAACGGATTCTGTTGCGATCGCTTCGAATCCGCAAGACGGGCCCGCGCTTCAATCGTATTGGTCATTCGTTCGGCGACGGTCTGCCCTGTCCACCCGAGATTGGGCCCGGTCCCAAACAACTGTTCCCGCACTCCGCCCGCTTCGACGTCGTAGATTGAGGACAGCGCTGCTGCGATTCGTACCTCAACGCCTCCCCCGCAGGCTTCGATCCATGCGTCGGGGTCCAGCGGCGCTGGCGTCCATACACGTTTCCCGCGCACTGCGAACCAACGCAGCATGCTTCCCAGTGCGCTCACCACAGCTTTCACCCGGCTTGGGCCGCCTCGAAGAAGAGCTTCGAATATTGCGTTGTCCAGTTTCCGGCGCACGTCCTTCCCTGAAGTCGCTATTTCTCCCGCGTCGATCCTATCTATGATTGGCCGGAGTTCCCGTATCCGGTCGCCCTCACTTCGATATCCGGTGGGGAATTGTCCGGCTGGCAGGGCAACATAGCTATCGCCGCGCCGCTTCAGCAAGCTGTACCTTACGAACCCGTCTATGCCCCGATCCACACCCAGCGAGCACGCCGCTTCGGCGAACTGAATCCCATTGGTAGCCGGGCGTTCGTCCACGCTCGCCCGTCCTTCCCGCAACAGCACTTTCAACTCGCGGTAGCTCGCCGCACGGGACCAGATGGGCGTCCATATCTCCGCTCGAGCTTCATCCTGTGCAGCGGACGATCCATATCCGACGGTGCTGGCCCGCACTGTAAACGGGCTGCACAGAAACGAACGGAGCCTCGTCCCCTGACGCCGGTATAGGCCGCTGGCCCAGGCGACCGCACCCTCCATCGTGAGCACAAAATCCCAAGCATTGACGAGACTCTTGTTTTCGATCCCCTCCCCCTGGTTGAATCCGCCGGCTCGGCCAGGGTCGAACTGTCCAACTGCGGCCTTCTGCAGTGCTGATGTCCTCCATCCGAAGAGCGAATTCGCGAGCAGTTCGTTTACCTCGGAGCGTTTGGCCGGGGCCACAAGCAACTCCGCGAGGCGGCCCATAAAGTTGTTCGAGTAGTCGAGGTGCCCTTCGTTGCCGCCCGTCCCTAATACAGGAGGAAACGAGCGCTTGTAGTCCGCTCCCACTGCCATGGCTGCATCAAGCCAATCCACCGCCGCGTCCGGAAGAACGTTACGCGCAGAGATCAGGATTGCACTCCGCCTTTCGTCTTCCTTCTTTACATCCGTTGAGGCGCCTCGCTTCACCTCCTCCAAATCCCGCATCAATGAAATCGACAAGCGATATTCCGCGAAACGTTCCCCCATTGAACTTGCGATCGCGTCAATGCCATCTTTGCTGTCCTTCTCATAAAATCCGCTCGCGCCATTCCAGGGTGCAAGAATCGGCGTCGGACGATATTCCTCCAGAAAGAACCGCATCAGTTCGTCCTCGCTAAGCCTGCTGCGTAGATGAAAAGTGTCCCCCTCCCACCACCCTCGCGTCTCCGGGTCCGCCTGCTCCGATATAAGGCGCAAGACGCCCAGCGCCTTGAGATAAGATCCGAGGGGCCGTGTCGTGCATCCGTCGAGGTTGATTGTGTTCATGCGCGCTGCCTCGCGCCCGCTTCGGCGCTCGCCTGCTCGTCGGCCACCCGAAGCAGCATTTCCAGATATGCCAGCTTGAACGGACCCAGCCGGTCGCGCAATCGTATTACACGCTCTGTCCATGAAGCCGCATCGCGCTCTCCCGCCCCAAGCTCCATCGGCTCCAGGTTCAACGTGACCTCCGGCACGCTGAGCGATGCCGTCAGTTCACAGGCGGGCAAGCGATCCCCGTCCCGAATTCCCCGCGCCGTCCGCCGGCGTCCTTCGTCGTACTCGTTCGGCATGGACCGCAACGTGACGCGGACCCGGCCATGGTGCGCTGCCACCAGATAAGTAGCTAATTCCGAATCCCCGCTTTCAATCATCGCGAGCGCACTTCCCAATTCATGGCGGAAGTGCTTCCTCTTATGCGCGCGTCCGGCTTTGCCTCGCTCCTGCTTGGCTAACAGCTCCGTCCAAGTATCAGAGTTGTGCAACGTCTGTTGCATGATGTCGTGAGCCTTGCCCCAATCATGCTTTGCGGCGGCAAGAGTCAACTCTTCACGGAACTCCTTCAGTCCGAGATTTGGCATTCCATCCACGAGCTCCTTCATCGCGCCGACGACCATTTCAATGTGATCCCGCAATGTCTGCTGGTAACTCACCCAGGACTTCCGGTCCCCTCCGAACGCCGCTTCTGGATCCGCCGATTCGCCATGAACGGCTGTTACCTTCTGCTTCACTCCGGGTGACCAGCCTTCTTCACTCGTGTATCCGCCCCGGTCGCATCGCACTACCGCGACCATCCCCGGATACCAACGGTCCGGCTCTACCTGCTGCCACGCTCGAGCCAGGAAATTCCACACGAACACAATTGTCTTCTTCGCGAATTCGCGCGCCTCTCCGATCGGCGCCGGGCACAATTCGATGTCTTCGATGCGCGGCATGTCGTCAGCCGGCGCATCGCCCTCCCATTCCCGCCACGCGATGTAACAATCGCGCTCTTCACCCGATCGCACGAATCGCGATATGTCGATTTCGTTCAGCGCCAGGTCCGGTGAAGTGTCGAACAGGTCAAGAAGATCGGCCCGTCTCAGAACGTGATGCCAAGGCGCGGCTCCGCTCGCCTGGGGTAACTCCGCCGGAGCTGCGGTCTCGACTGCGGCGGCCAACTCCATTGCCCGCTCTACGTCTGTGCTGTCGTAGGGCGCCCATACGTCCTGCGGCCGCTTCGCCTTCAACGTCTTTGAGGAAAGCGGCAGGTCTACCCACCAGATCCACGAGTTCTCCATCTCCCCATAGCGATTCACCCGCCCGAACCGCTGCACTAAACTGCTCCAGGGAGCCGCGTCCGTGATCAGCCGGTGCGCGCTCAGGTCAATTCCCGCTTCAATCACTTGCGTCGAGACAACGATCTGTCCTTCCTGCGGAATCCTGCCCAACTTCTCGACGGCCCGCGCCCGATCTGCTGGACGAAAGCGCGAGTGCAAAAGCACAACCTCAATACCCGAACTCTTCCGGATTTCCGCCGCTATCTCCCGTGCCCGCGCCACCGTATTTGTAATCACCAGTGACATCTCAGCCGCCCGGTGCTGATGAAGCACGAAATCCGCGCACCCAGCAGGCATGCGGCACTCCTCCGGAGCGCGAGCCAGTGTCTTGGGCGCATTTACGCGCTTCCGGACGGTGTCTTCGGCGTAATCATCCTCCTCGAGTTGCACCCTTCGTAAACCCGCTGCCATCGGCGCGAAGTCAACCGTCTCCAGCCACTCCGGTTTCAGCGTCGCGGACATCCAGGTACACGGGACACTTCCGAAAACGCCGAAGCGCGCGCGAAATGCCGCCAGTTGCGCCGAAGTAGCAAGGCTATCGCTCATCAATTGCACTTCGTCGAAAATCCAGAGGCAGTCGTTGTTCAATAAGCCGAAGTCCAGAGGCCATCGGAACGGTTTGCGCGCGTATCCGCGGTTCAACGCCCGGCTGACGAGAATGTCCTGGGTCCCCACAAGGATCGCGTGCCGGTCCGGAGCAATCGTGACGTCGTTGTCGCTGCTGCCCCCCATCAACTCCAGCACCGCGACATCCAGACCTGCACGCTGTACGCGCGACCGCGCTACGTTCGCTACCTGCTCGGTCAAGTTCGCGCGCGGAAGTACGAACGCCAAGCGCCGCGGAGCTGCTTCGTCCCGGTTCGCCACTCGATGCAGCCAGGGAACCAGGACCGCATCGGTCTTCCCGAGCCCGGTTGGCACGGATAACAGCGTGTGTTCGAACGGAGCCGCCCCATATCTCGATTGATAAGGAAGAATCTGCTGGCCCGTCACTCTATTAAAAAAGGTGGAAAGATCATCCATGCCAAACTCCGATCCGCGCCAATCATATACCAATTGCTGGAACTTTGGGCTGCCTTCTTCGCGTTCACAGGCCAGGAAACTTCCGATCCAACAGCAAATAAACGACTTCCTGGGTGCGACCTGACGGATCCTTCAAATCATCGTGTATATTCAAATCGGACGAGAGATAATCCGATGAATTTCACACATTTGCATATTCAAAATGGCCGGACACTTCCGCGTCGCGCGTGCGAAACGAACCCAATCGCCGGCTCACAGGTCCGACCCCGCCAAGAAATTACAGAACGAACCCAAATCGCCTGCACAACTCCCCTCGTGCGAAACGAACCCAATCGCCGGCTCACAGGCCCGACCCCGCCAAGAAATTACCGAACGAACCCAAACCGCCTCCACAACTCCCCGCGTGCGGAACGAACCCAAATCGCCCACCCGCACAGCCCTCTGCCCACGAACCAAACGAACCCAAATCCCACCCCAACCTCGCCCGCCTGCAAAACGAACCCAATCGCCGCCACCCCCAATCCACCAAACGAACCCAACGCGCCCCCCGATCCGCTAACCTGAAATGTTGTACCCCACTCGAAACACTACTTAATCATTCACAATCATGGAAATCGTAAAAGTCATTGGAAGAGAAATACTGGACTCCCGCGGCAATCCCACCGTCGAGTCCGACGTCTACCTCGCCGACGGCAGTATCGGACGCGCCGCCGTCCCCTCCGGAGCCTCCACCGGCGAGCATGAGGCTGTCGAGCTGCGCGATGGCGACAAATCCCGCTATCTCGGCAAGGGCACCCTCACCGCCGCCCGCAACATCGTCGAGGAGATCGGCCCCGCCGTCGCCGGCCTGGACGCCTCCGAGCAGTCCGCCATCGACCGCAAGATGATCGAGCTCGATGGCACCCCCAACAAAAGCCGCCTCGGCGCCAACGCCCTCCTCGCCGTGTCGATGGCCGTCGCTCGCGCCGAAGCGAACTCGCAAGGTACTCCGCTCTATCGCTATCTCGGCGGCGTGCAGGCCAACCTTCTGCCCGTGCCCATGATGAATATCCTCAACGGCGGAGCGCATGCCGACAACTCCGTCGACCCGCAGGAGTTCATGATCGCTCCCTATGGCGCGGACAAATTCTCCGAAGCGCTGCGCATGGGCGCCGAGATCTTTCACACGTTGAAAGGCGTTCTGAAGAAGCGCGGCTACTCCACAGCCGTCGGCGACGAAGGCGGATTCGCTCCTGATCTCAAGTCGAATGGCGAAGCTCTCGAAGTCGTGCTCGAGGCGATCACCAAGGCCGGATACAAGCCGGGCGAACAGGTCGGCATCGCCCTCGATCCCGCCGCCAGCGAATTCTATGACGCCGCCTCTCACAAGTACGTCTTCAAGAAGTCCGATAAGAGCGAACGCACCAGCCAGCAGATGGTCGAGTTCTGGTCCGATTGGGCCCGCCAGTATCCGATCGTCTCGATCGAGGACGGAATGGCCGAAGACGATTGGGACGGCTGGAAAGCGCTCACCGATGCGCTCGGCAAAAAGATCCAACTCGTCGGCGACGACCTCTTTGTAACGAACACCGAGCGCCTGAAGATGGGCATCGAAAAGGGCATCGCCAATTCCATCCTTATTAAAGTCAACCAAATTGGTACGCTCACCGAAACTCTCGACGCCATGCGCATGGCTGCCAACGCCGGCTATACCTCGGTGGTCTCCCACCGCTCCGGCGAAACCGAGGACTCCTTCATCGCCGACCTTGCCGTCGCCACCTCGGCCGGCCAGATCAAGACCGGATCGGCGAGCCGCACCGACCGCATCGCGAAATATAACCAGCTCCTCCGCATCGAAGAAGAATTGGGAGCGGGCGCGCGCTTTGCCGGCCGCAAGGCGTTCCATCAATAGGCGGCTGTCATGTACAAACTCGTATTAGTTCGTCATGGCGAAAGCGATTGGAACCGCCAGAACCGTTTCACCGGCTGGACCGATGTCGATCTCTCCGAACAGGGCCGCAAGGAAGCGCTCGAAGGCGGGCAGGTTCTCAAACGCGAGGGCTACACGTTTGATGTAGCCTACACGTCGGTGCTCAAGCGCGCGATCCGTACACTCTGGATCGTGCTGGATGAGATGGATCTGATGTGGATCCCCGTCCACCGTTCCTGGCGCTTGAACGAGCGTCATTATGGAGCGCTGCAAGGTCTCAACAAGGCCGAGACCGCCGCAAAATTCGGCGAAGCTCAGGTGAAGATCTGGCGGCGCAGCTACGACATTCCACCGCCCCCGCTGACTCCCGATGACGAGCGCTTCCCGGGCCGCGATCCGCGCTACGCCAATCTCTCGAGCCAGGAACTGCCGCTCACCGAGTGCCTGAAGGATACGGTCGCCCGCTTCCTTCCGTTGTGGCACGACACGATCGCGCCTGCGGTCAAGTCGGGCAAGAAAGTGCTGATCGCGGCCCACGGCAATAGTCTCCGGGCGTTGATCAAGTATCTCGACAACGTCTCCGAAGAGGCGATTGTGGAGATGAACGTGCCTACCGGAATGCCTCTGGTATACGAATTGGATCAGGACCTGAAGCCGATCCGGCATTATTACTTGGGCGATCCCGAGAAGGTGAAAGCCGCGATGGACGCCGTCGCCGCGCAGGGCAAGAAGAAGTAGCGGGGCGCTAGACGAATTAGCAACCCCGGCGCCGCCGACGGAGTCCAATACATCATGAGGTATTGGGGCTATTTGGCGGCGAAGCTCGCCGGTGGCGCGGCCTTGGCGTATGCCGTCGGCTGGGCGATCCATCGCTGGTACCCCGTGCCTCAGCCGTTTCTGCGGAACATCCGGCCGGATCCGTTCGCGCACGATCTGGCCTACACGTTCACCATGCTGGGCTACTTTCTGTTCTGCCTGGGGTTGCTGTACGTCATCACTCTCGATCAGCGCTATCGCTGCCGCACCTGTCTGCGCCGCTTGCGCATGCCGATCTCGACGGGCTCCTGGACGCACGTGTTGCTCGGGCCACCCCGGCGCGAGTACATCTGCCCCTACGGCCATGGCACACTGAAGGTTCCGCTGTTACAAGTTGGCGGTCCGCATCCGCCCGATTGGCAAGCTCACGAGGACATCTGGAAGGAGCTTTTCGCGGAGGAAAGCAAGCGATAAATATGACGTCCCACCGGTGGAGGGTTCTGGCTGGAGTGGCCGTGTTTGCCCTGCTGGTGGCCATAACCGCTTCACTTGTGCCGGCTTACCTCCGCAACATGGAGCTGCAGCATTATCTGGACAGCGCAGTGGACCGGGCTCAATCTCCGCAAGCCCTCGTGGCCGATGCCGTGAATAAAGCGGCGCAGTTGGGCTTACCGGTGCGGGCGAGCGACGTGCGCGTGTCCCGTATCGAAGGCGGGCTCAGAGTCGACATCCTTTATGTAATCCGAGTCGACCTGCCGCTCTATACGGTCGACCTGCACTTTCACCCTTCCGCGGGTGGTTGAGCGGCGGCATGAGAAAATAGGACTGTTCCCGCCATTGGAGATTACTGTTGGCAATTAAATTACAGGTGCCCGAAAAGGCCCTGCTAGTCCGTTTTGTACTCAACCCGTGGGGCCGCGCCTTTGTCGTCGGCGTTGCGGTGTGCGTCACGCTGGCCCTCGCCGCGCTTACTTACCTGCACGTCAAGTACTCGCACCTGGTGCAGGAGAAGCTGCGGATGGGCGCCTTCGCCAGCACCTCCATGCTGTTCGCCGGCCCGCAATTGATCGCTGTCGGAGACGCCTCATCGCCCGCCGCTATCGCCACCCTCTTGCGGCGTAGCGGCTATTCCGAATCGAGTAACGCGGCCATGGGCAGCTACACCGTGCGGCCCGACGCCATCGAGATCTATCCCGGTCCTGAGTCCTATTTCCGCCGTGTACCCGGAGTCGTCAAGTTCTCCAAAGGTATCGTCAATCAGATCATCGATCTTAAGGACAACACAGAAGTTACGCAATACCTTCTCGAGCCGGAACTCATTACGAACCTGTTCGACAAGCAGCGTCAGAAGCGCCGCGCCGTCAGATACGACGACATCCCCAATGTGATGCGAAACGCGCTGCTCGCCGCCGAGGACCGCCGCTTCTTCAGCCACTCGGGCTTCGACCCGCTCGGAATCATGCGCGCCGCCTGGGTGGACGTGCGCAACCGCAAGAACAACCAGGGTGCATCGACGCTCAGCATGCAGTTGGCGCGCACGCTGATGCTCGACAGTAATGAACGTACCTGGCGGCGCAAGTTCCCGGAGATCATCATCACGCTCGAACTCGAGCAGAAGCTCACCAAGAAGGAAATCTTCGAGTACTACGCCAACACGATCTATCTCGGCCAGCGCGGCAGCTTCAGCATTCACGGCTTCGGTGAAGGCGCACAGGTCTACTTCGGCAAGGACCTGAAGCAGATCACGTTGCCCGAAGCGGCCATGTTAGCCGGCCAGATTCAAAGCCCGAACTCGCGCAATCCGTTCCGCTATCCCGAGCGCGCCAAGAGCCGCCGCAACACGGTCCTTGGCATGATGCGCGATGCCACCTTCATCACCGACAGCGAGTACGAAACCGCGACAGCCGCGCCCCTGAAGCTGCTGAGCGAAGAGACCGAATCGAGCGATGCCCCGTACTTCGTCGATCTGGTGAACGATGTGCTCCAGTCGAAGTTTCAGGACCGCGACTTCCAAACCACTTCTTACAAGGTCTACACGTCGCTCGATATGGAGCTGCAGCGTGATGCCGCCGCGGCGATCCGCATCGGTATGGCCGAGGTCGATCCTCTCTTAAAGAAGAAGTTCAAGGGCTACGGCCAGACCATCCCCGAAGCTCAGGTCGCTCTGGTCGCCATCGACCCGCACACTGGCGGCGTCAAAGCTCTGATCGGCGGCCGCAACTACGGCATGAGCCAGCTCAACCGCGCTCTCGCGCGCAGGCCGCCGGGTTCCGTATTCAAACCCTTCGTCTACACGGCGGCGCTGGCCACCGCGCTCGACGATCCTTCAAACGCGCTCACCCCGGTCTCCACATTTGCCGACGAGCCCACGACCTTCTACTACGATGGCAAGACGTACGAGCCGAGCAACTTTCACGAAGCGTTCTACGGCACCGTTACGCTGCGCTACGCTCTGACGAAGTCGCTGAACATCCCTACGGTGAAGATCGCCGAGAAGGTCGGGTATCGCAAGGTTCTCGATTTGGCGCGCCGCGCGGGGCTGACGATGGACGCGTACGCAACGCCTGCCATCGCGCTTGGATCGGCGGGCGTAACGCCGCTCGAGGTCGCTGGCGCCTACACCATCTTCGCCAACAAGGGCGCTTGGGTGAAGCCGACGTACATCTCCGAGATCCGCGATCAGCGGGGCACGTCGATCTACACGAATCCCGGCGAACGGAAGAATGTTATCGATCCGCGCGTGGCTTACATGATGACCAACCTGATGGAGGACGTGCTCCGCACAGGGACGGGCGCGGGCGTTCGCAGCCGCAAGTTCTATTTGCCCGCGGCGGGCAAGACGGGCAGTTCCCACGACGCGTGGTTTGCCGGCTTCACGTCCAAGCTGCTCTGCATCGTGTGGGTCGGCTTCGACGATTATCGCGATGTGAAACTGGAGGGCGCCAAGGCCGCACTTCCGATCTGGACCGAGTTCATGAAGCGCGCGCACTCCCATCGCGAGTATCGCAAGGTGAGCGGATTCGAAGCGCCGGGCGGAATCGTCAGCGCGGAGATCGATCCTGAATCGGGTGAGCTCGCCACCAGCGCATGTCCGAAGTTCAGAGCGGAGGTCTTCATCGCCGGCACCGAGCCCGTGCAATTGTGCCATCTGCACGGCGGCGGAGGAACGCAGGTTGCAAGTTGGGAAACCGCTGCCCCCGAGCCCGCGCGCCAGGCACACACGGCGGAGGTTACCATCCCCCAACCGGCCGCGCGTTCGTCCGAGCCGCCGCGATCCGTCCGTTCGATCCCCGTGGAGCCGTTGCCGCAAACGCCGCGCCCAGTTGAGCCCGCGTCCGTCAAGAAGCACGGCCTGTTCGACCGCATCAAAGGGATCTTCAAATAGTCAGTTGACGGTCTCTTCACGAACCGTGATTGCTCGGATGTAATCGAGATCGAGATCGTAGCCGAAGCCTGGATCATTGCGTACTTCGATGGTTCCGCGCAGCGTGACTTCCACAGCGGGGTGGATGATGTCGCGTTTCCAATAGCGCTGGCTCGCCGAAACGTCGCCGGGCAGCACGAAGTTCGGCAGCGTCGAAAGCGCGATATTATGCGCGCGCCCAATTCCAGCTTCGAGCATTCCTCCGCACCAGACAGGGACCTTGCGCGCCATCGCCACATCGTGAATCTGCTTCGATCCAGTGAAGCCGCCCGATCGCCCGAGCTTGATGTTGATGATGCGGCACGCGCCCAGGTCGATCGCTTGAGCGGCTTGATGCGCGGAACGGATGCACTCATCGAGGCAAACCGGCGTGTTGAGCGCGGCTTGTAATGGAGCGTGGTCGATGATCTCATCGTGACCGAGCGGCTGCTCGATCATCATCAAGTAGAAGTTATCGAGCTGCCGCAGATGCTCGATGTCATCCAGCGTGTATGCCGAGTTCGCATCAGCCATCAGCTTAATACCGGGAAATCGCTGCCGCACTTGGCGGATCACGTCCACATCCCAACCGGGCTTGATCTTCATTTTGATCCGCTGATAACCGGCGTCGAGTTCTGTCTGTATCTTGGCGAGTAATTGATCGACGGAATCCTGAATGCCGATCGAAACTCCGCACGGAATCTCCATCCGCGCGCCACCGCCGATGTGCTGCCACAGCGGGACGTTCGCCATACGCGCTTCGAGATCCCACATGGCGGCTTCGAAACCCCCGCGGGCCATATTGTGACCGCGTATATGCGCGCTCCGAGCGGCAACCTTCGCGGCCGACTCGAACTCGTAGTGAACCGCGCGCGGAGCGACATAATCGCGCACGATGCGCCACGCCGACTCGGTCCATTCCTCGTTGTAAAACGGGTTCTCGCCCGCGGTCACTTCGCCCCAACCGGAGATCCCGCCCGCCACCACTTCCACCAGCACGATGTCGCGCTCGGACGTGCGGCCGAAGCTGGTTTCGAAGAAGTGCACCAGCGGCATGCGGATCTGACGAAGAACAACTCGATCTAACTTGATTCCCATTTTCCGATCAGGTAGACTCCTGCCTCCGCGGTTCGTTCGAATCCTGTGACGGCCAGTTCGCGCGCGAAGTGCTGCTGGAACTGTTCGCCCATCCGCGCCTGAATTTCGCGCGCGCGTCCGGAATGCCCGGTTCTGATTTCGGCAATATCCACGGGCACCGCAATACGCTCTTCGATCAGCGGACGCTGGTATGGTTCACCTGCAACGATCGCCTTCACTCGGGGACTCGCGATCCACCACTCCGCCACGAGCCGGTCCGTGGGCAGACCGCCTTGCAGATGGCTGCTGCTCGTGCCGTATTGGTTGGGCAAGTAACGCCGCACGATCGCTCCAAGCCGCTCGATGTTGAAATGCGCGTTCTTGATTTCGAGCGGATCAAACGTCCACTCGATCAGGTGGATGTTGCGGTTGAGAGCATCTTTCCTCTGCTCCAACTTGAGTATTCGTCCGACGCCCGCATTGCGATACTCATTGGCCACGCCCAGCATGTGGCTGTGGAGATAATATGTGCCGCCCGGTTTCAATCCCGGGATCGCGAGACAGAAGCCGGCCATGCGATCGCCATCGTAGGCACCGAACGCTTGTCCGCCGACCTTCGTTGCAACGACAAACAGGCGCACGGGCAGCAGGTCGATCTCCGCAAAGCCCCAGATGGATTGCTGCAAGCGGACCGCTTCCTCAAACTCCGCGTGTTGAGTGAGCGCGCGGACTTGGATTACCGGGCGCGTTTCGCTTGCTGCCACAGATCCTCCATCTCCTGGATATCGGAATCGCCCGGAGTCTTCCCGCGCTCACGCAGGCGCTCTTCGATGTAGCCGAAGCGTTTGCGGAACTTCGCATTTGCCTGGCGCAATGCCTGCTCCGGGTCGACACGAAGGTGGCGTCCGATGTTCACCAGCACGAACAGGATATCGCCGAACTCATCCTCGATATCGCCCTGAACAGCGGACTGTCGCGCGCGCGAGAGCTCGTCCAACTCTTCGTGCAGCTTGTCGAATACCTGTTCCGCGTTCTCCCAATCGAAACCGGTGTGCGCCGCTTTAGACGAGATCTGCTGAGCCTCAATGAGCGCGGGCATCGCTCGCGGCACACCATCGAGCAGCCCGTGATGCGCCTCTCCGCGCGCCGCTTTTTCCTCGCGCTTGATCTCGTCCCAGCGGCGTTTCACATCGCTCGATGTCTCAGCGGTTGCGTCGGCAAACACGTGCGGATGACGCCGTACCAGCTTCGCGTTGATCGCATCCAGACAATCCGAGATGTTGAACAGATCCTGCTCGGAAGCCATCTGCGCGTAGAACACCGCCTGCAGCAGGAAGTCGCCGAGCTCATCCGCCAACCCGCGCCAGTCGCGGCGGTCGATGGCATCCAGGACTTCGTAGGTCTCTTCCAGCGTGTACTTCTTGATGCTGTCGAAGTCCTGCTCGCGGTCCCAGGGGCATCCGCCGGGCGCGCGCAATTGCGACATGATCTCGATCAGCCGCTCGAACTTTGCGCCGGGCGTGAGCATCCTATTTAGTTTGAATCAGCTTGGTGCGGGTCAGGAAACTGGTATCGAGATCGCCGGCGATGAAATCCTCGTGCATCAGGATCCGTTGATGCAGCGGAATCGAAGTATAGATACCCTCGACGACGAACATCTCGAGAGCGCGGCTCATGCGTGCAATGGCTTCTGTGCGGTCGGTGCCGTGGGTGATGAGCTTTGCCACCAATGAATCGTAATACGGGGGGATCACACCGTCGGTGTAAGCCGCAGTGTCGACGCGGACGCCGATGCCGCCGGGGACATTGAAGCCGGTGATGCGTCCCGGAGACGGCGTGAAACTTTCGGGGTGCTCGGCGTTGATGCGGCACTCGATAGCGTGGCCCGAAAGCCGAACGGGACGCCGGATGATGGAGTCGAGATGCCGGCCAGCCGCGATGAGAATCTGGCTCTTGACCAGATCGATTCCCGAAATCAATTCCGTCACCGGATGTTCCACCTGGATACGCGCGTTCACTTCCATGAAGTAGAGGCTTCCGTCGGTGTCCATGAGGAACTCGGCGGTGCCCGCGTTCGAGTATCCGGCCGAGCACATCGCCTGTTTCAAATTGGACGAGATACGTTCGCGCAGCTCGGGCGTGACCGCGGGAGAAGGCGCCTCTTCGATCAGCTTCTGATGGCGGCGTTGAATGGAGCACTCGCGCTCGCCCAGCACTTCGACATTGCCGTGCTCGTCGGCCAAGACCTGAAACTCGATGTGGCGCGGCCGTTCGACGAGCTTCTCCATGTACAGCTCGCCGTTGCTGAATGCAGCGGCCGCTTCATTGGAGGCTTGTGCATACAGAGTTGTGAGCTCGGCGTCTTCGCGGACGATGCGCATGCCGCGGCCACCACCGCCGGCCGCCGCCTTCAGCATCACCGGGAGTCCGATCTCGCGCGCGAGCTCATGAGCCTCGTCGGCGCTGGTCAACGTGCCAACGCTGCCGGGCAGAATCGGAACACCTGCGGCGTGCATCACCTGCCGCGCGCGGTCCTTCAACCCCATGGTTCGAATCACGGCGGGGCGCGGACCGATGAACTTCAAACCGCACGCCTCGCACACTTCGGCGAAATCGGGATTCTCGCTCAGGAACCCGTAGCCGGGGTGCACGGCGTCGGCGTTGGTGATCTCGGCGGCGCTGATCACCGAGGGAATATCGAGATAACTGCGCGCGCTCTTGGCGGGTCCGATGCAGATCGCTTCGTCTGCAAAGCGAACGTGCAAACTATAGCGATCCGCTTCGGAGTAAACGGCCACCGTGCGAATGCCCAGATCCTTGCATGCGCAAATGACGCGCAGCGCGATCTCGCCGCGGTTGGCGATGAGAACCTTTTGAAACATGAGTCAGCGCGGGCGAATTGCGAAGAGGGCCTCGCCATATTCGACGGGCCGTCCGTTCTCGACGAGTTTCGCGACGATCGTGCCCGCTACTTCGGACTCGATCTCGTTCATCAGCTTCATGGATTCGATGATGCACAGCACCTGACCGGGTTCAACGGCATCACCCACACGGACGAACGTCGGCGCGCCGGGCGCTGGGGAATCGTAATATGTGCCGACAATTGGCGATTTGACGAGTTCATTGCCTTCGTCCAAGGTGTGCGGCTTCGCGGATACTCCGGTGGTTTCTGTTTGGGGTGCGTTGCCCGGGGTGGGGGAAGGCGGAAGCGCGGCCGCTTCGGAAGCTGGCGCGGCCGGTAGCAGAAACTCCTGGCTAAGCGGCGGAGAACCGCGGCGGATGCGTACCCGGTCGTCTCCGCGCTGAACCTCCAGCTCCGCGATGCCGCTTTCGTTGGCGAGCTTAATCAGCTCTTTGATCTCTTCGATGGTCATTTCAGAGGGCGATCAATTCCTTGGACGTTGGAGTGAGAATGTCGCATCCATTCGGTGTTACGACAACGGTGTCTTCAATGCGTACTCCGCCAACGTTCTCGACATAAGCGCCGGGTTCAATGGTAATAGCCATTCCAACCGCGAGTCGGGTCTTGTCGCCCTTGCCGAGGCGGGGCGGCTCGTGAATCTCCAGACCCAAGCCGTGGCCTGTGGAATGGCGAAACGTTTCAGCTAGGCCATGTTTTTTCAAAACCTGACGCGCCGCGCGGTCCACTTGCCCGGCAGTCGCTCCAGGGCGAATGGCATCGAGGGCGGCAAGTTGAGCTTCCAGGACCGCGCCGTACATCTGCGCCGTCCGCCGGGATGCCCGTCCAATGTGGAGCATGCGCGTCATGTCGCTGGCGTAGCCATCCTGGCTTGCGCCCATATCTATCAATAGTAGTTCATCGCCGTTGATGGGACGCGAAGTGGGATGCGCATGCGGAAGGGCGCTGCGCTCGCCCGCGGCAACGATCGTGTCGAAGGCGGGACGGTCCGCGCCAAGGCAACGCATCTGATATTCGAGCTCGGCGGCAAGCTCCGATTCGCGCATGCCGGGCTTTATCTTACGAACGGCATTGTCGAACGCCTGCGAATTAGTGATCACCGAACGCCGGATCGCCTCGATTTCCGTTTCCGACTTCACCATGCGCCGCTGAAGAATCACATCGTCCACCGGCTTCAGCCGAATGCTCGAGGCTGAGGTCATGGACAGATATTGCGCGTAAGCGACGTGGTCCTTTTCAAAGCCCACGCGCCGCAGTTTCTTGCGGGCGATGTATTTCAGGACGGCGGGTATGAGTCCGCCCTTCGGCACGACGACGGTTTTGAACTTGACCTCTTGCGCGGCTTGAATCGTGTATCGCGGATCCGTGAAGAAGATGGCCGACTCCGGCAGGAACAGGACAACGCCGTTCGATCCCGTGAAGCCCGAAACATAACGGACGTTCGCCGATCCGGTGACCAGGAATGCTTCGAGCTTTTCGGAATCGAATGTGCTTTTCAGATCGAGGCCGGGGAGCGGCCCGGTCACGGTTCGAGCACCAGCTTGCCTGTCGTCTTGCGGCATTCCAGATCGCGCTGCGATTGCGCGACGTCCGCAAGTTTGTAGGTGCGTTCGATGTGCAGGTTTAGCGAACCCTCTAGCAGCCAGCGGAAGATATCGCCCGTGCGCCATTGCAGCTCTTCGCGCGTCGCCGCGTAATGAGCCAGGGTGGGGCGGGTGAGGAATAGCGATCCTTTCTGATTGAGGAGCAGCGGCGCGATTTCAGGAACGGGGCCGCTCGCGTTTCCATAGGTGACCATCATGCCGCGCGGGCGCAGGCAATCGAGCCCCGGCAGAAATGTGGACGCTCCCACCGAATCGTAGAACACGTCCGCGCCGCGCCCGTCCGTGATCTTCTTCACCTGGGGCGGGAACTCCTCACGGGTGTACACAATCACGTGATCCGCGCCGGCCTTGCGCACCATCTCGGACTTGGCATCGCTGCCCACCATCGCGATCACGTTGGCGTCGAGCTTTTTCGCCATCTGGACGAGCAGCAGTCCGACCCCGCCCGCGGCCGCGCTGATCAAGCAAGTGTCGCCGGGCTTGAGCGGGAACGTCGAATGACTCAGGTAATGCGCGGTCATCCCCTGCAACATGACGCCGGCCGCGGTCTTGAGTTCCAACTTCTCCGGCACGTGGATCAGTTGCCAGGCGGGCACGACAGCCAACTCGGCGTGAGATCCGCGGGCCATCGCATACGCGACGCGATCGCCTGCTTTCACGTCCGTCACAGTGGGACCAACGGCCTCGACGATCCCGGCGGCTTCCATGCCGAGCTGGACCGGCGGATCCGCCTTGTACAGGCCCGTGCGGAAATAGATGTCGATGAAGTTGACGCCTGAGGCGGCGATGCGCACGAGCGCCTGGCCGGGTCCAGGCTTCGGATCGGGCAGATCGGCGTATTTCAGGTTTTCGGGACCACCGGGTTGATCGACAAAGACGGCTTTCATGGGGTAAATAGAAAGTGTAACAAGCGGTCATGAAGATGCGAGAAGTTCGCGAGTTCACGGCCACTCATTTGGGTGGCGCAAGCGAGTCTATTTGAACGGCCTTTACCATGGAGTCATGCATCGGGTCTGCTTGAACCGGGGATGAATTCCTACTGCGATGTAAGTCTGCCGGTGCCGCTCGATCAGCCGTTCACTTACGCGCTGGCGGAGACGCTGCAACATCGCGTGCAGCGCGGATGCAGAGTAACGGTGCCATTCGGCCCGCGTAAGCTGACCGGTGTCGTGCTGCGTGTGCACGATGAGCCGCCGGAGGTTTCCGCGCGCGCGGTGCTCCATTTGCTGGACGAGACTCCGGCGCTCGATGAGAGCATGCTCGCGCTCGGGGCGTGGATCGCTTCGTACTATTGCGCTCCGCTCGGAGAAGTGTTGCGCGGGATGATGCCGCTTGCCGGTGAGATGCGGCGGGGCAAGATGTACGCGCTCACCGATGCCGGCCGCGATGCCGCCAAGCAGTTGCTGTTGGGCGCGAGCAGCGAAGAGCCGGTGGTGGCGACGATGCGGCTGCTCGAATCGCGTCCCTTGAGCGCTTCCTACTTGACGAGAAAGATCGAGAATGCACCGGCGGTTCTGCGGTCGCTGGTGAAGAAGGGCTTCGTCGAAGTTGAGGATGTCGAGGCGCAGCGCGATCCGTTGCGAGCCTCGGCCGCACGGCTCCGCGTGGAGCTGTTGGAGGCTCGCGCGCCCGGCAAGTTCAACAAGCCCGAACGCGAGCTGATAGCGTATCTCGAATTGCATCCCGGAAGTCACAACCTGGGCGAGGTAGAGGCGCAGGTGAAGAAGGCGAGTGAGGCGGCGCGATCGCTGGCCCGGAAGAATGCGGTGTCGTTGCGGACGGAAGGAGTGATCCAGGGGCACAGTTACGCGGCGCCGGCGCGCACGCTGAATCCGCACCAACTTGCCGCTTATCAGCAGATCAACGAAGCGGTGGAAGCCGCCTGTTTCAAAGCGATGCTGCTCGAAGGCGTGACTGGTTCGGGCAAGACGGAAGTGTATTTGAGATCGATCGACGCGGCACTCGCGCTGGGGCGTGGCGTGTTGCTGCTGGTGCCCGAGATCGGATTGACGCCTGCGATGGCGGGCCAGTTTTTCGACCGCTTCGGAGACCGGGTTGCGATCCTGCACTCGGCATTCAGCGACGCCGAACGCGCGGAGCAGTGGCGCCGCATTCGAACGGGAGGCGCGGGAGTCGTGGTCGGCACGCGGTCGGGAGTCTTTGCGCCCGTTCAGAATCTGGGGTTGATCATCGTCGATGAGGAGCACGACGGCAGCTATAAGCAGCAGGAGACGCCGCGTTATAACGGCCGCGATGTCGCTGTCGTGCGGGCGCAACAGGCGGGAGCGTGCGTGGTGCTCGGCTCGGCAACGCCCAGTCTTGAGACGCGGTTCAATGTCGACCGCGGCAAGTACACGAAGCTCGACTTGCCGGAGCGGATTGAGAAGCGACCCATGCCGGAGGTGGAATTGATCGACATGCGGCAGGAGTTTCTCGAGACGCGCAAGCAGAACACGTTTTCGCGGCGAATGCTGGATGCGATCGGCCACCGGTTAGAGAATGGCGAGCAGACAATGCTGCTGTTGAACCGACGCGGATTCTCGAGTTTCGTCGCATGCCGCAGTTGTGGTGAACGACTGGAGTGTGTGAACTGTTCGGTGACGCTGACTTATCACCGCCGCGACCGGCGCATGCTGTGCCACTACTGCAATTATGCCGAACGGGTGCCGAGCAAGTGTCCTAAATGCGACAGCGAATACATACAATTCATCGGGACCGGGAGTGAGCGGGTTGAAGACGAGTTACACCGCACATTTCCGGAGGCTCGCATTGCACGCATGGATCGCGACACGGTCGGCGGCAAGCGGCACTTCGAAACGATCCTGCAAGGGTTCCGCGAGGGCAGCTTCGACATTCTCGTCGGCACTCAAATGATCGCCAAGGGTCATGACATTCCGAATGTCACTTTGGTCGGCGTCATATCGGCCGATACCGGACTCGGGCTGCCCGATTTCCGTTCCGCCGAGCGGACGTTTCAATTGCTGACTCAAGCCGCGGGACGCGCGGGACGCGGTACTCTACCGGGAATTGTACTCATTCAAACCATCAATCCCGATCATTATGCAGTCAAATTCGCGGCACAGCAGAACTATCCGTTGTTCTACGAGAAAGAGCTTCAATTCCGGCGAACCATGCGTTACCCGCCGTTTGCCGCGCTGGCGAATATTCTCGTGCGTAGCGCCAAACAGGAAGACGCGCACCGGATGAGCGTCGAGTTAGGACATCTGCTGATTCCATCGCCCGAGACGATCAAAGTGCTGGGGCCCGCCGAGGCTCCGGTGCCGCGTTTGAAGAATGAGTTCCGGTATCAGTTGTTGATCAAAAGCTCCGACCGGAAGACGCTGAATGACCTGTTGAACCAGATGCGGCGTTTTGCGCTAGAGCGGAAGTGGGGTCCGACATCGCTGGTGATTGACGTGGATCCTATAACGCTGCTGTAATCGTACCCAGAAAGAGACGGCATGGACAAAGGACTGATCGATACCGCGCAAACGTTTCCATTCATCGAATTCTGGTTTCAATGGAATGAGCTGACCCTGACTGCCTTGTCGAAGAGCGACGGGCTTGCGTATGGCTATCGCTGCGGCGTCTTCTACGCGCGCGGGGCGCATTACTGGCAGCATCACGACGACTGGCCGCCGTTCTTCGATTCGATGGCGGTGCTGGGCGTTCCTTACACGAGCATTCACGCGCTGTTTTGTTATGTGAAGTATCCGGCGTGTAAGAGCTTTATCGATAGCGGTGGCATTACGCCGGTATAGCCCGGCCGTTACTGGACCTGTTCCACCTTCAGCTTCGCGTGACCTTCCTTCAGAAAACCGAGTTCCCCGGCGGCCTTTCGCGTAATGTTCAGGTCGCGCCCTTTGGTGTATGTTCCCCGGTCGTCCACTCTCACCACCACGCTCTTCTCGTTGGCCGGATTGGTTAGTGTCAACTTTGTGCCCATTGGCAGCTTGCGGTGGGCCGCTGTCATCAGGCTGCTATCAAATTTCTCATGCCATGAAGCAATATTTCCGTCGTGGCTCTGGCCGTAATCAGTTACGTTCATGGTGGCAGGCACGGTCGCGTTCTTACCGGTCTTAGCTGCGGCGAATCCGGTGGCAACGGTCAGTGTTGCCTACCCGTTCCAGCAAACCAAAGGACCACGACTTCCCGCGCGCGGCGCTCCGCGTAGTCGAGCAGGCCATCGGCGAACACATGGACGGGACGCCGCTGGAGAAGCCGACGAAGAATCCGGCAGCGGTAGCGCTCGGGAAACTCGGGGGCGCTAAGGGCGGCGGCGTTGACGCCCGCGAAGCGAAAGTCGATTGCGAAGAAAGCAGCAAAGGCCCGCTGGGGTAGGCTAGGCGGCTTTGAACCGCACCATTGTCTCTCGCTCCGCTACGTCGCCAGCAGAGTCTAATACGAGCTGAATTTCGGGGAGTTTCCCTGCGTTGAGTTCGTTATATACATCAAAGTCAGCTTGAGCTGGGCGCAGTCTCCGATATCTGGTCGCGACGCTGGGCGAATGCCTTTTCCATATGGCTATGATCGGCATAGCCAAGGACACCGCAGAAGGTGTATTGAACGCCAGACCGTGTCGCTCTTACAGTGTGATTGGCGGGATCGTCGTCCCTTCGCGTCGGTCTTAATTTCCGTGCGCAACGCCTGAGCATCTGATCCGCACCTATATCAAGCGGGCCAATGTCAGGTAACTCCAAGGTGCCACGCGAGACCGCCCATGCATAGACTTCGCGTGTGTTCGTCGGAAGGTGATCGTGCGAGGCTTCATAATGATGCCATGCTTGCCGTAGCGATTCCGTTTTCGTCAGCGTAGTTCTCCCAGTTAGTGATTTGCCCGAATCGCCTGGCCCCAACCATCGGCAATAGCTTCTGGAAGCACATGATTGCGAATCTTATAGACAGCGGCCTTCCTAGCGAGATACCTATAGTCGTTTAGTCTGAATTGCATTTGCCCTATCACCAACCCAGGATGTCGCGTCGCGGTTTGAGCAAACGCGATTACATCCTTTTCGTAGTAGAAGGGGTGCTTTCTCTTCATGAACAAGATGAGCTTTTGGTTGGGTACACAAAAAGTCGATGCAGCCGCGTTCGCTGCTCTCTCCTCGGGAGGTAGATCCTCGCCGATACCAGCTCGGATGCCTTCCAGGTCAGCGTCGATAATCGCTGCATGTCGGTCGCCTTGAAGAACATGCTCAATCTCGTGACGCAATACGAACCAAAAAGTGTCGATTCGGTCTTTCCGCAAGGACATTCCGATGACGGGAGAGTCATCATTGAGCCAGCAGCAAGCGCCGTCGGTCTTAGCTTGAGGCAATCGCTCTACCATTACAAGGCGAACTCCGCACTCGGCTAGCAGCCCGTGGTTAAAGTGTCTTCTGGAGCAGTATGGGGATTTCGGTCAGTTTTCGGGGGTACCTAAACCATCAAGCACCCGCTGGCAGCGCGTTGTACCGCGTCTGTGAAGGTCAAGTTCTGCCCATTTCACGCCG
>JBBQGC010000063.1:0-28474 GCA_038322705.1 Bryobacterales bacterium | reverse complement strand
TCGGGATCTCCTGGGCGCTGAAAAACAGTGGTTCTTGCTTCGGTTTGCGCCTGCCCATCGCCATACTATCTATGACGTCTGGAACATTTCATAGGTGACATGTTCGGGCCACGTTCGGCGACTTTTACCACAGGCTGTTAGGAGAGGTCAGATCATGAATGAAAAGACGCGGCGTAATTTCCTTGCCGATGCTGCGACAGCATCCGCCCTGCTGCTCGGCGGGTGCAATCGCGGGGTGAACACTGGGGCAAGCAGCACGGGGTCCCAACGGGCTGTACCCAGCAGCCCGGCCGACGTCACTCTGCGCATCGGTCCTGTGTTGGCCGATATTGCCAGGGAACACACGATCAGCACTACCGGATATAGCGGATCGGTGCCGGGGCCGCTCATCCGCTTTCGCGAGGGCATTCCCGCAACCGTCGATCTGTTTAACGAGACGGATACCCCGGAGTTAGTCCACTGGCATGGTCAGATCATTCCGGCGTCCGTTGACGGAGCGGCGGAAGAGAGGAGCCTTGAAGTACCGGCCCACGCTCATATCCGATACCAATTGACGCCTCAGCCCGCGGGAGCGCGCTTCGTTCACACCCACGTCATGTCGATGGCTGATCTCAACCGTGGAACCTACACGGGGCAGTTCGGATTCGTCTACATCGAGCCCCGGAACAACCCCGGCCAGTACGATCAGGAGGTATTCCTGGCAACTCACGAATTTGAGCCGTTCTTCGGGGCTGAAGAGATGGAAGAGGGCGATCCAAGGGACGCGGACACCGAGCGCAAGACGAAGGAGGCTCAACAAAAGCAGGGGAAGCCGAACGGATGGGAAATCGGCTACCAGCGTTTCACGATCAACGGCAAGTGTCTCGGATACGGAGAGCCGGTGCGAGTGAAGGAGGGCCAGCGCATCCTATTCCACTTCCTGAATGCGAGTGCGACCGAAAACATCCAGCTCGCTTTACCTGGCCACCAGTTTCAAGTTGTCGCCCTGGACGGGAATCCCGTGCCTCAGCCGCAATCCGTGGAGGTGCTCGAACTCGGCACGGCCGAACGGATCTCGGCCGTCGTCGAGATGAAGAATCCCGGGGTGTGGGTGCTCGGTACGCCCAAGGATGACGACCGCAAGAATGGGATGGGAATTGTCGTCGAATACGCGAATAAGACCGGGGCACCCCGATGGGTGAAGCCGCGGAGAAAGCCGTGGGATTACACGCTCTTCGGACAAAGCCGCACCGCACAGAACCCTGATGAAACGATTTCTCTGGCGTTCGGGAAGATTAATGGCGGCACGGGAGGATTCAATCGCTGGACGATCAACGGGAATAGCTTCGATGAAAGAGCCCAGCCGCGAACGCTGTATAAAGGCAAGCGCTACCGGCTCCTATTCGACAACCAAACCGATGATGCTCACCCCATTCACCTGCACCGTAATAGCTTCGAGCTGACTAAGGTGCACGGCAAGCCCACGGCCGGTATTTTGAAAGATGTCGTCCTGGTGAAAGGCTTCAAGCAGATCGAGGTGGATGTGACGCCTGCAATGGACGGCTTAACGCTTTTCCATTGCCATCAACAGCTTCATATGGATTACGGATTCAAACTGCTGTTCAACGTGCTTTGACCCGGGTCTTTGCCCAGTGCCCTATTTCCTTGAGGAAACACGGGCTCGGGTCCGCCCCCTGATGTGACGTATTCAACTGGGGTGGTGAATCTGCTCGAAGATGGGGAGGCGACATTTCCTGGAAAGCGACCTTTCAGTTTCAGCGGATGGCGCGGCAACGCATTACGTTTTCCCCCATGAATCCTCTCGCCCGCGGAGTACAGTGGCAGTACAATGGAATCCGGGAGAGATCATGGCCCTTTCGACGCCAGACCAATGACGTGACCGCCGCTTCCAACTGCGAGCCACCGTCTCGGAAGAGACGTTGATCAAGGTTGCCGCCGAACGGCAAGGGATCAACGTCACCGAGTTCATCATGCGCAGCGCCTGCGAAAAAGCTGAACAAACCCTCGCCGACCAAACCCGGTTCGTACTCGACGAAAAACAGTGGAAGGCCTTCATGTCGGCTTTAGACCGGCCAGCGAAGGATAAACCCCGGTTCCGCTAGCTATTTACGGAGCCGCACGTGGCGAAGCGCAGATCATGAAGACGGACCCGGAGCCTGAATTCGTCATTGACAAACTGATCCGCGAAAGCGACTTGAGTGAATTCGATTGCGGCAATCCAACGTTGAACCTGTGGCTGCAAAAATACGCTTGGACGAATCAGCAGTCGGGTTCCGCGAAGACCTACGTAGCGCTCGACGGCAGCCGGACCGTCGGTTACTACGCGCTCACGACCGGTTCCGTGTACAAGCACGAGAGCCCGCGGCGGATCGCCAGGGGCCTCGCCAATCATCCGATCGGCATCGTGCTGCTGGCAAGACTTGCTGTGGATCGAACTCAACAGGGAAAAGGGCTCGGCAAGGCCCTGCTCTTTGACGCACTGTCGCGCATTGAAGAAGCGGCTGACATCGTCGCCGTCCGTGCCCTCATGGTTCATGCGATTGACGACGTGACCCGTCGTTTCTATCAGCACTTTGGGTTTGAGGAATCTCCGGTCGATCCATACCAACTGCTCTTGCTGCTGAAGGACCTCCGCAAAGCGATTAACCCGCCGTCCTGACAGGCCAGAAGTGCCCTCAGAACCGGAATTTGTTGAATCCCACCGCAGTCGCCGCGATGAGGCTCTCTTTGATCGGCATGGCTTTCCCGGGGGGGCGAAGACGCGCCAGCAGTTCCGCCGTTTTCAGGCCCGTGTCCGCGTCCCAGGGCAGGCAATGCAGACGCCCGACCCGCTCGTTGAACCAACGTTCCAGGGCGGTCCGCTTCCTTTCCTTGGGAAGGACATGAATCCCGAATCGCAGTTCGCCGAGAATGACCGGATCGACGGCGATGTCTCGCTCCTGTGCGCGAAGCCACGCCACGACACGCGCATCGGGCGGCTGCCGTCCCAAACTGCGTCAAATCGGTACGACGCAGGGAAGACCGCAGCGGTCAGCGGCACAAGGGCGGCGAGAGCACGAAGCTGTGTAGTCAGGATGCGGCCACCACTCCCTCGGCTTCCAATCGATCCAGACTGTCTCTATCCAGTCCGAGCAAGTCTGCGAGAACCGCGCGTGTGTGCTGACCTAACACCGGAGCTTTCGCTTGGACCGAGCCTGGGGTCGCCGAGAACTTCAGCGGCAATCCGGTCAACTGCGCGGATCCGTCGATGACGGGGAACATCTCGCGCGCGGCGGACTGCTCGTGGTGGACCACGGAGGAAATGCTGCGCACCGGCGAGCACGGCACTCCCGCGGCAACCAGGCGCGCGGTCCACAAGTCGGACGTGGCGCCTCGGAATAACTTGGCGAGCATCGGTTCCAACACGCCTCGATTCTTCACGCGCAGGGCATTGGTCGCGTAGTCGGGATCCGGCGCGAGTTGGGGCTGACCGATAGCTTCGCAGAACACCGGCCATAGCTTCTCGCTGCCCACGGCGATGGCTACCTCGCCGTCAGAGGTGGCAAATGTGCGGTACGGAACGATGGACGCGAACGCGGTTCCGCGCGGATGTGGTTCGACGCCCGATCCGAGATAGTTCGTGAAATTCGAGGTCATCGCCGAGATCATTGAGTCGAACATGGAGACGTCCACGAACTGGCCCTCGCCCGATTGTTCACGGGCTTTGAGCGCCATCAGAATTCCGATCAGCGCGAACATGCCCGCTGTGACGTCGGCCACCGAGTGTCCACAGCGTACGGTGTCGCCGGACTCGGTGCCAGTAACGCTGATCAACCCGCTGGCGGCTTGCAGGATTAGGTCCATGGCGGGGTCGTCGCGTGCGGGTCCATTCTGGCCGTAACCGGAGATGGAGCAATAGATCACGCCGGCATTCCGCGCCCGCACCGCTGCGTAGCCCAGCCCCAGCCGTTCCATTGTGCCGGGGCGGAAATTCTCGATCACAACATCGGCGTGCCCGGCTAACTCGAGACACAGTTCCAACCCGCGCGGGTGTTTCAGATTAATAGCGACGCCTCGCTTGCCGGCATTGACACCCAGGAAGAATGAGGACTGTTCACCGGTAAACGGCGGTCCCCATCCGCGTCCGATGTCACCGGACCCCGGCGATTCGATCTTGTAGACGTCGGCGCCGTACTGGGCCATGAGCAGCGTGCAGTACGGGCCTGCAAGCGCGTGAGTGAAGTCGAGTACGCGGATGCCGGACAGTGGTGGCATGGAACAGCTAGGGTAGCGCAAATGGGTATGCGGACAACAACGCTAACTGCGGGCGTAGCCGTGTAGAGCGGTCCTCTTGCCGCCTTCGCGGTGCGCTTCTTCAGACAAGGCGTGAACGCCGCTTGCGTCGATCCAACGATTGTAGAAATTGAACAGAGCACACACCGTGATGGCGAAATAGATTGCCTCGTCGTCCCAGCCCGCGGCGCGCAGGGGTGTCATGTCGTCCGCGGTGATCTTTGGCGATTCTTCATTCACACGGCGCACAAAGCGAAACAGTGCCTTGTGCTTCTCGTCCAGCGCGGATGTTTCGAGATCGCGCAGTACACCCCATACCAGTTCTTCGCTGCCCAATAATTCGGCCGCAACTGCGGCGTGGGATTTCAGTCAAAACAGACAATCGTTGCGGTAGGAAGTGTATGCGGCAATCAATTCGCGGATGCCGGGGCTCATCGGAGCCTCGCCGCGCAGGATTTCCTGAGTGAATCGCGCCAGGTGCTCCGTCGCTTTCGGCAGAAAGGCGAACATGTGCCAGATCTGCGGATATTCGAGACCGGCGTTCAGGCGGCCGCGAATCATTGTTGTGTAGGGCGAGGGCGTCGTGCAGCGCTCCACATCCGGAAGGAACATCGGCTGCATGCCTGGGCCGCGTTTCGGTTCGTCGTTCATTTGTAACTCAATCAGACAACTGCAATCCGCATTGAAGCACGTCCGGAGACTACGCCACAAATGATCCGACGGTAGGCGATTCCTGATAAGATGATCGTTCCCCGTCCGGAAGGAAGTGAGAACGATGAATTCACGCACGTCTGCCGTTTTGTTTGTATTCGGCGCGGCGGCGCTGTTGGTCGCGCAAGACCCGGCGCCTCCCATGCCTACCGATAACCCTGCCCAACCGCCAGCCGCCGGCGCGACCGGACGTCCCGGATTCACGCCGCCAACCCAGGATCCCCAGCCCTACGAGAAGGTGATCACCAAAGACGCGAAGTCGAAAAGCGGTCTATTTACCGTCCATCAAGTCAAAGACAAGTACTACTACGAAATCCCCAAAGATCAGTTAAATAAAGAATTCTTGTGGGTCACTCAAATCTCCAAGACGACGAATGGCGTCGGCTATGGTGGTCAGGCGCTGGGCAGCCGTGTCATCCGTTGGGAGCGAAGCGGTAACAAGCTTTACCTTCGCGAGATAAACTACGAAGTCGTCGCGGATGCCAAGCAGCCGATCGCACAGGCGGTGAAGGCGGCCAACAACGATGCGATCGTGATGGCATTCCCCATCGCCGCGTTCGGGAAGCAGGGCACGGCCGTCATCGAAGTGACGCGCCTGTTCACCACCGACGTTTTCGAATTCAGCGCCAAGCAGCGGTTGAACGCGACGATGATGGACACTACACGGTCGTTTATCGAGCGCGTATCGCCTTACCCGGAGAACATCGAGGCGGAAGCGTCACACACTTACACCAAAAATCCCACGCCGCCCGGCATGCCGCAGTCGCCGGTGAATCCGTTTGCCGGCGCCGGGATGCGTCCTGGAAGCGCGACGGTGGTTCTGCACTACAGCATGGTCAAACTGCCCGAAAAGCCGATGCAGCCGCGCCTGGTGGACGAGCGCGTCGGATACTTTTCGGTGACGCAGACCGACTACAGCCAGGACGAGCAGCGCGCGCCGAAGCGGCGGTACATTACGCGCTGGCGTTTGGAGAAGAAGGATCCCACCGCGGCGTTATCCGAACCCGTGAAGCCGATTGTGTACTGGATCGATTCGGCGACGCCCACCAAGTACGTCCCTTATATGAAGGCGGGCGTCGAGAGCTGGCAGAAGGCGTTCGAAGCCGCGGGTTTCAAGAATGCGATTATCGCGAAGATGGCCCCGACGCCTGAGCAGGACCCGGATTGGAGTCCCGAGGACGCGCGCTATTCGGTGATTCGCTGGCTGCCTTCGACGATCGAGAACGCGGTGGGTCCGCACATTCACGATCCGCGCACGGGCGAGATTCTCGACGCGGACATTCAGTTCTATCACAACGTGATGAACCTGGCGCGTTCGTGGTACTTCGTTCAAGCCGGTCCGCTCGATCCCCGCGCGCAGAAGCTGCCGCTGCCCGACGAGCTCATGGGCAAGCTGGTGCAGTTCGTCTGCGCTCATGAAGTGGGACACACGCTCGGCTTCCAGCACAATATGAAGGCGAGCTCGATGTACCCGCAGGAGAAGGTGCGCGACCGCGAGTGGGTGAAAAAGATGGGCCACGCGCCGTCGATCATGGACTATTCGCGCTTCAACTACGTCGCTCAACCGGAGGACAACATCGATCCTGAGAATTTGATTCCGGGCATCGGGCCGTATGACGTGTGGGCCACGCGCTGGGGATACGCGCCGATTCCGGACGCCAAGAGCGCGGACGCCGAAAAGCCTACGCTCGACAAGTGGGCGCGGGAGCAGGACACGACGCCGTGGTTCCGGTTTTCAACGGCCGGCTCGGGCGGTTCTGATCCGGGCGAGCTGACCGAGGCTGTGGGCGACGCGGATGCCGTGAAATCGACGGCGCTCGGAATGAAGAACCTGCAGCGAGTGGCCAGGATGCTGATGCCGGCCACGACCTATAAGCAGGGCGAGTCGTACGACGACTTGGCCGAGATTTACAGCCGTATGCTCGGCCAATGGGTGCTCGAGTTGGGCCACGTCGCGGCGATCGTGGGCGGATTCAACTCGCAGGAGAAGTACGTTGGACAAGAAGGCGTGTTGTTCACTCCGGTTCCGAAAGCCCGGCAGATCGAGGCCGTGAACTTCCTGAACGCCAACGCCTTCGCTACGCCGAACTGGGCGCTGGATCGGGACATCCTGCGCCGGATCGAGCCGATCGGAGCGTTGAACCGCATTCGCAACGCCCAAAACGCGGTGCTCAATAATGTTTTGAGCAGCTCGCGATTCGCCCGGCTGGTGGAGCAGGAAGCGATTGACGGAAACTCGGCTTACACGCCGGTCGAATTCCTGGGAGATGTGCGCAAGGGCGTCTGGAAGGAGCTGGATTCGCCGCGCGTCAAGATCGACGCGTACCGGCGCAATCTGCAGCGCGCCTATCTCGATGTGGTGAACACGAAGCTGAACGGGCCCGCGATGACTCTTCCGGTGGGCCTGCCTGCCTCGTTTGCCAGCATGTTCGCCTCGAGCGGCGACGAGAAGCCGCTCTATCGCGCCGAGTTGCGTACGTTGAACACGGCGCTCGGAGCCGCTCTGGCCAAGACAGCCGATCGCGAGACGCGCGCGCATATCGAAGGCGCTCGCGACCAGATCGCCCGCATTCTCGATCCGAGGTTCGCGCCGCCGGCATCGTCGGCTGCGAGCGGCATCCGCGTGTTCGGCGAGCAGGGGGATGAGTTGACGTGCTGGCCCGATTACGCGATCCGGCCTTGAGCGGGGGCCCACGAAGTGAATCACAATCCACGGATGAATCCAAATTGGGCGGCATAGCAATGAGCTGAGGTGATGCAAGTGTCACCTGGCCCGAACCAGACTAACAACATGGGTCCGCCGATGTACGCCGATGAACGCCGATAACCGCCCGAACCTGTGAGCCGCAGCGTTATCCGCGTTAATCGGTGTTCATCTGCGGCTTAATTGTCTTCAGAACAACGCCGACGAACGCGTATAACTGCCGCCAGGAGAACCTGAACAAAGCAGTCATTGGTATTCATCGGCGGCTCCCGCTATTCCTGTCGATTGCGTAATCTTGCGGCCCGTTCATCGCCATGCGAATCTTATTTACATGAGACCTGTGGCGGTGATCGGGATCGGCAAGACCCGGTTTGGCGCATTTCCGGACCGCGATTTGCGCTCGCTCGCGGTGGAAGCCGGCGCGAAAGCACTGGAGAACGCCGGGGCCACTCCGGACCAGGTGGAAGCCTTCTACCTGGGGAACTTCGCGGGGCCTCAGTTCGTCGGCCAGAACCACCTCGCGCCCTACATCGCTGGAGCGATGGGCATCACCCGCGTACCCGCAACGCGCTTTGAAGCAGCGTGCGCATCGAGCGGATCGGCTTTCTTTCACGCAGTATCGGCCGTCGGCGCAGGGTTGTACGATGTCGTTCTGGTAAGCGGCGTCGAAAAAATGACGTCGCAATCTACCCCGCGCGTCGCCGAAATTCTTGCGGGCGCGGGCGATTGCTCCGGCGAAGTGAAGGCCGGCGCGACCTTCCCCGCCCTCTTCGCGATGATTGCGCGCCGTCACATGTTCCAGTACGGAACGAATCGCAAACACCTCGCAGCGGTGGCGGTCAAGAATCACGCCAACGGCCTGAAAAACGAATACGCCCACATGCGCAAGGCGATCACGATCGAGCAGGCTTTATCGGGCAAGCCCATCGCTGACCCGCTGTCGGTTTACGATTGCTCGCTGGTGAGCGACGGTGCGGCGTCGGTTCTGATCGTGCCGCTCGAACGTGCGCACGAGTTCACCGGAGTTCCGGTGCGCGTGATCGGGTTGGCGCAAACCTCGGATCACGTGGCACTCGATCGCAAGGCCGATATCACGACCTTCGACGCGGTCCGGTACGCCGGTGAGAAGGCGTACAAGATGGCCGGAGTCGGCCCCGATCAGATCGATGTCGCCGAACTGCACGACTGCTTCACGATTGCCGAAATCATTGCCACCGAAGATTTGGGTTTCGTCAAAAAGGGTCAGGGCGGCCCGTTCGCGCTCGAGGGCTGCACCGCGCTCGATGGCGTTAAGCCTGTAAACACGAGTGGCGGGCTGAAGTCGAAGGGGCACCCGGTGGGTGCGACCGGCGTGGGACAAATCTGCGACGTGGTGCAGCAGTTGCGCGCCGATGCCGGTACGCGACAGGTGAAGAAGCACGAGATCGGACTCGCGCAGAATCTGGGCGGCTCGGGCGCAACCGCTGTGGTTACGATACTGGCGGCCGCATGAGCATCGCTACTTTGCCCGAACCGGTTCTATCGCAAACCGCCCAACCCTCGGGCGGCACCGTGTACACCGATACGGTCGTGTTCTCGGCGCCCGATGCCTTCATCGACGACGTGCCGTATCAGATCGCGATGATCGATCTCGACGAGGGCGGACGGCTCACGGTGCGCATTCTAGGCGACAACGTTTCGATCGGCGATCGCGTGATATTCGCGGAATTCCGCAACGGCGTCCCCTGCTTCACCAGGCCCGCATGAACATCGCCCAACGGATTGGCCGGCTTCGGGTGGAAGGGGCTTTCGAGGTGCTCTCGAGAGCCCGCGCCCTCGAAGCGCAGGGCCGCAAGATCGTTCACCTTGAGATCGGCGAGCCGGATTTCGAAACGCCGCGCAATGTTGTCGAGGCAGGCAAACGCGCCTTGGACGCGGGCTTTACACACTACGGACCGACACAGGGCCTGCCTGAGTTGCGCGAGGCGATAGCGGCATACATCGGCGCAACGCGCGGGATTACAGTCGACCCGGATCTCGTTTGCGTGACACCGGGTGCGAAGCCCATCCTGTTCTTCGTCATGCTGGCCGCGCTGGAGCCGGGCGATGAGGTGATCTTTCCCGATCCGGGCTTCCCGATTTACGAGTCGATGGTGCGCTTCTGCCGCGCAACGCCGGTTCCCGTGCCGCTCGTCGAGGAACGCGTATTCTCGTTCGACCTCGACGAGTTCAAAAGATGTCTGAGCGATCGGACACGGCTTGTACTGTTGAATTCGCCGCAGAACCCGACGGGCGGAGTGATCCCCGAGAACGACATTCGGGAAATCGCGGCGCTGGTGCGCGATCGCGATCTCTTAGTTCTCTCCGACGAGATTTACTCGCGCATCTATTTCGGCGAGCGGCCGCTGTCGATCGCCTCGGTTCCCGGGATGCTCGGAAAGACCGTGATTCTCGACGGATTCTCGAAGACGTACGCGATGACCGGATGGCGGTTGGGCTACGGCGTCATGCCCGTTCGCGAGCTTGCGGAGGCGGTGAACAAGTTGATGGTGAACTCGAACTCGTGCACCGCGACGTTCACGCAGATTGCGGGCGTCGAAGCGCTGAACGGCCCGCAGGACGACGTAACGACAATGGTGGCCGAGTTCCACAAGCGGCGCGACCGCTTCATCGCCGGCCTGAACACGATCCCGGGCTTCCGTTGTGCGCTTCCGGAAGGAGCGTTCTATGCGTTCCCGAACATCACGGGTACGGGTCGCGCATCGAACGATCTCGCCGCGGCGCTGTTGAACGAGGCGGGCGTGGCTTGCTTGAGCGGCGCTGCGTTCGGCCCGCACGGCGAGGGTTTCCTGCGCTTCAGTATGGCTAATTCCATCGCGAATCTCGACGAAGCCGTCGAGCGCATGCGCTGTTACCTGGCCCGCTGAATCAGGCGACCCGGCGCAACTTCGTCACGCGGCCGACTTCCACCCATTCGACGACGAAAATGTTTCCATCGCGGTCGAAACAGGCACCGTGCGGGCAGATGAATTTGCCGGGAATGAATTTGTCGCGCGGCTCCTTGCGAAGCGTACCCCAGGTCTTGGAATCGTCCGCGCCCAGCGTCGTGATCACGTTATTATTGCGGTCCATCAACGTGACGCGCGCGTCGAGATCCGGCACCACCATGTCTCCGTTCTTGAAGACATGGAAATGGCACGGCATGCTGACGCCGTTCACGAAATCGATGTGCTTGCCGTCGAGCGTGAAGCGCTGCAGCCGCTTGTTGCCTCGGTCGGCGATTACCAGCACCGGTTGCGTCCCGCGCGTGTCCACCAGGATGCCGTGCGGGCAATCGAGCTGGCCGGCTTCCTTGCCCTTGCCGCCAAACGTTCGAATATACTCGCCCTTGCTGTTGTACTGGTTGACGAAGCTCGATCCGTAGCCATCGCCGACGTAAATGTCACCGTTCGGCGCGATCGCGAGGTTCGTGGGGCTGTATTTCACGGCGGGCGTTCCGTCGGGCTTCACCGGATAGGCTTCGGATTCCGTCGGGTACCTGAGCGTGAAAACCTCTTCGCCATCCAAAGTGGTTTTCACCACAATGGCTCGCTTCGTATCGCACAGGTACAGGAACTCGGTACTGCCTTCCTTGCGGATATGAAGCCCGTGTGCGCCGCCTTCGAACTCCTTGCCCCAACTCTTGATGAACTTGCCCTTGTCGTCGAACACGACCATGCTGTCGTGGCTCTCGCTCGACTTGTTCACCGTGTGATGCACGTAGATGCGGCCCAGCGAGTCCTGACACACGCCGTGGGTGTTGCCGTATTGGATGCCGGCCGGCAGGTTACCCCAATCGTGGATGGCTTCGTACTTGTGCCCGCCTTCGCCCAGAACAGGCAGCTTGGATTCTGCTTTATCGCTGGCTCCCAAAATCAGGGGCGCGCCCAAGCCCGTGACGAAGCTCCGCCGCGTGATGTGCATCACGACATTATCGCTGAACGGTGACCACGATGGGGTCGCTCTGTTGCGCAGTCGCGAGTGAGCGGACCTGCACGACATTCAGTCCGGGACGAACCGTGTCTGGAATCTGCGCCGACATCTGGCCGCCGGAGGTTTGCAACAGCGGCAGAGCCACATCGTTGAACACCACGCACGAACCGCCCAGAACCGTGGGAGCGGGCAGCGTATCGGCCGTCGCCGTTGACGCCAGATTGGCGCCCGTGACCGTCACGAACGCGCCCGGCTTGAACGCCGTTGTTCCGTCCGTGGAATTGCGAATGGCGCCGGCGGCGATCTGAGGACGCGTCGCCGAACCCGAAGGCGTGGAGGGGACAACGCTGAGACCCGATATCGTGATCGCGTAGATGTTGCCTTGCGAATCCACGGCCATCAGGCGCGGCGGAACCTGCTGCCGCGACGTTCCGAAGACCTGGAACACCGGATTTTCCGGCATGACGCCCACCAAGGAGTCCGCTCCAGAGGCGATGTCCACCGCCTCTAACGTCGCCCGGCGGTCGTCGCGGGTGACTGTCGTAAGGTTCGCGCGCACCGAAGTCGTCAGGCGCACAAACGAGTTTTGATCCAACGGCGCCACCGCCACGATGTTACGCTGGCTGCTCACGCCCGGCAGCGGCGTCAACGAAGAGTTCAGCACCAGGTTGTTGGCCAGCAGATATCCGCCCAAGGGCGCCGCCCCCAGCGGACCGTAATAGCCCGTGATCGGCGCATTGAACAGTTGGCGCGATGTCGTGAACGAATCCGCCAGGGCGTCGTACAAATACCCCGTTCCGTTTCCGTTCAGCAGCAGAATGCGCGCATAATCCGGCGAGTTCAGCATCTGACTCGCGCCCGCATTCGCGATGGGCGTTTGCGTCGTCGACAAGTTGCCGTTGATGACGGAACTCGCCGGCCTGGGTACCGCCTGCCCCCCGACCACCTTCCACAGCGTTCCATTCGACATCATGATCTCGAGCCCGGATAGGCCCATCGCGATCGTCGTTGGCGTGACGGGAGTTGTATTGCCCGCCCTCGGAATCGGCGGGAACGTGACCCGCCCGACCGCCTGGCCCATATCGAGATCGACGATGTCGATCGACTCGCCGCCCGTATCCGCGACGTACAACGTGCTACCGTCCAGCCCGAGCGCCATCTGGTGCGGAAGTTGTCCGACTGCGATCGGCGGAAGCAGCTTCTGATTCTGAATGTCGAAAACTTCGATCCGGTTGTACCCGGAGTTGGTGATGTAAACCCTGCCGCGATTCTCGTCCAACACGAGATCGCGCAAGCCTTCATTGCCGTTGTTGCGAACCGTCTGAATGGGGTAGATCAAACCGCGCTGGTCCGACTGCCGGTAATTCATGTACACGCGAATCGATGGCGGGATGTTGATCGCCTGATTGGAAACCAGGTCGAGGTTCACCGCGGAGCCGGTATTGCTTGCCGCTCCGGAATACAAGTTCGTGCCCGGATCGCGCGTCACGCCGGACCGCCCAGGGTCCATGGTCAGCGTCAAGTCGGCGGGCGCCAATCCGCTCGAGACTTGAGCGATCAATGCCGCCGAACCGCCCGGAATCGCCGACGGCACCGCAAAGGTCAACTTCCCTCCCCCGATGTTGTTGATCTTTACCGTGGTCTTGGCAACCCCTCGATTGCAGTCGTCCATGGCCATGAATACGTTCGTTACGGACGGCATCAGGATCGGGTAGTCGTAGAGCGCCGAGAGCGGCAGGTAGATCAATCCCGATTCCGACATGCCCCAAGCACTCGATCCATCGGCGGTGATCACCAGCTTCGCCACGATGCTTTCGGGAAGCTTGATCCCGAGTTGAATACTCAAGTTCAGCGAATCTTCGATCAGCAGCGTGGAGGCTTGCGGCCTCGATGGAGGCGTCGTCAACGGCTGCGTGTTGAACGCCGCGTACACCTTCGTCCCATCCGGGTGGAAGGCGCTGCCGCCCACGTTCTGCAGCGTGTTGAAGCTGCCGGGCAGCGCGAAGGGAGCGTTGGCCGTATTCTCTTGCGCGAGCACGTTCAGCGTGGCCGTCTCGTAGAGAGTGAATCCGGCCGTGAAGCGCGCGCCATCCGGCGACATCGCCAACACCGTGCTTTGACCGTTCACCGTGCGGCTACGCAACACTTGACCCGAGCTCACTTCGACGACATACAGAATTGTTTGGCTGTTGTTATTGATGGTGCTGACGCCCACGATCAAACTTCCGTCCGGAGTGCGCTGCAGCTTGCCGCGAAATACTGTCACCGGACGTTGAAAGAGGCCGGGCAAGGTGGTGGGAGTCGGCGGTGGCGGTGGAAACTGCACCGGAATAATCTGCTGACCGGTGGACTGCAGCCGGTCGTAGATCAGCAGCGTGTTGGCCAGGCTGTTGGTCCCGCTGCCTTGTGTACTGATTAGTACCCGGCCGTCGTTGCCCGATTCCACGCCTTCCGGACGCGCCGGCAGTGTGACCGTCGCCGATACATTCCCGATTCCGTTCCCCAAGTCGATCACGCTCAACGTCGAGCTTCCGTTGTTCGTCACGTACAGATACGCGCCGTCCATCGAGAGCGCGGCTGCCAGCGGCGATTGGCCTGTCTGAACCGCCCCCAGCATGGTCTTGTTGACGTAGCTGTAAACGTCCACGCGATTCCCGGCGGGGTTGACCAGATACAAGCGCCCGCGGCCCTCGTCCAGAACGATGTCGCTGGGAGTTCCGCCGAGTTGCACCACTTCGCCGAAAGTCGCCGCGGTGGTCTGACACAGGGCGGATGTCGCAGTCAGCGTGAACAACAGGAGCGCTCGATTTACTACGGGGAATTGCAAGTGGACTCCTATCTAAGCTACCCTAAACCCTTCAGGACAACTTAAGTTGCTTAGCTGGCGTCGCGCCCGCGCAACTCGAGGCTTGGTTAAGGGTTATCTCTAGGTTATCAAAGCTCAGGATCGCAAACCAGACTCGCGGGACCGTTTTGGCCGAATTCGCTTCTGTCGCCGATACGAGCGCGGCGCGGCGCACGGGTTTGTTGAAGCACGACAGCTTTGAGCCGGGCGATGGCTTGTGGATCGTGCCGTGTGAAGGTGTGCATACATTCGGAATGAGATTCGCGATCGACATCCTGTTTTTGAGTAAGAAGCGAGTGGTGCGCAAAGTCCGCCGGGCCGCGCCGCCGCGCCGGGTTGCTGTCGATCTTCTGGCGTATTCAGTACTGGAACTGCCCGCTGGTACCATCGCAGCCACAGGCACCGAACCCGGTGATCAGTTGGAATTGGAACGCTACGATGCGTAGGATGGCGATATTCGCGGCGCTTGCGTCGGCGGCCTGCACGCACCGTATCATAACGGTTCACGACCCGCTTCCCGAGCATGCCCCAGCGGTTCACGCCGTGATGGACCGGCAGATCAGAAATGCCGTGGACGCGGGGGAAGGCGATGCGGAACTGCGGCAGTTGCGGGCGCTTGTCGCTGCGCAGCCCGATGAGGTCGGTCCGCGGTTGCAACTGGCCGCGCACTACCGCGAGCGTGGATTCCCCGATCTCGAGTTAGAACATTACCGTCTCGCAGCGGCGCGCTTCCCGGAATCCGCACCGGCCGCTTTAGCGCTGGCCAAGGCATTGCGCGCCGCGGGCAATCGCGACGAAGCACAGGGCGGGTTGGTCGCATTCTGTAAAAGGAACGCACAGGCCCCGGCCAGCCTGTTTGCTTTCATCGCCGTGATGGAAGACGACGCGGGCAACTTCGCTTCCGCTGAGCCGTGGCACCGTGTGGCCGTGTTGCGCGAACCCGCTTCCGACGCCTTTCACAACAATCTCGGCTACAACCTGTTGCTGCAAGCCCGCGCCTCCGAAGCCGCCGCCGAATTCCGACGCGCCCTCGAGTTGAACGCGCATTCGGCAATCGCCAGGAACAATTTGGGAATCGCGCTGGCCGCCAATCCGAACGAGGCCGTCCTGCAGTGGCAATCCATCAGCGATCCGGCGACGGCGCACAACAATCTTGCCGCTGTATTCATCGAGCAGAAGCGGTACGCTGAAGCCAGACAGCAGATTCGGATCGCGCTCGATTTCTCCCCGCGCCACCCCGCGGCTCTGGAAAATCTCGAGCTACTGGGCTCGTTGGACCCTGGTGTCGCGGCCACACCGCCCGCGCCGGTAACCACGCGCCACCGGCTCGCGTTAACTGTACGGAAAGTGCTCGGAGCGAATTAGAGGAAACACCTACCTATGCAAGCTTTCAAGAAGTTTTTGGTTCGCCTTGCCCGCGATGAACAGGGGCAGGACCTGGTTGAGTACGCTTTGATTGTGGCGGCCGTGGGGTTGGCGCTGATCACCACAGTGAATCAGTTGTCCGGCGCTATCGTGAGCCTGTACTCCAGCATCACGCAGGGCCTTGCCAGCATCGGCACGTCGGGCCAGTAACTCGAGCCATCGTGCCAGCGAAATCCGCCGCGATCTGGATACCGGACGTGGCTGGGTTTATCGCGGCCGTGACGCTCGGATATGTGCTCTACGTGTTCGATGGGTGGCATGAATTGTTTCGCGATTCCGACACCGGCTGGCACATCCGATGTGGTGAAGCGATGCTATCCACGCGCCATCTGCCACGCACGGACCCGTACTCGTTTTCCCGAAGCGGCGCGACCTGGATGGATTGGGAGTGGGGTTCGGATGTGTTAGCGGGCGCGGCGCACAGGCTCGGCGGACTGGCGGCCGTGGCGCTTCTGTTTGCCATCGCGATCGCGCTCTGCTCGTGGCTGTGGTTTCATTTCACCTGGAGTGCCGGAGGCGATTTTTTGTTGGCCTGTGCCCTCGCTCTTCCCATGCTGTCAACGGTGAACATGCACTGGCTCGCGCGCCCGCACATCTTCGGGTGGGTGTTGCTGGTCACGTGGATGTGGTGGATCGAGAGCCGCGGCGGGCGTGTGAACCGGCGTGATATCGTGGCAGCTTTGCTGTTCGGATCGGTCTGGGCAAACCTGCACGCGAGCTTCTTCCTCGCCCCCATCATTGCCTTGCTGTACGCAGCCGGACATGCGCTCGATTCTGTAATCTTCGGAGCCGCCAAGCCGGTCCGGGGGTACCTGCTCGCGGCGCTGACGTTCTTGGTAGGCGCATTGGTCAATCCGTATGGCATCGCGCTGTACCGCCATGTCTTCGGCTATCTGCTCGATTCCGAATTGTTATCCCGCGTCGGCGAATTTCAGAGCTTCAACTTCCATACGGCGGGCTCGGCCTGGATCTTGATCAGCGTCGGCATCGCGGCTTTGGGATCCGTACTCGCACTACAGAACCGGCGCATCGAACATTTCATAGTGGGTGCGTTTTTCATCGCCGTAGCCCTGCGCTCGGCCCGTGGGCTGCCCTTGGTCGCGTTGTGCGTACTGCCGCTGGCCAATGCGAACATCGCCGCCGCGCTCCGTCATGCGAACGGACTCGCGCCCTGGCTGCGCACGCGTATCGATGCCGCGCTCGCATATTCGGGGCGTTTGCGAGTGCTCGACGCCGGTGTTGCCGGATGGGCCACCCTGCCGCTGGTGCTGGTTCTGTTCATCTTCGCAGCGAAATCTGCGCAGGCCGGCTTCCCGCCTAACCAGTTCCCGGTAGCCGCCGCCGCGGAGATTGCGAAGCTGCCGGACAACGCGCGCCTGCTCGCGCCCGACAAGTTCGGCGGATATCTGATCTACCGTTTCGCTGGCGCCCGCAAAGTGTTTTTCGACGGCCGCAGCGATTTTTACGGAGCCGCTTTCATGAAGCAGTATCTCCGCCTGATGGAAGCCCGTCCCGGTTGGCGCGAAATTGCCTCGCAATACCGCTTCACGCATGCATTGCTGCCCGCCGGTGCGCCGCTCGCCGCTGCGCTCACTGAGGCCGGGTGGCGGCGAGTATATAAGGATGGAACCGCGGTTCTGTTCGCCGCGCCCAAGTGATCAACCATGGACCGTAATCGAATACTTCTGATTTTTGGCGCAGCATGGCTCTCGGCCGGATTGCTCACGTGGTTCCTGTACGCGAACACCAAGGCGCCGAAGACCGAGAAGATGACGCCCGTTGTCGCCGCCGCGCGCGACCTGCCCGCCGGTAGTCGCCTGAAGAGGGCCGATGTCAAAACCCTGAGCGTTGTCGAGAAGGACGTGCCGAAAACGGCGATTCGGGACCTGCAGAGCGTGCTTGATCGTCCGCTTCTTTTCCCCGTCAATGCGAACGAACCGCTCACCACGCCCAAGGTCGCCAGCTTATCCGGTCCGGAAGGTTTGCCCGCGATGATCGAGCCTGGCAAACGCGCAGTCTCGGTCCCGGTCACCGACGCGAGCGGCGCGGGTGGTTTCATTCAACCGCGCGCCCATGTCGATGTACTTTTCACGCGCACCGGTTCCATGGCCGAGGCGGTCACCACCACCGTGATCCAGGATGTCATCGTCCTGTCGATGGGCCGTAACACCGAGGCACAATCCGGACCCGTCGATCCTCGCGCCGCGCGTCCGCAAACGCAAGCCGCGACCCTGCTGGTAACTCCGGAGCAAGCGCGTAAACTCGAGCTTGCCAAGAATCAGGGGAAAATTAGTCTCGCGCTGCGCAATCCGCTGGACCGGAGCTTCACCGAAGAGACAACTGCCACCACCGCGGAAGATCTGAATATCGGGCCCTATCTTGCCAAGCGCGGCCGCCGCACCGGACCCGATCTGCACGACAACCGTTACTGGGCTGGACTCACCGGAGAGGATCCCGATGCGCCCAAGAAATCGGTCAAGAAAGAAATTCCCAAGCCGCGCAATGTGGTCGACGTGTTCCGCGGCGACAAGCACGTTCAGGAAATATTCCAATGAGACGCGTTCGAATCTTGGCAGTGCTGGCCTTGGCCGCGGGCCTGTTCTCCATCGCTCCGGCCGACACCGTCGCCATCTCGTCCATATCGTTGATGGCCGGCCGCGGTGAACTTCTTCAGTTCAAGCAGGACATCTCGCGAGTCGTAATTTCCGAGCCGAAGATTGCCGACGCGGTGGTTGTCTCGCCGCGAGAAGTGATGGTAAACGCCAAGTCGCCAGGCAACACGACGCTCGTCGTCTGGGAAGGCACGCTGGAACCCGTCCGCTATGAGGTGAGCGTCACCGCCGATTCCACGGAAACGTTGAATGCTCGCCATACGCTCGACACCGAGTTGAAGGCGCTGCCCGACTCTAGCGTGAACTATAGCTGGAACGGCGAGACTATCGTGCTCACCGGCACCGCGTCGCCCGAATTTTCCAAGCAGGCGCAGGCTCTCGCTTCCACGCACGCTAAAACTATCGTCAACCTGATTCGGACGCCTGCCGCCGCCGAGCCGCGTCAGATTCTCCTGCAAGTAAAATTCGCGACCGTGGACCGCGTCGGCCTCTCCGAACTCGGCTTCAACTACTTCAGCCGGAATAACAAGATGCTGGGCATCTCCGGCACCGAACAGTTCGCCGGTCCGCGCTTCAGCCAGTTGCAGTTTCAGAATCAGGACTTCTCCAACACCACGCTGAATTTCTCCGACCTGCTGAACCTGTTCATTTTCCGCCCCGACCTGAACATCGGCGCAACGATACGCGCCCTGGCTCAGCGCAATCTGCTGCAGATCCTCGCGGAACCGAATCTGATCGTCGTCGAGGGTAAGGAGGCGAGTTTTCTCGCAGGAGGCGAATTTCCCTTCCCCACCCTCACCTCCACTCCCACTGGGGGCGCGACCGCTCCCGTCATCACCGTCCAGTTCAAGCGCTTCGGCATCCAACTCAATTTCACTCCGACTCTGACGCCCCAAGGCGCGATCAATCTCAAGGTCGCTCCCGAAGTCAGCTCGCTCGATTTCGCGAACGCCGTCGTGTTGCAGGGCTATACAATTCCCGCTATTTCGTCCCGCCGCGCCGAAACCGAAGTCGTGTTGCGCGACGGCGAGAGCTTCGCCATCGCCGGACTCATCGACAATCGCGTCGAACAACAACTGAGCCGTGTGCGCGGCATCGGCGACATTCCGATCATCGGCAAGCTGTTCCAAAGCCGGTCCACGCGCAAGTCCACCGACGAATTATTGGTGGTTATCACGCCGCGATTCGTAAAGGCGCTGTCCCCGACCGAGACCGCTAAATTGCCCGACACGATCGAAACCTTCCTGCCCACGGTCAAGCAGGAGCAGGCCGCTAAGGATGCCAAGAGCCGGAAGAAGAAGGATAAAGAGCCCCAGTTTGTCGGGCCGCGGGGACAGCAGGAGCCGAAGTAGTTCAAAGTGGTTGAGCGTCGAAACAGCGGTAATCGTAGAGGCGCGGCATCGGTGTACCTGCTCGTGCTGCTCGTTCCCGTGCTGTTAGGCATGATGGGATTCGCTTTCGATCTCGGCCGCATGTACATGATCCGCGGTGAACTCAAAACGGCCGCCAACGCGATGGCCCTGGCTGCCGCAAGCAAGCTGATCGGAACCGAGGCGTCCACCGATGCCGCCAACACCAGTGCCCGCGTGACGCTCGATAACGGCACCGGCTCGGCGAACAAGTTCGATTTCGGAGGCCTGCTCATCGGACAATCGAACGGCCTTCTGAACAGCGATGCGCCAGACCCCGGCTACTTCGCCACGGTGGTCGACGCGAAATCGGGCGACATCGGAGGCGCGGTAAACGGCTCGGCGGCCCGGCACGCGCGCGTGGAGTTGACCGCCGAAGCGCCGCTCACCTTTTGGAGTTTTCTGCCCATCGCGACCGATCGCAAAGTCACTATCGCCGCGGCCGCCGTCGCCGGCATGAGCGCGCCGTTGTGCGTGGCCTGCGGTATCGAGCCGCTAGCGGTCGCGGCGCTCGATCAAACCGACAGCACCGATTTCGGATTCACCATCGCCTCCCGTTACACGTTGGCTTATGTGTGCGGCGGCAATCCGATCCCCACCGGTCTTGCAGGCGCGCCTTCCGTCATCAGTTATATACTCCTGAACCGGTTTAACCCCGACGCAAACGTATTCACCGACGAGCAATCGCAACTCTTCCGCATCGGCGCCCAGGGTCTGCCCGGCGCAACCCAGGAAGCGCAGGCCTGCTTCACTGTCAGCAATACCGAACAGGTGTGGGCCACCGCGACGCCGGGCCAGTGCACGGCCCCAAGTCCACCATCATCGGTCGGTTCGGCTTTGTGCGGATTCACCACGCGCTTCGAAAGCGCCCTGCCAACGCAGTGCTCCGCGATTCCCGAAGTCGATACGATGTCGTCCATCTACTTGCCCGACACCGACACGACCGACCTCGACGATTACACCCAGTACCAAGGCAACGGACGCCGCGTCATCACTGTTCCTATCGTTGACGCACTCGCCGCGGCGGGCGATATGACGGTGCTCGGATTCCGCCAGTTCCTGATCGAACCCGATCCGGGCGGCGTCGACATCACGCCCAACGATCGCTTCGGCCGTTTCGTGGCCCTCTACATCGGCAGCGTCGTTCCCCTTTCGCAAGGCCGGCTTACCGGTTGCCAGCAGAGCGCAGGTCCGGGCAAGGTGGTACTGCACCAATGAGACGCAGGCGTCAAAACGGTGCGGTGATGCTGGAGACCGTTATCTTCGTGCCCGTGTTGTTGTCGCTGCTCATCGGCATGATCGAACTCGCTCGCGTCGTCTACACGTACGTTGCACTCGAAAAGGCGATGTACGCTATGGCCCGCTATGCCGGCACGCAGCAGGGCGTCAACTTCTGCGACGACTCCGATCCGTCCATCGTCGCCGCCAAGAACCTCGCCGTCACCGGCACTCTCGATGCCACCGCCGATCCTGTCGTCGCGGGACTCTCCGCCGACATGATCCAGGTGCGCGCCGAACGCTACGATCCGTCCAATCAAACCCTCGGCGCATGCGACTGTTCCGCCAACGGCTGCGATGCGAGCCAGGGAGGACTCAGCCCCGATTTCATCGTCGCCGACCTGCCGAACGGCTATCCCATCCGCCCGCTGTTCTTCGGATTGACGGTCGATCCCATCCTGCTCAGGCCGCATGTGCGCCTGCCGTACGGGGGCACGTGATGCCGAACCGCACACGCACGCAGTCCGGCGCGGTCACCGCCGAATACGCGCTCGCTTTCACCGCGATCGTTCTGCCCCTGACCTTCGCAATCGTCTTCACAGCGCAATTGCTGTGGATCTGGCACAGCGTCGGCGATTGGAGCCGCGACGGCGCGCGCTATGCCTCGACGCACTGCTGGCAGGCGGCCGGCGACAACGTCCAGAGCTTCATGCGCGCGAACGTGCCCGCCATGGTCGATCGCGACCAGTTCCGCGACGGCACGGTCGACCTCTCGATTCAATACTTCGCGAAAGATCCCAATTCGGGTCTGCTGAGCGCGTTCAGTTGCGATGCCGAATGCAGCACACAATGCGTGCCGGACACCGTCACCATCGCCGTCCGCAATTATCAGTTCCGAACATTCGTTCAATATCTCGGTCTGGCTCCCATTTCGATGCCGGAATTTCAGACCACCGTGCCCATGGAGAGCGCCGGTTGCGATCCGGAGCAAGGCACCTGCACGCCCTAGGTCACCCATGTCCATCACTCTTTTAGTCGCATCCTCCGACGATCACTTCCGCGAATCCATCCGCGACAATCTGCTGAATCTGGAGAACGCGAAGGTCGTCGCGGAGTACCCCGAGGTCTCGGCCAATTTACACATCCGCGTTCTCCGCGACCTGGAACGCTATCCCGACGCCGCGCTGTTTCTGGATCTAGGCAGCGATCCGGAGGGCAGCTTCAAGGCGCTCGAGCGAGTGAAACAGGCCGCTCCGGATCTGTATGTAGTCGCGTCGAATTACGCCGGTGACGGCGACACGGTGATCGCAGCCGTTCGCGCCGGGGCCAACGATTACATGGTTCAGCCGATGAAGCGCAGTGAGTTCCGCGACGCCATCACTCGGCTGGAACGCTCCCCCCGCCGCGCTGCGTCAGGGTCGAGCAAACTGGGCCGCATCTACACGTTTCTCGGCGCGAAAGGCGGCGCCGGCACCACCACGCTCGCCGTCAATTTCGCGGGCGTGCTTGCGCAACGCAAGCAACGCGCCGTGCTGCTCGATCTGGACTGGAACGCCAACGATTGCGCCATGCAGTTAGGCGCGTCGCCCCAATACACGCTGAACGAAGTCGGCGAGAATCTGACGCGTCTGGACCAAGCTCTCTTCGAAGGCTTCGTCACCCGCGATGCGCTGGGCTTCTTTCTCGTCGGCCCGCCCGATTCGCTCGAACAGCGCCCTTACTTCACCGAGCCGATGTTCCGCGAATTCGCGACGTTCCTGGTGGAGAAGTACGACTCCGTGGTGATCGACGCCGGCCGCTCGATCTCCGACGAGGTCAGCCTGGGTGCGCTGCAAAGCTCATCGACGGTGTTCCTGGTGGTGAATCAGGAGTTCCCCGCCATACGGAATGCACAGCGTTATATCTCCGCGCTGGTCCGCTTGGGCTTCAGTCAGGATCAGCTCAAGATTGTCGTCAACGAATTCCAGAAGCGGACGAATCCGAACTTCGCCACGCGCGAGCAGATCCAGCAGACGCTCAATCAGGAGATCTTTTACGGCATCCCGCCGTCCCCGGCCGTGCTCGCGTCCATCAATAAGGGACGTCCGTTCATTGCCGACCGCCAGGCCGCTCCCGAACTCGACCGGGCCTTCCGCGCCTTCGTCGATAAGGCGACCGGCGTGAAAAAAGAAAGCACGCCCGCCGCGGCTGCAAGCGCGAGTTTGAAGGAGTAGACCATGGCAACACGCACCATGCCGAGGCCCGGGTCGGGCTCCGATCGCTGGTTCCAGATCAAGACCCAGATCCACGCGAAGCTCCTCAATTCGCTCACGCCCGATCAGCTCAAGACACTCAACAAAGACGGCGTCCGCGACCAGATTGGCACCGTGGTGGAACGCCTGGTCAGCGATGAACACATTCCGATGACGGTGGCCGAACGCGAGCGCCTCATCGAAGAAGTTCTCGATGAAGTCTTCGGTTTGGGCCCGCTTGAGCCGCTGCTGAAGGACCCCACCATCAGCGACATCATGGTGAACGGCTTCGACAGCGTGTACGTCGAGCGCGCGGGCAAGCTCGTCGAAACGAACGTCCGTTTCAAGGACCAGGCTCACGTCCGCATGATCATCGACCGCATTGTTTCCGCGATTGGGCGCCGCATCGACGATTCATCGCCCATCGTCGACGCGCGCCTGGCCGATGGATCGCGCATGTGCGCCGTGATCCCGCCGCTGTCATTGATCGGCCCGGTGATCTCCATCCGGCGATTTGGCAAGAAACTGCTGACCACGGAAGATCTGCTCAAGAACGAAACGTTCACCACGGGCATGCTCGACTTCCTGAGTGGATGCGTCGAGGCGCGTCTGAATATCGTGGTGTCGGGCGGCTCCGGCTCCGGCAAAACCACGATGCTGAACACGCTGTCCCGTTTCATTCCTGAGTCCGAGCGCGTGGTCACCATCGAGGACACCGCCGAGTTGCAACTGCAGCAGGAGCACATGGTACGCCTCGAAACGCGCCCCATGAACATCGAGGGCGCGGGCGCCATCACGCAACGCGATCTGGTGATCAACGCCCTGCGTATGCGCCCCGACCGAATTATCATCGGCGAATGCCGCGGCCCCGAGGCGCTGGACATGATGCAGGCCATGAATACGGGCCACGACGGCTCCATGACCACAACGCACGCGAATTCCGCGCGCGATGCCTTCTCGCGCCTCGAGACCATGGTGATGATGGCCAGCCAGAATATCCCCGACAAAGTGATACGCCAGATGCTGGCGTCCGCGGTCAACATCGTCGTGCATTGCGCGCGTCTCACGGACGGCTCGCGCAAGATCGTCGGCATCAGCGAAGTGTCGGGGATCGAAGGCGAGCAACTCGAGATGCAGGACATCTTCCTCTTCGAGCGCACGGGCGTGAGCCAGCGCGGCCACGTTCTCGGCCGCTTCGCCGCGACGGGTGCCCGGCCGGCATGTCTCGACCGCCTGAAATCGTACGGCATTCATTTATTGCCGGCGATCTTCGAAGAGACTCAAGACGTAAAAGAACGCTGACGATCTATTCGACAGCAACCGTGGCGTGCAGGTCCGCAACGCCTGCAACGTAACGCTCGCCGGCCACGGAGAACGCCACAGCATCGTCCAACCAGTCGTGCGGTGTGCCGTCGGGATCGTGCGAAGCGGCGGTAAGCGTGTATTCGCCGGGGCAGAGATTGCACGCAAAACGGAAGCGCAAGCGCACCTGCTGACCGGCAGCGCACGGGCCGATACGAAGGCCTTCCAGTTGAGTATTCGTGCCGTACACTTCCGATCCCACCCGAGTCCGGATCATGATGCCGAACACGGGATCGTCAACGCTCTGCGCAAATCGAACGGTCGCCTGTATGGATGCGGGCGCGTGGCTACGCAGAACCAGCGAAGGACGGCCGGCCGCATCCAACGTTTCAAGCGCCACGATGGACGCGCGCAGATCGCCGCGCCGGTTGCTGAGGTCGAGTGCCGGCGTTTGCGCAGCGCCCCATTGCATCAGCCGCTCCGTCACGAAGCGGTTAAGTTTCGGAAAGATCTCGCGCGGGTGACCCTTGGCGGCAAGCCGGCCCGCATCCAACCACCAGATCTCGTCGCACATGCGCGATAGAACCGGTTCGTCATACGATGCGAACAGAACCGTCGTGCCCTGGTCCCGCAGCCTGTCGAGCGCGATCAATGCAGTCTCGCGAACGACCGGATCGTGGCAGGAGAGCGCGGCATCCAGCGCCAACAGTCCGGTGCTGGAGAAGTCGAGCGGCTCGCCCATGCGGATCAACCGCCGCGATGCCGGCCCGGTGACGTTGCCGCTCGAAGGCACTTCCACGCCCGCCGCTATGCGCAACAGAGCGCCTTTGCCCGATCCCTTCAGCCCGGTGACGCCGATAATCGATGCGCCGGGAGCGCTCGCAGTGAAGTTGTCGAGCGGCGTGTGTGTCACCGCGCGAAAGTCAATCGCCATGCAGTAGATAGAATAACCCTGAATGGTGGCGTTGCTTCTCGGTCTGGCGATTTCGATTCCGGTCACGGGCCGCGTCGTGCTGCCTGCCGGCGTCGTCGAAGTCGCCGAGGAACTTCAGATCCCGGCAGGAGCGCACGAGCTCACCATCAGCGGCCACCCGAACGGCACGACGCTTCGATTTACACCGAGCTTCCATGGACGCGGCGCCGTCGTGTGCGAACGCGGCGTTCACATAACGATCACCGGCCTGGCGGTGGACGGCGCGCGTGCGAATTTCTCGACGCCCGTGGGCCTGCCTCCCTCGGACGTTCGCTTTGCCGATTTCTACAAACGCAGTGGGATCTGGGCAGATCGAGTGCAGGGTCTGACGATTTCGCAGGTGTCGTTCGTCAACATGCCCGCCTTTTCGGTACTGGTCAGCCGGTCGCAACAGGTACGCATCGGCAACGTCCTTGTGAAGGACTCGGGCGGGCGCGATGGACGGAGCCGCAACAACACGAGCGGCGGCGTGCTGCTCGAAGAGGGCACCTCGGACTTCGAAGTCAGTGACTCCGTCTTTGAAGATGTGCTCGGCAATGGCGTGTGGACGCATTCCAACTACGGCTCGCCCCGAAATGCTCGCGGTCTGATTGCGGGTAATCGGTTCCATCGGATCGCGCGCGATGCGATACAGGTGGGACACGCTACGAGTGTTCGCGTGAGCGGAAACAGCGGCGATCGCATCGGCTATCCGTTCGATGCGGTCGATGTCGAGCGGAGCGGAATCCCCGTGGCCATCGACACTTCGGGCAACGTCGATCGGAGCATTTACACGCAAAACCGGTTCACGGAAGTAAACGGCAAATGCATCGACCTCGACGGGTTTCACGATGGCGCGGTCACGTTCAACACCTGCGTCAACAAAGGCGTTGCGGCGGATTATCCGCACGGACAGGCCGGGATCGTCGTGAACAACGCGAACCCCGGTATGCGCAGCGAGCGGATCACGATCGCCGATAACACCATCGACGGAGTGAAATTCACGGGCCTGTTTCTGATCGGATCGCATCACACCGTCGCGCGGAATAAGCTGCTGAACCTGAACCTCGCGCATTGCAACGAAAACGCGGCTCAATACTACGGGTGCATCGCTATTCCGGGCGAACCGAAGCTTCTCGAATCGGGCATCTACATTGGCGCGAAAGGCGAGCGGGATGCCCCGTCAACAGGCAACGTGATTCGCGGCAACATCATTACCGGATGGAAAATGGAGCAGCGCTGCATCGCGGTGGGCGCTCACGTCGATATGCACGCGAATATTTTGGAGGGCAATGTGTGCCGGAACCAGTAGCCGATAGCGTGTCGTCGAGGATGCGCGACGATTGGAACTCGCGCGCCAAAGAGGACGCGCACTATTACGTCGCGTTCGGGCGCCGCGAGCAGACCGAAGACGAGTTTTTGGCCACGGCGGACGAAGTGGTGGCGGGCATCCGCTGGGAGATGAAGCGACTGGGCCCGGGCAATTCCCGCGCTCGCCGTGGCCTCGAAATCGGGTGCGGTCCGGGGCGCTTGATGCGGCACCTGGCGCGCGATTTCGGCGAAATTCACGGCGTCGATGTGTCCGATGAGATGATTCGCATGGCGCGCCAGCGTCTGCACGATATCCCGCATGCGCATGTGCACGCGAACAACGGCGCGGAGTTGCCGCAATTCGCCGATTCCTCGTTCGACGTTGTGTACTCATACGCCGTGTTCCAGCACATCCCGAGCCGCGACGTCGTGTTGTCGTATCTGCGCGAGATCCAACGCGTGTTGAAGCCTGGTGGCATCGCGCGATTGCAGTTGAATGGATTGCCCGCTTCGGTGCGAGTCTACGACACATGGTCGGGCGTGCGCTTCAGCCCGGAGGAACTGATCGCCTTCACACGTGAACATGAATTGCAGATGTTCTCGCTCGAAGGCGTCGCGACGCAATACATGTGGACCACATGGCGCAAGCGCGAACCCGAATGGCGTGCGAGCTTGCGAGCGAAATCCGCCATCGCGGCGGGCACTGTGATCCGCCGCATGACCAATGCCCACAACTCTGAGCCGGTCGTTCCGAATCGCGGACGGTTTGCGTCCGTGTCGATCTGGGTGAAGGACCTGCCGCAGGAAGTGGACCTGTTCGATCTCGAAATCCGTGTGGGCGGCCTCGGGGCTCGCGGCACATACATCGGGCCTGCCGACGGCTCCGGGGTTCAGCAGATCAACGCGATTCTGATCGAGAGCGATCGGACGGGTCTGGTTCCCGTGGACCTCTTATGGTTCGGCAATCCGCTGTGTCCAACGGGCTACCTGCGCGTGATCCCCGCGGGACCGCAAGTGCCACGCGTGATCGCGTTGAGCGATGGCGTCAATCTCATGTCGGGCACACGGATTGAAAGCGGCACGGTGAAAATTACGTTGGAAGAGGTCGCCAACGCGGACGAGTTCACGGTGGCGCTCGACGGCATCGAAGTTCCCGATCTGGACCGTTTCTGTGCTGACCCGTTGCCGCGCCGCTGGGAAGTGAATTTTCAAATCCCGCGAGCGGCCTCGCCGGGCCAGCATGTACTCGAGATGCGTCTGGGCCACCGGCGGTTCGCACCAGTGGAGATCGAAGTAGCGGGATGAACTGGATCGCAACAATTATGGTGAAGCCGCCGATCAACGCCGATGAACACGGATAACGCTGCTGCTCGCGCTGGTTCCGGGCAGCTATGGACTGTCCCCTTAAAGTGAGACACGCCGAAAAGACGCACTTTGCATCGAATGGAGAAAAAACCATGGCAAAGAAAGCAAAGTGGCGTCGGCACACCCTGGAGTTCAAACGCCAGGTCGTCGAACGCATGAAGAGCTG
>JBBQGC010000062.1:0-28845 GCA_038322705.1 Bryobacterales bacterium | reverse complement strand
GCGAGGGGGTCACACCCGTTCCCATCCCGAACACGGAAGTTAAGCCCCTCAGCCCCGATGGTACTGCATGCGCGAGTGTGTGGGAGAGTAGGACGTCGCCCAATTACAATCCAAAGCCCCGAGCTTCCTACTCGGGGCTTTTTCATTCCCGCGTACCCTCAGTGCGAATCCGCGCGTCACTACCGTCAACCGCATGATCTTGCGATGTGCGCCCCTCTTCATCCTCGCTGCTCTTACAATGCCCGCCTCCGAACGGCCGTGGGATGCCAAACCAATGACGCAGTGGACCGAAGAGGATGCCAAACAGGTCCTGACCGATTCCCCTTGGGCCAAGCCGGCCACACTTGAGTTCGACAACAAACCCGGTTCCGTGCAACGCGGCCGCAGGGCTGGAGGCATGGGACGGGGCGGCGGTGGAATCGGACTGGGAATCCCCGGAGTCGGCATCGGAATGGGCGGGCCTCGTCGCGGAGGCCGGTCTCGGGGCGGTGAACCTCCGAACCAGGACGGTGAGCGCGGCCATGGCCAGGAGCAGTCGAACGACACTAGCGCGCGCGAAGTGATCGTCCGTTGGGAGAGCGCCTTGCCTGTGCAGCAGGCCGAACTCAAGACGAAGAACGCTGACGCGCCGTCGATCGATGAGAAGCACTATGCGATCATCGTGTCCGGTCTCCCGGCTCGTCTGGCCAGGGATTCGCAGGCAACCGAGAGTCATCTGAAGAGTCAGGCTGAGTTGAAGCGCGACGGCAAGAAATTCAGCAAACCCTCGGCCGTGCGAATTCTGTCCCGCGACGAAGGCGTGATGGTCGTGTACCTGTTCCCGCGCTCAAAGGAGATCCGCAGCAACGACACTCAGCTCGAATTCGCGTCCAAACTGGGGCGTTGGAGCGTGAAGCAGACCTTCAATCCGACCGAGATGACCTGCCAAGGTAAACTGGAACTGTAATGATGTGAGCGGAATCCAGACGGATTTTCGCGTTTCCTGGAGAGCGGCACTTCAAAGTATCGCTTCATCGGCCGACAGCATCTAAGGGGTATGGCATCTTTCCGGTTGTTTTTCCGGGTGCCAACTGTTACATTGATGGGATCTTCTGCTTCATTTATATCAGGTAAAGTTTTGACCTCGGCAATCCTTGTTTTTGCGCTTTCCGCGAGTCTCCCTGGAGCGGCAGTGTCCGACTCCGAGGACCCCGCCAGCGTGCGAATAATCGAGAATTACGTGTCCAGCACCGCAGCCCAGCAGGACAGCTTGCGCGGTGTCCAGATGGACATGGAGATCGACGCTTCCCTGCCCAAACTACAGAAAACAGGTAAGATGCAGGCCCTGCGATCCATCTCGAAGCTGGGACTGATCACGTATCAGGGACTGAAGTTCATCGGGGACAACACGATCAAGAACGACGTGATTGTGCGTTACCTTACGGCGGAGAAGCAGAGTCAGGACTTGGCGCATACGGCGCTGACGCCGAAGAACTACAAATTCAAGTACAAGGGCCAAGCCGAGCAGAATGGCATGACGGTGTACGTTTTCCATGTTTCTCCTCGTAAGAAGGGTCTTGGTCTGTTCAACGGGGAGCTGTGGGTCGACGCGAACACGTACCTTCCGGTGCACGAGGCCGGGCGTTTCGTAAAGAATCCCTCGGTGTTCCTGAAAAAGATCGAATTCAGCCGCGATTACGAAATCAAGGACGGGGTCGCCTTCCCGCGGCACATTGAAAGCAAGGTAGATACGCGCTTCTGGGGCCCGGCGGAGATGAGTATCACCTTCAGCAACGTCAGCCGTCCGCCACAGGAGATCACTGCCGTCCCTACCCAGGCGGTGCAGTAGAATCCGCTCGGGTCCCGAATTCCACAGTTCAACCGCCTCCTGTTGAGTTCAGCGCCCACAACACCGTAGACTCAAACAAGCGCCATGCGAACCTTATTCCTGAATCCTCCTTCTTTTGAAGGATTTGACGGCGGAGCGAGCTCTCGCTGGCCAGCTAGCCGGGAGATCGAATCCTATTGGTATCCCGTCTGGCTGTGCTATCCCGCGGGGATGCTGCCCGACAGCAAGGTGCTCGACGCGCCGCCGCATGGTGTCTCTATCGAAAGAACCGTCGAGATCGGGAAAGATTTCGAACTGCTGGTGCTCTATACCTCGACGCCCGGTTTCCACGTCGATGTGAAGATCGCGCAGATGATGCGCGACAGCAATCCCAAGTTGAAGGTGGCGTTTGTCGGACCGCCGGTCACGGTCGAACCGGAGAAGACGCTGCTCGAGAACCCTGTCATCGACTTCGTGGTGCGCCGCGAGTTCGATCATCAGATCGCAAATTATGCGAAGGGTACTCCGCTGGCCGAATTGCCTGGCGTAAGCTATCGAGCCAATGGCGGCGTCGTCCACAATCCCGAAGGCGGCTACATCGAAAACCTCGACGAGCTTCCCTGGGTTAGCAAGATTTACAAGCGCGATCTCGATTTCCGCCGCTACAACGTCCCATTTCTGAAACAGCCGTTCATCTCGTTGTACACGTCGCGCGGCTGCCCGGCCATGTGCACTTTCTGTCTCTGGCCGCAAACTCACTCGGGACATCGCTGGCGTTTGCGTTCGGTGCAGGATGTCGCGAATGAGTGCCGCTGGGCTCTCGAGAATTTTCCTGGCTTGCAGGAGATCTTCTTCGACGACGATACGTTCAACTACCGGAAGGAGCGGACGATTCAGCTCTGCGCCGAGTTGAAGAAGCTGAATTTCACGTGGTCGTGCACGTCTCGCGTCACTACCGACTACGACACGTTGAAGGCGATGAAGGATGCCGGGTGCCGGCTGCTCATCGTGGGCTATGAGTCGGGCGACCAGCAGATCCTCAAGAACATCAAGAAGGGCGCGACCATCGATATGGCCCAGCGGTTCACAGCAAACTGCCATAAGCTGGGGTTGACCATTCACGGCGACTTCATCGTGGGCCTGCCCGGTGAAACGCGCGAGACGCTTCGCACGACCATCGATTTCGCCAAGCGGCTCGATGTCGAGACCATTCAGGTGTCGATCGGCCATGCTTATCCGGGCACCGAATTCTACGATTACGCCAGCAAAAACGGCCTGATCAGCATCGAGGGCATGGTGGACGAGGGCGGCCATCAACTGCCGAACGTTACCTACGAAAACCTCGACCGCGGCGAACTGGTGGAGTGGGTCGAGCGATTTTACGGCGAGTATTACTTCCGCCCGAAGGCCGCGTGGCGAATCGTGCGCAAGGCCATCTTCAACGGGAACGACCGGCGGCGGCTCTACAAGGAAGCCACCGAATATCTGAGCCTGCGATCGAAGCGCAAGCAGTTCGTTAAGGACGAGCGGGCGGCCGCCGCGGGGCGCATCGCTGTGGGCGCTTCGGCAGGGGCGGGCCGGGATAGCGCATAGGCTGCGATGGACGCGCAGGATCGGCGAGTTCGGCTGAAGACGCGGCTCTTCGCTATCATCGTCGTGCTGAGCAGCGCGCTCGGCAATTTCTTTCTCACCTTCGGGCTCAAACGGCGCGAGAGCATCCTCTCGTTTTCGCCGGCCGATTACATTCTCGCCTTCCTCGATCCGTGGGTGATGCTGGGCGTTGCCCTGCTCATCCTCTGGTTGCTGTCGAGAATGGCCCTGCTGAGTTGGGCGGACCTGAGTTACGTCCTTCCGGTCACAGCGCTCGGTTACGTCGTATCCGCAATCATGGGCCGCATCTTTTTACGCGAGCAGGTCTCGATCGAGCGTTGGGCCGGTACGCTGTTGATCGTACTCGGCATCGCCCTGGTCGCCCGTACCAGGCCGCGCACAACGGAGACTGCGTGACCAATTGGATCCTGGTGGGGCTGGTGGTTGGCGCGACTGTTCTCGGCGATCTGCTGCAAACTTTCGAGATGCGTCAACTGGGCGAGATACGCGACTTCCGGCCGAGCGGCATCGGGCGGGTGCTGGCCTCCCTCGCGCGGCGTAAGTATCTGCTGCTCGCCATCTTCTTCATGGCGGTTTCTTTCTTCGCGTTCATGAAGCTGGTCACCGTCGCCGACCTGAGCTTTGCCGTACCCGCTACGGCCGGCAGCTTCGTGCTCGAAACAATACTGGCGCGCTTTGTATTGAAGGAGCGCATCGATGGACGGCGCTGGGCGGGAGCGTGTCTTGTGGCGTGCGGCGTCGCGCTGCTGGCGCACTGACCGGCCGTGCGCTGGATCGTACTCGCAGGCGGGATTGCGGCGGGCGCTTATCAACTGCTGGCGATCGTAGCCGCACTTCTGCGATTAAGCAGGCGAGTTGAAACACCCGGCGGCGCGTTTCCTTTCGTCTCGATTCTGAAACCCGTTCGCGGCGCAGGTGCAGGCTTCTACGAGGCTCTCCATTCCAACGCCGCGCAGGATTACCCGGCATTCGAGATGCTGTTCGGCGTGCCCGATCCGAGCGACCCTGCGCTGGCCCACATCGAACGGCTGATCGCCCGATTTCCACAGCGTCCGATCCGAATCATCCGCACATCTCCCGGCACTCCGAATGCCAAGGCCGGCACCGTTGCCGAACTCGCACGCTACGCCAAAGGAGAAGTGGTGCTGATCGCCGATAGCGACATTCTTGTGCCCGACGGATACTTACAAGCTGTGGTTGCGCCGTTATCGGATCCGCGTGTCGGGCTCGTGACGTGCGCCTACCGCGCTGCCGGTGAAAGTTGGCCGGCGCGGTTCGAAGCACTCGGTGTCGCGACCGATTTCGGGCCCAGCACCATGGTCGCGCCACTGATGGGCGTGGATGAGTTCGGGCTCGGTTCCACGCTGGTCGTGCGCCGGTCCGATTTGGAGCGGATTGGCGGATTCGATGCAGTCGCCGATTACCTGGCCGACGACTATCAACTGGGCCGCGCAATCCATTCCCTCGGGCTGCGATGCGTGTTGTCCCACATCGTGGTTGAGACTCACCTAAGTGGCCGAAGCTGGCGCGACGCGTGGAGGCACCAGCTGCGTTGGGCACGAACGATTCGTGTGTCGCGCGGCGCCGGCTATGCAGGACTGCCAATCACGAATGCGACCTTGTGGGCCGTGCTGGCGGGCGCGGCGGGAATGTGGAACCTGGCTGCAGGTCTACTGGCGCTGCGGTTCGCGATGGCATTCACGGCGGGATGGCTCGTACTGCGGAGCCGCGATACTCTGCGTTTGTGGTGGCTGATCCCGGTCCGCGATCTTTGGGCCCTCGCGGTGTGGGCCGCCGGACTGCGCGGCAACACTGTCGAATGGGGAGGGGACCGTTTGCGACTCACGCCAGAGGGAAAGATTATCCAATGAAGGCGTTGATAGCTGCCCTGGTATTCGTCACCATCGCCCATGCAGCGGATCGGATCACGCTGCTGTACGACGAAAACGCCGCGCGGCCCTTTGCGGGCGGATGGGGTTACTCCGCGATGGTGGAATATCGCGGCCAGCGAATTTTGTTCGATGCTGGCGGCAATGCGCGCGCGTTGACGCAGAATTGCGCGGCGCTCGCGATCGATCTGACCAAGCTCGACGCAGTGGTCATCTCGCACGACGACCCGGACCATTACGCAGGCCTTCCCGCAGTGTACGCGGTGAACCCACGTGTGAAGACCTACGTTCCCGAGCAGGATTCCGGCGCATTCTCAGTGTCCATCTTGAACCGTTTGTGGCGAATGCTTCAGGGCGCTCTGCCGCACCAGCAAGTGGTCGACGCACCGGCCAATGCGAATTACGTGCGACTGGAGGGCGATCGCGAGATCGCGCCTGGAGCACGGCTCATCATGCTGCCATTCGGAGAACGCCGGGAGCAGGCGCTCGAGTTGGAGACGCCCGGCGGCAAGGCGCTGATCACCGGTTGTGCGCACCCTGGCATCGCGGAGTTTATAAAGCGCTCCGGCGGGCATGTCCGGATCGCGACGGGCGGATTTCACCTGATGACCTCCAGCCAGAACGAGATTCGCGTTGCGGTGCAATCGATGAAGCAGGCGGGCGTGGAATCCGTTTATCCGGCGCACTGCACCGGGCGAGTGGCGATCGACGAGCTGAGGCGGGTGTTCGGCGCGCGCTGTCAAACCATAGCGGTCGGAGGCGTGATCAAGCTCGGCGGCCAGTTCTCGAAGTGAGTGCTACATTAATAGGCCATGCTGACGCGGCTGCTGACGTTTGCCGGCTACCTCTACGTGATCCGAGTTCCGGTGCTGATGTGGCTGGCGATGATCCTGTTGTGGTATGGCTTCCTGTCGGGCTCAGGCGCAGAGCCGCTGTTGCGCGGGATCTTCGACGTGGCCTGGAAAGCATCGATACTCGAGACCGCCGTCCGCTTTACGCTCGTCACGCTTGCGGCTCTGCTGACCGGAACGGCGATCGGCGTTACTTCGCGGTTGACCGTTGTCAATGCGGAGGCTCGGTTCGGCCTCGCGCCGGTGCACTTGTCCCGGGGACTCGAATTCACCTTCAGGATTTTTTCTTTCAGCGCTGTTGTGGCTGTGTTGGGCGGCGCTCTGTATTTGTCCCGAGCTCCCTGGCAAGGGTTCACGTGGGGCATCGCGTCAGGCGTCTTGTTCTGGTTCCTTCTCACTTTCAAAGCGCAGGCTTATTTGTGGTCGAGGGACTGGGCCATCCTGCGCTTTTTAGCATCGGGCAATTGGATCCCCGGCGACCGCGCGGGCTATGAGTCCACCGTGCATCCCCCCAGCATTCAGGAACGGCACGTATTCGCCATCTATCAATCGTTGCTGTCGCTGTTGGCGTACGCGAGCGCGTTTGTGTTGGGCGTGTTCGATTTGCCCGTGCCTACGCTGAGCCTGATCTTATTGCTACTGATGTTGTTTTGCTGGATCTTTGCGGGCCTCGCTTTCTATCTCGACCGTTTCCGCCTTCCGCTCGTGTCCGTGTTCGCAGTGGGCGCGATGGCCAGCGGATTCTTTCTGCAGAGCGATCACTTCTACGAAGCGACACCGCGCAACCGCAAGCCCTATGGACAGGTGACTGCTTCGGCCCTGCTGAGCGCCGGCGCCGCAACCGGGCCTGTGGTTCTAGTGGCAACCACCGGCGGAGGTATACAGGCCGCGGGCTGGGCCGCGAGAGTATTGACGGGCCTATCCAAACGCAGCGACGCTTTCGACTCACGGTTGCGGCTGATCAGTTCCGTCTCGGGCGGATCGGTGGGCGCGATGTACTTCCTCGATTCCTTCCGGAACAAGAGAGCCGATGCAAGCAACGACGTCGTCGGACACGCAGATGCGTCGAGCCTCGACCAGGTCGCATGGGGACTGACTTATCCGGACCTCGTTTTTGGGAGTTTCCCATTTCTCAAGGGGATTGGGTTCGATTCGAAGGCGAACTTCCACCTGGTGGACGGCGGGTCGATTTTTTGGGATCGCGGCCGGGCTTTGGAAGATAGTTGGCGCGCGCGCCTGAGCCCCGAAGGAAGCGACGCGCAATTGATGGACTGGCGCAACGACGCAGCGCGCGGCGACCGGCCCGGCGTCATCTTTAATTCGACGCTGGTGGAAACAGGTAAACGGCTTCTGCTCTCGACTGTGGAATTCGACAAAGCGCCCGCATCCGCGCAAAGTGAGCGCGACCGGCACACGGGACGCGTGGAGTTTCTGCAACAGACCCCGGATGCAGATTTGCGGGTGAGAACAGCGGCGCGCCTCTCGGCAACGTTTCCGTACGTTTCACCCGCGGCCCGGATGCTGCGCGGCGAGCGCGGCGGCATCTACAAGAGCGGCGCGCATGCGGTCGACGGCGGCTACTACGACAACTATGGAATGACGAGTCTGCTCGATTGGCTGGACGGGGGATTTCGATCGCTCGGGACAAACAGTCCGCAGGTGTTGATTGTCGAGATCCGTTCATCCCCAACCAACGAGCGGAGCGACGAAGTGAAGTCATCGTACGGATTCTGGTTTCAGTTGACACATCCGCTGATCACGCTCAAGAACGTTCGCGACACGGGGCAACTCTCGCACAATGCACTCGATGAGGATTTGATCAAACGGTTGTACGCGGGCAAAGTGTGTTCGGTTGTCTTCGAGTTCAATAACTTCGACCGGCAGGGTTGCAGGCGGCCCGAGCCGTTGAACTGGCACTTGACTCCGTCAGATATCGACGCGCTGAATGGCGCCTGGGGTTCGGACCAAATCAAGGCGCGCCTGAACCAGGTGGATTCCATTCTCACGAGCGGATGTCCGAAGGAGAAGAATTGACATGCCGCCGCTATGGGGAAATTCGTATTTGTGGACGCGCATCGGCTATGTTCTGGGACTGCTGACCGTGGGCGCCGGGATCGTGTTGACCGTGGTGGTGGGACGGCATCTCGGGTCGTGCGCGTTGCCGGGCGGCTTGACGCGCGTCAGTCTGGCCGCTGAACTGACGCCCGCGTGGTGGGATGTTGGGCAGATCGTTGGCCCGTGCCAGGCGCCCGCATGTCAGCAGAGCCAGACAGAATGGGTGTGCGTGGGCTCGACGTGTGAACTCATATGCCCCGACAAGGTCCAAGCGTTGATCATGGCGCAGCGGATCGATCGCGTATTCATCGTGCTTTACTGGGCGCTACTCGTGTACTTGGGGATTGTCGAGATTCGGTTTGGAGGCGCCGGCGCCTTTGGATGGGTGGTTGCCGCTTGTGGGGTAGCCGTGATTCCGTTGGTCAGCGTAGCCGCGTGGTACGACTGGAGGGAGAACGGCCTGATCGAGGCCGCGCTCACCCATCTCGGCAGCGCTCCCGGCGCGCGAGACGCGGCTTACATGAAATGGAGATGTCTATTTGCGGCCATGGCGCTGGCCGCCCCGCTCTTCATTTTCTGGCCTGGCCGAACTACGCCGGCACCGGGCGCACGCCGAAGTGCGTTCTCGATGCTGCTCGCCTGGGGCACGGCCGCTTCTGCGATCACTGCGGGGTTGGGCGGCATCGCGGCATGTTACTTCGGACAGGACGGCCGTTTGGAATCCGCCGCGAGCATGCTTGTGAACACGGTTCCACTTGTCACGTTGACATTGATGACGGCGCAATACTGGCGGGCGGGAACGATCGCCGCACTCAACCGGATCGCCGGGCTTCCCGTGCTCCGATGGCTGGGTCAGTTGCTCAACGCCGACGCCGAGGAACCGCAGGGCCCGCCAGTGCGAGTGGCGTAGAGTCAGTTTTTGTCGTTCGGATCCTTGCGCAGTTTCTGCGAAAGTTCGAGTATTTTACGGCCTTCATCGGTCTTGCCCTGCTGCATCAACGTTTGGCCGAGCATGTAGTGAGCGGAGTAATTCTGAGGGTCGATACGGATGGCCTGACGCAGCATCCCTTCGGCGTTGGGCAACTCCTGCTTCTTCATGTAAGCCTTGCCCAGCAGGATGTAGGGACCGCTGTAACTCGGGTTCAACCAGATCGCGCGCTGCAGGTGAGGAATAGCGGCGTCCCACTCCTCGCGGCGCTGATATGCGTCGCCGAGACGGTAGTACGCCATCGAGAAGTTGGGATTGAGCGCGATCTCCTTGCGCATTTCTTCGATGCCGGAGTCGAGCTGTCCGCGGAAGATCGCCTGCTGCCCGAGCATATAGTGCGCTTCGGGAATACGCGGGTCGATCTCCAAGGCGCGTCCGAGTTCTTTCACGGCGAACTCCTCGAATTCCTGCCGGATCATCATTTGAGCTGCGATCAGGTGCGCCGCGGCGGAATCCGGAGCGACCTGGAACATGACGGCGAAGGCGCGAACGGCGCGCTCGGGTTCGCGATTTTGAATGTATCCATTGCCCAGCATGTAGAACACTTCGTTGGTGCGGACTCCGGCGGCAACGGCTCTCTCCAGGATTTCGAGCGCTTGCGGGATGCGCGCCGAGAGGTAATAGCTCTGCCCCAATAGCAGGAGCGATTCGCGGTACGGCGTCGTTCCGGGCGTCTCACTGTCGAGTGCCTGCTTGAACGCTTCGGCGGCTTTAGCGTATTCGCGGTGGCGGTATGCGTCGAGGGCGGCTGCGTGCGGGCCGGCCGGAGCGGGCTGTTGCATGGCGAGGTACGCGATCAGCGGCAACAGCATACGTTCAGTATCGCGCTGTCACGGCGCGGTTATAATTCCAGCATGAATGCCGTGATCGTAGGATGGGGTCCGGCATTGCTCATCTGTTTAACCGTCGTAATCAGGATCATTTACAACTCGTCACGGATCACGGACCTTCGCAGCTACATCGATGCGCGGTTCAATGTTTCCGAAAAGCGGTTCGGTGATAGGTTCAATGCGCTCGACTTGAGACTGAAATCGCGAATGTTACAGCGCCCGTCGCGGCAACGGCCAATACATATAGCGCCGAGACAATTAGCGCTTTCGATCACGAGATCGTCCCGGATGGAGGCACGGGGCACAACGTCTATGCCGTAACCAGCGCTGCAATTGAGGCCAGAAATATGGGCAACCACGACTGGAAGGGTGAGTCCGGCTGTTCTCCGTATTTGTCGAAACCAGGAATTGCAAGTGGCTGAATAGACACCGCAAGTTATTAACTTGTTCCTGCGTTGACGTGGCACACTGGCGCTGGGGGACTGTGCCGATTTTCATCGTCCAACTCGGAACACCGCGAAAGCCCGGTGAAGGCTTACGGCTCGGAACGGTGAGGCGGCCTCCGCGCGGTGTGCCGAAAGCGGATTACTCGCGGCTCAACTACTATGACGTCTGGTTCCCAAACCTGGCGCCCAGCGCCGAACTCGTGCACGAGGCGTTAACTGCCGTCGATGAGCGCGCGTGGTCCGCATTCCGGCGTAAGTTTCGGTGCGAGATGAGTGCTCCCGATCGGAGCCGCGAACTGGACGTTCTCGCCGCGCTATCTCACTCCGCCAACTTATCGCTGGGCTGCTATTATAAGTCGGAGGCGCGTTGCCACAGGTCTGTCTTGCGCGAATTACTCGAGCAGCGGGGCGCTGACGTGGTTTGACTACAGCGACACCGCCGCGGCGCCGCGCCTTGTCCACCCTCCTCCGTTCGCCCCGCAACCCATCCCGGCTCCGGTCCGCGGTAGCAAGCATCTCTCGGATCGCCGCATCCTCGCTCTCCTGTTCCGAACGCGAAATGACGCCGTCGCCATCGCCGCTGCCGAGGCCCGTTGAATAAGCCGCACTCCTCGGCAGTCAATACACCATCACGGTTCGTGTCGAGCCGTCGCAGAACAGCGGGTGCGGTGAAAATCTCCCATGGCGAGATCGCCAGGTCGTGGTTCGCAGCCAGGGCATAAAGCGGGCGGATTGCTTTAAAGTAAACGGCCGCCAACGCTCTCCATGGGTCTTCGGGCTCCGGTGCGACATTCACCGTACTGTTGAGTTCACTCTCCGCAACGGAGGCTCGACCGACAGGGAACAGCGCGGACTCGGATGGTGAGCGCCGATCAGAAACGCCCGCGCTTTGACTCCCCTTCCCATCATGCCGACGATCCCGAATAGAATCACTAGCGTCAGAATCCCCCCATGGAATAGCGCGGTTGTGCGAGGCTTGTAGGTCTCGAACGTACGAAATAGTGGCACCCCGGCAGGTGGACCGGACGCCACGGCCGCGCCTGCCGGTCTAAACTCCCCGCGAAATGCCCCCTGCCGGACGAGCGAAACACACCGTCAGCGATCAACAAGGCCGGATCCTCCAGGCCACGTGCGGCGTCGAAGATCTCAAGCATCTCATCGCCAAATCGTCGCCGGAACGCGGCGGGCACCAGCCCAGCAAAAGCGCGTATAACGATCGCGCATCAGGCCCTCCTTGGTTGTTGTGGTACCCGGCGCAGTCTTGCCTCGCGCACAACGCCTTCCAATCGCGCAATTTCGGGGGAGAGCACGCCCTGGCCGAGCGAGCTAAGCCGGTAATAGCGGCGGCGCGAGTCCCTATCCTGAAGACTCCCGCCCTCCTCCACCAGGCTCTGTTTCATCAGCCGCTGGAGGTTGTCATACAACGTGCCCGGTCCCAACTTGTACCGGGCCTCCGACTGCCGCAAAACCTTTTGCATGATGCCGTAACCATGCAGTTTCCCACCCGTGAGCGCGAGCAGAATATGGAGTTTCGCAGGAGCCAGCGGCAGGAACGCGTCGATGCGAGCTTTATCCATCAGAATTCGTTATATCCGATTCCGACACATTGTCAACCAATAAAACTGGTGTAACACGACGCCCGACGGAACTTCCCCCGATCAGCGGTCCGCACCTGGCCGTACCGCATGTTCGTTGGGATTGCCAGCTTGTCACCACGGGCGAATAATCGGCGGCTGCTACTCCGTCCCGGTGAGCACGGCGGAGAGTCTCGCAATGGCGTATACTAGCGCCATTGGAAAAAGCGCCACCTCCCGAGCCTACTCCGTCCAATGCGGATTGGAACAAAATATGGAACCACCGGGTTCACGAGAGACTCGGCGAGAGTCTCTTGTACTATTTCGTTCGGGTTCGCCCTTTTGAACCCACTCTAGCAAAGGCTGACCTTACTGCGATCATCCGCGAACGGCAGCTTGGGAGTATCCGCGTATTTCCTATTTTCGGACCTTACGATTTACTCATTCGGACTTGGTCGTACCCGACAGTCGCGACCCGCGTTTCTGACTATTTGGATGCAGGATTGAGAGGATTCCGCGATCTCGAATATTTCTCCGTCACTCACATTTATCATTGCTGGTACTCGAAGACGTTCAGGCGGCGCGAGCAGCGAAGAATACCTCCTCTGGGGGGCCAGCAGGCAGCCGCAGAACCCGTCTTATTGGAAACCCTGGATGAGAAAACGATCCGCGCGGTCGAGTCCGGTGCGGCGCACGAAATGGAATCTGCGCTGATCGCCGCCGATTTGCTGATCGACCGGCCCGCCCCTAGGCGCACGATCAGGTTCTTCGTTCCAATCAGGTTTGCCGAAAACACCCCCGCCATCGTCTCCACCGCCGTCAGAGATCTCGCTGAGTACTTCCAGTCTCACTCCGACCAGGTGGCGTCTTGGTCCCTCTATGGGGGGTATGGATTCTGCTCACTCCTTGTGGCGGGCGCGGTCGCGGCGGATCGGTACGAGGACGTTGCGTTGCTTCCAAACTGGGTAGGCGAGCACTTTCAGGATTTCGGGGCGAGCACAGAGACATATTTGGCCCACGGTTACGATCACTTGATCGTTGAAACGAAGATAGCGGAGTCCACATTCCGCGAAATCAAGGGCAAGGACCTCTTTGTACAGACAGTCATTCCTGAGCTTTATGAGGTTCGAAGAGATAAAAAAGTCGAAGAGGTGGAACAATTCCTGAAAACCCAGGTTGAAGGTAAGCTTCTGACGACACAGGACCGAAGTCTACTCCACGACGCGCTGCTTGCCTATTTACGCAATTCTCCGAGCGAAATGGTAAAGACCCTCTTGATCTTCTTTATCGACATAGAGAGCTTCCTGCGTGATAGTCTCAATGAGTTCATAGGCCGGCTCATTCAGGAGGACCCGGTTCGTTTTCTCGAGAAGGCAGGTATTGCTCGTGAGAAGGGGCGGTTTCTTACAATGGGTGACCTGCTGAAGGCTTACTCTTTAGCTCTAAATAGTAACGGTCAAGACAGGGTGCAGCGGCTCGACATCGCCGCGTTCGTGCGCTCGCGAAACCTGATCGCCCATGAGGGCGTCAACGCTCTCGTTCAGTGGCGAGAGATCCTGGGCGGCGTTGTCGAAAGCCTGGTTGGTGTTCGAGAAATTCTCAGCGCTGTTCAGGACGTGACCAAGCGGCCGTTCGTTGGAACCTACTAGCGCGCGAGAGATATACTGATGATTTCAATCATCCATGATCAAAGGGCCACACACTAAATCGCTCCGCACTACCTACTGGCGGGATAGATCGTTCTCTCGGCCGTACGCCGGTTCCCAATTCGGGACTTATTTGAACCCAGGCCGGCAGCTAGCGCTCAGGCAGGGAAAGGCCGGCTTGGAGCTTGAGAACGAGCGCTTGAAGGAACACTTGCAATCGCTCATTACCGAGAATGCTGAGCTCGAACGGCAGCTTCAGTGCCTTCGAGCCGCGGTGAAGGAACACTCGCGGGTCGAAACGACGCCGGTCACATCTGAACCGGTAGAACGGGATGCGGACTGGACAGCCGCCTCTGAACTTCTCGCCGGAGTTGGTGAGGACGAGCTCGAAATCATCGGATCGGTTCTTGACAAATCTCTCACGAGCGTTTCAGCCGCAAGCGCTTCACTCGGTGCCGCGAAAACTCCGGAGTTGCTTGCGCTTCTCGCGTACGCAAGGCTGATCATCGTAGCAGTCGATCAGATCGTCGTCACGCCATTAGGATCTGCGGTGTATAGCGCTCTCGTTTCTGCAGCGGCTAGCGCCGAGGTGCTTGACTAAGGTCTCTCCTTTGATGTTCGCTGCTAGAATCGAACAGCTACGTAGAGAATGCAGGCGAGAAGAACTCGCAATTCTAGTTTGGGGTCCCGGCGACCCGGGTCCCCGCGGCGATCAGGAGCGGAGGAGAGTTTGGGAAAAGCGGCTGCAGATTAAAGAGACCCTGCAGCGGGAGTTTCCAAATGCCGAAATCGCGCTATCGGAAGACATCCAACTCCGCCAGTTGACGAGCGACTTGGACGATCTGCTCTCGGAAGAACTCGCGCATGCCGCATCGGCGGACTGCATCCTCGTCCTGGATCTGTCGAGAGGCGCACACGTCGAGGTTGATCGATTCACGATGTATCCAGCCCTGGCTGCAAAGATGTGGCTACTCCTTCCAGATCGATTCGTTGGCACCGCGGGATTGATCAGCGTGGTCCATGAGGGCTTGAAGGTCCGTGGATTTTCACCGCAGGAGTTCGAGGCGTGTTCGGTTGCCCGTGAACTGGCAGTGAAGATCGTACTTTCCGTTGCTATGCACAAACGGCTTCGTCGTTACAGTTGAGCCCCTAGGCACACCCAGGGGCGTTCGCTCCCGAGATCGATGCTCGCCACACGGCGCCCCCCGAACTCACCAACCACTCCAATGCGATACCATGCGAATTCACCACCCTATCTGATTCATGCCCATCTACCAAGCCATCGTCCTGGCCATCGTTCAAGGCCTCACTGAATTTCTTCCGATCAGCAGTTCCGCACACCTCGCCCTCGCCCCATGGTTGTTGGGGTGGAAGGACCCGGGACTCACCTTCGACATCGCTTTGCACCTGGGTACCCTCGCCGCGGTGATCGTCTACTTCTTTCGCGATTGGATCCAGATTATCGGCAACGGCGTCGGCGTCCGTATCGGCGGCGATCCGGAACTCGACCGTACTCCCAAACTGCTGTGGTATCTTGTCGCGGCCACCATCCCCGCCGGCCTCGCGGGGCTGCTGTTCAATAAACAGGCCGAGACAACCTGGCGCAACCCAGCCGTCATTGCCACCATGCTCATCGGCGTCGCGATTCTGATGATCGCCGCTGAGAAATTGTCGCGCCCGTACAAGCGGCTCTACGAAATAACTCCAACCGATGCCGGCGTCATCGGACTTGCCCAAGCGCTGGCCGTCGTTCCCGGCACTTCCCGCAGCGGAATCACCATCGCCGCCGGCCTGTTCCGCAACATCGATCGCGCAACCGCCGCGCGCTTCTCGTTCCTGTTATCGACGCCCATCATCGCCGCCGCAGCCGCCAAAAGCTTCTGGGATCTGATGAAGCACGGCGGCATTCCCGCCGACATGCGCATGCCGTTTCTCATCGGCATCGCGGTCAGCGGACTCACCGGCGCAGCGGTGATTGCGTTCCTCCTGAATTACCTTCGCCGCCACGGCTTGTGGTTTTTCATTTACTACCGCATCGTTTTTGGCATAATAGTAATCGCTCTGGCTACTTTCTTCCGCTCACCAGGCGGATGAATTTATTAGGACCCACTCGTTACCCACGTCTCAATGAGGCGGCAGCGATCGTGTTTCTGCTCGCCGCGCTGTTCCTTCTCATCAGTCTGGCGTCCTATCAATATCAGGATCCGTCCTGGGACACCGTTACCGGACTGCGCGCGCGCAACCTTACCGGGCCCATCGGCGCCACCGTTGCCGACTTCGCTTTGCAACTGCTCGGATTCGCGGCATACGCCCTGCCCGTGCTGCTTCTGGCGTTGTCCTGGAAGTGGCTCTTCTCGAGCGCCATGGCCGCGCCCATCGCCAAGATCATCGGCGCAGTTGGTCTGTTGGTGAGTCTGTGTACCGCGCTCGGACTCGCGCCGTCCTGGCACGCAATCGCCGGTGTGATTCCCGCTAGTGGCATCGCGGGCGCGTTGCTCGCCGATTATCTGTTGCAACGACTAAACACGACCGGCGCAATCCTCGCCACCGCGGCCTGCGCCGTCATCTCTCTCTATCTCGTGTCGTCCTTCGAAGTCGCGAAACTCGCCAAGTGGTCTGCCCGGCCGCTCGCCTGGTGGCAGCGCCGTATCGAGCGCTTCCACGCCTGGCGCGCCGAACGCAAACGGATCGCCGCCGCTAAAGCCAAACAGCGCGCCGAAGAAATTGCACAGAAACGCGCGCTGGCCAGGGAGGCCGCCGCCGCCGAGAAACTCGCTCGCAAAAACAAAATCGCCGCTCCGGTCGACGACGATGCTCCGCCGTTCGATATGCCCGGCCGCGCACAGCCTGTAGCCGGTAAACCTGAGGAAGACGAAATTCCCATCCGCGAGCTCGAGTTGCCCGAACCCGTGGCGTCCGCGCCCGCTCCTCCACCCGCGCCGGTCGCCAGCGACACTCACCGCACCGCGCAAGCCGAGCAGCCCGCCAAACCGCCGCTCGAGTGGCATCTGCCGCCCACCGCTCTCCTCACCGAACCCGCCGCTCGCAGCGCCTACGACACGCAGGAGCTCAAAGATATCGCCGCGCGCATCAAAGCGAAATTCGAGGAGTTCGCGGTTCACGGCTCCGTGGTGCAGATCAATCCCGGACCCGTCGTCACCACCTTCGAATTCAAGCCCGAAGCAGGCATCAAGTACAGCCGCATCACGACCCTCACCGAAGACTTGTGCCTGGGATTGCAGGCCGAGTCGATCCTCATCGAGCGCATTCCCGGCAAGCCGACCGTCGGCATCGAAGTCCCGAACTCCCGCCGCGAAGTCATCAGCCTGCGCCAGATCCTCGAGTCCGACGAGTTTCGCGGCTCGCCGTCGCCGCTCACCATCCCGCTCGGCAAGGACATCAGCGGGCGCATTCGCGTCTCCGCGCTAGAGTCGATGCCGCATTTGTTGATCGCCGGATCCACCGGATCGGGCAAGAGCGTGATGCTGAATTCCATGATCATGTCCATCCTTTATAAGTCCACTCCGGACGAAGTACGGATGATCATGGTCGATCCGAAACGGCTCGAATTGGGCCTGTACGAAGGCATTCCTCACCTGCTGACTCCGGTCATCACCGATCCGAAGAAGGCCACCAACGCCTTGCGTAACGCGGTGCTCGAGATGGAGCGCCGCCTCAAGTTGCTCGCCGCCCAAGGCGTACGCAACATCGATCAATACAATCGCAAGGTGAAACAGTTGCAGTTGAAACCGCGCAATCTCTTCGATGACGTTGCGGCCGAAGATGAACTGCAGCCTCTGCCCTACATCCTGATCCTGATTGACGAGTTGGCTGATTTGATGATGCTCGAGCGGGCGAACGTCGAGGAGTCGGTCGCGCGACTTGCTCAAATGGCGCGCGCGGTCGGCATGCACCTGGTGCTCGCCACGCAGCGCCCCAGCGTCGATGTCATCACCGGTCTCATCAAGGCGAATTTCCCGTCGCGTATTAGCTTCCGCGTGGCGACGCGTGTCGACTCGCGAACCGTTCTCGACGTCATGGGCGCCGAACACCTGTTGGGCAAAGGCGACATGCTGTTCCTCCCACCCGGCTCTTCCCGGTTGACTCGCGTGCACGGCGCATACCTGACCGAGACGGAGATCAACAGCGTCGTCGAATTCTGGAAAAGACAGGCATCGCCCGAATACGACAAGAGCTTCCTGCTCCCGCCGCCCGAGGTAGATGGCGAAGGCGAGCCCGAAGATTTCGATGGCGCGCAGGATCCGCTGTATCAGGATGCCGTGCGCGTGGTGTTGGAAATCGGCAAAGCTTCCACCTCCACTCTGCAGCGCCGCCTGCGCCTCGGTTACGGCCGCGCCGCGCGCATTCTCGACATGATGCAGCGCGAAGGAATCATCGGCCCGCCCGATGGTCCACGTCCGCGCGAGGTCCTGAAACGTCCGGACTGGCTCGAAGAGGTCGAGAGTTCGCTACGATGATCTGATGATCCGTAGCTCTCTGTTGTTCGCCCTGGCTGTACCCTTGTTCGCCCAAAACCCGGTCACCGACGCCGTGAAAACGGCTTATGGCAGGGTCAAGCAAAATCTGATTGAAACCGCCGAAGCAATGCCGGAAGCGGAATACTCGTACCGGCTCACCAAAGAGCAGCGTCCCTTCGGCTCCTGGCTCGAGCACACGGCCATGGGCAACTACAACTTGTGTGCGGGTATGCGCGGCAGCGCTCCGCCCGATGAAGCCAAGTCTCTGAGTGGCCTCACCGCCAAGAGCGAGATCCAGCAAGCGTTGAAGAAGTCGTTCGACTACTGCGACGCGGTGCTCAATTCCATGGACGACCGCAAAGCCGCTACCGAGGTGACCGCCGGTGAACGGAAGGTCGTGCCAGTTCAGTCAATGATTTCCCTGGTTGCCTCGCTGAACGAGCATTACGGCAACCTGGTCGGCTATCTTCGAAGCAAGGGCATCGTGCCGCCCTCGACGGCCCGCAACGCCCGAAAACAATAGGACATGTTCAAGAGAATTGTTTTAATCGCGGCGATGGCCTGTTCGGCCTTTGCCGTTACGGTCCCGCGCCCGGCGGGAGACATTCCGTTCACAATCCCCGGCAAGGGGGCGGACAACGTCTCGAAGTACCGCGGCAAGGTCGTCCTTCTGATGGCTTTCCTCACAACCTGCGAGCACTGTCAGGCGACAACGAAAGTGCTCACGGGCATTCAGAACGATTACCGGAAAATGGGTCTGCAAGTTATCGGTCTGGCTTTCCGCGAAGACGACGATACCGCCGCCGTGCAGAAATTCATAACGAAGTTCAAGCCAGGTTTCCCTGTCGGCATCGTAGACGCGAATATCCTCGCCCAATTTAGCCAGATCACGGCGGAGATGCGGCCCACCGCGCCGATGCTGTTCTTTATCGATCGTCAAGGCTTGGTGCAATCGCAATACCTCGGCCGCGATGCCCTACTTGAAGAGAAATTTCAGGACGAAAATATCCGGGCCAAGCTGCTCCAGTACCTGGTCAAGCGCCCGCCCAAAAAGTAGAGGAACTATGAGTCAAAGTGCCGTGATACGGCCGGGCCTACCGGTATTCAAGAGTTTCGAGGAAGAGCGCCATCATTGGAAACAGCGCATGGCTGCCGGCTTTCGCCTGTTCGCGCGATTCGGATTCGATGAAGGAGTGGCGGGGCACATCACGGCCCGCGATCCCGAGCGGAACGATCACTTCTGGGTGAATCCGTTCGGGATGCACTTCGCGCAGATCCGCGCCTCCGACCTCATCCTGGTCAATCACGCGGGCGAAGTTGTCGAGGGCAAGTACCCCGTCAATCGCGCCGCATTCGCAATCCATTCGAGGATTCATGCCGCGCGGCCCGATATCCTTGCGGCGGCGCATGCCCACTCCATGCACGGCAAATCATGGGCGACGCTCGGCCGTTTGCTCGATCCGCTCACTCAGGACGCCTGTGCGTTTTTCGAGGATCACGGCCTCTTCGACGACTACACCGGAGTTGTTCTGGCCACCGAAGAAGGCGACCGCATCGCCAAGGCGCTCGGCAATTACAAGGCTGTCATACTACGCAATCACGGACTGCTCACCGCGGGTCGCACTGTCGATGAAGCGATCTGGTGGTTCATCACCATGGACCGTTCCTGCCAGTCCCAACTCCTGGCCGAAGCTGCGGGAAAGCCGATTCACATCGACCGGGAAAACGCTCTCATCACTCGCGGCCAAGTCGGGTCGCACGAAGGTGGATGGTTCCAGTTCCAGCCGCTCTGGAATTGGATCACGCGTCTCGAGCCGGACTTGTTGGATTAAGCGCGGCATGGCTGCAACAGGCGGTGTCCTCCGAACGCTCGGCGTTTATGTCAAGGCATTAGCTCTGAATGCCGCCATCGTCACGGGTCTGTACATTGCCGGTTTGGCGGTGGCCGGAGTCCCGTGGTGGTTCCTGACTGGGATCCTATGCGGGGTCGCGAATCTCGTCCCGCATCTTGGGCCGCTGCTCGCGCTCGGCGTCGCCCTGCTTGCCAAGATGCTGATTGCTAACGATTGGATATCGCTGGCCTACGTTGCCGGCATCTGGCTCGTCATTCAACTTGTCGATGGGTTTTTTTTATCGCCCCGAGCGGCGGGTTTGGCGGGAGTCAATCCGCTGATTTCGATTGTTGTGACTTTAGCTGCTGGCTTGATGTTGGGGCCAGTAGGAATGGTCTTGGCTGTGCCGGTGCTTATTGTAGCGGGGATTCTGATGCGGAACCGGAGGCAGCGTCGAAACGCCGCCCCCGGTCCTGTTTGAGTCGCGGACGTTAGTCGGTGGAGTGCTTCAGCTTATCGCCGGCATCCTTCAACTTGTCGCCTACATTGTGAGCCGCTTCCTTGGTTTTGTCGGCAACCTTGTCGGTTGCGTCCTTGGCCTTGTCCGCGCCTTTCTCGATTTTGTCTTTAACGTCGTCTCTGTTGATAGCCATCGTGCGCTCCTAGTAAGTCTTCTTGTAGTCGCTGGTTGTGGTTGTGGTTGTATCGTACGAGGTACGCGCACGATCGACACCGGGAACATGCTCACCAACTTCGCGCTTGGCTTCATCGGTCATGCCGTGAGTGCTGACCGCCTTCTCACCGGCGGAAGAGATATCCTCTGCGCCTGACTGCTTCAGAACGTCCTTGGCCCGGCCGACTTCTTCCGAACTGTCGCAGTGCACGGACACCAGGATACCGCCTTCCTTCATGTGGCCTTCATAGCGCTTTGCTTCATACTCCGGAATGCCCATTCCAACCAGGGCTCCGACCAAGCCGCCGACCGCGCCGCCCACGCCGATGCCCGCAAGGGCGCCCATAATCGGGCCGGCGGCGATGAACGGGCCGACTCCCGGAATGGCCAGCGCGCCGATGCCGGCCAGCAAACCGAGCGTTCCGCCAATGGTTCCGCCCGAGACTACGCCTGTGGTCGTTCCCTCAGGAGCCTTCGTGTTTTTTTCGTGTGCGAACTCCTTGGTGCTCTGTTGATCCGGTAACATCACCGAAATATCATTATTCTGAAAGCCTGCGGCGATTAAATGATCCACGCCGCGTTCGGCCGACGCCCTGTCGTGGTAGATACCGAAAGCTGCTGTATTTTTTCCTGCCATATTATTCTCCTCTCAGGTCACTGCCTGTCGTAATGTTGACCCCCGAAGGCCAGTAACGGTTTCAACACTTCTTTGTACTCAGGTTTGCCGCAGGATATACTGATTCGCGCTTCGTGAATAGTGAAACCATCCGCAACGATTGGCGTCCTGTCGCCCCGCCCGCGCGCCAGGCCGTAATCGATCTGATACGTGGGTTCGCGCTTTTCGGAGTGCTGATGGTCAACCTGTTGTCCTTTTTCCGGGTTTCGCTATTCACGCGAATAGTTGCGTCACATTCCAGCACAGGATGGGCCAATCGCGCTGTAGAGCTGACCGTCGCCACTCTGCTGGAATTCAAAGCATTCGACCTGTTTGCGCTTACCTTCGGCGTCGGGGTTGCCATCCAAGCGGAACGGGCAGCCTCGCGAGACGTCTCGGTCACTCTGTTTCTCATACGTCGGTTCTTGGTTCTGCTTGCCTTCGGGATCCTCCACATCACCTTGATCTCCAACGTGGACATTCTCTGCTTGTATGCCGTTTGCGGGCTACTGCTGATCCCGCTGTTGAGATTGCCGGTCATCGCCCTTGTCCTAGCCGGAGTCGCCGCGATTTACCTCCGTTCTATCGTTCCCGGAACTGATCTGCCCGGCGGACCTGCTCTCGAACAACATGCCGCGCTGGCAACACACATGTATGCACACGGCGGCTTTCTCGAGATACTCGCCTTTCGTTGGAATGAGACGCTCACCTTCATCCTGCCGCTGTTAGCGGGCTCCGCTCAAAAGGTGTTCGGGTTGATGCTGATCGGCATCGCACTTTGGCGTTCGCGAGTACTGCGCGAGCCGCAGCGGTACCGGCTGATCCTGTGGGTGGTCTGCGCCGTGGGTTTGATCGTCGGATTGTTGAACGACCCGCATCGAGCGGACGTCCCGATGGCGCTCGCTTATCTTGCCGCATTGCTCGCATGGCCGGGTTCGCAACATCCGCCGGGTTGGCTCGCTGCAGTCGCTGCCACAGGGAGGATGGCTTTGACCAACTACCTGACTCAATCGATTGTTTTCGCGATTCTGTTCTACGGCTACGGATTCGGTCTGTTCGGACGGCTCGAGCCGGCGCCCGCAGCGCTACTCGGCGTAATGTTCTATGCTGTGCAACTCTGGTTCAGCGTTTGGTGGCTGCGAAGGTTCCGCTTCGGCCCGTTCGAGTGGGTATGGCGGTCGCTCACTTACTCGACACGGTTATACTTCTACGAGAGGACACCCTGATGAAATCGAAGCAAGTGCTCGGCGCTGCCGCCGTGTTGTCTTTTGCAGCCGCCGGTGCAAGCACCTCCGATATCGAAAGCCGCGTCAAGCACGGCTATGCGGATTCGAACGGAGTCAAGATACACTACGCGACCATCGGTTCGGGACCGCTCGTCGTGATGATCCACGGCTTCCCCGATTATTGGTACACGTGGCGTCATCAAATGGACGCGCTCGCCGACTCATACCAAGTCGTGGCGATCGATCAGCGCGGCTACAACCTGAGCGACAAGCCGGCGGGCGTCGAGAACTACGATATGCGATTGTTGGTGGGCGATGTCATCGCGGTGATCCGGCATTTCGGAAAAGAAAAAGCGATCATCGTTGGCCACGACTGGGGCGGCGCGGTAGCGTGGACGCTGGCGATCAACGCACCGCAGTACGTCGACAAGCTGATCATCCTCAACCTGCCGCACCTTCGCGGACTCTCGCGGGAACTCGCGCACAACCCGGAGCAGCAGAAGAGCAGCGCCTACGCCCGCGCTTTTCAGGAACCGGACGCCGCGTCGAAGGTCAAGGTCGAGCAGTTAACTTTCTGGATCACTGACGAGGCTGTTCGACAGAAGTATCTCGAAGCGTTCAAGCGCTCGGATCTCGAAGCGATGTTGAACTATTACAAGCGCAACTATCCGCGCGAGCCTTACAAGGAAGATACATCGCCGGTGGTGAAAGTGAAAGCGCCGGTGCTGATGATCCATGGCCTGAAGGACACGGCGTTGCTGCCCGGCGCGCTGAACAATACGTGGGACTGGCTCGAGAAAGACCTGACGCTAGTCACCGTTCCCGAGGCTGGTCACTTCGTCCAAGCCGATGCGCCCGAACTCGTCAGCAAAACCATAAAGACGTGGCTCGCCCGATAGCTACTTCTTGCGAAAAACGAGTTTGCCCTTGCTGTTCTTGGCGCCCGAGGTCTGAGTCAGTTCGAGCGTCATTTGCTTGCCGTCCTCCGATAAACTGCGCACCCAGTGTCCTGTAACGTTCTCGTCGTTGACTAAAGCGGTGTAATCGGTAACCAGCGTATTACCGCTGCGCGTCGTTTTGGATGCCTGTTTGAACGGACCGATCTCGTTGATCTGATCCTTACCGTCGAGGTTCAGAGTAAAGTTCGTGGTCATGATGCCCAACAGCGGAAGGGGGGCGATTCCGTTCTTCGGCTCTTTCCACGTGTTCTGAATCGACATGTCCGAACCCTTCGTCTTGATCTGCTGCATCAGATTGTCGGGTATTTCGAAGTCGGCCGTGCTGGCGCTCTTGTCAATCATCCACTTTCCGTTGAACCCATCGTTTTTGGGCAGAGCGGGCAACGCCATCAAGGCTGCGGCGATCGACATTGTTACGAAACGTTTAGACACTCGCGTTTTCTCCACTTACTCTGGGACGTTCAAGAGGCAGAAAGATTTCGTTGCCGGTACAATAGCTGCAACGGAGGGACCCATGAAGCGGCGCGAATTTCTGCCTATGCTTGCTGTTCCGATGCTTGCGCCGCGGCTTGTCCGGGCGAAGGCGGGCGACCCCGATTGGCCGCAGTGGCGCGGTCCGAACCGCGATGGGTTGTCCGCGGACACGGGTCTCCTCAATGCGTGGCCGAGCGGTGGCCCGAAAGTGATTTGGACGGCGGGCGGATTGGGCCACGGTTACGGAACGGTGTCGATCGCCGGTGACCGGATCTACGTGCAAGGCAGCCGCGATCGGGACAGCGTGGTTTGGTGTCTCAATCGCGCGGACGGTAAGCCGGTTTGGACCGCGCCTTTGGGGAAGACGCTCGATCAGGATCGCGGACCGGGACCGCGCGGCACGCCGACCGTCGATGCTGACCGGCTGTATGCGTTGGACGAAGATGGCGACCTCCTTTGTTTGCGCACCAAGGATGGCAGTCCGGTTTGGCGGAAAAACATCCTTCGGGATTTCAACGGGCGCAATCCGCACTGGCTGTTGAGCGAATCGCCGCTCGTCGACGGACGGATGCTGATCGTGACTCCGGGCGGCTCCGATGCCGGCATGGTCGCGCTGGATAAGATGACCGGCAAAGACATCTGGCAGGCCAAGGAGTTGAAGGATTCCGCGGGTTACTCATCGTCGATCGTGGCCGACGTGCAGGGCGTCCGCACTCTCATGACTCTGACATCGCGAGCCGGGGTGGGCGTGCGCGCCTCCGATGGAAAGCTGATGTGGCGCTACGAGCGCGTGGCCAACGGAACGGCGAATGTAGCGACACCGGTGTACAGCAACAACAAGGTGTTCTACACGAGCGCTTACGGAACGGGTTGCGCGCTGCTCGATTTGAAAGCCAACGGCGGAATAATTCGGGCCGACGAGGCGTACTTCAATCGCGAGATGATGAATCACCATGGCGGCGTGATTCTGGTGAAGGATCATCTGTACGGATTCTCGAACGCGATTCTCACGTGCATGGAATTCACCACCGGGAAGGTCGCGTGGAAGAACCGCAGCGTTGGCAAGGGCTCGTTGACGTACGCCGACGGAAAGCTGTTCCTGTTCAGCGAGAACAATGTTGTGGGTTTGGCGAAAGCTTCACCCGAGAGCTATCAGGAGCTGAGCCGGTTCGAAGTGCCGGACCAGGGCCTGCTGAGCTGGGCGCATCCGGTGGTTTGCGGCGGGCGGTTATACATTCGCAATCAGGCCACTCTGACGTGTTACGACGTGCGCGGCTGAACTCGCTCAGTCCTTGAATTGCAGAGTGCGCGTGATCTGTTGAAAGACGGGTTCCGCATCTCGCAACTTCGATGGCGGCGCAGCGAGCGCCATGTTGAACAGCAGATCGTTGCGCATCACGGTGTACAGATAGACGACTTGCTCCGGCTCGGGTTGATAAGAAGTCCGGGTGGTCAATTTGGTGGAGAGCGCGGGCTTTCCGCCGAGCGTTAGTTCCGATGGATTCTCGATCTGCATGTTCGGATCGCCCTGCTTCAAGGTCTTCAGCAGCTCATCGGTTGCGCGGCGCACGTCGCGCTTGTCTTGCGACGTTTCGTTGTAATCGATCAGCGCGCCCACGATCAATTCAATGCCGCCCTTCGCCGATTTCGCGGCGCCACCCTGCGGCACGATGAAGATTCCAGTACTCTGCGGCGCCTGGCCAGCTTGCCAATCCGCCGGATAGCCGATCGCGAAACCCTTGGTCTCGAGATTCTTGAAGCCGGCTGGCAGACCGGACCGGGTCTGGGCTTGAACAGGCTGCAGCAAGCCCGCGGGCTTCAACTTGGGCGGGGGCAGAGAGGCGACGACGCGTTGGACTTTATCGAAGTCCCCGGTGGCCGCGTTGTAGTCACGCTTTGGGTAGAACGTGATGTCCTCGTCCACATACTGGACGCGATTGCCTGGCGAGGGATGTGAAGACAGGAAAGCGGTGATGCCCTTTGGGGATGCCGCCGCGCCGGACTGCGCCTGCAACTTCTCGAAGAATCGCGCGAGTTCGATCGGGTTGTATCCAGCGGCGGCCATCATGCGGGCACCGTTCAGATCGGCGTCACGTTCGTGGTCGCGTGAGAAGCGCATCAGCATTGCGTTTTCGGTGAGTCCGCCGCCGAGCTGCACGGCCTGGCATAGAAGTCCGCACGATCCTCCGCCCGCCACTCCGGCAGCCGCGCCGACAACTCCGGCGATGGTTTGCCAGGTCTGTTGCTTCGACATCTGGTTGGCCCCGTGACGCAAGGCGATGTGCGACATCTCATGAGCGAGCACGCCGGCAACCTGATCCTCATTTTCCGCTTCCCGGATGAGGCCGGTGTGAACGAACATCGGGCCGCCCGGTAGAGCGAAGGCGTTGATGGCAGGCTCGTTCACGATTTTGAAGTAATAGGGATAAGCGTTGGCCTGCGGCGTTTGCGCGAGACGCTGGCCGATGCGGTTGAGCCAGGCTTCGGCTTCGGGATTACTGATGACATCCATCGTGCGCTCGACTTCGGCAGCCGCTTCCTTGCCGAGTTGCAGTTCCTGATCCTTGGTGAGAGATGTCTTTTGAATTTTTACTTCACGCTGCTGCGGAGCCTTGGTTTTCTTCTGCCCGAAGATCTGCGGGTAAGCGATCAAAGGCAACGCGAGCGCGACCGCCCATAGCCGTTTCATATTTTGAAGTTTAGCGCGGCGTAGTATATTCGTCGCTGGTGACCAGTAAAACATTGCAAGTCTCGTGTGTTCAGATGCACTGGGCCGTCAGTATCGAACGCAATCTGGAGACGACGCTCGGATATCTCGAACAAGCCGCGCGTGCGGGCAGCCGTGTTGTGCTTTTTCCAGAAGCGAATTTGACGAGCTACTATTTTCCTTATCTCATCTCACTTTCCGATGAGCAGGTGCAAGCGGCCATCGATTCGGTTTGCGCGGGGGCACGCGAACACCGGATGTGGGTGATCGCCGGCGCGATTCGAAACTCGCGCGACCGGTTTTTGAATCTGGCGTATGTGATCTCGCCCGAAGGCAACATCGTCCATCAATACGCCAAGGTGAACATGGCGGGACGCGATGAAAAGAAGTACTGCCGCGGCGGCGACAAGCTCTCGCTGTTCGAGATCGATGGTGTTCCGTGCACTCTTGTCATCTGCCGCGATGGACGGCATCCGGAGTTATACCGAATCCCGGCGATGGCCGGCGCGCAGATTCTCTTTCATCCTTCGTGCAGCTCGGATGAGATCGAGGCTGTGGCATGGAAGCGTATTTCAGGCCGGGCGCAACAGCCCGCAGGTCCGAACTCGCAGATCTTTCACTGCGTCGCGAATACCGTTGGACAATCGCCCGATGGTAAGCAGACCTCGAGCGGCGCGTCGTTCATTCGCGAGCCGAACGGGATTCCGTTAGTGGAGGCCGGATTCCACCAGGAGGAGATGATCACGGCGGTGTTGGACTTGGATCGCGCCAGCCGCGGATACGTGCTCGATAGCATGCAGAATCCGCCGTTCTTGCGGGAACACTGGCGCGCGATGGTGGAAGCGGTTCAGGCGAGAAAAGATGTGATGCCCGAGTGATCCTCGAATCGGGTCACGAGGACATCCCGGCGAGGGCATCCCGGAACACGCGAAAACTGTGTGAGCGGTTCCGGTGCGGTTCCATGTGTTGAGCTATTGCCCGCGCGGCCTCAATCTTCCGCAATCCTGTCCGGAAATATCCGGCCCGACGCAAGACTCGCTCCAGTGCTTCCCACGTTCCGCCAGCAATTCCATCCGGATCGCGATAGGACTTCTGATTCGGGACGTGGCTGTTGACCGCAGGATACGCTTGCTGCACAGCATTCCAATCGCCGAAGAACCATGCCTCCAACTCCTCGATGGCGAGGCGACTCACGAATTGGACTCTCGTCCTATCGTTTCGTGAACGAGTGCGCAAGCCGGCACGCTCAGCGGTGTGCTCCAACTCTTGCTTGAGATCTTTGCAATCGGTCACCGTCCCTATCAATTAGCACCACGACGCGCCAGTCTTCGGGCAGCCATGCTGCGTAGCCTTTCATGCGAGATTCCAGATTGCTGAGCAGGTCTTGGTTGCGCCGATACGGGTAAATCTCGAAGGACAGTCCGCCGACGGTTCTCGGTGCAATCAACCGTAGCGCTGCTTCCATTGAGGGTTCTTCAGCCAGGATTTCGACATGGCTCACCCTCATGCTCTAAAGGATCGCCTTTTGTCGAGCGGCCCCTGAGTTGACCAATGGGTCTCCGACGCCAAAGCGTCCCTCCATCCAGAGGTGACCCAAGGAAGCCCCGGCGTCGAGAAACTCTTTGACGCCCCGAACGTCCGCAGCGCGTTCAGTCTGGGTGTACCCAGTCTCATCTCTGTAGAGAATTCGTACCTCTTCGGCGCGAGCCGAATCCAAGAAAAAAGGGCTCCTCTGGGGAATCTGTGGGTAGGTAGCGGGGTTCAGCGCTGGGATTGAGTGAGGAAGCGGTAGAATTTCCGGGAGGGGAGTCGAAGGAGCGCTGCTCGTCTCCCCAGGCATTGTGGATCAGCGGACCGCCGTCCTCGTGGATAACGTAGCGGACTAATTGTTCCGCAGCGACTCTTTTCAGAGACGTGGGTTTGGATGGTTCGTTTCGACAGACCAGACTTGGCCAAGTAATAGTATGTTGTCTGTCCCGAAAATTCCTGCTTCCAGCCCCCCCATCAATCCGCCCGCAGCGCCTCCAAAGGATCCACCCGCGTAATCCGTCGAGCCGGCAAATAACTAGCCCCCGCCGCCACCGCCAGCAAACCGACCACAACCACCGAATAAGTCAGTGGATCCAACGGACTGACGTCGAACA
>JBBQGC010000061.1:0-28846 GCA_038322705.1 Bryobacterales bacterium | reverse complement strand
CGGGTTGCTCGCCAGCAGAGCCCGTCTCCGCTTCACCGGCACTAGCGATCATAAAATGCTGGACAGAAAAAAGGGAACGATTTATCATCGAACGGTAAGTGCGTCTTTTGCCCTGTGTCTCACGCCAGGGGGACGGTCCATAAGCGCAGATGACTGCTCAGTTTTGCGGCTAATCGTTAAGGGCCGTTATCCGCGTTCATCCGCGTTGATCTGCGGCTCAATTGTTTTCAGAACAACGCGGACCAATTGACTCTTCTTATTTGCCCAGCTTCTTTTTCTTGTACTCATCGTACTCTTTCTTGAGTTCGGGGATGCGCGGACTGGAATATAAGTCGCTCGATTTATACCGGCCAGTCATGAACTTTTCCTTCGTCCATTCGTCGTGAATGTGTGTTTCTTCGGCTTTGTCCACAATCTCTTTGAGGTACTGCGGAGGGATGAAATAGAGGCCGCCGCGATCGCCAAAGACGACGTCGCCAGGCATGACCGTCGCACCGCCGATCTTCACCGGGACATTTACGCCGGTCAGCATCACACGGGTGTAGTCGAGAGCGGACGGGTGGACGCCGCGGGAATAGACCGGCATACCGATCGGGAAAATGCCCTCCGCATCACGAATTCCGCCATCGACAACCAGGCCTGTGTTCGACGCCGACCAGATCGCCGTGGCGAGGTTGTCGCCAACAATCGTGCCGCCTTCGATAGTTCCGAACAGATCGACCACCAGCACGTCGCCGGGCTGAAGTATATCGATCACGCGTTGATGGGGCGGAATGCCATCGACGCCTTTTTGCTTGGCCGCGGCCGTCATTGGGCCGGAAACATCGGGACGCATCGGCATGAACTGAACCGTAACGGCGCGGCCTACCAGTTTCTTTTCCGGGTGCATGATCTGCCAGTTGTTACCACTGAACTGGTGGCGGAACTGCGTGTCCCGGAGGACGGACCAGATCTCTTCAATCGAGAGTCCCTTCGCCTTTTCGAGCATGGCGTCGGGAACCTTGGGCCGTCCGTCCGGGAAACGATCGTACGGGTTGGACGAGGTGTATTGCAGCAACTGCTCGCGGGTCAGCGTGAATACCTGGGCCGGCGCGGGCAGGGCAGCCGCAGTCAACAGGATTAAGGCGATGAGTCTCATCCTGGAGAATTTATCACAATTACTCGTTGCGCTTGAAGAAGAACACGTCCTTCCCGCCTTGCTCAATCATCCGGTAACCGGCAGGGACCTCGAACAGCGATGCTGGCGGTTCACTGCGCTGCACGTTGGTGAGTTTGAATGTCATCTCGCCGTTTCGCGGGTCGGTGCGCTTGCTGAAGACGATCGCTTTCAGATCCTGAGCGATCCACACTTCGGAAACGATCTGGATTTCCTTCTCGTTGCCGATTTCGCCGGCCGTCGAAGAATCGGCCAGCGGTGCCGCCGTCATGCGCCAGAGCTATGGATTGTGAGGTTCCGGCCATCGCACCGCTCGACAATAGAACGTCCAAGCGGTGCGATTTTCTGGAGGGAGGAGAAATATGTTTTTGAGGGCTAATTGCCGTCGATTGAGTAGCTCTCGCTCGATACGAGCGCGAGCGGCAACGACGCGCGATCCTGCTGGAAGTAGTTAGCCTTCGACAAATTGCGATATACCTGGCCGGCGATGCCTGATGCGACAGGTCCGTTCACTCCCCGCCCGCCGGTGAGCAGGACAACAACCACCAGCTTGTTCTTGCCGACATCGTTGAAGGATCCGAACCAGCCGAGGTGGATCGGCGAATGCGAGTCAGTACAGGTGCCGGTTTTCCCAAGAATGGGTTCGTTTGGATTGTAATTTGCGCGGCGGGCGGTGCCGTATTCGACGGCGCCCATCATGCCGGGTTTGATTTCCGGAATCAGTTGGCCGATGTCCAAGCGGCGTTTGATGCGGGGCACGAGTTTGCCGGCGTCTTCGTGCGATCGCGGGTACTGCAGATAGTACATCGTCCCGCCATTCGCGATCGCGGTCATCAGGCTGGCCAGTTGCAGCGGCGTGAGCGTGATACCATCGCCGAAACTGGTCATCATGCCGAGCCCGCTGCTGGGAGGCTGCGAGGGCAGGCGCCCCGGTTGCTCGCCGGGAATATCGAGCCCCGCCTTTTCACCGAGGCCGAACAGCCGCGCATAGTAGTTGATCTTTTCGAAGCCCAGACTCTCGCCCATTCTCGCGAAATACGAGTTGTTCGACCGGGCCAGCGCCTCAGTCAAACCCATCCGGACGCCGTAGGACTTCACGAGCGTGTTGCGCTCGACCAAGCCCTCACTCAGGCCGGCGAGCGCGGCGACGACTTTGATGGTCGAACAGGGTTGAAAGCCGCCCTTCAAGGCGACCTTCTGATTCACCATGGTCAGGATGCGGCCGGTATTCGGATCGGTCACCACGACGGTGCCGTTGAATGCGCCGAGCGCGTCCACCGCGGCACGGCGAACCGTGAGATCTTCGCCGTCGATGAAGTCCGACGACGTGGAATCGGCGAAGGTCGGTTCTGTCCAGGGATTCCAGAGCAGGCGTCGAGCGCGCAACCGAGCTGCGTGCGTCAGCGGAGCATGTCTTGAGGCCCGGAGCCGGGATTTGTGGCCGGATACGCGGGCCGTTGCTGTGCGCTTCGACTTCGAATGTCCGCGCACCGATTGAGCTTTGGCCTTACTGTGGCCGCCTGCCCGCTTCTTCTTGTGCGCGCCGAACGCCAATCCTGGCGCTAGGCACAATACAAACACTAAGGTCAGGACTCTGTTAGCTTTGGCTAGCTGCATGCCCACCCCACACCCGTGGATATTGTCGGCTAACTTCCGGCCACGGGGCGCTGTCCATTTCGCCTGACCGTTCGCTTTTATTCACTGCGGAAGTAGTTGTCACAATTGTAATTGCTGTTACAGCGTCCGTCAAGCGTAAGTTGATTCGGATACTATAGCAAGGTTCTGGGCCAGCGCTCGTTGCCTTCTTCAATACAGTGTCCGCGAAGCCCGAATATTCTCAGGCGACATTCATGGCACGTGGTCTGGCTTGGCGAGCGGCTTCCGCCGTTGCAACCCAGAACACGATCAATGCGGCGGCGAACAACTCGGGCCGGTGTAGCGCCCACGGCAATCGTGCAACGCGATAACTCATGTGACCGTTTCCGATCCGCTCAGTCTCCGCCAGCCAGCACCACTCTTCCCCCAGCATCACGCCGCCGGTGGCGAATACCAGCGAAAGGAACAGGCTCATGATTACGCCGGGAATCCATCCGTGCGCGTGAGGCGGATAGCGGCGCCAGATCATGCGGCAAACTGCAGCGGCGGCGAAACAGTACAGGAGCGCGAAGGGCAGGTTCTCGGCGAGATCAATGAGCGCGCGGTTGCGTCCGAGTTCGCTCGAGACATCGGCGAGTGAGACGTTGTGCTCCTTCGCTACCTGTCCAAATAGCTCTGCCATGCAGCGGTTTCGCTCGGCGGCGTAGAGCTCGCCCGATAGATAGTTGCGGGTCCGCAGACCATGATGGGCGTCGGCGTAGCGGATGGCTAAATCTTCGGCGTACTCTGCGTCTGCGGAGAGATGCCGGGGGGTGGCGGCATGGACGGCAGTTTCCGGCGGCCACTTGCAATCGGAGTTGCGGCCATCGCGGCGGACACAGCCAGCGGAACACAGCAGGAGCAACAGGAGTACGGGACAGACGGTTGAGCCGCCTGTCCCACAGCTTGCGGGATTAGAGAGCTTCCGGCGTCCACGAAGGCGGGTCACTGGCGGGAAACGATTCTTCAGACGCGATAGTGACCGCATCGCGATCCCAACCTTTTTTCCGGGGCGCCTTGTTGGGCGATTCGGTTGCCTTCTGCATCAGCTTCACCGGCATTGAGCGTTGGCCCGAGGTTTGCCCATCGGTAGTAGCAATCTCGCCCGTTTCTAAAAGCTGCTTCATGCGCCGCAGATCCTCGTCGATCTGTTTCTCGGGATCCTTGCCGAACAGTTTCGAGATCGTCGCTCCCACGCTGCCCCCGGGCGGCGCGTATTGCAACTCGATTTTCAATATCGTGCCGCGGCCCCCCGGAGCGCATTTGAACTGCACCGAGCCGGCGTTGGAAATTTGCGAGCCCGGTAGCGAGCGCCACCCGATCAGCTCGTTTTCCTTCTCGTTGATGATCTCAGCTTTCCAGTCCACCGAAGAACCGGCGGGACCCTTGGCGACCCAATGCGAGTGTTTGTTGTCGATCTCCTTCACGCTCTCCAGGTTCATCATGAACTTTGGGAGATTCTCCAGATTTCGCCAGTAGCGGTACACCTCCTCGGGCGGCTTGTTGATGGTGAGCGTCTTGTCCACGCGGACGCCCGATTCATAGGGCACGCTGACATTGCGGCCCACACGCTTGGCCGTATTCACGCCGATGGCTTCGTACAATTGGCAATGGCCGGTCGCGCCGCGGTAGATCAATCCGCTGCCGACGGCCGCCAGGGCCAGTCCATCCCATTTCCGCCGGGCCAATCCCCATGCGATCATAGTGCCGCCGCCCACCAGCGACGCCAGCCGCTCCGTGTCGTTCAGGTTTCGTCCGTGGTTCAGCCGTCTCGTAATCGTTTCCGCCATGTTTCTCCCTTAATTTTGCTTCCTGACTGGAGACGCCGGGTTCGTTGTTAGTGTTTCCTGACAATCCGTTGCAGTATCATACGAGTTCGCGATGCGATCTGTATTGGTGGCCGCGTTACTCGTTCGATTAGCGGGAGCGCAACCGTCAGGGGACTCGCTCACCCTTGCGCGGGCTGTCGCCGCCGCCTCCGAACACTATCCTTCGATCCGCGTCTCAGAAGAGCAACTTGCTGCGGCACGGGGCGCGATCGACCTGGCTCGCACCGCCTATCTGCCGCGCCTGGATACGCACGCACAGTTGAACCGGGCGACGCACAACAACGTGTTCGGCGTTCTGCTGCCGCAACCGGTGATTCCGCCGATCTCGGGACCCGTCACCCCGGCCAGCCTCAACAATGTTTGGGGATCGGGCGCCGGGGCGTTAGTTTCATGGGAGCCGTTCGATTTCGGTTTGCGCCGCGCCAATGTTGCCATCGGGCAGGCGAGCGAGCGGCGGGCTCGAGCGGGCGTCAAGTTAACGCAATTCGAAGTGGCCGTGCTCACGGCCGAGGCCTACCTGACGCTGACGGCGGCAACCGCGATGGTGCGAGCCGCTGAAGCCGGCCTCGAGCGGACCCGCGTGCTCGAGCGGACGACCGGCGCTGTGGTGAACGCTGGGCTGCGTCCAGGTGTGGACTTATCTCGAACCCAGGCAGAGCGCGCGCTGGCGGAGACGCAGTTGGCGCAAGCCCGGCAGGCGGTTGCGATAGCCCGGGTTTCGCTTGCGCAAATGGTAGGCGTGGAACCCGGCACGTTGTCGCCCGGCCGGTTGCTGGAGACACCGCCAGAACTCCCAACCGAAGCGGGCGCTACGCAGCATCCCCGCGCGCAGGAGCAACTGGCTGCAATGGACGAAGTGAAATCGCGTGAAGCGGCTCTCAACCGCGCATGGTTCCCGAAGTTCCAACTCCAGGGCGCGGCGTTTGGACGCGGCACGGGTGCACGCACGGACGGCACATCCGGCGAAGCTTACAGCGGATTGGGTCCGGACACGGGCAACTGGGCGCTGGGCTTCAGCGTGAATTTCGCCCTGTTCGATTTCGCGGCGTTGAGAGTTCGCCGCCAGGTGGAGGCGCACAACGAGAAGGCAGAGTCGGCGCGGCTCGAACAGATCACGCGCGAGCTCGAATCGGACCGCAATCGTGCGGCAGCGCAGTATCGAGGCGCGTCGGAGATTGCGCGGAATACGCCCGTGCTGCTCGCGGCCGCGCGCGATAACGAGCGCCAGGCGAACGCGCGTTACCAGGCTGGGCTGGCCACCGCGATCGAGGTTGCCGACGCGCAACGGTTATTGACTCAAGCGGAGATCGACGCGGCACTCGCGAATCTTACAGTGTGGCGGGCTCTACTGGCCATGGCATCCGCCGCAGGCGATCTGGGGCCGTTCTTGGATCGCAGCAAATAACATGCGCCTTGTTCTCCTAGCGCTACGCCGGCCCATCACGATCCTGACCGCTGTGGTTGCCGTTGCATTCATCGCGGCATTGGCCATCGTGCGCATGCCGGTGGACATCTTTCCCGATCTCGGTGCGCCCACCATCTATGTCGCGCAACCGTTTGGCGGCATGGATCCTTCGCAGATGGAAGGCTTCATCACGTATTACTACGAGTATCACTTCCTCTATATAACCGGCATCGAGCACGTCGAATCGAAAAGCATCCAGGGCGCTTCGCTGATGAAGCTGGCTTTTCATCCGGGCACGGATATGAGCCAGGCGATGGCGCAGGTGGTGGGATATGTGAACCGGGCGCGTGCGTTCATGCCTCCTGGCGCTGTGGGTCCGTTCATCGTCCGCTACGATTCGGGCAGCGTTCCTGTCGGTCAACTCGTGTTCTCGAGTCCCACGCGAAGTCCGAGCGAGATGCAGAACATCGCGCTCAATCAAGTGCGCCCGCTGTTCGCGACGCTGCAGGGAGTTTCAGCGCCGCCGCCGTTTGGAGGCAATCAGCGGACTGTGGTGGTTCGCCTGAATCCCGACCGGATGCGCGCCTACGGGATCTCGCCCGAACAGGCGATTCTCGCGGTGAATAGCGCGAGCGCTGTGATGCCTTCGGGCAACGTGCGTACCGGCGATCTGATGCGTATCGCCTCCACCAACGCAAGCGTGGGCGCGAATGTTTCTGAATTGCTGGACGCGCCGGTTCGCGGCTCCGGCGGCACATCGGTGTATTTGCGCGACATCGCCACCGCCGAAGTTGGCACCGACATCGTTACCGGGTACGCGCATGTGAACGGACGCCGCACCGTCTACATCGAGGTCACGAAGAGATCGGATGCTTCGACGCTCGCCGTCATCCGTCGCGTGCGTGAAGCGTTGCCGAGGATGCAAGCGGTGTGCCCGCCCGACGTGACGATCAGCCTCGTGTTCGATCAGTCCCCATACGTGATATCGGCCATCCGAAGCCTGATCAGCGAGGGGTTGCTGGGTGCGGTATTGACGGGACTGGCGGTGCTGCTATTTTTGCGCGATTGGCGAAGCGCGGTGATCGTGATCGTCACTATTCCATTCGCGCTGTTATCGGCGGTGGTGTGGCTGTGGGCGACCGGCCAGACGCTGAACATCATGACCCTGGGCGGACTCGCGCTCGCTGTCGGAGTGCTGGTGGACGAGGCCACCGTCGAGATCGAGAACATTCATGCGCACCTTGCGGGCGGCATGTCGCGCGCGCAATCGGTAGTGAGCGCGACGCGGAAGACGGCGGTGGCGCGGCTGTTATCGATGCTGTGCATCCTCAGCGTCTTCGTGCCGTCGTTCTTTATGGTCGGTGTCGGCCGGCAACTGTTCGTGCCATTGTCGATGGCGGTCGGGCTGGCGATGATCTCCTCCTATCTGCTGTCCAGCACGCTGGTGCCGGTGCTTTCGACCTGGATGATGCGCGAGAGTCACGCGGCCCGATCAGAGGGCAGGCTCGCCCGCTTGTATTCGGCGTACGCCGGTTGGGCCGTGCGGTTTCGATGGCCGCTGGTGGGAGCGTACGTCGTGGGCGCGGCGCTCATCTTGTGGATCACGCTGCCGCGGCTTGGAACTGAAATATTCCCGGCGTCCAACGTGCCGCAATTCCGGCTGCGGCTGCGTGCACCCGCGGGCACTCGCATCGAGCGGACTGAGCTGATCGAGTTGAAGGCGCTCGATCTCATCCAGCGCGAAGTGGGGCCGGGCAATATCGAGATCAGCACCGCATTCATCGGGGTCCAACCGGCCAGCTATCCGATCAACACGATCTTCCTGTGGACCAGCGGCCCGCAGGAAGCGGTGATGCTGGTGGCGCTGAAGCCCGCTGTGAAAGACACAGGCGAGCGTTTGCGGGAACGTCTGCGCGCGCGGTTCCAGCGCGAGTTGCCCGATGTGCAAATCTCGTTCGAGGCGGGCGACATTATCAGCCAGGTGATGAGCTTCGGTTCACCGGCGCCCATCGAAGTGGCCGTGCAAGGGCCGGCGATCGCCATCAACCGCGCGTTCGCGGCGAAGGTTCGGGAGCGGTTAGCGCGCATTCCCGAGCTGCGCGATTTACAGTACGCCCAGCCGCTCGACTATCCCACCATCGACGTCACCATCGACCGTGACCGCGCGGGGCAGTTCGGCCTGACCGCCGCCGGAGTCGCGCGCTCGCTGGTTGCAGCCACCTCGTCCAGCCGCTTTATCGAACCCAACTACTGGCGCGATCCAGCCAGCGGCAATGGTTTCCAAATCCAGGTGGAGATTCCGCAAAATCGCATGCAATCGCTTGCCGACGTCGCCGCGATTCCGGTGATGCGAAACGGGGAGCAGCAGCCGCTGCTGGGCGACGTTGCGAGCCTGAAATACGGAACGGCGTTCGGAGAAGTCGAGCGCTACAACATGCAGCGCGTGGTGAGCCTGACTGCGAACATTGAGGGCAAGCCGCTCGGCGTGGTGGCGCGCGAGATTACGCGTGCAGTGAAGGACGCGGGCGATCCGCCGCGGGGCGTTACGGTGGCGGTGCGCGGGCAGATCGCACCCTTAGAAGAGACACTGCCTGGACTGCGAACCGGGATGCTGCTGTCGATCGCGGTGATATTTTTGTTGCTGGCCGCGAATTTTCAATCGGTGCGTCTCGCGCTTGTCGTGCTCTCATCCATACCGGCTGTACTGTGCGGCGTCGCGCTGATGCTGCTGATCACCGGGACGACGCTGAACGTGCAATCGTTCATGGGCGCGATTATGGCGGTGGGCATCGCCGTGGCAAACGCGATTCTGCTCGTCTCGTTTTCCGAGACCGAACGCCGCGCCGGAGCCAGCGCTCGCGATGCAGCGCGGGAAGGAGCGAAGGGCCGGTTGCGCGCGATCCTCATGACCGCGTCGGCGATGATCGCAGGGATGGCCCCGATCGCGTTGGGAGCGGCGCAAACCGCGCCACTCGGGCGCGCGGTGATCGGCGGATTGTTGTTCGCGACCATCGCGACGCTCACTGTGTTGCCCGCGGTGTATGCGCTATTGCAGGCGAAGGCAGGGTCGCATTCGGCGTCGCTCGATCCGTCGGATCCGGAGAGCCGTTACTATGTCGCGCCGTCCGGGTAGAATCCGTGAGCGAGCACCTGGCCGGGATTGTAAGGGCAGGTTTTCGGAAATGCTTTGTCCGTCTTCATCTGGTCAGAAGCATCCTCGGCCGCACCCCTGTAAACCGTTGCCCATAGCTCCAGGAGCCTTGGCCTGAGACTCGGCGATTCTTCAAGCAGTATGGCAACCGCCCTACGCTGCTCTTGTATGGTTGACCTCCACGTTGATTGGTCGCGCAGTTGCGGCTGGTACTGCCACTTCAGCAGGTGCGCGACCAATACCGTCAATCGGCTTCGGAGTTCGCGATGGTCGCTGCCGCCCAAGCTTTCAATCTCCTCCGCAAGGTTTTCCCAATCGAGTGATCCGGCGTCACGCTTGCGAAGGACTGTGGTCATGTGTTCCGTCCACTCATGGAAATCCCGCTCGTATAACGGCAGCGCGGGCTTGGTCTCGACGAGCTTGGTTTCCGCCATGGGCTAATCCGGGTAGAACTCGAAGTCAAGCACCTGCTCCTGAGTGTAAGGACAGGTTTTCGGAAGTGGTTTTGGCGTCTTCATCCCCTCGAGGGCCAACTCAGCGGCTTGGCTGTAGACCTGAGCCCAACTCTCGCGCAGCTTCGGCTTCAGACTCGGCGATTGCTCCAGCAGATCGGCAATTTGGGCGCGCTGCTCCATCATGGCGGCCCTCCAGGTCGAACTTTTGCGCAGTTCAGGCTGGTATTGCCACTTCAGCAGGTGCGCCATTAGCGCCCGCAAATGGCTCTTCAATTCACGCCGGTCTCTCCCGCCCAAGCTTTCAATCTCCTCCGCAAGGTTTTCCCAATCGAGTGATCCGGCGTCACGCTTGCGGAGGACGGCGGTCATGTACTCCGTCCACTCATGGAAATCCCGCTCGTATAACGGCAGAGCGGGATCGGTCTCGACGAGCTTGGTTTCCGCCATGGCTAATCCGGGTAGAACTCGAAGTCAAGCACCTGCTCCTGAGTGTAAGGACAGGTTCTCGGAAGTGGTATTGGCGCCTTCATTTCGCGCAAGGCATACGCAGCCGCACGGCGGTACACCTTGGGCCAAGCTTCACGGATCTGCGCTTTCAGGCTTGGAGACTGCTCGATAAGACCGGCGAACTGGATGCGCCGCTCGAAAATTGTCGCGCTCCATGTGGATACCGGGCGCAGATCCGGCTGGTGTTGCCATTTCAGCAAGTGTGCGATCAATACGGTCAGACGGCTCTTCAGTTCACGCCGGTCTCTCCCGCCCAAGCTTTCAATCGCCTCCGCAAGGTGTTCCCAATCGAGTGCTCCAGCGTCACGCTTGCGAAGGACGGCGGTCATGTACTCCGTCCACTCATGGAAATCCCGCTCGTATAACGGCAGAGCGGGATCGGTTTCGGCGAGCTTGGTTTCCGCCATGGGATGGCCCTCGCCTCATTATCGAGGATTCGGGGCGGGCTGCTCAGAACAGTATCTTCAGCGCCATCTGGATCAGCCGGGCATTGTTCTGCTCAGTCGGGTTGACCTTTCCGAAACTTGCGCTGGTGGGGTCCGCATTCGGTGCACCGAAGCGCACGTGATTAAACAGGTTGTACGCTTCAAAGCGGTATTGGAACCGCACCCTCTCGCGAACGAAGAAGGTCTTCGAAACTACCGCGTCCACATTATTAACGCGGCTCGCGCGGATATCGCTCCAACGGGTCGGGATCGTGCGCACGTAAGTTCCAAAATCCTGATACACGCCGTTTCTTGCGCTGTCGAAAGATGAAGACGGCCGGTAATTGTACCCCGGCAGATTCTGTACGCCCGTCCAGGTGGGGTAAGTCGCCAAGGTGCTCACTTCCATGCTCTTGTCAGGGAACCGGTAGAACTGGCTCGTGTCAAACCACTGCGACAGTGTGCGCTTGTCGCTGGCGAGCTTGAAATCCTTGCCGCTGAAAAAGAATGAATCAGTCGCATTGAATGTCACGGGCGCGCCGGATTGAATTACGAACTGGCCTGACATCTGCCAGCCGCCCACAACGAAATCGACCACCTTGGGAAGCCTTGATCCAAAATGTTGCCTGCGGCCGACCGGGATTTGCCAGATGGGTGCGATCGACAAACGGAAGGGCCGGTCTTCACCTCCCAACCGGTGCTCGATCCTGCGGCCCGTAATGTCCGGTCCGATATAAGACACGTCCTCCATGGTCTTTGACCAGGTAAATGCGTTGATGACGCTGAATCCCCTGCTGAACCGCTTTTCTAACTTCGTCAACATCGCGTCGTATCGCGTTTTGCCGAGGGGATTGTTGTTTTTCGTGATTCCGCCCAACAGCGGGATCGAGTTCAACAGTTGATTCATCGCGATTGTCTGGCTGGTGGACACCGTGCCCGTGACGTTGGGAAGTCCCAGGAACGGATTCGGCACCTGCTGGTCCCACATTAACTGATCCACGGGACGGCCACTTGAGTCGAATTGGGGACCGCGGAGTTGGCGCCAAAGGGTGGAGTTCGGCTGGTTGACGTTATAGTCCAGCGAGAGTCCGCTCGTGCCGTTATGCGAGTAGCCGGCCTCGAGCAACCAACTCTTGATCTGGCGCTGGACAGTCAGCGAGTAAACCCACGCGTAAGGGCGGCCAACGTCAGGATTGGTCCAATTGACACCTTGGCCTAGATTGGTCAGCGGACCGAGCGACGATCCGGTGGGAGCGAAAATCCCATCGCGAAACGGATTGTCCAGAGTGTCGTAATAGGTGAGATAGTTGTCTTTGGTTGTAGTCAGCGGCGTGCTACGGCTGAACCCGTTTTGCCCAGGCGTGATGAACGTCGCCTGAACGAATCGTCCGATTCCGCCGCGTATCACCGTGTTTGACCCAACCTGATACGCAAATCCCAAGCGAGGTTGAAACTCTCGATACCGCGTGTTCGATGCGCCGCGCGGCACCCCGTTCACTCCGTTGAACAACTGCGCGCCCCGCACCTGGAACGAGTTCGCCGGCAGCAGTTGAGCGAGAGTCTGTACCGCAGCATTACTCGGATTGCCGGCAACTATTCGGGCGTAGGCGCTCTGTGCCACCGTGCTGATCGGACTGAGTACTGTAGGATCGTACAAGGAAGTAGCACGGTCATACCGTTCGGTCACCGGCGATTCTATGTCCCAGCGAAGGCCCAGATTGAGCGTGAGTTTGCGCGAAATACGCCAGTCATCCTGGAAGTACAGCCCGCCGAAGTGTTGCGACCAGAATCCGTCCGCATTCCACGGGAAGCTGCTGTTGCTGTTGTGCGGCAGACCCAGCATGAATGACGCCAATGTAGAACCATTGTCCACGCCGCCGCCGACATTATTCTGCTGACGCGTCCATTCTGAGCCGAAATCGAACCGTCCCTCGGTTCCGATGTTCTTGTTCGCCTGTTGAAGAATCCAGAACTCGGCGCCGTACTTCAAAGTCATGTTGCCCTTTACCTGAGTGAGGACAGCGGACCATGTGTAATTGGAAGTATTGACGACGCTGCCCGCCTGGCTGGTGCCGATATCTCCGAACAGATTCGTAATGCGGGGCGCGGCGGGAACAAACTGGCGCGACGTGAAGCTGGCCGGCATTCCGAGACTTGCCGGGTCGAATCCCACGCCGTTATCGTTATTCGGCTCCTCGTAACGAGTGAGGTTGGCTTTGATGTCCAATATGCGAGTGGGGCTCATGGTCCACACGTGATCGACGCCCACGCCCTGGGTAATGCGGTGCTGGAAAGCGCCCGTGAATGCATTCCCGAAATAATCGTTGCTTAACTCGTCTTCGTGGTACCAGCGCAGGGTGGCGAAAGTCTTGTGAGAGTTATTCCAGCTCTGATCGGCGCGCGCGGTGATATCGGCCATCTTATTCTGGCGAGACGAGTGAGGCACGAAGTTGTTCGCGTCGCTGCTGGTGCCGTCGCTCGGGGTATTCGGCAGCGGAATGTACTTCAGGATGTTCTGCGCTACTTTGCTGAGCCGCCCGGCGGGAATGACATTGTCGGGAAACTGCATGCGAAAACCGTTTGCGTCAACCGTCAAAGGATCGTAAATCTTGATGGGGTAGAAAATTCGCTTGCCGCCAATCACGTTGCTGGTGAACGATTGGCTGAAGTTCCCCCTCCGCTCCAGCTCCGTCGGCAACGACATGATCTGAAACCGTGGGTCCTTATTGCGAATTCCGTCGAAGTTAAAAAAGAAGAACGTTTTCTCTTTTCCGTTGTAAAGTTTCGGGACCCACACCGGGCCGCCGATCGTACCGCCGTACTCGTTGTAGTGAACGGCCGGGAGCTCGCCGCCCGTCAGGTTCGTTTGAAACAGGTTCGCATTCAGAAGATTGTTCTGGTTGAACTCATAAAGGCTTCCGTGGAATTGAGAACTCCCGCTCTTGGTGATCATCTGAATGGTGCCGCCCGTCTGACGTCCGATTCCCGAGTCATACGCGTTCATTACCACTCGAAATTCCTGGACCGCTTCGGGCGCCGGGATAAAAGCAACCTGGCCGCCCGTTTTCACGTTGGGCATCCCATCCAACTGATAATCGTTCGACCGGTAAACGGTGGATCCGTTTGCGCTGGTGTTGCCGCCGTCAATCCCGATCTGCGACGCGGCATCGTGGGACCAGAGATGGGCGACGTTCTGGTTCTGATCCTGCTGAAACACGCCCGGCGACAGAGTCGCGAACGTGGTGGCGATGCGCGACATGTTCGGCATCTCGGAGATTTGCTCCTGAGTAATTACCGTACCGGAAACGGCCGCCGTTGTATCGATGAGCGGCACCTCTGACGTCACCGTGATTTGCGCGGTGGTTGATCCGAGCTCTAACTGAAGATCGACGGTCTTGTTATCTCCGGTTTGCAGCGTGATCCCTTTCCGCTCGATGGGACGAAAGCCCGGGGCGGCGACAGCGATGCTGTAAGGCCCGGGTACCAGGAACTGAACGATCCAGTTACCCTGCGAATTTGTCTTGGTCTCTTGCTTGACGCCTGTTTGGTCGGAGATGACAATGACATCAACAGCGGGAACAACTGCGCCATCGGGGTCGGTAACCCGCCCGCCGAGTGTGGCTCGCGACTCTTGCGCCCATGCCGGAACAGAAAGGGATAAACATGCTACAAGGCATGCGAAGGAAACGGTGGAAAGTCTTCTCATGGTGCCCCTACAAGAAAGGTCCTGGCCCTGAGAACCGGTTCGTGGAACCGGTCCGGTGCACTAACGGATCAGTTTGACAAAGATATTATATCTCCCCGAGGAGACATTAGGGACTCTTGGTCTGAAATCAATTTGAGCGGCGTGAGCCGCATCGGGCATCGGCGCTAAAATCGAAGCACCATGTGGTTGAGCGCGGTTGTCGCCGCCCTCGTGTTCCAGTCGGCTTCCGCGCCAGGTACGGATTTCGAGGCTGATGGACTGCGCGCGCTGGAACAAAAGAATTACTCCGTGGCGATCGAGGCGCTCACCAAAGCAATCGCGGCCGAGCCTGGCAGCTACACGGCCCACTTCAATCTCGCACTTGCCTACTCGCTTTCCGCACGCGGCACCGAAGCGATTGCGGAATACCGCCGCACGCTCGAATTGAAGCCCGGGCTATATCAGGCGAACCTCAATCTTGGAATACTTCTGCTCGAAGCGAAGCAAGCCGGCGCCGCGCTGAGCGCCCTTCGCGAAGCCCGCGGTGCCCGCCCTGCGGAGTTCCGGCCTGCCTACTATTTGGGCGAGACCTTGCTCGCATCGGGCAAACCTGCGGAGGCGGCCCCGGAATTTGAAGCGGCGCTGAAGATCGATCCCAAGTCCGCTGCCGCCGAACTCGGGCTGGCTCGTGCACTCGCGCGGGGAAGCCAGCTTTCCGCCGCTGGTCCACACTTTGAAAGGGCAGCCCAGCTTGACCCAGCTTACTCGGACGCGCTGCTCGAGTTAGCCGACTTGTATCAAGGCGCCAAACAGTACGATGAGGCGGCCGCGATCTATGACAGGTTCCCGAACAATGCCGCCGCGCAGGAACGCGTGGGTGAAATTCTGTTGACTGCGGGCAAGCATGCGGAAGCGATTCCACATCTCGAGACTGCGGTGCGGCTGTCACCCAGCAGCGCCAACCGGCTCGCGTTGGCCACCGCTTACTTTGGTAAGAAGGAGTTGGACAAGGGAGTTGAAGTTCTGAACCAGGCGCTAACTGCGGATCCGGATAATTACGATCTACGCATGCTCGCCGGGCGCGTGCTGCGCGATCAAAAGCAATATCCCAAAGCGGTCACCCAGTTCGCATCGGCAGTCAAGATTAAGCCGGAGTCGTTGGACGCCTGGAATGAAGCTGCGGCGAGTTTGATGCTGGCAGACGACTATCCCCGCGCGATGGCCGCCCTCGACAAATTGAAATCGCTGGGCGGCGAGACTCCATCGCACTACTATCTGCGGGCCATCATGTTCGATAAGCTGAAACAGTATCCGCCCGCGTTGGATTATTACCAGCGCTTTCTGGCCGCGAGCGGGGGCAAGTTCCCGGATGAAGAGTTTAAATCGCGGCAGCGGGCCCGTATCATTCAAAGGGAGTTAAGCAAACGTTGAAGCGTTTAATTGCACTCGCATCCCTGTCCATGGCTGTGATGCTGGCTTCCGGGCTGGACGCGGTAAAGGCTGAGTCAAACCTCGAGAAGCGTGCCAAACTGGCATTGGATTACGCCAACGACGCCATCGATGCGTCGCGGAAAGCGTATTCCACCGGTGACATGGACGCGACAACCGCTGGGCTCGACCAGGTTCGTGAGGCCGCCGAAGTGTGTTTGGAAGCGCTGACTGCAACCGGCAAGGATGCGCGCCGCAATCCGCGGCCCTTCAAGCGAGCGGAGTTGCGAATCAACGAGCTGTTGCGGCGGTTGAAATCGCTGGAAACAGATTTTGGAGCAGGCGAGCGTGCGGCTGTGGAGAAGACGCAGCAGCGTCTGCTCGAAATTCATGACGATCTAATTTCACGAATCATGAGTAAGCACAAGTGAGGACAACCATGGGTCTGACATGGATACTGTTTGCCGTCGCGCTACTGGCCCCGGCGCAGGATCGCGATTTTTTGACGGCCGATGAAGCCGACCAGGTTCGAGAGGCGCAGGAGCCGAACGTCCGGTTGAAACTCTATCTGAAATTCGCGCAGGATCGAATCGAACTGCTGAAGCAGATGCTGGCAAACGGGAAGCCCGGCCGCACCGCGCTCATTCACGATACGCTCGAAGATTACACTCATATCATCGAGGCGATCGATACGGTCGCCGATGATGCCCTGAAGCGCAAACTCGATCTCACCGAAGGGATCAAGCTGGTGGCCGACGGCGAGAAGCAGATGCTCGACGATCTGCGGAAGCTCAGCGCAAAGCCGGCGAAGGATTCCGCGCGGTTTGAATTTGCGATGCAGCAGGCCATCGAGACCACGCAGGATAGCACCGAGTTGTCGGCCGAGGATCTGAAGCAGCGCGCGGGCCAAGTCGCGGAACGGGAGAAGCGTCAGAAATCCGAGCGCGAGGCGATGACCGCGGTGAAGGACGTCGAGCAAAAGAAAGTGACGGAAAAGAAGGCGGAAGAGACCAAGCGGAAGATACCCACTTTGCGGCGTAAAGGCGAAGAGGTTAAGCAACCGTAGGAAGGAACGATGGCAACAAAGAAGAAGGCGGCGGCGAAGAAGTCCACCAGCATCACCCGGAACAAGATGGAAAAGGTGATGCACGAGTTCAAGCACGGTGAGTTGAAATCGGGCGGACGCAGGAAGGTGAGTAACCCCAAGCAGGCGATCGCGATCGGCTTGAGTGAAGCACGCGAGGCCGGGGCCAAGGTTCCACCAGAAAAGGGCGCTAAAAGGACAGCCGCTAACAAGACCGTTGCCAAGAGAGTGGGCGCGAAGAAGTCAGCGGCTAAGAAGACTGCCCGCAAAACCGCCGGCAAGCGGTAACAGCGCTTCATGAGCAGCGAACCGGGCGTGGGCCCGGATCTCCCGTTAAACCGCCGCACGCGGTCCTACGCCGCACTGTGCGCCGGTGTGTCGCTAGTCGCGGTCTTTTTGGTTATCTATTCGCAAGTCATGGCCTTCGCCTGGGACGAAGGTTTTCACTTGCTTGCCGCCCAATTAATTCAAAGGGGCGAACGCCCGTATCTCGACTTTTTCTTCCCGCAAACGCCGTTGAACGCTTATTGGAATGCTGCCTGGATGCAGGTGTTCAGCGGCGGTTGGCGCACAACGCACGCAGTCGCGGCGGGGCTAGTAACCGCGGCGATCCTGTTGACGGCGGACTTCGTGTACTCGCGCACCACGCCTCGCACCTGGCAACTCGCGGCGCCGCTTGCCGCCGTCATTCTGTTTGGATTGAACTCGCCAGTTGTAGAATTCGGACCGATCGCCCAAGCCTACGCGATCTGCATATTCCTCTTGACCGCGGCATTCAGACTATCGGCGGCGTGTGTCAGCCGCAACGGCATCTGGCTGCCGGCCCTAGCAGGATTCTTGTCCAGCGCCGCGGCGGGTTGCTCGTTGCTATCTGCTCCGGCCGCGCCAGTTCTCTTGATTTGGATCGGAGTCTTCAACCGGACGGGCGGACGGTGGAGGAAGTTGCTGGCGTTTGTGTCTGGCGGAGTCATTGCTCTTACTCCGATCCTCCGGCTTTGGATGACTTCGCCCGATCAAGTGATATTTAATATCGTCAAGTACCACCTGTACTACCGGCAGGTCGAGTGGTCGGGAGCGCTGGTTCATGATTTCTTCGAAGTCATGCTGTCCTGGACGGATTCGATATCGGCCCTGCTGCTCGGTAGTCTGGGCGCCGCCGGATTGTGGTACGTAATGCGGCGCAGCGGTTGGGATCGGCCCCGCCGCGCTGAGTATTATCTGTGCGCCTGGCTCACGCTCGCGCTTGCAATTCACGTCTCGAGCGCCCATCCCACCTTTCCCCGATACTTCATTTTGGTCGTGCCGTTCGTCAGCATTGTGGCCGCAGTTGGCCTGTTCGCGGCCACGGAACGGCTGGATATCTCGAAACGTCCGCTGTGGTTGGTGCTGGCCATCTTCATGGTTCTGTCACTGGCCCTAGTCAGGAAGTTGTATGACTCGCGCGAGGACCGCGTGTGGGTAGACATGGAGAAAATCGCGCAAAAGGTGGACGAGGTCACCGCCCGCGAAGCTACCCTACTTGCCGATGAACACATTTATTTCCTCACGCGCCGGCAGCCTCCGTCCGGCATGGAATCGGAGGATTCTCACAAGCTGACGATTTCGGTAGAGGAAGGCGCTCGGCTGCACGTCGTCCCGAAGACCGAGTTGATCCGGCAGATAAAGGATGGCCGCTTCAGTACCGCGCAAACTTGTGCCGACGACGAGGATATGGGCAAATTGGGCCTCCCCTCAGCCTATTCTCAGCGGGTAAAAATGGACGAGTGCACCGTATTTTGGGAGCCGAAACGCTGAGTGGTATATAATCGGAACACCCCGCAGTTCTCCTATGACCCTGCGCCCACGTTTGCCGCCCGCTGTCTTCCTGTTGTGCTTACCCGTCTTCTGCGCGCCTGCGGCCCCAGGCGATCGCGTCGACTTCGATCGTCAAATCCGACCGCTACTATCCGACAAATGCTTTGCATGTCATGGCCCCGACGGAGGCAAACGAGTTGCAGCGTTGCGGCTCGATACGAAGGACGGCGGTGCTTTTTCAGAGCGGCGCGGGGTGAAAATAATAGCTCCGGGCGATCCCGGACACAGCCGCCTTTATCAACGGATCTCGGCGGAAAAGCCGGCGACACGCATGCCGCCGCCAGCCTCGGGGCTGAGTCTCACCAAAGAACAGATCGCTCTCATCGGAAAGTGGATTGAACAAGGCGCAGAATGGAGGCCGCACTGGTCGTTCATCGCGCCGCGGCGTCCTGAGACTCCGATAGTCTCGCGTCCGGACTGGGTTCGCAATCCGATCGACGCCTTCATCCTCGCGCGCCTGGAACGGGAAGGACTGAAGCCATCGCCTGAGGCCGCCAAAACCACATTGATCCGCCGCGTAAGTCTTGACTTGACCGGCTTACCACCCACTCCCGCTGAAGTCCACTCATTTGTCGCTGACAAGTCGTCCGATGCGTACGAGAAACTAGTCGACCGTTTGCTCCATTCGCCGCGGTACGGTGAACGGATGGCGATGCAGTGGCTGGATCTGGCCCGGTATGCCGACACGCACGGTTATCACATCGACAGTCATCGCGAGATGTGGCATTGGCGCGATTGGGTAATTGATGCGTTCAATCGGAACATGCCCTACGATCAGTTCACGGTGGAACAACTGGCCGGTGACTTGTTGCCGCAACCTACCGTAAGTCAACGCGTCGCTACAGGGTTCAATCGCAACCACATGATCAACTTCGAAGGTGGCGCGATTCCCGAGGAGTATCAAACCGAGTATGTGGTCGATCGCGTGGAGGCCACGGCGACTACGTGGTTGGGTCTGACAGTAGGTTGCGCGCGCTGCCACGATCATAAGTACGATCCGATTAGCCAGAAGGAGTTCTATCAGTTCTACGCCTTCTTCAACACGATCGATGAGAAAGGACTCGATGGACGCCGGGGCAATGCTGAGCCGCTGTTGAAGTTGCCCTGGCCAGGCCAGAAGGAACGGTTGGAGTTTCTGACAACGGAAATTGCGGCTCGTGAAAAGGCCGTTGCGGAAGCGGTTGTGGATCCGATCCGGCTGAAATGGGAGCCGGAATATTTGGCGTCCTTACCCGCAACGCCGCGCGATGGACTGCTTGCCTGGTATGAGTTGGACGGCAACTTGTCCGATATCACTGGTAATTACCGGCATGGGCGTGTGGTGAAGGGAAATCCCGGATACGGACCGGGTATTGCCGGCAATTCGGCTGACTTCGATGGTCAGACACAAGTAACACTGGGGCGTGTCAGTCTGGATAGCGCCAAGCCGTTCTCGTTGTCACTGTGGTTGCGCGCCTCGGGCTCCCGGCGCAATCCGATCCTGACACAATCGAGTCCGGACGGAAGTGGAATCGAGTTAGGTTTAGACGATTACGTTCTTACCGACATCCAACAGCGAAGCCCGCGTCTGTTTGCGCGAATCGGTAACGAGAAGTCGGGAATCGAAGTCACGGCGCGAGACAGATTCATTCCATCGCTTTGGTACCACGTCGGCATGAGTTACGACGGCTCAGGGAAGGCGGCCGGCGTCAAGTTGTACATCAACGGAATACCGGCGCTGACAGACGTCGTGAGTGACTCCCTCAGGGTACAGGTGCGCAACGATGCTCCGCTCGAGATCGGCAACAGCGCATTCGGGCCGCGATTCCGTGGAAAGTTAGACGACCTACGCGTTTACTCGCGTGTACTGGCGAGGGAGGAGTTTCGAGTTACCGGTGTGTACGATGCTGTTCGAGCCCTGCTCGAGACGCCGCCCGAGAAACGATCGGTCGACCAAAGAACCCGTTTGGGAGACTATTTTCTCAGCAACGAGGCTTCTGCCGAATTACAGCGCTCGTGGGCCGAGTTAAAGACGTTGACACTCGAGAAGACCGCGCTTGAAGATGTCATTCCGAATGCCATGGTCATGGCCGAAATGAAGAAGCCTCGGGAGACAGCCGTACTGGGGCGCGGCGATTACAGAAACCGCGGCGAGAAGGTCACGCCGGCGGTACCCTCCGTGTTGCCCGTTCTCCCGAAAGATGCTCCCCCTAACCGGCTATCGCTTGCACGCTGGCTGGTGAGTCCCGATCATCCATTGACGGCTCGCGTGGCGGTGAACCGGTATTGGCAGTTATACTTCGGCAACGGCTTGGTCAAGACTACTCAAGATTTTGGCTCGCAGGGTGACCCTCCAGTGAACCCTGAGTTACTGGACTGGCTGGCGACCGAATTTATTCGAAGCGGCTGGGATATTCGCGCCATGCAGCGGCTGATCGTAACGTCGGCGGCTTACCGCCAGTCGTCGGCCGTGACGCCGGAGTTGCTGGAAAAGGACCCTGAGAACCGTCTCGTTGCTCGCGGTCCTCGTTACCGGTTGAGCGCCGAGATAGTTAGAGATAACGCGCTTTTCGCCTCGGGACTTCTGAAGGAGCGTACCGGAGGCGCGAGTGTGTTCCCGTATCAGCCGGCCGGACTGTGGGAAGAGACTTCTTTCGGCGACGGCTTTTCAGCCCAGAGTTACACGCAAAGTCAAGGCGACGATCTCTATCGCCGCAGTATGTACACATTCTGGAAGCGGACCAGTCCCCCTCCATCGCTGGTTACCTTCGACGCGCCCGACCGCGAGAAGTGCACCGCTAAGAGAGGAGTTACCAATACTCCGCTTCAGGCGTTGGTGCTTTTGAATGATCCGACTTATATCGAGGCAGCCCGAATGCTGGCGCAACGGATGCTGATCGAGGCTCGGCGCGACCCGGCCAGCCGAATCGGGTTCGCGTTTCAGCTTGCGCTTGGCCGTAAGCCGGTGCGCGCGGAAGTGAAGGTGCTTGAGAAATTGGCCGCACGAGAATTGGCAGATTGTCGAAAGGATCCGGATCGGAGCCGCAAACTCATTACCGTTGGTGAGTCGAAACCCGATGAGCGGTTGCGTCCGGAAGAATTAGCCGCTTGGACGACCGTCGCTTCTGCGATCCTCAACCTGGACGAGACGATCACGAAGGAGTAGCTGCATGTCCCACGAATCCCCTCTTACCCTAACCCGCCGTCATTTCTTCGGCCTTGCCAGCACTGGCATTGGGGGCGCCGCGCTGGCATCGTTGGTCGCGCCCGGCGCATTCCCGGCAACGTTACCCGAATCCGGCAACAATGGCGGCGTACCCGGTTTTCCGAACTTTGCACCCAAAGCAAAACGCGTCATCTTTCTCCATCAATCGGGTGGGCCATCGCAGATCGATCTGTTCGATTACAAACCGGCTCTCAAGAAATATCAAGCGGCCGAGTTGCCCGCTTCCGTGCGTATGGGCCAACGCATCACCGGCATGACTTCCGGTCAGAGCTCGCTACCCGTGGCATCGTCGGTATTCAAGTTCCAACAGTACGGAAAGTCGGGAACCTGGTTGAGTGAGTTAGTCCCGCATCACGGAAAGATCGTCGATGATATCGCAATCGTCAAAACGGTGAACACCGATGCGATCAACCACGACCCGGCGATCACGTTTATTCAAACCGGCTCAATGCAGCCCGGCCGTCCGAGCATGGGTTCCTGGGTGAGTTATGGGCTGGGCAGCGAGAACCATGACTTGCCTGCATTTGTCGTCCTGCTCTCGCAATCAAGCGCCCTTAATACCGACCAGCCTTTGTTTTCGCGCCTCTGGAGCAGCGGCTTCCTCGCGTCAAAATATCAAGGTGTAAACTTCCGCGCAGGCGGCGATCCCGTTCTCTACTTGTCCGATCCCCCGGGCGTCGATAAACAGACCCGCCGGCGCATGCTGGACGCGGTTTCCGCCATCAATCGGATCCACGAAAACGCTTATGGCGATCCTGAGATTGAGGCGCGCATCGCCCAATACGAGATGGCGTACAAGATGCAAACGTCCGTGCCGGAGTTGACTGACTTCTCGAAAGAACCGCAACACACTTTCGATCTCTACGGACCCGATGCGCGCAAGCCAGGCAGTTATGCCGCAAATTGTCTCCTGGCCCGCAGGCTGGCGGAGCGAAACGTCCGCTTCATTCAGATCTACAAGCGCGGCTGGGATCAGCACAACGATCTTCCGCGCGACCTGCGGCTTCAATGCGAGAGTGTCGACCAGCCTTCGGCCGCATTGGTGCAGGACTTGAAACAACGCGGTCTACTGGACGACACGCTGGTTGTCTGGGGCGGTGAGTTCGGACGCACGGTATATTGTCAGGGCAAGCTGACCGAAGCAAATTACGGGCGCGATCACCATCCGCGCTGCTTCACGATGTGGATGGCCGGCGGCGGAATCAAACCGGGCGTGACGTTCGGCGAGACAGACGATTACTGTTACAACGTCGTCAAAGATCCGGTCCACGTCCACGATATTCAGGCCACGATACTGCATTGTCTGGGCGTGGATCACAAGAAATTGACTTACAAATTTCAGGGCCGGCACTTTCGTCTTACCGACGTGGCCGGTAATCCGGTCTCGGCGATCCTGGCGTAGAGCCGCGCGCTGCCGCAACGATGTCATCATAGAGGCATGGAGACGATGGCATCCCACGAGGACGCAAAGCTGATTCTGCGTCTGTATGATTTGCGCCGCGAGGAGACAATGCGAATGGCGCGGCAATGGTTCGCAGCGAAGTTCCACGCGAACAACATGGAGGCGGTGCAGGCGCTGTGTCCGCCCGGATCGGAACAGAACGCCTACTTCCGCATGGTTACAAGTTACTGGGAAATGGCTGCCTCTTTCGTTGTTAGCGGGGTGCTGAACCAGGATCTATTCTTCCAGTCCAACCAGGAACTGCTATTAGTGTGGACGCGCGTCCGCGGTATTGCGCAGGAGATGCGGAGCGCCTTCAAGAACCCGAACTACTGGAAGAACCTCGAGGCTGCGGGGAACGCCTTTATCGAACACTGGAACCGCACGGCCCCGGAAGCCTATGCAGCGTTTCAGGAGCGCATCGGGCCGCCCCGGCACAGTGCATAACAACTTGATGCGACGCGACGCGGACTTTTTCGGCGACCGCGAACTGGATCTGATTTACATCGCCAAGCGTCTGCGCGACGCGTTGCGGCTCGAAGAAGCGCTGACGCGATCGGGCATCGACTACGCCGTTCAAACTGAAAACTACATTGGAGGTATTCTGTTCCGCTCCGAGCGGGTCGGCGCCTTCTTTTACGTCGATGAACAGTCGCTCGAGCCGGCGCGCAATGTCATGGTCAGCGCCGGAATGCGTCCTCACGCCGGCGGCTGATCAACCCGTTCCCGGATGCGCGACCTTGCCGTTGTCATCCCCGCTTTCCAGCCGGGTCAAGCACTGCTAAGTACCGTTCGCGAGTTAGCGGATTCGCCGTGGAGCTCGATCATCGTAGTCGATGACGGAAGCGGTACCGTGTTCGACGCTGTGTTTGAGTCCGCCAGGCACATCCGTGGCGTTCACGTCCTGCACCACGCCATAAACCAAGGCAAGGGCGCCGCGCTCAAGACAGGCATTCATCACGCTCTGCATGCTGCGTCCGATCTGCGCGGCATCATCACAGCCGATGCGGACGGGCAGCACCTGGCGGCGGATATTCGCAAGGTCGCTGCTGCGTTCGCACACGCTCCCGAATGCCTCGTGCTCGGCTCGCGCACCTTCGGCCAGCAAACGCCCGCTCGCAGCCGCTTCGGTAATTTCCTCACGCGGCACATTGTCCGTCTTCTCGTCGGCGAACATTTGAGCGACACGCAGACCGGGCTTCGCGCAATCCCGGCGGGCTTTGCATCGGCGCTGCTCAGCATTCCATCCGCTGGTTACGAGTTCGAGCTGGATATGCTGATCGCGGCCCGCAACGCCGGTCTAACAATCGTCGAGACTCCGATTCAGACGGTGTACACGCCGCGTAACGAGTCATCCCATTTCAATCCGCTGCTTGACTCGATGAAGGTATATTTTGTCCTGCTGCGATTTTGCTGGGTCGCGCTCGCGACGGCCGTGCTGGATAACATCGTGTTCTATCTCGTGTACCAGCACGCGCACAATCTGCCCGGCGCGCAAGTGGCAGGGCGGGCCGCGGCGGTCGTGTTCAACTACGCGATGGTAAAACGGCGCGTCTTTCACGCCGGGAATAACGACGCGGTTTTTGTTCCGAGATTTCTCGCCTTGGTTATCGCGAGTGGTGCTGTCTCCTACGCGTTTATCCACGGGTTAGTTGCCGCAACTCACGCTCCGGTTCTCGCGGCGAAAATTGCGATTGAAAGCCTCTTGTTCCTGGCCAACTTCGCGATCGAGCGTGATTGGGTCTTCGCCGCTTCAAAGAAGAGTCGCGGCGCGTCAGTTTATCCTTAGAACATGACGCTAATCGCTGGGTTGGCCGCCGCACTTGCGCTGAGCGGCGCCGCAGCCCCGAACATCTCCGATCCGCTTGCCCGCCAGCCGCAAGCAGCGATTCTCGGGAGCCGTATCGGGGTGGCATATGGTGTGGGTAACTCGATCCGCTTCGTCACCTCAACTGATGGCGGGCGCACATTCGGAGCCCCGGTGACACTCCCGGCTCGCGGCGTCTTGTCGTTAGGCAACCATCGCGGACCGCGCATCGTGATGACTCCATCCATCATCGTGATCTCGGCGATTTACGGCGACAAAGGAAAGGGCGCGGACGGGGACTTGATTTCGTTCCGCTCCAGGGACGGCGGGCGCACGTGGTCGCAAGGCACTCGCGTCAACGACACGGCCGCCTCGGCGCGCGAAGGTCTGCATGCGATGGCGGCGGAAGGCAACTTGGTGTACGCGGTCTGGCTGGACGATCGCGGCGGACGCAAGGAACTGTATGGCGCGGCCTCGCCGGATGGTGGCGCAAGCTGGGGCGCGAATCAGCGGATCTATCAGTCTCCGGACGGCCACATTTGCGAATGCTGCCATCCTTCGGTGGTTGTGCGCAGCGGCGGCCGGGACATCGACGTCATGTTTCGCAACTTCCTCGGCGGTTCGCGCGACATGTTTCTCGCCTCATCCAGGGATGGAGCGCGGACGTTCAAAACCGCGAAGCTCGGCGAGGGTACGTGGCCGCTGAATGCTTGCCCGATGGACGGCGGCGCGCTGACCGTCGATGAAGAAGGTCCGCTCACCGTTTGGCGGCGAGGCTCTAGCGTTTTCCTGGACCGGCCGGACTCTAAGGAAATCGAGATCGGGCCTGGCAAGAATCCGACGCTCGCCGGTGGGGCCGTTATATGGACCGCTCCCGATGGTTTGAAAATGCGCGCGGGCGAAGGCACCGTCTCACTCGATTCCGCCGGAGCATATCCCGCCGGGGCCAGCAATGGCCGCCGTCATGTGGTGGCATGGGAAACAACCGGCGGCATCGGCGTCAAAGCATGGTGAGCAACACATTCCGGCCCGTGGTGCGTCCATAGCACGGGATCGAAGGATCCGGTAACCGCCTCGTCATTTCGATACTCCGCTACACTGAACTGGGGAACAACGCGCTTGATGCTAATCGGCACTCCCGCCAACACCACCAAACCCGCGCTTCGATCTTCGGATCTCGACAGTGTCGCGCTCGAGAGAGCGTTTCGCATCATGCAAACCTCTCGCCGGACGGACGACCGCGAGATCCTGCTCAAGCGTCAAAACAGAATCTACTTCCAGATCAGCGGCGCGGGACATGAAGCCGTTAGCTCCGCCGCGGGCATGGTGTTGCGCCCCGGACAGGACTGGTTTTATCCGTATTACCGCGATCGCGCGTTATGTCTCGCTCTCGGCGTGACAGCGGAAGAAATGCTGTTGGGCAGTGTGGGCGCGGCGGCGGATCCTGCTTCCGGTGGCCGTCAGATGCCATCCCACTGGTCATCGCCGCAGCATCACATCGTCAGCGCGTCCTCGCCGACCGGCACGCAGTTCGTTCAGTCCATCGGTTGCGCGCACGCCTCGAAGTACCTCAACCCGCGCGGCGACGAGGTGACGTTGGTGTGTACTGGCGATGGTGCAACGAGCGAAGGCGAGTTCTGGGAATCGCTGAACGTCGCGTGTCTCGATCGATTGCCGCTGCTCTACCTTGTCGAAGATAACGGGTACGCGATCTCCGTCCCGCTCGAGCGTCAGACCGCGGGCGGCAACATTGCCCGGCTTGTCTCCGGCTTCCCCGATCTGCTGGTGATCGAGGTGGACGGGACCGACTTCTTCGCATCGTACGACGCACTGGCCCAGGCTGCTGAACATTGCCGCGCCGGGCTCGGACCTGCTCTCGTTCACGCGAAAGTGATCCGGCTGTACTCGCATTCGCTATCCGACGATGAGCGTCTGTACAAGACCGCAAAGGAACGCGAACTGGAATCGAGCCGCGATCCGGTTGTCACGTTTCCGGAACGCCTGGTGCGCGACGGCATTCTCGAGCGTCATGCGGTGCAGCGAATCGTGCATGAAGTTGAAGTAGAACTGCAAGAGGCCACCGACCGTGTTCTTCGCGCCGCGCCGCCCGCGCGGGGTTCCGCGTACGTGCATCTTTATTCGGAGCGTGTCGACCCCACCTCAAACGAATGGGCGACCGAGCCGCATTTCACCGGCGACCCGCGGACGATGGTGGACGCCATCAATCTCACTTTGCATGAAGAGATGCGTCGCGACGATCGCGTCATCGTGTTCGGCGAGGATGTTGCCGATTGCAGCCGTGAAGAAAATCTCGGCGAAGTGAAAGGCAAGGGCGGCGTGTTCAAGGCCACGGCCGGTTTGCAAACCGAGTTCGGCACGCGCCGCTGTTTCAACTCGCCGCTTGCTGAAGCCGCGATCGTTGGCCGCGCGATCGGCATGGCGACACGCGGGTTGAAGCCGGTGGCCGAGATTCAGTTCTTCGATTACATCTGGCCCGCGATGATGCAGATCCGCGACGAGATGGCGAATCTCCGATGGCGTTCAAACGACGGGTGGTCATGCCCAGCCGTGATTCGCGTGGCGATCGGCGGGTATTTGAACGGCGGCGCGATCTATCACAGCCAGTGCGGCGAAGTGATGTTCACGCACATCCCTGGAATTCGCGTGATCATGCCGTCCAACGCGCTCGACGCGTGTGGTCTGCTGCGCACCGCGATTCGCTCCGACGACCCCGTTCTCTTTCTCGAACACAAGCGCCTCTACCGCGAGCCTTACAACCGTGCGCCGCACCCCGGGTCCGATTACACGATTCCGTTCGGCAAGGCGCGCATTGCGAAGACGGGCCATTCACTGACGATCGTTACGTATGGCGCGCTGGTTCAAAAGTCGTTGCAAGCCGCGGCGCAGATCGAGCAGCGCAGTCCGGACACCAGTATCGAGGTAATCGATTTGCGATCGTTGTCGCCTTACGATTGGGAAGCGATTTGTAAATCCGTCGAGAAGACCAATCGGGTGATGATCGCCCACGAGGACTGTCTTTCGTGGGGCTACGGAGCGGAGCTCTCAGCGCGCATCGCGGACGAGCTTTTCTCAACCCTGGATGCGCCGGTGGGGCGCGTCGCCGCGCTCGATACTTGGGTCGGTTACCATCCGCAACTCGAAGCGGAGATTCTTCCGCAGGTAGATAATCTCGTGCGGGAAGCGGAGCGTCTGCTCGCGTTCTGAACCTGGACTACTAGCGCCACACGTGACCTGCCGCGCGCTGCCGTTCGCGCTTTGAGAGAACCCCGCACATTTGGGCAAAGGGACAGCAACCGTATTTTCGTGAGATTTTCCGCCCGCCCGCAGTACCTGCTTAGATACAGGCCGATTAGTACATTCCGCATTGCGAGATTGGGCAGCCGGGTATCAGGATTGCCAACTGGCTGCTAAGCCGAGCGCCCGCTTCGACGATTGTATTTCGGCGGATAAGGAGAATGCCGATCCGACGATGACAGATCAGTTGGCTGAAAGCGAACTGCCCCAGACCGTACCGCTCATGGAACCGAATGGCATGGGCTGGCGTTTCGGCCGCCACCATCTTTGCCTTCTCGCAGTTTTTGTTCTTTCCCGCGTGGCCTACTACGCCGCGGGAGTCTGCTTCGACGACCGCCCGCTCCGCACGTTTTACCAGGTGTTCGATCCCGCTCTACTCCAGAACCGGCTGGCCGAAACCCTGTTCTATGCCCACAGCCAACCACCGGGCTTCAACCTGATTATCGGGCTTCTGCTCAAAATGG
>JBBQGC010000060.1:0-30035 GCA_038322705.1 Bryobacterales bacterium | reverse complement strand
CCCCGATAGCACCGTGAGTATGCGTAACGCTTCTTCACGGGGTTGCGGATCCAGCGCCGCGATCCGCTCCACGATTTTGCGTACTGCCGCCCGGTTGTCGCGCAACCGCGCCAGCACTGCAAGTATACTATCGCCCGTCCCACCCTTCGCGATCAACTCATCCCCGTCCAAATCACGCATGTCCACCAACCGGTAGCGGAACCATTGATCGGGACCCTCGATCTCGAAATCCATCTTCATCGGCTCTTTTCCGATATAGACGACTGTCTGCCTGGGGAACCGGCCTTCGCGGCGGTAGATGGCCCACGAGTATTCAGCCATCCGGCGTAGCATCTGGGTATCGTTCGTGCTCTGGAACTCGATCTGGATCAGCTCACCCGACGGCGTTTCACCCAGCAAGTCAACTTGCCGGCTCTCCATATTGAGCAGTTGGATGTCGATCCACCTGGCCGGCTGCTCGGCACTCACGTGCGAGAGAAACAGCTCCGCCGAACCCACGACGAGAGCTTTTAATGAGATATCGAATCGCTGCATGGGCGCGCATCTATGTAGTGGCCCCAGCATCGCGGCGCTCTCAAACTATGTTGGGGCATTTTACGTGCGAGAGGCCTGACGCGGTCCAGCAACCCATAATAAGCGCGCGATTGGCCTTTAAATACAGACCCAGGTACAGAATCGGTTCCCGGATCACCCCTCTCGCACAAAGGAAGAAGGTGATCAGCAGACGCCCGAGCCGGCCGTTTCGGAGCTCCGGGAATCTCGTCATTTTCGAACATCAGCAGATCGGACAGCGACGACTGCGTTCCTCCAATCGGCGATGACAGAACAGCCTCTTTCCGGACGTAAGTATAGATAAGCAGCGAAACATCGGGCAGAACAGAGGCAATTCCATCGAGCCGTCCGACCGCTTGGTTGGCCTGTTCCAGAACGTGCTGCAGTCTCTCCAGTCGGACGGGCGGGAAGGGCGGAGGTGGCGGAGGTATGAACGCGCGAACCGCTTGAAACTTTTCGTTGCCCATCAGCTTAGGAAAGATAAGTGGTTCCTTTCTTTAGGGTCGCCTCGGCGCAACCGTCAGAACAGGAAGTCGAAATCCGCCGTAAAGCGCCTGCCGCGATGGCCGAAGAAGTACCCGTAAGCGGGATCGCCTGTGTTGGCATGCACCGCCTCAGGATTGAAGTGGTTGCTCAGATTGAATCCGCTTACCGATAGCCGGACCGTATACTTCGAATTCAACTTCACGTCCTTTGAAAATCGCGAATCGACCGAGATGAACGATGGGAAGCGGTTTCGGTTCGGTACGCCCGCATACCGCTGCAGCACATCGGTTTCAATGTACGGGAAACCGTTGCGCGCCTCGATCACCGGCGCGATCTGAATTCCGTGCGGGAATCGAACCACGCCCCACGCCAGAAAACGGTTCGGAATATCGGTGCTCAGCGTCGCATACTGGTTCTCGCGAATGATCGGCGCTGGGACGGTTCCCAAAAATCGCCCGAAGTCGTTGAGGTCGCCGCGCGCCCGGCTGCGCACATACGAGAAGAAGATTTCACGATCCGCTCGAATCTGAACCTGCGCCGTCACATCGAATTGCCGGTAGCTGGAGGCGCCCGTGCCCTCCAACAAATAAGCGCCGAGCCCCGTTTCCAGATCCGGTGGCACGCGCTTCAAGATCACCAGCCCATCGGATTGATTGTGTAAGTATGTTGCGCGGATTCGAACCTTTTGCGTCAAGGGCTGCTCGATCTGAAAACTCCAGACCGAGCTGCGTGGGGAGAAGTTTCCATCTACCGGCTTCTGCGATACGAAAGGTGTTCGCACGCGGCTTTGCCCTAGCGTGTTCAGAAACAGATACGGCCCCGCGCTAACGTCGCCCTGCGCATCATAGAAAGTAACGACGCGCCCCGGATACCGGTTGAACGCGTATACATTCAGCGGAACGCGGTCGTAAAAGAGTCCGGCGCCGCCACGAATCACGGTTCCCGTCTGCGTGCTCGGCGTCCACGCTATTCCCGCCCGGGGCGCCACACGAAAAGCTCCGGAGATTTGCTGAGCCTCGGTTCTCAAACCGAGGTCGACCGCCAATCTCGATGTCAGAATCCAATGGTCCTGCCCGAAAAACGCCTTCTCGATATCCGACACATCGAAATTCCGAACGCGCGGAAAAGCGATACGAGCCAACAACGCCCCCCGGATGTCGACAATGTCGATCGGGCGCTCCTTGATATCGCCATCATGCTCGCTGCCGGCCAGGTACCCGCCCAATTTGAAGTGATGAGTACCCCAACGCTCTACCGGTGCGAGAGCGTAGTTGGCGGCTCCGCTGGTACGCACCGCTGTCCGGTTTTGCTCCGCAAAGTAATTTCCGCTGTTGCCGGATGGGCCTATCACCAAATGCTCCGTCCCGCGTCCCCACACCGAGGTGTTGAAGTCGGTCACCGAGAGGCGCCCTTCCAGCAATCCTCCGCCGATACTCAGCCGGTCGATAACGGTGCCGGTGTAATTCGTCGTTCGCGCATCGGGCGTCGTCGGGAGCGGATTGAAGTAGTCCAGGTTCAGCGCCGACAGCCGTTGCGGAGCGATGTGCAGTGTCGCGGTGATCAGTTGGCGGCTCGAAGCGATCCAGTCCAGTTGCGAAAACGAATTCAGACCTTCCTGTTTTTTCTGGTTGTAGGGGAAGGGCAGAGTGTACACCGCGGTCTTGCGGATTTCGTACTCGAATCCTTCTGACAGAGAAAGCTTGTTCGCGATCAACGGACCGTCGAAGTTGAGACGGGGCGTCGCCGTTTTCAATCCGCGCACGTGGTAACTGCGGATGCGGAATTCCGGCAGCGGATCGTTGATCTCCCACTTCCATTTGTCGCCGCCCCGCTTGGTTTCCACCGACACCAGCCCGGCGGTGAAACGGCCGTATTCGGCCAGGTAGGCGGTCTGATAAACATTTAATACGTCGACGCTGTCGATGGGCACCGTCAATCCGAATTGACCCGTGGCAGGATCGGTCACATCGGCCGAATTGACGATCAAAGCGCTGCGGTTCTCGGGGCTCGAGGACAGTATCAATCCGCCGCCGGGTTCGCGAATCACGCCCGGTGTTAAAGGCAGCGCATCGGCTACCGTTGCAGGACGGCTGGGAAGTTCCTTCGCCTTACTGGGGGGCAGTTTGTTCGGCACCGAGGCGTTCTCTTCCACGTCGATCACTGTCCCCCGAACTTCGACGGAATCCGATCGCAAGAGGGAAGGCGTGAGGGTCACCTCCAGCGTGGCCTGGGTTGCGCGCGAGACTTCGAAATCGCGCTTCTCAAACACTTCGTAGCCCGCTTTGGAGATCGTAATCGAGTGCGGCCCCGCCTCAAGATGATTGAAGACGGCGCGCCCCTGCTCGTCCGCCTGGTCGGATTTGATCACGCCGTCCGGGCGCACGATTTGCACTTGTGCACCGCTTACGCCACGGCCGGTTCCATCACGGACCTCGATTTCGAGCTTCAACCCTGTCTGCGCATATAAGGGCCAGCTCACAGCGGCTAAGAACAGGATGCGAAGAAGTCCGGGCAAAGTACCTCGCAAGAAGAATAACGTGTCAGTCAACGGCCAACGCCGAGAATCGCGTTAGCTCGATGTTATGGCGCTCCAGGGCGCGCCGTACCTCCGGGTCGATCAACGCCCCTAGCTCCTGGACGCGGCTCGCCTTCAATCGGGTATGGGCGGCTTGCAGCTCGGGCCCGTGATGCCCCGGATGCGTCATGAACTCGGTGGACCCCTCAGGCAGCGCGGCGATGAGCGCGATCAGTTCCGCGGATCGGAACCGTCCGGTCATCTGAAACCCGGCAAAATGGTCCGTCGTGCGGCAGCCGTTTTCTTCCAGCACCCGATGGAACAGCCGGCGTACCACGCGCAATCCACGGCTGACCGCGCGCAAACTCCACGGCGTTCCGGCAGGCGTAATCGGCAGATCGAAAGGCCTCCGCACCCAGCGTATCCCGAACTCCGAGGCGATGGCCGCAACCGCTTTGAGCACCGGCGGAAACAGGTGCGTGTGCTTGTGCGTATCGACGTGCGGCGGCTTGATGCCGGCGTCCAGAATCCTTGTCACCTGCGAGCGGAATTCCTCCAACGGACGTACTCGCCCGCTCACGACGGCTTGGATCAATTGAGGCATGGTGAGTGGAAAAGGGCGGCCATCCAACAGCGAACGGCCGCCGATCAGCACCAGATGGCAACCTACGTCGAGACTCGGAGTCTCGCGAGCAATACGCGCCGCGTCGTCGAACGCAGCCCCATTTGCCATCAGCGTTGTGGCGGTGAGAATCCCTTTCTCGTGTGCTTCCAGGATGCCGGAGTTGACGTCGCGGGTAAAGCCGAAGTCGTCGGCGTTTACGATCAGACGCTTCAAAACAGGCTCAGTTTGATGCGCAAAAACTTCTTCGGGTTTGCGCGGAAATCCTTTAATAGCTCATGCAGTTCACGTGTCGATCCGTTCAGCGCATCGTACAGCGACGCATTCACCATCAACTGGCCGATCGTGCCTTGGCCCGAATTGATCTTGTCTAACATTACGTCGATGCGCTGGATCGTGGTTGCAATTTGTTTGTGAAGGTCGTCGCTCTTCAGGAGTTTGCCCACGGTACCTTGTCCGGCATCGATTCCAGCCAGCAGCTTGCGCATATCGAGGATGGCGTTGTGCGCGTCGACAATGGCCTTGTTCGCTTCGTTGTACATCGCGGGATCCTTGAGGAACTTGCCCGCTGTTCCCTGGCCCTGTTGCAAATCCCCCAGCATCGAGTCGACGCGCGCGATGGAGCCGCGCACATCGTTATACAGATCGTCGCGATAGATCAGTTTTCCCAACGAGCCTTTGTCGCTGTTCAGCGTAGCGGTCAATTTCTGCACCTCGGCCACGGTCCCGATCAAACGGTTGTACAGCTCCTCATCCACCAACAATTTGCCGATGCTGCCCTTTCCGACCTCGACCTGCCCGACAATCGCATCCACGCGTTTCAAGATGCCCTGCAGTTGCGCGAGCAGGTTGTTGCCTTGCTCGATGACGTCGTTAAAGTCGGTGGTGTCGCGCGCCGCAATCTCCTGCCCCGGACGCACCGGGACCTTGCTTCGGCCCTTCTTTATGTTGACGAACTTAGTGCCGAGAACGTTCTCCGAGCCGATTCCCGCGACCGAATCCACGGGGATCGCCGCCATGTACCGGTCTTCGATCTGCAGGTCCATGCGGATCACACGGCGTGGGTTGTCCGATCCCGAGAGCGCGATTTTGCTGACCTTGCCCACCGTGATGCCGTTCAGCCGCACCGTCGAGTTGACGACCAACGCCGCCGAATCTTCCATGAACGTGTAGATGGTGCGCCGCGACGCAAACGGGCGTTCGGACCCGGTGAGCAGGAAGATCAGCATCCCAATGATGATCAGCCCGGCCATCGCCATCAGGCCTACTCGAAGCTTGGCCCACCGCGTTTTGCTCTGTTGTGGCATATCAGCGTTTCAACACGAATTTCGAGAGGTACGGGTCCTCGGAAGCTTCCAGCTCCGGCTGGCTTCCCTCAAAGGCCAACCGCCCTTCCTTCATCACCATGAACTTGGTTGTGGAACCTTCGAGGCCGTCGCCATTCCGGGATATGCGCTGCAACTCGCCACTGTGGGGATTGTAGCGAAAATTGGCCATCAATTGCCCGTCCTGGTATCGGTGGGTGGCCATGATCGCGGCTGCGTTGCGCGTATCCCGCTCCTTCACCAGCAGCGCCATGATCGTATTCGCCGTGATCGGATCCAAGCCGGCCGTCGGCGAGTCGTACAGCACCAGCTTCGGTTCCGTCACAACCGCGCGAGCAATGCCCACCCGCCGCCGCATGCCGCCTGACAATTCGCTGGGAAATTGTTCCAGCGTGTGTTCCAGCTCCACAAATCGCAGGGCCTCGCGAACGGACGTCTCCACCTGGTCGTAATCGCCCCCGTCCATTTTGCGCGCGCTCTGGTTCAGCAGCGGGTACGCGACGTTCTCCTCCACGGTCATCGAGTCGAACAGTCCCCCTTCCTGAAACAGGATGCCGACCTTGGCTCGAAGCTGGAATAATTCTCGCTCGGGCAGCTTGGTGATGTCTTGGCCAAAAAGCAGAATGCGGCCCGATTCGATGCTCTGCAGACCCATGGCCGCCTTCAGCAGAACGGTCTTGCCGCTGCCGGCCGCGCCCAGCACCACGCGAGACTCGCCGGCGCGCACTTCGAAGGAGAGTTGATCGAGCGCGGTCGCTTCATCGAAGCGCACCGTGACCTCTTCAAATAGCAGAACGACGTCCTGGTCCCCGTTCGATGTACTCCCGCTCGCCATTTACAGATTCACGAAAATACGCCCGATGAAAAACGTGATAACGATGATCCAGATGTCGGCGACCACAACCGCTTGCGTGGTGGAGCGGCCAACGCCCTGAGTTCCGCCGCGCGTCGACATGCCGTAATAACATCCCACCAGCGAAATAATGATCGCGAATACGAACGGTTTCAGCAGACCCTGCACCAGATCGTTGAACGCCAACGACCGCCACGCAGTGTCCCAATACTGGCTGGGCGTAATCTGAAGGAGCATCAGCGCCACCACGAAGCCCCCCAAAATTCCCATCAGGTCGCCAATCGCGGTCAGCAGCGGCAGCACGACGGCTGTCGCCACCAATCGCGGCACGACGAGTTTTTGAATCGGATCCGTACCCAGCGCGCGCATGGCATCGATCTGCTCAGTCACCTTCATACTGCCCAGTTCGCTCGCCATGCCGGATCCATTGCGCCCGGCAATCATGATGGCGGTTAGAACCGGACCGAGTTCGCGTACCAGCGTGATGGCAACGATCTGACCCACCTGCCCAGTTGCGCCATACGTCGCCAGCGCACGCGCCATCTGCAGGCCCATCACCGCGCCGGTGAAGAAGCCCGTCATGATGACTACGGGCAGGCTGCCCACCCCGATGATGTCCATCTGCAGGAAAATGTCGTCGGTGTAATGCGGCGTTTTGAAGACGTTCGCAAAGGCGCGGCCGGCCAGAATCACGAAGTCTTGAAAAGACTGGAGGGGGGCCTTTAGAAAGTCGAACAATCGGCCTCTCCCACCTTAGTGATGCTACCATACAGGGCGGATTTCAACGCATTCATATGAAAGGCCTCACCGATATTCCGGGCATTCTGGTGGGGCATGTTTCCGACTACGATGCGCTCACCGGCTGCACGGTGATTCTGTGCGGCCAGGGAGCTGTGGCCGGAGTGGACCTGCGCGGGGCCGCTTCCGGCACCGAAGAGCTCGGCGTGCTCGATCCCATGCACCTCACCGAACGCATCCACGCGGTTGTGTTTGCCGGTGGAAGCGCGTTCGGATTGGAAGCGGCGTCGGGAGTGCGGCGCTGGCTGGAGCATAAGGGCATCGGTTTTGAAACGCCGTTCGCGCGCGTTCCGATTGTTTTTGGCGCGATTATTTACGACTTGGGATTGGGGAAGGCGGGCGTAAGACCGTCGCGCGAAATGGGCGAGACCGCGGCGGGAGCGGCGACGGCCGAAGCGGTGCGCGAAGGGGCGGTTGGCGCGGGCACCGGCGCGACTGTCGGCAAAGTGCTGGGCATGAAGCACGCCATGAAGGGCGGCGTCGGCTCCTGGACCGCGGCTCTCGAGGGGCGCTATGCCGGCGCCCTGGTATCCGCGCTCGCCGTCGTCAATCCGGTCGGTGATGTCGTGGATCCTTCGAGCGGCAAGATCATCGCGGGGACGCGGCGCGCGCCTGATTCGAACGAGTTCGCGGGCAGCTCGCGATTGGTGCGAGGCGGCACTCCAGCCGGCTTTCAACGCGGAAACACGACCCTGGTTGCGGTTGCTACCAATGCGGCGCTCGACAAGTTGCAGGCGCGCAAGCTGGCCGAGTTGGCGTCGCTCGGCATGGCGCGCGCGATCTCACCCGTGAATATGATGTCCGATGGAGATATCGTCGTGGCGCTGTCGATGGGAACGGTGAAAGCCGACATTGACGCGCTGGGGGTGGCTGCCGCCGAAGCCGTTGCACAGGCCATTGTGCGCGCGGTGCGAATGGCACCATCCATCGGCGGCGTACCCGGCTTGGCCGCGCCGCGCCGGTAACCTGCGGTGGGCCGTGGTCGCCTATGTCAACTTAGCGTCTTTACATTCCTGCGAGGCTCATCCATGAAGTTCACCACTCCGCTGGTCTTCGCCAGCCTGGCCCTATTCGCTGGCGCATCGTTTGCCCGAGAGGCGAAACTCGTTCGCTATCCCCACATCCACAATGGCCGCGTCGCTTTTTCGTACCTGGGCGACATCTGGACCGCGGGCGAGGACGGCGGCAACATCCAGCGCATTACCGCCAATCCGGCGCGCGACGTCTATCCGCGGTTTTCGCCCGACGGTAAATGGATCGCGTTCTCGAGCGATCGCGCGGGTAATCTCGACGTATACGTTGTCCCGTCCGAAGGCGGTCAGGCCAAGCAGTTGACCTATCATTCCGCCGACGACAACGTGCTCGGATGGTCGCCCGATTCGCGTAACATTCTATTCTCGAGCCAGCGCGGCGAGGATTTCATGGCCAAGCTCTACTTGGTTCCGCTCGAAGGCGGCATGGAGACCAGCGCCGGTCCCGACATGGGGTTGTGGGGCTCGTTTTCACCGGATGGCTCGAAGCTCGCGATCAACCGCCGCTCGCAGGTTTACTGGCGCAAGTATTATCACGGCTCCTATCAATCGGACGTGACCGTGATGGACGTCGGCAGCAAGAAATTTACCGATCTGACCGACTACGACGGCATGGATTCGTGGCCCATGTGGGCGCGCGACGGGCACATCTACTTCGTCAGCGATCGCGAGGGCAACGGGCTCACGAATATTTGGCGCGTCTCGGAGAAGGGCGGCAAGGCTGAGCGCGTGACGGCATTCAAGAGCGGCGATGTGCGCTGGCCCGCGATCGGCGCCGACGGTAAGGCGATTGTCTTCGAGCACGACTTCGGAATTTGGAAACTCGATCTCGCCTCGCGCAAGACCACGGCGATCAAACTGAACATCGCCGCGGAAACCGAAGAGAGCATGAGCGAGGTACGCACGTTTGCCTCGCGCGCCGACGATTTCGATCTCGCCCCGAATGGGCGCCGCGTGGCGTTCTCCATCCATGGCGAAGTGTTCACCGCTCCGGTGGAAGAAGGCGATATCCACCAGATCACGGACAATCCGGCGCGCGATCGCGATGTGCGTTATTCGCCGGATGGCAAGAGCATCGCATTCGTGTCCGATCGCAGCGGGCGCGAGGAGATTTACGTGGTGCCCTTCGATGTGTCGTCGGAGCCGCGCAAAATCACCGATCTGGACGCTCTGAAAAACAATTATCGCTGGTCGCCGGATTCCAAAGACATCGTATTCACCAGCTCCGATGCCAAGCTATACACCGTCAACGTGGCGTCGGCCCAAGCCACGCAACTGACCACGTCGAAGTTCGGGAACATCAGCGGAGCGATCTTCTCACCCGATGGAAAATGGGTTGCGTACGCGAAGCCCGATTACACACGCGGCACCGACATCTACCTGATTCCTTCGAAAGGCGGCCAGGAACACAAAGTCACTTTCGATTCCTACAGCGAGATGAATCCGCGCTTCTCGGCCGATGGTAAGAAGCTGTACTTCATCCGCATCGAAGGCGCTGGAATGGGCGGCGGCGGATTCGGCGGCATCAACGCTTCCTCGCAAATTTACGTGACCGCGTTCGAAAAGCAGGATCGCGATCCCGACGATGCCGAGACGCGCCCCGAGACTCCGGCCGAGGGCGAGCGCCGCGCGGGTCCACCGCAGGCCGCGCAACCCGTGAAGGACGTCAACATTGATTGGGCTGGATTGAAGCGGCGCACGCGAGTGGTGACGCATCTCGCGTCGGCGATCTTCAACTATGAAGCTGCGCCCGACAGCCGCACGCTCGCGTTTGTCACCGCCGAGCCGGGCAGCATGCGATCGGTGCCGACCGTCTATACGATTCAAGACGACGGCAAGCGGCTGACGCGCGTTACCGCGGCTTCGATGCCGTCAGGTGAGGCGGGTGGAGACGCTCCGCCAACGCCCGCCGCAGGAATGTTCGGACGTGGCGGCATCTCCGATCTGACGTTTGCGCGGGACGGCCGCTCGCTATTGTTCATGGAAGGCGGAAGCATCTATTCCGTTGCGGTCCAGGCCACGCCGGGAGCAGCAACGCCAGCCGCCGGACCCGCCGCTATGCGCGCGTCAGGACCCGCTGGACCCGCCGCCGACGCAGCCAAGCGCCGCATCAATTTCAACGCGCGTGTTCGCATCGAGAAGCCGGCCGAATGGGCCGAAATGTTCGGCGATGCATGGCGCACGATGAAGTACCGCTTCTACGATCCGAAAATGCACGGCATGGATTGGGATGCCGCGCGCGCCAAATACCAACCGCTCACCGAGTTCGTCGGCGACCGCCAGGAACTGCTGAACATCGTGAACGAAATGATCGGCGAGTTGAACGCTTCGCACACCGGCGCAGCGCCGCCGCTTGCTCCGCGCGAAGGAGCCGCTCAAACCCGCCATTTGGGAATCGAGTTCGAGCCCGATGCACAAGCAGGCCGCTACAAGGTGTCGTACGTCTACGAAGAGGGTCCCGCGGATAAGGATTGGGTGAACGTCCATGTTGGCGATTATCTGATCGCGATTGACGGAAAGCCTGTCGTTTCCGGCGAAAACTATTGGAAGTTGCTGAACAACCCGATGAACCGCCGGGTCACGGTGTCGTTCAACAGCAAGCCCGTCGAACAGGGGGCTTGGAAGACGCGCATCGAGCCTGCGCCGTTGATGGTGTACAGCCAGCTCCGATACGACCGTTGGGTGAATGAGCGGAAGGAGATGACCCGCAAGCTTTCCAACGGCCGCGTCGGCTATCTGCACATCAAGGCGATGGATCCGCCGTCGCTGCGCAAATTCGAGAAGGAGCTGCGCGAGAATCGCGATAAAGAAGCGCTCGTGATCGATCAGCGTTTCAATGGCGGCGGCAACATCGAACAGGAGCTGCTGGCGATTCTCGTTCAGCGCCAATACCAGGTGTGGCAGCCGCGCGGCACCGAAGCGACAACGCGCCCGATGGCCGGATTCTTCGGTCCGAAGATCGTGCTTCAGAACTGGCGCTCGGCTTCGAACGCCGAGATGTTCCCCGCCGGATTCAAAGCTCTGCATTTGGGCAAGACGGTGGGAACGCCGACAATGGGTGCGGTGATCGGCACGGGCAGCTATTCGCTCATCGACGGATCGACGGTGCGCACTCCCGGCGTCGGGGTGTTCCTGGCCGACGAGAAGCGGACCAACATGGAGAACTACGGCGTGCAGCCCGACATCCGCGTCGAGAACGCCCCCGAAGATAACCTGGCCGGTCGCGATCGTCAACTCGAGACCGCAGTCCAGGAGATGCTGAAGGAGTTGGGGAGCTTAAAGGCCCAGGCTCGCTAGCATCTTCCAACCGGCTTCGGTGGTGTAGCGCTCGAGGTACAACTCGCGACCGTGCTGGCCCAGTTCGCCTGGATCGCGCACAGTGCGAATCACGGCCCGTGCGAACTGCTCCGGCGTGTCCGCGATTAAGAGTTGATGGCCATCTGTTGCGCCGAGGCCTTCGGCTCCGACCGTCGTAGAGACGACCGGCCTGGCCGCAGCCCACGCCTCCAGAATCTTGAAGCGAGTGCCGCTGCCCGCGAGCAAGGGGATGATCGCAACTTTTGCGCGCGCAATCTCGACGACCGCGTCGTCCATCTCGCCCACCAATCGTATGCCGTCGAGGCCTCGTGTGTACTCCTCCACCGCGTGGCCGTTCCTGCCTGCAAGGCGCCATTCGAGGCCAGGCTCTTCGCTGCGGATCAGCGGCCAAACCTCGCGCGCGAACCAGCGCACGGCGGCAATGTTCGGGTCATATTCCAAATTGCCGGTGAAGATGATCGCGTGATCGGGAACCGTACGCGGCGCATCGTGATAGGGAATCGTGTTCGGATAAACAGACACGCGCGCGGCATCAACACGGTTCGCATCGGCGCCTGAGGCCACCAGCACGTCGTCGAACTGCGGCAGCCATTCGCGTTCGAGATCTTCGAATGCTGAGGCGAACCGGCGGAACGTCGCCGATAGTGGAAACGGCTCCGAAGCGGCCCGGCCAGCGCTGAGCGCCGATTCGACATTGTGCAGGTCGAGCACCAGCCGGTCCACGTGCGGCCGCAACACCCGCGCATACGGAGCGCACCAAAAATGTTCTACCAACGCCGTTTCGTAATGCCGGCCCTGCAGCCATTCCGCGATCCGATCGTCGAATCCGGAGAAGCGGTCCACCAACGGCGGGCTTCCGGTTGCTACTCGGCGCAGATTGCGAACGCCGCGCGCCAGATCGGTGCGCGAGTGATGCGGCAGATCGAGGATGAGCAGATCGCGCGCTCCGGGAATCGCGATGGGGGCGAAGTCCCCACGCCAGGCGATCGCGTCCACGGCGTGATGGGCCTCCAGATACTCGAATATCGAAGCGGACCTCAACGCGCCCCCGCCCGTCTTCGGATAAATCGCCTCTGGGGTTACGAACAGAACTTTAGAATCGTCGGCTGGCTTCTTCATATACCTCGCGTGTCAGTTGCGCAGTGCGCTCCCACGTAAATTCCGCAGCCCGCCGCAAACCCCGTTCGCGGAACGCTGCACGAACCTGCGGGTCGCGAGACGCTCGCAACGCTTCGAGCCATCCGCGGCGGTCGTGCGCGTCGACGTGAATCGCCGCGCCACCCGCCACTTCCATCACGGCCGGGTCGCGCGAGGCGATCACCATTGTGCCGCAACTCATCGCTTCCAATACTGGCAGACCGAAGCCTTCGTAAGTGGATGGGTACAGGAACGCAAGCGCGCCTGAATACAGACCGGGCAGATCGTCTTCGTCGATCGAGCCGTCCATCGTGATCAGATCGGCGTCGAATTGTTTGCGCAACTCGCGCCATGCGTCCACGGCGATCTCGGCGTTCTTGCGTGGGATGCCGGGCGCTGGACACAGAAAATACGCGCGTTCGCGAGCGCGGGTTGCGGCGGGATGCAAGCGCGCAGAGGCGGCGAGCGGCGTGGCTACCACTTGATCCGGGTGGAGATGAAAGTGCGCGATCGTTTCTCGCCGGATCGCTTCGCTCGGCGTGATCACCATAGCCGCCATCCCTAAGCCGAGCAGCACGGGCGTGCGCCGCCTTATTCGCGAACTGGTGCGTGCTTCCGTCTCAGAACGCCACGGAGATAGATCGTGTATGGTCATCACCGCCGGTCGAAGCGGCAGGTAGGGAACTGAGAAATCGGTCCCATGAAAGACGTCGATGGACTCGCGGCGGAGCGCCATCGGCAGACCGATCATCCACCATCGCCGGTCGAGAGCGGTCGTGGGCGACGGACCGCGATGCAGATTCGCGGCTTCGGCTGGCATCTCGAACTGCTGATCGCTGACCAGGTAATACGAGTCGTCCGGATACGACGCCGCCAGCGCCCGCGCCAGTTCCGCAGTGTAGCGCCGGATGCCGCCCGCCGGAGCAGACAGCGGAGTAGCATCCAAGGCGATGTGCAGGGCTCGAGACAAACTCTATTCTTGACCGCGCGCCCGGTTCGCGGCTACCCTGTGATTTGCCACTGCCGGTCATTGTTCGATAACTGTCGGCCTTCGCCTGACGCCAAGCGCGCACGCACTCGGTGTCTTCAGCGGTCAACAGGAGTGAACAACAGTGTCATTGCACCAACTCGGCGCCGATGCCGGTATCCTTTCCGAATTTGAAATCTACGCTGCCTCCGGCAGTATCCTGGGCCGCGTCGCCGCATCCAATCGCGATGAGTATCGCGTGCTCACCGATGACGTCCCGTATCGCGCCGAGCCGACCGGCAATCTGGTCTATAGCGCCCGATCCCGAGCCGAGTTGCCTGCGGTCGGCGATTGGGTGGCGCTTCGCATTGCTGGCGGCGACCATGCCATCGTGCATGCGGTGCTTCCGCGGCGGACGCAGTTCTCCCGCCGGTCCGCAGGCACGCGCGAAGACGAACAGGTGATGGCGGCCAATGTCGATGTCGCGCTTATCGTGTGCGGGCTCGATGGTGATTTCAACCTGCGGCGCATCGAGCGCTATCTTGCGTTGATATGTGAAAGCGGCGCGGTACCGGTCATCGCGCTGAGCAAATCCGATTTGTGCTCGGATCTGGATTCGCAGCTCAACCAAGCTCGCGCGATCGCCAATGGAGCGCCGGTGGTCGCGCTCTCGTCCATGTCCGGCGCGGGCATCGCAGCGCTGATGCCGTACATCGCTCCGCGCAAGACGGTCGTGTTGGTGGGCTCGTCGGGTGCGGGCAAATCAACGCTGCTCAATCGCCTGTTCGGAGGAGAGCGCCAGCGTACGGCTGCGGTGCGCGAATCCGACAGCCGCGGCCGGCACACGACAACCGAGCGCGAACTCGTGATTCTACCCCACGGCGCGATCCTGATCGACACGCCCGGCATGCGCGAACTTCAACTGTGGGCGGGTGCGGCCAGTATCGATGCTACCTTCGACGACATAGCACGGCTCGCCGCCCAATGCCGCTTCGACGATTGCGCGCATCGTGCTGAGCCGGACTGCGCTGTCCGCATCGCGCTCGAAAACGGCGATCTCGATCCGGCGCGTTGGGAGAGCTACCTCAAGCTGCAGGGCGAGGCGCGACATCATGAGCGCATGGCCGGGACGTTGGCCGCGCTGGCCGAAAAGCAGCGGTGGAAAGCGATCCACAAAGCGCAACGTGCGATGTACAAATCTCGGGGCAGGTGAGGCAATGGCACAATAGCCTGTGATGAACTTAGCGTTCCTGGTTGCAAGCGCGGCTCTCGGAACGGCCGCGCTTGCGCAACAGCAGATGACGATCGAGGAGTACGAGCCGAAGTCGACCCTCGTCGTCCCACAGCATCCCGTCACGCGCGCCAAGTATCCGTTCATCGACATGCATAATCACCAGCGCGATATGTCCGCTGCGAACATCGACAAGCTGGTGCGCGACATGGATTCGATCAATCTCCGCATCATGGTGAATTTGAGCGGGGGCAGCGGCGCGAATTTGAAGAAGATCGTCGAGGCAATGAAGGGCCGCTACCCCGATCGATTCGCCGTGTTCGCCAACCTCGATTTCAAAGGCATTGATGCGACCGACTGGGGCGCGAAGGCGGCAGCGCAGCTCGAAGAGGATGTCCGCAACGGCGCGCAGGGCCTGAAATTCTTCAAGAACTTCGGCATGGATCTGAAATACGCGAACGGGGAGCGGGTCCACGTGGACGACGCCAAACTGGATCCCGTATTCGCCGTATGTGCGCGGCTGAAGATACCGGTGCTGATCCACACGGCCGAGCCTGCCTCGTTCTTCGAGCCGATCGACAAGCACAACGAACGCTGGCTCGAGTTGAAGCAGTTCCCGCAACGCGCGCGTCCCCCGGAGAAGTATCCGCCGTGGGAAACGCTCATGACGGAGCAGCACAATCTGTTCGCCCGCCATCCTCAGGTGACGTTCATCAACGCGCACCTGGGGTGGCTAGGCGGCAATCTCGCCGAGTTGGGGCGGCTGATGGATCGGCTGCCCAATATGATGACCGAGATCGGCGCGGTGCTTGCGGAGCTGGGCCGTCAGCCGCGGGCCGCGCGTGAGTTCTTCATCAAGTATCAGGACCGCATCCTGTTCGGCAAGGACATCTGGGAGCCATCGGAGTACCACACCTACTTCCGCGTGCTCGAGACAGCCGACGAGTATTTCCCGTACTATCGCAAGCGCCACGCGTTCTGGAGCATGTACGGGATGGATCTGCCGGACGAGGTGTTGCGGAAGATTTACTACAAGAACGCCCTGCGCATCGTGCCGGGTTTGAGCGGGCACTTCCCATTGCAATAATAGTTCTCGAGTGTGGTGAAACGCGTCCGCGTAATATGAGACAAGAGGTGATCGATGGGCCAGGGGAAGGTGATCACGATTCCAAGTCCCGAAGTGGACTTTGACGCCTGGGCCGGCGCCACGGCCGGTGCGGTTCGCGAGGGGAACTGGAGCGCCATCGACCGGAACGCGCTCGCTGAGGAACTCGAGGGCATGGCTCGTTCCGACTTTCATGCGGTTCGCAACCGGTTGCGCGTGCTGATCGCGCACCTGTTGAAATGGGATGGTGCGCGCGAGAACTCCTGGCGGCGAACGGTTTCCGATCAGCGGGATGAAATCTGGTGGATATTCAAGGACAGCCCCAGCCTCGAGGCTCGCGTACTCAGAGACGATCAACTACTTCGGTGGGCCTGGATGAGGCCCGGGAACACGCCGCTGAGGCACTTGGCATTCAGGATAGCGAGCTGCCCTCCGAACCGGTGTGGCATCTTAAAACCCAGATCTTGTTTTCGGGCTGGTGGCCCGGCGCTTTCTGAACTTTCGATATACCGGCAAGAACACCTGGAGCATTCCCTTGGCCGTGCGTACTCTGTTGTCTGCTGCCATTCTGCCGTGCGCCCGCGGTGTTCGCTGTTTTAGGTCTTAGCAATGTTTGCCAACACGAACCGAATTTGTTAAACATGTATGGAGGAGCGTCTATGCCAACTCGCAACGTGAATCTGACAGAGGAACTAGATCAGTTCGTGCTGGCGAAGGTCGAAAGCGGTCGATACGAAAATGCCAGCGAGGTTGTCCGCGCCGCCTTGCGGACCCTGGAGCGTGACGAACAGCAGTACGAGGCGAAGCTGTCAGCGTTGCGCGCGGCCATCGATGAAGGCGACGCAAGCGGCGTTGCGGATGGAAATCCCTTCGACAAAGTCCGGCGCACGCTGAAGTTATCTAGGCCGCGGCAATAAGCTTTGGTCGCGCTCCGTTTTTCGCGCCGTGCTGAGGCCGACCTGCTCGACATCAGTGAGTACACACTTCAGACGTGGGGCGAAGACCAGGCCGTCCGTTATATGGACGAGTTGGAACGCTGTTGCCACCAACTGGCCAGCATAGCAACCAAGCGTTAGGCCGCCCCTGCGACCATATTCGCCCCGGCCTGCGCCGCATCGAGCATGGACGACATGTGGTGTTCTATTGGCGAAACCCCAGCGGCATCCTTGTGTCCCGTATCCTCCATCAGCGCATGCTCCCTTACCGGCATGCAATGGACGACGAGTAGTCCTGTTCTAAGCCGCCCGGCGCTCCCCGAAACTCCTGTATACTAACAGGACCACCTGGAGCATCCCATGACCGTGCGTACTCTGTTGTCCGCTGCCATCCTATCGGGCGCCGCGCTGCTGGCGGCCACCTCGGGCTCATCCGCGCCCACTTATTCCAAGGACGTCGCCAAGATCCTGAACAGCCGCTGCGTCGAGTGCCACCGCGCGGGCGAGATCGCTCCCATGGCGTTCACCAGCTATAAAGAGGTCCGTCCCTGGGCTAAGGCGATCCGTGCGAGCGTCTCAACGCACACGATGCCCCCATGGCTGGCCGATCCGGCGCATGGCCAGTTCAAGAACGACCGCCGGTTGAGCGACCCGGAGATTCAGACGTTGACCGCATGGGTCGCCGCGGGCGCGCCCGAAGGCGATGCCAAGGATCTGCCGCCGGCCCCCGTGTTCGAGACGGGCTGGAATATCGGCAAGCCGGATCAGGTGTTCAACATCGGCGCCGATTACGCGGTTCCCGCCGAAGGCACCGTTCGTTATCAGTACTTCAAAGTCCCCACCAACTTTACCGAAGACAAGTGGGTGCAGGCCGCCGAGATTCGCGCCGACAAGCGCGACATCGTTCATCACATCATCGTGTTCATCCAGGAACCCGGCGCTCAGGGCAATGCGGCCGCGAGCGGCGAGGGCGGATCGTTGCTGGCCGGCTGGGCCCCCGGCGAACCTGCGTTGAGGATGGAACCGGGCACCGCGCGGCTCGTAAAAGCCGGCTCAACTCTGTTGTTCCAGGTTCACTACACGCCGAAGGGGACGGCCATGACGGACCGCTCCTATATCGGCCTGAAATACGCCGCCGAGCCCGCCAAATATCGCGCTCTCACGGGTCGTGCTCTGAACTTCGGATTCAAAATTCCTCCCGGCGCGTCTGCCCATGAAGTGAAATCGAGTTGGACTGCGAAGGACGACATCGAAGTAGTCGGACTCATGCCGCACATGCACCTTCGAGGCAAGGATTTCAAATACACCGTCGTCTATCCGGACGGCAAGGAAGAGACGATTCTCAGCGTGCCGCGCTACGATTTCAACTGGCAATTGAGCTACGAGTTGAAAGAGCCGCTGAAGCTTCCGAAGGGCACCCGCATCGATTGCGTCGCTCACTTCGACAATTCGGTCAATAACAAATACAACCCGGATCCCGCTAAGGAAGTGAAGTGGGGCGATCAGACCTGGGAAGAGATGATGATCGGCTGGTTCACTTATCGCGTACCGGTCGATAATCCGCAGCGCGCCAGCATCCAATAGCCTCGCTCAAACATAAACTCGCTTCACGCGCGCGCTGATTCCGCACAGGACACTGTAGGAAATCGTTCCGGCCGCGCGCGCGATCTGTTGCGCGTCGATCGTAATTCCGTTTTCCGAACCGAGCAGCGTCACCGCATCGCCGGGCTTCAGGTCCGTGCACTCGGTGATGTCGATCGTGGTCACGTCCATCGATACCGCGCCCACAATCGGCGCCAGTCGCCCACCCGCGATTACACGGCCGCGATTGGACAACCGGTGCGGAATGCCATCGGCATAACCCGCCGCGAGCACGGCAATGCGCATTCGATCGGGTGCGCAAAACATCCCGCCGTAGCCCACCAGAGCGCCCTTCGGCAAATCCTTGACGGCCAGAATCGACGCCTTCCACTCGAGCGCCGGCTGGACGTTCACGATCCTGTGCGGAGCCGTTCCGCGCGGCGGCGATATGTAGCCGTAGATCGCGTGCCCCGGCCGGATCAGATTGCCCCACGCCGGCCGCCGTCCGTATGCCAAGGGAATCGTACTCGACAGATGAACGTACTGAGGCTTGACTCCCGCGCGCGTCAACGCATCGCACACAAACGTGAACCGCGCGATCTGTTCCGCGGTCTGCGTGCCCTTATAATCCGCGGCGGAGGCGAAGTGGGTCATCAAGCCTTCCATTCGCGCCCAGGAGTTCTCACGCACCGCGCGCTCGATCTCGGCAGGCTCGGCACGCGTTCCCAAACGCCCCATGCCGCTGTCGATCTTCAAGTGATACTCGACCGGCGTTTCGCGGGCGCTAGCCAGCTCGTTCAACGCGCGGATGTCGTCCAACGCGTGTATCACCGGCGTCAACCGGTATTCGAACAACTGCTCCCGCTCACTGGGCAGAAAATCCGCCATCACAAGAATCCGCGACGCGCTCCCGGCCTCACGCAGTGAACAGCCTTCATCCACGCTGCTCACCGCCAGCCAACGGACGCCCTCGCGTTCCAGCACTCTCATTACTTCCACTGCGCCGTGACGGTATGCGTCCGCCTTCACCACGGGCATGATCTCGGCTCCAGGCTCGACCGCGGCTTTCAACGCGCGATAGTTCTCCGCGATCTGCTCGCGCGAAACCTCCACCCATGAGCGGTAAGCATGCGTGCTCATAGCGTCATTGTCGTATGAGCCCGATCAGCAGCCGCTCGTAGGCATCGGTAACCGCGTCCCAACTATAACGCTCGCGCACTCGTTCCACCGCGCGTTGGCGCCAAATTGAGCGCTCGGGCTCGCTCATGTCCAGCACCTCGCGCATGCGCATCGCCAGAGTTTCATGGGTGAACGGGATCGCCGCGCCCGAAGCCACCTCGGCGTTCTCGGGCGTGTCCAGATACAGCGTGAGCGCGCCACGGCCCATCGCTTCGATCAACGCCGGATGCGTTCCGCCGACCTCGGTCGCATGCACGTAAGCGAAACAATGGGACTGCAACTGGTGATAGCCCTCGCCATAAATTGCGCCCGGCGATACCACGCGCGGATCGGTGGTGTCGCGCACCTGGTCGATATATTCGCGTGCGTACGGCGCGTCGCCGACAAGCGCGAGCTTCATCGCGGTATCCACCTGTTCGAAGCTCTCGCGCACCAGCAGCGCGTTGTTCTCGGGCTCCATCCGGCTGACGTAGAGAAAGTAGCGGTCCCGCTCCAGGCCCAACTCGCCTAGCACTTCGACGCTCGCCGTCTTCCCGATGGGCGCGCCATACGGAATGAACACCGAATCGTGTTTGTACCGCTCGCGGTAGTAGCGCGCGATGTGTTGGGCGTCGCTGACGATGGCGTTCGGACACACCGTGGCCAGATACTCCGAGGCCTGATACCACTCGCGCGCCAGGCGGTTCCACTTCTTTCGGTGACGCTCCAATCCGTCCACGTTCAACGCGACCGGAATTCCGGCCAACCTCGGCGCCCACGTGAAGATCGCGTTCGCCGCATTGCAGTACAGCGCGGCATCGACGCGATGCGCCAGTAGATGCAGTGTCGAGAGAAAGGTGTGCGCGATCGTATCGAAATATTTGTGGCGGATCGTGGGCAGGTAGCGAAGGTGCACGCCCCGGTACATCTCGGCATCGTGCCGCTGGCGGCAGTAGACGAACACCTCGTGGCCGCGCGCAGCCAGCCTGGTCGACAATTCTTCTGCAAATGTTTCGAAGCCGCCGTAGCGTGCGGGAATGCCGCGCGTTCCAACGAGCGCGAATCGATAGTTCCGCTCAGACTGCAATGCGGTGAACGGCTACTTCCGGGAGAGTACTTTGGCCGGCGCCTTGGCGGGCTTGCTGATCGGCGAATAGGAAAACCAACTGGCGATGTACTCGTCGCTCGCCCTGCGCCGCGCCATGATTTCACGCCGCTTCTGAAGTACCCTGCGCCAGTTCTTGCCCAGATAATAAAACGCCTTCAGCGACGAATGCTCGTACAGCAGACAGCAACCCACCACGATCGTGTCGCGCACGGTGATGGAGAACCAGTTCCTGCGGTACAGATCCGGAGTCATGTTCTTCATGCGCATCAGGAAGCGGTTCTTCACCGAGTGCATGTTGATGACCGGCGGCAGCGCGCGACGGTTGCCCGGCAGCACATTGCGCACATGGTATCCGCGCGCTTGCGGCGTGTAGATGCACTTCCAACCGAACAGTTGCGAGCGCCACGCGACGTCGGCGTCTTCGCGATACACGAAAAAATCGGGATCGAAAAATTCGTTGTCGATCGAAATATCTTCGATCATGCTACGGCGGTAGAGCGCCGCGGCGGCTGTTGCGCCGAACACGTACTCGTAACTGAGATAGTGGCCGTTATCGATTTCCTGGCTGCCTCGATCCAAGTGCCGCAGCATCGGCGTGAAGTAGATGCCGGTGGAGTCAACAAGAGGTTTATCGGGCAGATCGAAATTAGCCAGAATGGCCAGCAATTTGCCGCAAACCGTCCCCACCCGCGGATTCGCCTGGCCCGCGTCCACCAGCGATTGCACGAAGTCGGGCAACAGCAGCACGTCCGGGTTCAGCGTCAGCACCCACTCGCCCGCCGACATCAGAATGGCTTGATTTTGCGCCGCCGCGAAGCCGATGTTTTCGTCGTTGTAGACGACTTTGCAGCGATCCTCGAACTGCTCCAGAATGTCCGACGTGCCATCGGTCGAGGCGTTGTCGACGACGATGATCTCCTTGCGGGAGTACTTCTGCGCCAACACCGATTCCAGGCAGCGTTTGATAAAACGGCCGCTGTTGTAGGTCACAATCGTGACGGAAACAAAGTCGTTATATGCCATTCAAGTGCGCGTTCACCGGTTCTCGTCTACCACGGGCGCGATGGGCCGTGCAGGGGATGCGTTTTCGTCCCCGGAGTCCGCCGTTGGCAGAGACACGACACGGCCAGCGAGAAAACTCGCGACTGCTAACTGTAACACCCTGCTGTATTCACCCTGGCGGCCGCCCCAACGCCCCATTATCCGCGCTGGCATGCGAACGAGACAGCCGAGCACGATAGCGCAACAGACCGTCCGGAACGTGAGCGGACGGTAGTGCTTATCGGCATACTTAAGAAGGCTACCATACCAGTATAAACGTTTGGATCTGGTTTCAATACTTTGCACCGAATGTCCGCCTGAATGGCGCGCTCGTGCATCGGGCGTATACCCGATCGCGTACCCTGCCGCCGCCGCTCGTTTACAGAAGTCCACGTCCTCATACCATACCGGCCAAAATCGCTCGTCAAAACCGCCGAGGCGATCAAACACATCCCGCCGGATCATGAGAAAAGCTCCCGCCGGCTGCTCAACCAGCGCCGGTTTCGACAAGTCCAGATCGGGGTAGCGATACCGCCGGTTCACCGGATTCCCCGGCCACATCCGATTAAGGCCCAAACACTCGAAAACCAGCGTCGCAGCCGTCGGCAAACGCCGTACCGTGAAACCGCTTTGTAACGATCCGTCCGGATTCAACAGCAGGCCCGCCGCGATCCCGTGCCGTTCACACGCCTCGCGCAGCCGGTCCAAGCCCGACTCGATCACGGCATCCGGATTCAGGATTAACAGGTAACGGCCTGCCGATCTGCGCGCTCCCTGGTTCACCGCCCCTGCGAAGCCGAGGTTCGAAGCGTTGGCCAGTACTGTTACGCCCGGCCGTTCCGACGCCACCGCCACGCTTTCGTCCGCCGATGCGTTATCGACAACGATGACTTCGCCGCACCCCTGTAGAGCATCGAGACACGCGCCCACCTCCGCCCCCGAGTTGTACGTCACCACGATGGCGCTGATGCCCTGCATGCCGGTCAGCTTCTCACGACCGCGAAATACAGTTTCCAGTACAGGTCGAAACCCGAGGCCTGCTGCAGGCGCCGCAACTCGGCTTCACTCGACCGAATCGCCGGCCCAAGCGTCGCCCAATTCGAGCACGCCTCCACGCGAGTCATTCTGAGTCCTTCCAACTTGCCCACAATCCATGCGAAGCCTGCGCCATGCCGCGCCGCCACCAATCCCCAAAGCAACTGCCCGGCCACGATGGGCCACCACGGCGCGCTCCGGAAGTGCTTGCGGGTCAACAATACCTGGTTGCGCGCGATGCGCCGCACCGTGGAGTTGTGCCACGTCCCGAGTGTCGCGCTGCCTGCGTGATGCGCAACCGCGGCCGGCGTGTACACTCCAGTGTAATTGGCCGCCGCGCATCGCAGGCCGAAGTCGACATCTTCGAGATAGGACTCAAACGCCTCATCCAACAGTCCGATCCGGTCGAACAGTTCGCGGCGCACCAAAGCTGCGGTGAGCGGGATCATGGCAACCCTCCGAGCCTTCGACCAGATCGGTCCGTCGGCCATGCCATTGCCGCAGCGCCACGCCGTGCCCGCCCGCGATACCGCATCGTAGGTCCCATCGATCGTGTTCGCGTGCGCGGCCGAGAGCAGCTTTCCTGTCGCGAACCACGCGTCCGATTCGACCGCCGCCGCAACCAATGTGGCGAGCCACTCCGGGCCCAGTCGCACGTCATTATTCAAGATCAGTACCCAATCGGTGGCGCACTGTTCGATACCGCGATTCACGGCGTACGCGAATCCATGATTGCGCTCGAGGCGAATCACCTGCACGCCCGCCCGATCGGCCGCGGCCCCCGAATCGTCGCTGCTCGCGTTATCGACGACCAAAATCTTCTGCAACGGATGAGTCTGCGCGCTCAGATCGGCCAATACCTGCGCCAGCATTTCCGCCTTATTCCAGTTAGGGATGACGGCGGCCACTGTCCGGCCAGTCATCGCGAGAAACGTTTTCGCGCAAGAAACCAGAGATTGTAAAACCCGTCGCGCCACGGATTCAATTTGATCTCGCCCATTCGAGACGAATACTGCACGGGGATCTCGCGAAAGCGAATCCGCGAGTTCTTCAACGCCTCTATTTTGATCTCCTCGGAGAACGCCATGCTGTCCGATTCCAGCCGCATGTGCTCCAGGATCGCGCGGCGAAACACCCACATGCCCGATTGCGAATCGCGCACCCACCGAAAATAGAGCATCGACATCGCCAGCGACAACGCCAGGTTCCCGATTTTATGTTTCAAGCTCATCGCCCGCGGATCGCGCACGGGAAATCGCGAGGCGTTCAGAAAATCGACATCCAGGTGCAGAAACGCCTCGATCAGATACGAGATGGCGTCGGGCGGGTAGCTGTGATCGCCGTCGAGCGTCACGATGATGTCGCCGGTCGCATCGCGAAACCCGCGCTTATAACTACGCCCGTAGCCGCGAACATCCTCGCGAATCACCTCGGCCCCCAACGCGCGCGCAACGTCCGAGGTGCGATCGGTGGACCCGTTATCCACGACAATCACCTGATCCACGAAGTCCGGCATGCGCCGCAGCACCTTTTCAATTCCCTGTTCTTCGTTGAGGCACGGGATCACCACTGTAATCTTCTGGTCCCGGTACATTAAATGGTCAGGATAGCGTGGTTCACTAAAACTAAAACGTCTGGAAAAGTTTTCATTTGTCGAGTACAGTGGTATCAGGCGATGTTTACCCCCGCCACAACCCGCCCATCTCTATTCGGCTCGGACTGACCGCGTCCGCATCTCTCACTCGTCTCTGAAAATTCCCGACCTCAACGATAGGAGAAGTGTATGCATTCGACTGCCGAGTTGCGAGCCGATCTGCCGCATATTTTTACAGCATTACCCGGTCCGCGGGCTAAGGCTATTATCGACCGCGACAATCGCGTGTTGTCTCCCTCGTACACGCGATGTTATCCCCTGGTAGCCGAATACGGCGAGGGCGCGATCATCGAGGACCCCGACGGCAACCGCTTTCTGGACTTCAACGCCGGAATCGGGGTTGCATCCACCGGTCATTGTCATCCCGACGTCGTGCGCGCCATCCAGGACCAGTCCGCCAAGCTGATCCATATGTCTGGCACCGATTTTTACTACGAAAATATGGCGGACTTGGCAGAACGGCTGGCCGCCATCGCTCCAGGCAGCTTCGATCACAAAGTCTACTTCGGCAACTCGGGCACCGAAGCCGTCGAGGCCGCGCTGAAGCTGGCGCGCTACTCCACAGGCCGCGGCAAATTCATCTCCTTCTTCGGCGGATTCCACGGCCGCACCATGGGCGCGCTCTCATTGACGGCCAGCAAGTACGTTCAGAAGAAAGGCTTCGGCGCGCTGATTCCGGGCGTGTATCATGCGCCGTATCCCGATTCGTACCGCATGAACATGGAGCCGGTCCAATGCGCTCATCATTGCCTGAACTATCTCGAAGACACGCTATTCCGCACCGTGCTTCCACCCGACGAGGTGGCCGCGATCATCGTTGAACCCGTGCAAGGCGAGGGCGGATACGTCGTGCCGGACCGCGCCTTCTTCACAGGGCTGCGCGAGATCGCCGATCGCCACGGCATCCTGATCATCGCCGATGAAGTCCAGAGCGGCATGGGCCGCACGGGCCGCTGGTGGGCCGCTGACCACTTCGATTTCGTACCCGACATCCTGACCGCGGCAAAAGGCATCGCGAGCGGGCTGCCACTGAGCGCTATGATCGCGCGGTCGGAAGTAATGCAGTGGAGGCCGGGCGCGCACGCCTCCACGTTCGGCGGCAATCCGGTCGCTATCGCATCGGCGCTGGCCACCCTGCGGCTGATCGAAGGCGGGCTGATGGAAAATGCCGCCTGCGTCGGATCGTATATTCTGGAACGGATGCGCGACTGGCCTTCGCGGTTCGAACATGTGGGCGAGGTGCGCGGAATGGGCCTGATGATCGGCATCGAAATAGTGGAAGACCAGGTCTCGCGCAAACGCGCGCCGCAACTCCGCGATCGGCTCGAGAACATGGTCTTCGAGCGCGGCGTGCTGATCCTCGGCGCGGGGCCCAGCGCGATCCGATTATCGCCGCCGTTGATCGTCACGCGCGAGCAAGCCGATTGCGCCCTCAATGCACTCGAGGAAGCGCTCGGCGAGCTCCAGCGCTAAGCCGCGATGCGCATACTCGATGTCGGTTGCGGCCTGAATAAAGTTCCGGGCGCAATCGGCATCGACGTCAATCCGCGCAGCCGCGCCGATGTGCTGTGCAATCTCGACCGCTTTCCGTATCCGTTTCGCGACAACGCCTTCGATGAGCTGCGCGCCATCCACGTCATCGAACACGTGTCCGACGTCGTGCGGACGATGGAGGAGTTTCACCGTCTGGTACGGCCGGGCGGAACCGTCGTGATCGTGACCCCGCACTATACCGATTTCAGCTCGTTTTGCGATCCCACCCACCGCTCCCACCTGAACAGTTTCTCGCTCCGTTACTTCGGCCCGGACAACGCCGGCTACGGTTATTACTCGCCCGTCAGATTCGGTGAGATTTCTACCCGCGTCACGCTACTCAATCTGTGGAAGTGGCTCGGATTCGAGTTCCTGGTAAACCGCTTTCCGCGATTCCGCCGCAACTGGGAGTACTACTTGTGCTATCTGGTGCGCGGCAAGGTGATCGAGTGGCGGCTCGAGGTGCTCAAATGATCCGGCTCGAGCGAGGTGGGTGATGCTGGGATTTCTGTACCGTTTGGCCGATATCGCGCGGCACCGCGGACGGGTGCGCCAGTGGGATCCGGATTTGGCCACCGGACGGCGCGGCGAAGACGTCGCGCACAGGTTCCTGCAACGCGCGGGAATGACCGTAGTCGCCCGTAATCATCGAACCAAGACCGGCTCGGCCGAAGTCGACCTGATTGCCTGGGAAGGCGCTTGCCTGGTCTTCGTGGAAGTGAAGAGCCGCCAATCCGCCGACTTCGGACCGCCGGAACGTGCCGTCGGCGAAGATAAGCAGCGCCGCCTGATTCGCGCCGCAACCGACTACGCCCGCCGGGCCGATTTGCCGCTCGACAAAATCCGCTTCGATATTGTCAGCGTGGTGTTCTCAACGCCTCCCGCGCTCACCCATTACCGCGATGTGTTCAGCATCCGGTCGATGGTCAGCGCGGCTTGAAACGGCCAGCCCGTACCATGTCCTGTTGAAAATGTTTGTTAGGCGTGGTATCAACAAGTAACGACTGGAGGGCTGTCGAATGGCTAGCACCGTCTGGCGAGGTCACCTCACGTTCGGGCTCGTTTCCTTGCCGGTGAAACTGTTTACCGCCGCGCGCAGCGAAACGGTCAGCTTCAATCAACTGCACCGCGCCGACCACTCGCGCGTCAAGCAGGTGCTGTATTGCCAGGCTGAAGACAAGCCGGTCGAGAGAAGCGAGATCATCAAGGGTTACGAGTACGAGAAAGGGAAGTACGTCGTTGTCGACGAGGAAGACATTCGCAAGGTCGCGCCCAAGACCGCGAAAGTCATGGAGATTTTGGAGTTCGTGAAGTCGGATCAGGTGGATCCGGTGTATTTCGAAAGCTCCTATTACATGTCTCCGGACGACGCGGGCGAAAAGCCTTACGCGTTGCTGTTCGACGCGCTGAAGCGCACCGGGTATGTCGGGGTCGCCAAGGTCACCATGCACAGCCGCGAGCACATCGTGATTCTGCGGCCAGGTCCCCGCGGCATACTTCTGCACACGATGTATTACTCGCACGAGATCCGCGCGGTCGAGGAGTTCCGCACCGATCTGTCTTTGGTTCGCGACAAGGAAGTGGAACTTGCCACTGGTCTGATTCAAGCCTTGGCGGCGGACTTCGAGCCGCAAAAGTACCACGACTCCTATCGCGACAACCTGCTGGCAATGATCGAGACCAAGAAGGCGGGCCACGCCGTAGTGGAAGCGCCCGCGGCCGAGCCGGCCAAGGTGATCGATATTCTGGATGCGTTAAAGAAGAGTCTGGAGATGGCGCGCAAGCCCGCCTCGAAGGAGACGGAGGCCGCGCACGCTCCACAGCAACTCGAGATGACGGGAACCGACCCGGTGTCCATCGACTCAAAGCCCCGCGGCCGTTCCAAGCGCCAGGTTCGCGCCGCGACGTAGGCCACCGCGCCTGCTCAGCCGGGGCCTTTACTTGCAGGCACCCGTTCGTTGCCGCTGGTCTTGCCCCCGGTGCTATCCGTGCCGTCGAAACTATATGTCGTCGGCGTCCGGCTTGGAAATGCCTGGCTTGTCGCATACGTCTTTCCGCCGGCGATCGTGCTTCCCGCCCATAGGGCCCGCACGCATGCGACCCACACTCTGCGCGGACAGAATAAGAGCCGTGATTACCATCAAAATCGTGATCTTCATATTTCCCTTTCAAGAAGCCGCCGCGCCTTGCCGCGTCCGTCATGAACCGCCTCTTCTGCGGAATAGCTTGCGCAAGCACCCTGGTCCATTGCTGCGGCTTTGAAGACGGAATGCTGAGTCCCTTCTTGTGCGTCGCATCCTCCCACCCACAGCCACTGCCACGTTGGTCTTTATTGCAGTCACACCAAGAATCGCGGACGCATCTGCTGAAGTAAGAACGGAGCAAGGTGAAACAGGTTGTGCTTCCAGGCCGGCACAAGCCAGAGCCGCGGCGATGATGGATATTGTCATGGACTCCTCAGTGCTGCTCCTTGCCACAACCGCGCTTGCGTCCATTTTTCTGCGGGTTGATGTCGCGCTGGGTAGTAACACCCATTCCAGAAACTTCCTATGAAAATATTTCTGCCGGCTGATCGCATCGGATGGGCGAACAGATGAGTGCTGGAGGGCACAAACATGGCCGGCTCTGAGTCGAACAGATTATGCCTTGCGGATGCGTTGTAGCTGCATATCTCGGCCTTCAGTTGGTGAGCGGTTATCCGCGCACCGTCAGCTTCGAGATCGAGTCGTGGGCGAACAATAGCTGGGGCCTCCATAACATCGACAGGCACAGTGTGCGGGGAACCGTGATGATCTACTCGGACGGTTCTCGGGCTAACAAGGTCAGCTCCACCTATTTCCGGCATTACTTCGTGTCGAACGGCGACCTTGCGGCTCACACGATCTACCTGCGGCCGGCAAACGCGATGTACGATGTGGACAATCAGAAAAGAAGTGCAACTTATCATCGGTGCTCCTGCACGTGGGATGAACCGCTGATATCTGAGTCGTCTGGCGTGCTTTGTGACGCGGTCGCGCAGGCGCATCTCGGGAAGGCGCGTAGAGTTAGTCAAGGAATGGTCGCGAGTATCAAGGTAGTTCGCTACGAGAGCAGCACCAGTGACGCGAGAGAGGAAGCCGCTTTCGCCCCCGATCGCAACTGCGAACTCCTGGAAAAGGTGCGGACGACTTACAATACGCTGACACTTCCCACGAGCAGATATCGATTCACCGTGCGGTCGTACTCACTGGGCGAGCCGAGTCATGAGTTCCGGTTCCCACCGCCCGGATACGCAGTCAAGGAAGGCCGTCGATATTAGTTAAGTTAACACCGTTCGTGGCAACACAGCCCATCAACGCGATCACCGGCATCGATTCGGAGCGAAAGAATTGGCAGGAATTGGGCCTACTCTCGATTCCCCACACGGTGCTCATTGGCAAGACCGGCCGGATTGTCGGTGCTACGTGCCCGAGAATTTGCGGCAGTGGATCGGTGGCGCCATCCGGATCAAGTCCGAGAAGCAGGGCAGCGGCGTTCTCCAGGCAATACAGCTCCACCTTGTCCTGCCCCGCGTAGGACGTGCAGCCGAGAACGCCGCACCGCCAAGGTCACCCTCGTCATGCACCGTCCCTTCCCCGGCATAGCTTGCGCGCGCACCCGGCTTGCGAGACGGCAATGCACAGGCCGGCTTCCCGGGAGGTAATTCATCTGGCGCGAGCGGAGCCTCTATTCGTAAAAGACGATTTCAGGCATTGGATAATGTTTCCGGTTGCGGGTCCAAAGGCTTGCTCCGCTGGCCACAGCGCTGGCCGCGATCAGGGCGTCGCCCAACTCGACGGCGTGGCTCTTCCGGTGAAGTCGCAAGTACTCCCCGGCCCGGCGGCCAAGGGCCGCATCGGCGGCAACGCAGACCAGAGCGTCGAAGAGCGCTTCCAGTGTAATGGACCACTTTGTTCACCCCCGGAGAAGGCGGAATCGGTCACGATAATTTCCCCGGACTCAAGTGTGAGAATGCGAATTAGCGACTCCTGAGCGCGTTACGCCAGGATGCAGGACACAGCCACCCTTTTT
>JBBQGC010000059.1:0-32939 GCA_038322705.1 Bryobacterales bacterium | reverse complement strand
GCCGGAGAGGTTCTTGCCGGCGAAGAGAAACTTGAAGTTCAGCCATCCGCCGAAACCGACGGTCACCGGGTCCGAGACATTGCCGGGAGTGCCATCGTCCCCATAGGACAGCAACTGCCCCCCTTGGTTGACCGCGTAGATACGGTTTCCGCCGGAGAGGTTCTTGCCGGCGAAGAGAAACTTGAAGGCCAGCCAGTCGTCGTTGCCGACGATCACCGGGTCCGAAACATTACCGGGAGTGGTATCGTCCCCATAGGACAGCAACTGTCCGTTTTGGATTTGGTTGACCGCGTAGATGCGGTTTTCTCCGGAGAGATTCTCGCCGGCGAAGAGAAACGTGAAGTCCAGCCAGTCGTCGTTGCCGACGATCACCGGGTCCGAAACATTACCGGTAGTGGCATCGTCCCCATAGGACAGCAACTGCCCGTTTTGGATTTGGTTGACCGCGTAGATGCGGTTTTCGCCGGAGAGGTTCTTGCCGGCGAAGAGAAACTTGAAGGCCAGCCATCCGCCGAAACCGACGATCGCCGGGTCCGAAACATTAGCTGGAATTCCGGTGCTTCCATAGGACAGCAACTGCCCGCTTTGGTTGACTCCGATGATCGCCGGGTCTGAAACATTACCGGGAATTCCAGTTTTTCCATAGGACAGCAACTGCCCACTTTGGTTGACCGCGTAGATGCGGTTTTCGGCGGAGAGATTCTGGCCGGCGAAGAGAAACTTGAAGTCCAGCCATCCGCCGAGGCTGGCGAATCGCCCCCAAACGTTGCCGCGAGTTCCAGCATCCTGATAGGACAGCAACTGCCCGCTTTGGTTGACCCCGTAGATGCGGTTGTCGCTGGAGAAATTCGTGCCGGCGAACATAAGCTTGAGGTCCAGCCAGTCACCGCTGCCGACGGGCACCGGGTCCGAAACATTGCCGCGAGTTCCATCGTCCCCATAGGACAGCAGCTTCCCTTGCGTGACTGCGTAAATGCGGTTGTCGCCGGAGAGATTCTTGCCGGCGAAGAGAAACTTGAAATTCAACCAGTCGTCGTTGCCGACGATCACCGGGTCCGAGACATTGCCGGGAGTGCCATCGTCCCCATAGGACAGCAACTGCCCGCCTTGGTTGACAGCGTAGATGCGGTTTTCGCCAGAGAGGTTCTTGCCGGCGAAGAGAAACTTGAAGTCCAGCCATCCGCCGAAACCGACGATCACCGGGTCCGAGACATTGCCGGGAGTGGCATCGTCCCCATAGGACAGCAACTGCCCGCCTTGGTTGACAGCGTAGATGCGGTTTTCGCCAGAGAGGTTCTTGCCGGCGAAGAGAAACTTGAAGTCCAGCCAGTCGTCGTTGCCGACGATCACCGGGTCGGAAACGCCGGCGTCTCCATAGGACAGCAATTGGTCGGTCGCGATGGTCTCGACCCGAATGGAGAAGCCGCCCCCCATCACGGCGCTATCAACATCAATCGTTACGCTATCTGTCCTAAACGATTGTCCTGCCGTGAGCGCTTTTTTCGTGAGCAGCGCAAGGGGAGCGATCTCGTTCTGCGCAGTCCCCAGTGCATCTGTTGTCTGGACCCGGTAGACGATAACGCCTTCGTTAGGAATTTTGATATCAAATTGGTCGGCCTTTAGGCGTGCTTCTACCATGAGGTATGGCACCTCTGCGCCGATCTGGACAGCCGTTACTCTTCCAGTCGGGGGCGGTTGAGTGAGGCTGACCGAATACAGGGTATATTCAGCTACTCCACCCGGGTGCAGCGCAACGGCCGAAGGATCCAGCCATCCGACGGCCCGCTTTGTCCAAGCTGAGGGATGGGTAGCGTCATAGCCAGCCTCCTCGTCAAAGGCACCCATGTTGTCGCCGGACGGATAGTCCCCAGCGTAATCAAACAGGTCGATAAGATTGCACTGATTGTGTAGGAGTTCGCCCACCCAGCCACCGAGATCATCGCCCATGCAAATCCGGGTCCAATTGAAACTCGTATTCACGATGGTCGCACCGCACGCCCCACCGGGCATCACGATCGCCGCGGCGACAAAGCCCTCGGATCTCAGTTGGGCGCCCATTGTCGCCTCCAGAGCGTCGGGCGGAACGTCCGTTTCCGCGATGGTTTGTGCAGGCAGCACGACGACATCGAGATCCGCCAGTCCGGAAGATACGGCTTGGAAATAGGCGCGGACGGATCGGTTGGAGCCGGGTATCGGGTCGCCGGTTTTCGGGTCTATGGTCGGGTCGAAAAGCAGTTGTTTCATAATCAGATTGTTCCAATCTGGAGGCACCGTATCGATGTTTGTCCGAGACAACGGAATGAATGCGAGCTTCTTTCGACCTAGCCAAGCCATGTTTCCCTCCCATGCTTCGCGGACCGGAGAGTGACTGGTGGCCCGCAGGAATTCAGTCCGCGGCGAATGTGCGCGTTGGTCTGGTGCCACCTCGTCGAGTGTCCCGCAGAAAGAGCAACCGGAATGTCGGGCAGTCTCGTTTGCGATCTCGATGTCCGCAAGTTCATAGGCCCTCCTTGGGCTACAAGGATATCTCAAAGGGTTCCACAATGGGTAAGTTTTCGAGACGACCGGCCACGCCCGAAAAGCACCGTACTAGAAGGCAAAGCGGATGCCGCCATTGAAAACGCGGCCATCCAGAGGCGACCATGCATCGACGGTCCACCGGCCATCGACGGCCCGATTGGAAAGGAGCAGCGGATTCCAGCGCGTTTGACGTACATCGGTAAGGTCCTCCGCATTCAGAAAGAGGCGCACCGGGCCGAGTTTACGCTCCAGCAAAAACCCGAACAGGATATAGGGCTTGGATTCGGACTGATACGGGTTTTCTTCCAGACGTTGACGGCCCGTATAGTAGCTTTCGACGCCAATCCGTCCTTTGGGCTTTTCCCACATGCCGGTCAGTCCGAAACTATGACGTGGGGTTAAGGGGGTATCCAAGCGCTGACCGCTTTCAAGTTCGCTGGAACGCACGTAAGTGTAACTGGCGGTCGCTGAAAACCGAGCCTTCCTGAAGGTGCCAAGAAATTCGACACCTTCATTTTTGCTCGGCCCAGCCAAATTCACCAGCTCGTAGCTGTCGGTTCGATAGACATGAATGGGATGGCTCACGCTCGATGCAAAAAGCGTCGTGGTGAACGATAGCGGGCCGAGGCTGCGCGTCAGATCGAACGACGCACTGCGCCCGCGCTCTGCCTCCAGCGGCACGGGGATCGACAGACGCGACAACCCCGCGGCTTCGGTTTCTTCTGTTAAAGGCGTGGGCGCGAAAAAGCCCTGTCCTGCTGACAGGCGACTGGTCCAGCCCTTCCAGCGTGCTAACGCCGACAGGCGCGGACTGAAGAACGTTCCGAACTGATTATGAAAATCGACGCGCCCGCTGGCCGAGACCGACAGCCATGGCGCAATGGTGATGTCGTCCTGCAAAAAGATACCGGGCGTCAGATATTGATAGGCGAAGCGAGGAACGTCTTGCGGGCGATAGGCTTCACGCTCCGCAGCAGCGCCAACGACCCATGTATTTCGCCCGTAAGTGCCGCGTGCCGTGACTTCGCCGAAAAGCATTTCGTGCCGGTCGTGTTCGCGTGCCTCACCCAACTGCTGAACATGATTTTGCAAAGAGGCAGCGAAACGACCGGCCACGACATAGCTGCCATTGACGATGAACTGCAAGTTGCCCCCGGCATCGTAACGGCGTGTATCGAGCGCTTCCGTGTAAGGCGCGCCGGTCGCTGGCAGCACAGAGCCGGGCATAGTGCCGCCCTCACGGTTTTCATAGGTAATGCCGCCAGTCAAAAAGCCGGTCCGACCGTTGTCGCCGTCCCAGAAAAAACGCGGACGCCCAACGCCGCGCGCGTATTTTGCGACATCGGCCCAGCCGTCGCCGTCGACGTCCCTGCGCTCCTGACCATCGGCAGCGCCGAGCAGCGATGCACCCCAGTGTTTGGAGAGTTGCGACGCTAAATAGACCGACAGGTCCGTAGCGCCGAGCGTGGAACGATTGACGAGAATTTCATGGACAGGCTCATTTGTCGGACGCCGGGCGATGAGATTGACAACCCCGGCCATTGCTCCGGCTCCGTAGAGTGCAGAGGCCACCCCCTTGATGACTTCGACCTGGCCCAGATCCATCGGTGGAATTTGCAGCAGACCCAGCCCGCCACCTTGCTGGCCGAAAAGCGGCAGACTATCCGACAGAAAGCGCGTATAGCGTCCGCGCATGCCCTGAATTCGTACGCTGGCTGCACCGAGCGAAGGTGAGGTTGTTTGCACCCGGAGCCCGCCCATTTCATTGAGCATCATCACGATGTCGCCGGGCGTCATCAGCATCTTTTCTTCGATTTCTTCCTGTTCGAGCACTTCCACTCTTGTGGGCGAATCCTGCAACCGCGTATCGGTGCGGGTAGCGTGAACGGTAATTTCTTCCTTCTGTGAGGGCAGCGGTTGAAGCTCCAAAACAAGCTGCCATTCGCGCGGCTCGCTAATCGTCAGCGGCGTGCTGCCGGGTAAAAACCCTTCTTTGGCTACGCTCACCTCAATAGTGCCGAGTGGCGCGGGGATGATCGCGACCCCGGTTGTATCCGTTTGAATCGAACTTCCGCGCACTGTGACCGTAGCGCCCGGGACAGCGGCAGAACCCGCCTTTACTTCGACGCGCACGGTAGCAGTCGGAGTTTGCGAGAACGCCGGAATGGCAGCACGGAGCAGAAGAAAAACGGCAACGGAAAACCGGAACACTAGTGGAGGGGCCTCGGTTGCAGCTCGGCCAGCGCAAGGCGGATGATGCGCCACGCGCCTTGCAGCGCGAATCCAGCCATGACAACGGCTACGAAAATGTCCGGCCAGCTTTGCCCCGACTTGAACACGCCCAAGGCTGCCAGCACCACGGCACAATTGCCGATGATGTCGTTGCGCGAGCACAGCCAGACAGACCGCATGTTGCTGTCGCCGCCCCTGTATGTCCATAACAGGGCGAACGATGCGGCATTGGCCAAGAGTGCCACAACACCGACTGCGCCCATTGTCGTGGCCTCCGGCAAACTTCCATACGCAGCATGCCTGAAGGCCGTGAGCAGCACCCACATGCCAAAGATTCCCATCGTCGCGCCTTTGACAAGCGCCGCACTCGACCGATAGCGGAGCGTCATACCGACCACGAACAAGCTGATTCCGTAATTGGCGGCATCCGCCAAAAAGTCGAGCGCATCCGCCTGCAACGAAGTGGAACCCGCCGCTACACCGGCGACGATCTCAACGAAAAACATACCGGCGTTGATGACCAAAGCGGCCCACAGCACGCAACGATAGCGGCGGTCGCGCAGTTGATCTTCAGTGGCGTGGTTGCAGCAATTCGCGCTCATCGGGCTTTCCCCTCCTCCAGCATAAAGTCTATAGTGGCTATAGGGTCAAGCGGTGCATGTAAACGGGCGGATCACTATTGGCGACTTGGCGAAGGGCACCGGCACCAAGGTTGTGACGGTACGGTATTACGAGCAAATCGGGCTTTTGCCGGTCCCTTCCCGCACCGCAGGAAACTACCGAACCTATAGCAACGAGCACATGCACCGCTTGCGGTTTATTCGACGTTGCCGGGATTTAGGGTTTACGCTCGATCAAATCCGTGATCTTCTGCGCCTGTCTTCTCAGAAAAGCGAGGAGTGTGCAGAAGTGGACCGGATCACCGCCCTGCACCTTGCCGAAGTCGAGCAGAAGATTTCCGACCTGAAGCGTCTCGCCAAGGAACTGCGGCGTTTGAATAGCTGTTGTAAGGGCAACCTAACGATTGCAGACTGCCGGATTATCGAAGCCCTGTCGCCCGATCTTGCAAAAGCCGTGTCTCAAAAAGGGTCCGTTTCGCAACGTTAGTCCGAGGTGCCCGGCGGTTTGAGGCGAACTTACCCAAACTCAGGGCGGGCGGGATGGTCCACGACGATCAGCCGCCCGTGCGTGAGAGCCTTCACAGAATGTCGGGCGTTACTGGGCACGATTGCAACCAAACCGGGTTGTACGAGGTGGGCTACACCGTCCACATTGATCTCCAGTTCACCCTCGATCATTTCGTAAACCTCTTCCTCGGGATGAAAATGCTCATGGATCGTGGAGCCGCATGTGAAGTCGTAATGCGCGAAGGTCATGTTGGGCGAGTGAAAAAACGCGCCTTCCAACCTGGCAATCTCTCGATCACCTTCAAAGATCTTGTGTCAACAAGAGGCACAGCGTCTCTCCTCAGTACTCCGATTGATTGTAGTCCTCACGCCGACGAGGTGTCGAGTGTTGTTGCCCGGCGATGTATCGAACGGGTCGTTTGTGCAACCACGGCTCGAAACTTCCCAGAACGCCGTATCCGGGGAGTTGGCCCCCGCCAGAGGCGGCGATCTTCGTAGCCAAGCTCTTCACCGTGATCGCGGCGGGGTTGGTGATTTATTTGTCTGAGTGGCCCGCCACGCCTTGCCCAGAGGTCGGATAATAGGACGAGCCATGGGTGTTGCCGCCCAATCCGCCACTCCCGAACAGTTCCTGGCGATGGACTTGCCGGAGGACGCTGAATACGAACTGCACGAAGGCGAGGTCGTACGTGTGACGTTCCCGAGGGTGCTTCACCGCGTCATTCAGGAGCGGATTGAACTGCCGTTTACAGTGGGCATGAGCGTTCGCTCAGCCGGCGTGGGCGTAGCTCGAACGGAGAGCATTCGGAGCGCGCTGAGCATGGTCGCGCAACAACCATTCCCGCCGATGGCGTTTTCGAGGAGATGAGCTTATGTTTACACTCTCCAGTCTGAAATCGCGGCTGCTGCTTGTTGCAGCAATCTGCTTGTTATCCGCCGTGCTCAGCGGTTATTGGTGCGCGTCGGAGGTCCGAGCGTCTCGTGTCCAAGCTGGACAGGTTGCCGCTTCGCGTCTTGAGTCGGCAAAAGCGTACCTGCATATCCAGCAGGGCCGCCCGTTGTGGTTCTACGACCGTTTCAACCCAAGCGAGTTGGCATCGGTCGAACGAGCGAAGCAAGTGTTCACCCTCACTGACCCGGCGGGCAACCTGATCGAGTCCTCGTCGCGTCTTGAGAACGTCAAATATGTCGTCGCACGAGGTACCATCGGCGACGGGTATCGCCTGTCGGTGGGCGCTGAAGTCGAACCGCCCCACTTGGCTTTCCCGCTTGCCGTACTTGGTTTGACCCTGATCTCGATGGCGTTGTGCGTGACATGGGCTGTCCGGTCACCCGAGTAGACCCAACGTGCAAGAGCTCACCGCGGACGCTTTGAAGCAAGGGGAATTGTGGAGCCGCGGCGCGCGGGATTGGGAAACGATTCAGGAAGCATCGAGCGCGCCGTTATGGCTAGCGGCGCTCGATGCGGGGCGCGTCGGTAAAGGAACGAGGCTGCTCGATGCCGGATGCGGGGCCGGTGGGGCATGCTCCCTGGCTGCATCGCGAGGCGCCGATGTGTTCGGCGTGGACCCCGCGGTAAACCTGATCACCATCGCGCGCGAGCGCCTTCCCGCTGCCGATTTCCGCATCGGCGAGTTGGAGAATCTGCTATTCCCGAATGCGGAGTTCGACGCGGCGATCTGCATCAATGCTCTGCAATACACAGCGCGTCCGGAGCTCGCAATGCACGAGCTCGGGCGTGTGTGCCGGGCGGAAGGGCGCGTCGTTGCGGCTGTGTTCGGAAACCCCGCTGATTCGGATGCATCGCGCATCTTCGAAGCCATCGTCGCGCTATTCCCGAAACGTCCGTCCAGCGCCGGACCCTTTGCGTTATCGGCACCCGATGCGCTCGCCTCACTCGTTGAGCAGGTAACCGCACTACGGCTCGAAGCGGTCGAGGAGATCGATTGCGCGCACTCCTATCCGGACCTCGACACGGCATTAAAAGGCCAGATGTCGGCGGGGGCGTCGTGGCGCGCTGTCGAAATACTCGGGGACGATCGCGTGCGGGGCGCCGTGCGGGCCGCACTCGAGAGCTTACGTCAGGCCGATGGCTCCGTGCGAATGGTCAACCGGTACCGCTACGCAATCGCAGTGAAGCAAGCAGGCTGAAACGCGTCAGACGAGCAACGCGGCGATATCCACAAGCGACCGGTGGCCCTCCACGACAACGATCCCGCTCTCAGTGACGTGGTGCTTCTTCTTGTCCTGCTCGATATCGTAGCCGAGTGTTTCACCGTCCGCAACGCGGACGTTCTTGTCGAGGATGGCGCGCTTGACCTTCGCGTAGCGGCCGATATCGCAGTTATCGAAAATCACGGAATCCTCAACCAGCGCGCCGGTATGGACCTTCACGCCTCGTCCAATGATCGAATTCCTAACATGTCCGCCGGCTAGAATCGCCCCGCCCGAAACGATGGAGTCGATGGCTTCTCCGCGGCGGCCCTGCTCGTCGAAGGTGAATTTCGCGGGCGCGTCGTAATAGCCGGCGGTGCGCAATGGCCACTGACGGTTGTACAAGTTCAATTCCGGAGCCACGGAGCGCAGGTCCATACTGGCTTCAAAGTAGGCGTCGATGGTTCCGACATCGCGCCAATAAGCGGCCTGATCGACCGGATCACCAGGAATATGATTGGTTTGAAAATCGTACGCGAACATGTCCGTGCGGCCGATCAGGCTGGGGAGAATATCCCGGCCAAAGTCGTGCGAACTGCCTTCCTTTTCGCCATCGGCTTTCAACTCGCGCATGAGTTCCTCGGTGGAGAATACATAATTTCCCATCGAAGCGAATACCATGCCGGGCCGTCCAGGCATCGTGGGCGCGTCCGGGTTCTTCTCGTGAAAGGCAATAATCTTGTTATTCTCGTCAATCTCGATTACGCCGAATTCACCGGCCAACTCTCTGGGCACGGGGATTGCCGCTAAAGTAACTCGCGATTTCTTGCTTTGATGAAACTCGATCATGTCGCGAATGTTCATGCGATAGATATGATCGGCGCCGAAGATAACGACGATATCCGGCTTCGCCTGCTCGATCAGGTTCATGTTCTGATAGATCGCATCGGCCGTTCCGCGATACCAGTCCTCCTGGACGGTTCGCATCTGGGCGGGCACCGGGATGATGAAGTGGTTGCGCAGCAATCCTCCGATCTCCCAACCCTCGCGCAAATGCTGCAACAGCGACTGGCTCTTGAACTGGACCAGGACGTAGATCGAGTAGATCCCCGAATTAATCAGGTTACTCAGGACGAAATCCACGATCCGGTAGCGGCCGCCGAACGGGACGGCCGGCTTGGCGCGCTCCTTGGTCAATGGATACAGCCGCGTCCCCTTCCCGCCCGCCAGCACGAACGCGAGTGTCCGAAGTTGCATGGGTATGTGACTCGTCCTCTGATCATTGTGTCAGTGCGCCGCTGCAGAATCAATTCGTTCAGTCAACGTTTTCCGCGGATCCCGGAGCGCGGCTTGGTATCCTCGTGACAGATGGTGGACATTCATTCCCATGTGCTGCATGGCGTCGATGATGGCGCGCGCACGATGGAAGACAGCCTCGCCATGCTGGAAATGGCCGCCGCCGCTGGAACCGTTGGAATTGTGGCGAGTTCGCACGCGAACACCGAGTACACGTGGAACCGCGAGACGGTGGACGCCAAGGTCGCGCAGTTGCAAGCAGCCGCCGGCAGCCGCATCCGCGTGTACCCTGGTTGTGAGCTGCATTTGACGTTCGATAACATCAACGATGCGATCGCCAACCCCGCCAGGTACACGATCAATCATAAGCAATGGCTGTTGATCGAATTTTCCGACCTGATCATTTTTCAAAATTCGAGCGAGATCATGACGCGCCTGCGCCAGGGCGGGATGCTGCCGATCATCGCCCACCCCGAGCGGAACCAGATTCTGCAACACCGCTTCGACACCGTCGAGCAATGGGTGCATGAGGGTGCCTTTCTGCAGATCACCGCGCAATCCGTGCTGGGCACGTTCGGATCGGCGGCGCGGAAATTTTCGGAGCGGCTGATCGAAAAGGGCCTCGGTCACTTCATGGCGTCCGACGCGCACGACGCGACCTACCGCATGCCCAAACTCGACGGCGCCTTCGAGTGGCTGCAGGGACGCTATGGCCCCGAGTACGCGACGGCTCTCTGTTCTGGAAATCCGGCTGCGGTGGTGGCGGGCCGCGAACTCGAGATCACGCCGCCGCCTAAACGGCGCAAGTGGTTCGGGCTGTGGGCGTAGAATGGCAAGCATGCCTGAGGAACGAGTGGTCCGGCCCAGCGTGAAGCTGGTGATGGCGTGGTACGTCTTCGTGATTGCGGTGCTGGCGGCCGCGGCGTGGTTCGCCTATGAATACGAGCACCGGGAATTCAATCCGTGGCATCTGCTCGCGTTGTTACTATTGCTGATTCCGATCAAGAAGCACATGGCAACGCGGCTGGTGTCGCTCACCATCGACACGGACCACGTCACGCTCGAATCCGGTTTACTCTCGCATGCCCGGCGGACAGTGGATTTGTCGAAGATCCAAGACGTGACCGTGCGGCAATCCTTGGGGGAACGGATGCTGGGGATGGGCGACCTGACGCTCGAGTCCGCAGGCGAGAGCAGTTCGATGGTGTTGTACGGCATCGATCACCCGCGGCAGACGGCGGATCTGATTCTCGAGCGGTCGCGGGCGCTACACCGCCTTCGCGGCACCGCGTTATAGGCGATGATCAGTCACGGAGAAGCAACTCCCTACCCACGGTCAGGGACTCTTCAGCTCTGGAAATATGAAGGACGGCCTCCTCTTCGCTCAGTTCGGACTGTGCTTGGTAGTCTGCGATATTCCGCGCCTTCGGACGCATCTCTGAGATACCTGTGTAGTTGCTGCGGAACCACGCCCGGTTTCGCAAATTCTCTGCCGAAAGCCCCGATCACGGCTGCGTGTTTGGAACAAGCCAAATTCCTCAAAGTAGAAGGGTCTCGGCGACGTAGAACATCGCGTAGTATGCCTGTGACACTGCTGACTCGTAGTCACCATCCGTGACGAGAACTCGGGCGGAGCTGATCCGCCGCTGCGCCTTTCTAAGTAGAGCCTCCTGCTGCAAAGTCAGACCAAAACCCCCTCTCGACGAACATTGATCAGAAGCGGCGATTGATCCCATTCGAAGCTTTTCTCCGAGACGTATACGCATGAGATCACAACATCGTGCTTCAACGAGATTTCGGACGCCAACAGCGAGACGCGCAAGATCTCGTCACTCGCGTTAACGGCACCGCGTAGAACGATCATTACATCAATATCGGACTCCGGACTTGCATCCTCGCGGACCTGCGATCCGAATAGAACGACCTCAAGCAGACGTGGACCGTAAAGAAGCTCGAGCCCGCGGCGGAACTCGGCCACGATCCGACTCACATCCGAAGTCATAGGCTCTCCTGTTCATCCTAATTTCGCACACGCTCCAGGCTTATACGAACGGTGCGACCGCATTGGGCGAAGCGCGGCTCCCAAATTTGTCTAACGGAAAACCACGGGCGAGCAGCTTCGTCCCGGGTCATTCCGATCATCTCAATTATGCCTTGACGAATCGGCAGCGAACCAAAGGCCGGCGGGGCACACGCCCCGGTACACCCGCAAGCTTAAAGTGTCGTACGAACGCAAACAAATTGTGTTGTGCGATCTCAAGCGAACAGTGCTACGCGCCTCGCCTCGATCTCCGCAAGAAACTCTCCCACGGCTCGTTGTTCGATCGCCTGGATCGTTTCTCCGTATATCCTAAGCATCGATGAAGGCGCGCAAGATAACGCGCTGGAGGGAAGAGGCCCTGCTGTACGAGTGTGCCAAGCAGAGTAGGACGCGGCGGTTCCATAGCTGCCCCATTCGCAGCGGCCAAGCCATTGCCCCGCGCACTTCATAAACGGTCCGGTTCGGTAGCGATCGCATGTACGCTACGAGAACTGCAGTCGCCGCGACGGATTGCGCCAGGTAGAATGGCCGGTATAGCGCATCTCTGCTCGTCCGCACTATGTCCGGACTGTAACGCGATCCGGGGGCGCTCGTTTATTGCGCCTACCTGGCGCCGCCAATCGAGAACGCGAGAATGCTTCCGCCGGCCGCGACGGCGATGAACTCGCGGCCGTCTATCGAATAGAACATCGGCGAAGCCTTCCAGCGAGCGTTAGCGGGAAACGTCCACAACAGCCGCCCGTCGCGGGCGTCCACAGCATTGAAGCCGCCGTCGGCGTCACAGTAAAAAACCAAGCCGGTGGAAGTGGAAAGAACTCCGCCCCAGGTGTCGGCCTCGCCGGATTGACGGCGCTCCCAACGGATTTTGCCTGTCGTGACGTCGATCGCCCGCAGAACCTTCTGGCCGCGATCGGCCGGCGCGTCGGCGGTCGATCCGTTATAAAACGATTCCCCCGGTTTCCAAACGCCGCCGGCTTTCCGGTACACGCTGCATTTTTCGAGCGCCTGCACGAAAAACAGGCCCAGTCGCGGATCGAACGACGGCGAGAACCAGTTCGTGGCGCCGTCCACCGAAGGGCAGCCAGTCACCCCGGCCGTTGTCGGGACCGCTTCCGGATTCAACACTGGCCTGCCGTCCGCCCCGATCGACTTAGCCCAGCTCAACCGTTCCACGAACGGCGTCGCACGCAGGAACTTTCCGCTCGCACGGTCCAGCAGATAGAAGAATCCGTTTCGATTCGCCTGCGCCAAGAGCTGGCTCGATACGCCGTCCCCCGGCAGATCGAGCAGAATCGGAGTTTGTACAGCGTCCCAGTCGTGCAGATCGTGCGGCGTGTATTGAAAGTGCCAGACCAGCTCGCCCGTGCGGGGACGCACAGCCAGCACGGAATCGGAGTATAAATTGTCGCCGAGCCTTTCGTCGCCGTTGAAATCGGGGCAGGGATTGCCGGTGGTCCAGTACAGCAGATCGAGCGCGGCATCGTACACTCCGGTGAGCCAGGTGGCCGCGCAGCCATGTTCCAGCGCTTTCCCCTGCCAGGTGCGGGCGGCTGGTTCGCCGGGCGCTGGCACCGTCCAGAATCGCCACGCCAGCCGGCCATCGACGGCCCGGTACGCCGCGAAAAACCCGCGCACGCCTTCGTCGCCGCCGGAGACTCCGGAAACCACCAGATCTCCTGCCGGGTCTGGCACGACCAGCGGCGCAGAGGTCGCGCCGTAGTTCTCGCGCGAATCCGCCATGACGGTCTCCCAAAGAAGCGCGCCCGTGAAGCGGTCCAGCGAAATGAGGTGCGCATTGTCAGTGACCAGAAAGACCCGTTTACCGGAAACCGCCGCGCCGCGATTGATCCCACCCGCGGCGTCGCCCGCCAAGCCCTTTGACCGGGGACGCTTATATTGCCAGATCAATCGTCCCGTGCCCGCGTCCAGCGCCCGGATCTCGTTAACATTGGTTGCGTACATCACGCCGCCCGCAACGACGGGCGTGACCTCCAGCCGTTGCGCCCCCGGAATTGAATGGATCCATGCCACGTGCAACGCAGCCACGCTCGACGGGCCGATCTCGCCGGCAATGCTGTGCCGGTTGCCCGACATCTGACCGTTGTAGGTGGGCCAATCCGCTCCCGCGGAAACCTCGCGCCAGCCGCCCGCGTGGCTGCGCAGCAAGTGGATCCGTCCATCCCGTCCGAGCACCTGCAAATCGTCCGACCCGCGATTCATCAGCAGACCCGGATAATCCGCCGCGGGCGATGCCGGCTTGGAGCGCACTCGGGTGGGCAGCGAACGAAGATTCGCGATCAGAGCGCCCATCTCTGTTTCCGAAAGTTGCATACCGGGCATGCCCGCGCCGGGAATTCCCATACGGATCAGCTCGCGAAGATCCGCGTCCGTTCGCGCCGGAACCCGCGCGGTAATGGAAGGCCCCCGTTCGCCGCCCGCTCCATCCGCCCCGTGGCAGGGCGCGCATCGCGTGCGAAACGCCACCCGGCCTTCGTCAGTCTGGGCCGCGCTTCCCCATGCGACAACGGCGCCGATTAGCAGCAGACGCGGAATTGACATTCTCATTTGGCGGGAGATACTCTTAATGCTCAACTTTGTGCTTGGGGGTATTCATGATCAGGGTCGCATATCTCATCGCCGCGCTCGCCGCAGTCTGTATAACCTTGTCCGCGCAAACCGGGTATGGCTCCGTCAATGGAACCGTGTCGGACTCCTCGGGCGCTGTGATCCCGGGCGCAAAGGTTCGCCTGCGGAGTGTTGAAACCGCTATCGTGCGCGATCTAAGATCCCCCGCCGATGGGCGCTTTGTATTTGCCGAAATTCCGCCCGCCAAATACAGACTCGAAGTCGAACACGAGGGTTTCGAGCGGTGGCAGGCCGACTTCGATCTGCAAACCGGGCAGACGGTCACTGTGGATCCGAAGCTTTCGGTGGGAAGGGTCTCCGACACGGTAGTCGTAACGGGCGCGACGGCCGCGATCACAACCGAAGGCATGCAGGTCGCCGATGTGAAGGATGCGCTCCAAATCCACCAATTGCCGCTGAACGGGCGCCAGGTGACCAACCTTTTCGATTTGATCCCAGGTGTCGAAGGAGGCGGCGCTGCCCGCACCAATGGCCTCAAAGTCGGCTCCCTCGAAATCGTGCAGGACGGGGTTTCGCTCGTCGACCGGTTCTCGGGATCCATGCAGCGCGTGCAACCCGGCCTCGACACCATCCAGGAGTTCCGCGTTGAAACCAACGGATCGAGCGCGCGGTATCCGCGGCCGGCGACAGTGACGCTGGTGACTAAGAGCGGGACGAACGAGCTGCACGGATCGCTGTTCGAAACTTTCCGCAGCAATGCCGCCGGTCTGCGCGCGCGCGCTCGACAGGATGCCGGCACCGCGGCCAAGCTGATCCGCAACGAGTTTGGAGCGACCGTCGGCGGACCCGTGGTGCTGCCCCGCCTTTACAACGGCCGTAACAAGACATTCTTCTTCTTCTCCTATGAAGGCAACCGTCAGCGGGAATCGTCGTTTTACGAGGATTATGTGCCCACGGCCGCGATGTTCAATGGCAACTTCAGCGGCATCTTCGACAACAACGGCAATCAGACCCACATCTACGATCCCTTGACCACGGATGCCAACGGAGTTCGCCAGCGATTTCCAGGCGATATCATTCCGGCGGACCGCATCAGCCCGTTCTTCCGCGCGATGCAAGCGCTAACTCATCTCCCGACAAATCCGGGGAATCCTTTTCAGGCGCCGAACCTCGATGTCTTCTATCCGGTGGCGACCAACACGAACAGCTTCACCGCGCGGGGCGATCAACACTTCGCCGCCGATAATCTGCAACTTCGCTTCACGAAGACCTTGCTCGATCGCGTGCAATCGGGAGGCATGTTCGGAGCGCCCGCCGAAGGCATTACCAACGCGGGCGGCACGGGCCTGTCCAAGACGACGGTCTACACAGGCGCCATCACTGAAACCCACATCTTCCGTCCGAACTTCCTGAGTGAAGCGTTGATCGCCTTCAATCGCAATCCCAATCATCAAGGCACGCTCGCCGATTTCACCAACTGGGACAACAAACTCGGCCTGCCGAATCCCTTCGGCGTCCTGGGGTGGCCGACGATTACCGCGGGATCGTTTCCGGGCAACAACTGGGACGCAAACAATTCGAAGGATCAGAACCTGACCGCGTTCCATGTCGAGGACAACCTCACGTTCATCAAGGGCAAACACTCCATGTCTTTCGGCGGGCGCGTGCGGCGGGAATACAACAACGTTCGCGAGCTGCAACAGGCGCAAGGCGCCTTCAGCTTCGGCAACGACTGGACCGCCCTCTACGACGCTGCGTCCGATCAATCCGTGCCCTACACGGGAGTCGGAGTCGCTTCGATGGCGCTGGGCCTGCCCACGTCTCTTGCAAACCAGTTCAACCGGGGCTACTACTATTTCAGGCAAACGGAACTGGGCTTTTACTACCACGATAGCTGGCACGTCACGCGCAACCTCTCCGTGGAACTCGGTCTGCGGTGGGACAAGTGGACCCCTTACAAAGAGAAGTACGACCGCCTGGTCAACGTCGACGTGCGCAGCTTCGCGACGCAGTTTCAGGTGGTCTCGCCGAATGACACGGCGCTCGATACCATATCCGGCATTCCGCCGTCGGTGCTGGCCTCCTGGGCCAATCGCGGGCTTACCTGGACCACCGCGAACAAAGCCGGTCTGCCCTCTTCTCTGATTCCATCGCCCAACAACGACTTCGGTCCGCGCATCGGCGCAGCGTACCGGCTCGGATCGAAGACCGTCATCCGCGGCGGCTACGGCAAGTATTTCTGGACCTTGCCGCTTTCGCAAATCCTCCAAAGTTCACGCACCAACCCTCCCCTGAACCTTCGATACGTAAACAACATCAGCACATCGGACGGCACGCAGACCTATGGGGCGCGATCGGTCCCGTCGCCGGACTTCTACGTCGGCAAAGCCACCGTGGACATCAACGGCAACATCCTGATTCAGCCCACGGCGGCTCAGGGGTTCTTCCCGTACGACTTTCGCAATTGGAAGGACACTGCGGCGCACGAGTGGAATTTCGATATCGAACGCTCCCTGCCATTGAATATCGCGCTGCGCCTCACTTATGTCGGGGACCGCGGATCGAATCTCGAGCAGCGTTACAGCCTGAACAGCCGCGAACCGCAGATCAACTACGAGCTACGCACCGGCAACGCGCCTCCCGGCAACATGGACCTCACGCGCGTCAATCCGAACTGGAATTTTTCCAGCGGCGTGGCTGCCAAAAACGGCTACTCGAATACGCACTCCTTCCAAGCGCAGATTCAGAAGCGCTATTCGAATGGACTGACATTCCAGGCGTTTTATGTTTTTACACGATCGCTGACGACCTCGGATGCGGGGGGCAGCACCAGCGGCAACGGATCCATCAACGACACCGCGGGCGGGACGCAGGTTCCCGAGCAAATCCAGATCTGGGGCGCGCCGAAGATGACCTACGACCAGCTTCTTCGCCTCGAATACTACAACTCAACGGCTATTCCTCCTCATAAACTCGTCTGGAACGGGCTGTACGATTTGCCGTTCGGAAGAGGTAAGCGGTTTGCCTCCGGCGCCGGAGCTCTTGCGAACACGCTCATCGGCGGGTGGCAGATCGCGTCCATCGGCCAGTGGAGAACCGGGCGCTGGCTCAGCGTTTCAGCGAGCGAGTATCTCTTCGGCAATCCGACGCTCGACTCGAGCCAGCAACTCATCCTTACCTACAACGGCCGGAAGCAACGTCTCTACTTCGCCGGAGACTTCGATCCCACCAAGGCGGCCAACGTCGACCTCGCGCAACTCGAAGCCATCGTGCCGGTGAACCGCGCGGTGCGCATCGTGCGGCCATTGGGACCCGGGCTCGACAATCGCATTCCCGTGCTCCTGTCGAATGGGACCACGCGGTTGACCCCGATCACCGACACCGTAAACGGCAACGCGCGAGCTTTTATCTTGGGGCCAAGCTCCTGGAACCTCGACGCATCGCTGTTCAAGAACATCCGCATTACCGAGCGCGTTTCGGCCCGGTTCACCGCGGACGCCTTCAACGTGCTGAATCATCCGAACGACGTGAATCCGAACTCCGCGACGGGTTTGCAGGATCTGAGCACGCAAACCAACGAGCCAAGAATCATCCAATTCTCGTTGCGGATTTCGTTTTAACTAACGGGTCGTGGCTCGATGAGTGTCTGCAAACACGAGCAGCGCAATCTGAGCCGCGCGCGCAAGCAAGCGCCTAGCGCTATTCGACAAAATCGACGTAGCCGTGCTTGCGGAGAAACTTGAAGTACGACACGAAATCGAACTTCGATGGGCCAAGTTCCACTTGAGTGAGCCGGGCCGCTTCGGCGAGCGTGCGCCGGCCATCGCACCAGTACAGCGCAATGGTTGGCACGGCAGCCCATGCCCCGGATGGCTGACTCTCCCACTGCTCATGCGGCAAATCGTCTAGCGGAATCGGGCCGAAGCGTTTGCGGCGAACGACGATACGGTCCTCCTCGCTTGGCGTGCGCGCTGCCGATGGCTTGGATGCGCGCTCTAGCTGAAGGGCGGCGAATCGCTCGAGCCGCGAAATTGCGGGCGCAAGTCTTTCCCGCACCTGGCTACGTTCCGCGGGCGGGACCAGACGCAGAACACTCAGTACGGATTGCTTCTCGCGATCAAGCGCATACTCGATTCGCTCACGATTGGTCGCGCCATCGAGAATCCGCCCATGCGCGCGCGACTCGCTCAACCCGGCGAGCCACAACGCCGCGTTCTCATCGGCATTCGCAACGAAGTAGAGGTAAGCCGCGGTGATCGTAGCGATGTCCCGCAGCGACCGTGGATCGACGCGGTCCGGCGTATCTTCGCTATTGTGATGAGTCTCGACTCCGCTGCCGCTGTAGCCCCAAACCGTCGGCACGTTGATCATCGGCGCCGCCATATACGTGTCGGTGCCCGTAACGAACGGCGCTTCGTGCCACGGCCTCCCCACCAGCGGCAGATACGATGAGGCGATCTTCAAAATCAGCGCGTCGGTGAAATCGGCGGCGACCCGCGGATTCATGTGAAACGTGTATTCGGTTCCCGCCAAGTCGTACGATGCGGCTGGAGTATCGACGCACATCGCGGCAATCGTGCGACGGATGCGTTCGGGATTCCTCTGGACGTAGTGCAACGATCCATACATCTCGCCCATGGAGAGCACGCGAATCGTACGGCGCGGTTTCGGAAGCCGTCCGCTGGCGATCAAACGCCGCAGGGTTGCGAGGGCCTCAATCGTGGCGCTGACGCCGCTCGCGTTGTCTTGCGCGCCCTGCTCGGAAGTATGGCCGAGGGTCAGCACCTCCTCATCGGATTCGCCGGGCACCACCGCGGTCACGTACGGATAGCTGCCCTTGTAATAGCGGGTATTCACCGCCGCGCGGACCCGCACTGGCCCTTTCGAGAGCAACGCGCGAAGCAAGGCGGTCTGGCGCGGCGTTACCGAAAACGAAAGCAACGGAGTGCTCCGTTTGGTGTAGGCCCATCCATCGTCGCCCCACGCGTTGATCCACTGCCGGCCATCCTCGAGCGCCGGATTCTCAGTGAACGTGTTCACCGCGCCGAGCGCTCCCGACTTTACCAGCAGCCACTTGACGTTGGCCGGATTCTTATCGAGCAGCGCGAGCTTACCCTTCAGATCGGGCGCGGCACCACGTTCGAGATCGGCCGAACGCACGTTCACCAGTGCCGCAATCACGCCTCCGGGCGGCGTAGGGCCGCTCCACATTCCCAGCGACGATGGGATCTTGCGGTAGTCAGCCAGCATGCGCGAGGCCGCCGGCACCGATTCGTCCAGAATCTCGAGGGTCGCCGATTCCGCATCCCACGCAAGCGGCATCGTCCAGAATCCAGCTTGTGTTTCGCCGTCGGCGGGCGCCTCCACGATCTCGACCCGCTCCATTCCGAGACGCTTCATTTCGCCAGCCAGATACTCGGCCGTGCGCTGAAAGCGGGGGAACGTGAAGTAACGATCGTTGGCGTAAACGCGTTCCAGTATTTTGATCGCTTCGTCGCTCCGCAGATTTCCGCGGATCTCGGCAATCACCTTATACAGATCCGGGGCGGCGCCAGCGCGGGCGAGGCAAACCAGCGATGCGGCTCCAACGATAGCGCTCGCCAGGCGCACCTTCAATACACCTCGACGGAGGCCGTCTTGCGCTGGCCCGATATCATGTCGTGGACGCGAATCTCCCACAGTCCTGGGGCGTCGTTGAGCGCGATCGGAATCCTGCGCACGGCGCGGCCATTCCGTGCGGCCTGATTGCCCGAATACATGCGGGCCAATTTGCCGGCAGGGTTCATGACGTCCACGCGAAGGGCGTGCGCCGCGGCCGGCGTGGCATTCGCGAAACCGGCCGAGATATCGAGTGAACCGCCGCGCGCAACCCTCTCCGGCGCCGATAACAGGAGTTCCGAAATCTGTACCGGCGCGATCGCCAAGATCACCGGATCGTAAGGCGGAACCGTCAGATTCAGTTTCGTCACGCTGCCCATGCTCTTGCCCGCGCGAACGTCGTACACGAACCGCTGGCCCGGGAGCGTCAGAGTCACGGAGAATGGCTTTGCGAAGCGGTCGTTCGATTTGAATTCGGGCGGCCCCAGTTCCTCGACGCGCAACTGCGGATTGGTCATCAACGCAACCAGGGTGACCGCTCCGTTGCGGAAGGTGTGCGTCTCGATCCCGGTAACCGGTTTGCCGTCCGCGCCGGTGACCGCGTATTCCGGCTTCACCCCCGCCGAGGCCATCCATTGCGACGCCAGGCGATGGGAGTCGCCCTCCTTGCTCACTAGGCGCTGCTGGTGATAGTTCAGTATCTCCGGCGGCGCAAGCACGGCGCGCCCTTTGCCGAAAGCGTGGCCGGCAAACAGATCCTCGAGCAGGGGCTTCGCGAGCTTGCGCGCGCGTTCATCGTATTGCCCCGGCACTCCGTCGGCGATCAGCAATCCGCCGCGCGATACCCACTCGCGGATGTTGCGCGCCTCGGTTTCCGACAGCGCCGTCGAGCGCGGAAGGATCAGCACTTTGTAGCCGCCCTCGACCAGAGCCCCGCGCTCCACCGCGTCATACGCCACGAACTTGTATTGCAGACCTTGATCCTCGATCAACTTCGAGTACGATTCACGCAGCCGCAAAAAATCGCTGTCCTTATATTCGGTGCTGGAATTGCGCTGCGTCCAACGCTCGCCCTTGGGGCGCTGCGCGATCATCCATTCCACGCGCATGCTCGGCTGCGAATAATGGATCGCGACCGGATCGTTCAAACGCTCGCTGATCGCAATCTGCTGCCCCAGTCCGGAGCGCAGTTCCGTGTAGTAATCCGCCGTTTCCACGCCGCGCGGGCCGATCGTTGAATCCGCGTTGATGAACTCCGATTTGTCATCCCAGATCACCAGCCCGCGATTGCCGTGCAGAAACTCGAACCAAACCCGGTTGCGCTCCCAATCGCCCGTGCGGAACGACGTGGTCAACACCGCCATCCGCGGATTCAGCGAGCGCAAGATCTCGATGTTGTTGCCGATGTCGTACGGTTCAATCGCCGTCAGCGATTTCGAGATTCGCGAATAATCGTAGCCTCCCCAGCCCGGCATCTGCCCGCCTCCGATCCCGACGTACGCGTGCGGATCCACGGATTGCACTGCAGCATTGCCCATCTTCAGCGCGCTCGCGTAGGCGATGTCCATGAACTCCTTGAAATCGCTCCACGAGGTGTAATTGGCGTCAGTCCGCTTCATCGCTTCGTCGGTGGTGTCGGGCATCACCGAGTTCCAAATCGCGAAGTCCGAACCCCATCGCGAATTGAGGTCTCGCAGCGTCGCGTAGCGCCCCTTCAACCACGAGCGGAAAGCGTCGAGCGAAGTGTCCGAATAATCGAAATCGAAGAATGCGGCGAGGTCGGCGATACCCGTCTCATCCCCCAGACTGTAGAAGAAGGGGCGATACGGCGAGTACATTTTCGCGGTATCCACCAGCCGGTCGTGGACCTTTTGCAGCCACACGGGATCGCTGAGGCTCGGGCGCCGCTTCAGCGCCTCCTTGCTCGCGCGATTTTTCTTGAATGCCTCGCGCGCCTCCTGGAATCTCCACCCGTTCTGGCGATCTGGGAAGTAGCGATGATACTCGGAATAAAAATCGGTGGCGATATTCTCCGCGTACCAGCGCAGATCGTTATTCAGCAGGAAATCGGGCGGAGAATCGCCGCGCCCCAAGAACACGCCGCCATCGATGCCGATCGTCTCGAGCGCCGCGAACTGCGCGGGCGTACGGTGCTGCCACATGATGACGTGGTAGTCGTCCCACTCCTCCCCCGACGGTCGGGCGATGAATTCAATTTGCGCGTTCTCCTCGCGCTTGTCGGCCACGCCTTTCCGGTTTTTCCCTTCGAAGGTGAAATGGGCGCGCAGCGTATTGCGCATCGCGGCAGCGCGGCTCATATCGAGAGCGAACGAGATTTCATCCTCGTCATTCAAGGTGACGGCGATCTTTTTCTCTTCGACCACGCGTCCCAACGCGTCTGCCCAGCGCACCGTGAGTTCTCCCGTGCCGGTGGCCAGGTAGTTGGTCCGGTACGTTGCGGCGATGATGCCGGTTCTCTCGAATGATTTCGCGGGAAGGGTAATCTGCGCGCCCGCGGCGATGAGCGCGCTGCAGGCAAACGCGGCGGCGAGTTTCAATGCAATTCTCCGGAAGCTGGAATTCGAAGCGGGCTTCCGCGGCGTATCGCCAGGAGTGCGCGCGCGTCCGCGGTTACTGGACCCGGATCTTACCGAGAGTGTACCAGCCGTCCGCTTCGCGGCCTTCGATGGCCAGCTTTATCCTGGGCTCGCGCGTTTGTGGATCCACGAGCGCGACAGCGAGATCGTAATCCCCGGCGGGCATGTCCGCCGGCACGAATACGGCGTTATCATACAGCACGTCCCCGGGCAGCCAGGTACGAATGTCGGCGTCGGTGGTCAGCACCACCGTCCGGCCAGCCCCTTTCAGCCGCAACGCAAACGGGAACTCCCGGTACGGCGGCGCGACCCCCTTGTTCTCCCACCAAGTCGTGAAGTCGAGCTTGGCCTGGGGCCGCACAGTAGGCGGGTAAGTGAATTTCCGCAACACCAGCCGGTATCCCATCTTCGTGAGCCAGCGGTCCACCTGCGGCCGCCATTGCTCCGGCACCGCGGAGGACTTGCCGTTGAACGACGAGATGTGCCACTTCAGCGACTGTTCGATGATGTAGTTCACGTCCCAGCCCTTGTCGAGCCAGTGCTGCATCACCCAGCACGCCTCGAAACTTACGGGAGCCTTCTGCCACGCATCGCGCATTCCGTCGTTGGCGATTCGTTCCGGATAAATATCCTGCATATGGCTCCGCGTGGGATCGCTGAAGCCGCCCATATCTCCGAGGCAGTCCACGCGCCAGCCGACGGCTCGTTTCGAGATGCCATAACCGTTCGTCTTCGCGTCGGTCAGCATCATCACCAGCGGCGTTTTTCGGAAGCCATCGAGATACGCATCGACCAGCGCTTCCCGCGTCTTCTGGCTCAGATCCTGAGACCCGGCGCCCTCGCCCCAAGCGCCCACCAGAGCCATGTCCACGCTCTCCAGATCGGGGTGACCGTCATACCTTTTTCCGAACGCGCGGATCATCCCGCCAAAGTGTTTCACATAGCGTGGATCTTCCGCATTGGTGCGCCACTTATACGGGAGGTCCGCTTCCTCGCCCACCATCGTGCGGTACCAGTCGGGCACTTCTCTTGGCCCGGCGGTGCTGCCGTAGGGAGCGATGCGAACCATCAGCGTCTGCCCGCGGGCGTGCGCCGTTGCGAGCGCTTTATCGAAAAGTTCCCAGGCGTATTTGCCCTGCTCCGGCTCCACGTAGCGCCAGTAGACGCGGATGTAGGCGATTGATGTGGCCGGATGATTCCCGTTGTCGAGCGTTCCCTTGAACGGCTGGTACTCGACCGGGAAGCCTTCCGTCCAACTCGTGCCGGAATTCAGCGTATCGCCATTGAAACGCTGAAAGGTCATGAAGCCCATGCCGGGGTTGACGAGCACGCCGTCGATCTCCTTGGGCCGCACGACTACCGGCTTCTGGGCAAACGCCGGCGAAACCGCCGCGCAAGTTAACAGAATGAGTGTAAGGTTCGACATTCTCATCGGGCGCCGTTCGCAGAATACCGCAACTCCCCGGCTTCGATCCTCACCGGCAGCCGGTAGTGGCGATGTGTCGCTCGGCCTCGGCGGCGAGGGTTGGTGATGGACCGGCTGGGTCTGACGCTGCATCCGGTGAAGACGCGGATGGTGGACTTGAGGCGCGGCACGGAGAGCTTCGTAATTCCTGGGATGCACGATTCGAAAGAAGCGGAGTATCCAGCGACAGCCCTGGGTCCACTGTGTGCAGCGGTGGTCGAGCCCGAAGGCGACGAAGAAACTGCGCGACCGGGTTCGAGAGTTGACCGGTAAGCGGCAAAGCGGGAAGGATGTGAAGCAGATCATCGCGGAACTGACATCCGTGCTTCGCGGCTGGGGGAACTATTTCCGGACCGGAAATGCCGACCGGGAGTTCAATGAGATGGACTACTTCGTGGTCAAGAGTTTGCGCCGCTGGCAGTACCGGCGGGGTGGACAGCGGCCCACGAAGCGAGCGCCATTCACCGGCGATCAGTTCCACGGGATTGGACTGCATAAGTTGATGGGCACCGTGAAATACCCGGCGAAAGCCACACCCGAAGATCATCGATAAGCCGTGTGCCGGAAAAACGGCACCCACAGTTTGAAAAAGGAAATTAGAAACGGACTGGTGTAAACCGGTACCGCGCTAAAATCTACCCATGCGCCCCGTCCTGCTCGCATTCATCGCTGCCGTAGTCCTGCACGCGGCGGATATCACCGGAGAATTTCTCTTTCCGCTCGAGAAATGGCACAACCATTCTTCCTCGGTCGTCGAACTGCCCAACGGCGATCTGCTGGTGTGCTGGTTTCACGGATCCGGTGAGCGGGAAGCCGATGACGTCGTGATTCGTGGCGCGCGGTGGATTAAAGAAACCGGCAAGTGGACCGAACCGTTCCTGCTTGCCGATACGCCCGGTTTTCCCGACACCAATCCAGTGCTGTGGCTCGACGGCAAGAAGCGGCTGTTTCTGTTTTGGCCCACCATCATCGCGCATCAATGGGAGACGGCCCTGATGCACTACCGGATCTCGACCGACTATCAGCAGCGTTCCGGTCCGCCCAAGTGGGAACACCAGGACAACATCCTGCTCATCCCCAAAAACATTGCCGCGAAAGCGCATGAGCTGCTCGCCCAGGGCCTACCCGCCGATAACCCGCGCGCCACTCAATATGCCGCGAAATTGACCGAGCACGCCAGCGACATGTACTTCTCTCGGATGGGATGGTTTACGCGCACTCACCCGCTGCAACTTCCTTCGGGCCGCATCCTCCTGCCGATGTACTCCGACGGATTCTCGTTTGGCATCATGGCCATCAGCGACGACGGCGGCTACACCTGGACGGCGAGCGAACCGATCGCGGGCTTCGGCTCGATCCAGCCGTCGGTGGTGCGCAAGAAGGACGGCACCCTGGTGGCATACCTGCGCGACAACGGACCTCCGCCCAAGCGCGCCCACATCAGTTTTTCAAAAGACGACGGCGTGAGTTGGACGATCGCCAAAGACACCGATATCCCGAACCCCGGAACATCGCTCGAAGCTGTCGTGCTGCGCAGCGGCAACTGGATCATGGTGTACAACGACCTGGAACAGGGCCGCTATTCGCTCGTCGTAGCTCTGTCCGATGACGAGGGCGCGACGTGGAAATGGAAGCGCCACCTTGACGGAAACCCTGCCACCAAGGCGCCAAAACAGTATCACTATCCGTCGGTGATTCAGTCCGCCAGCGGCGAGATTCACGTGACCTACAGCTATTTCGTGCCGGAAGGGAAAACGATCAAACACGTGCGCTTCACCGAAGACTGGATTAAGGCGCAGGACTAGAAACCGTTTCCGATGAGGACGAATGGCGCCCAGTAGAACGGGTGCCGGTACTCCCGCGTCGCAAGTAAATCGAGCGCGGCTGAGCGCAGAGCCCGGGCCTTGTGCGCGAGTTGCGGGCTGGACGTCATCGAGCGGTGAAACGCCACCATGAACCGCTCCGTCGAGGCCGAGTCCACCTGCCAGTGGCTCACCACTGTGCTCGCGGCGCCCGCTACCAGGAGTGCCCAGCTCATGCCGATGACTCCTTCACCATTCGCGGTCACGCCGCGCGCAGTATCGCAAGCCGAGAGTACGGCAACCTCGGCGCGCAGATTCAAATCGAGCATCTCGCGCGCTTCGAGCAGACCATCATCGCCGTGCCGCGGATCCGGGGTAAGACGCAGGTACGAGTACAGCGGATTGGAGTCGTTGATGGAACCGTGCGTCGCAAAATGGAGGACTGAGTAGCGTGACGCCTCGGCGCGAACGCGGCTCTCCAAAGCCTGCGCCGACGTATACACTTTCGAGCGTGCCTGACCGTACAGGGCTGCAATCGACAGCGCTTCGCGGCTTGCGCCCGGCAACTGCGCCGCTTGCCCCGCGAAATCGGGATTCGCAAACGCGAGCAGCGTTGGCCGGCCCGGCTGTGGCTTGCGGTCGCGCGCGGAGAGGTACAGGGCGGTAAGCGAAGGCGCGTAGAAAATCGCGGACCGCTCAATCAGCAGTTTACGATCGGCGCCCTGTAGAACGGCGAAGGGAACCTGCCAGAGTGGACCTTCGGGCACGACGATCAAGGTGGTAGCGCCAACCAGATCGCCGAGAGCAGGCTCGATGAGAAGCTGATGCAGACGCCGTGCGGAGGCGGCCCAATCGTAGCCGCGGGAAGCGATAGTGCCGCGAAGCTTGTTTACCAGCGCGGAAACTTGCGTCTCACCCGTGCTGATCTTGTGCACGGTGACACGCGGGGGCAACCCACGGCGGCCGCGCAGTACAAATGCGAAGGTCGTTTCATCGGCCACCACATATTCGATGACGGCCACTGCCGGATCGGTGAGTAGAGTTCCTATCGCGGCGAGCGAGGCGGGCTCGAAGGCCGCACGTTGAAACTCGATCTCGGGATACGTCAAGTACAGGCGGGTTTGAAAGGCGGCCAGTTCGCCTTCCGCCTTGCGCCGGGCGACCAATGGCGAAGCGCGCGCCACCGTCGCACGCAACGCATGTTCCTGCGATTGTTCAGCGGTGCTCATGCGGCCAGTGATCGCCTCGCGGCCGCCCGCACGCAGCACGTCCACCAAAACGCGGGCCTTCGCGCGCTCGGCGATCTGCAGCGCTTCTTCGAGCTTGCCGCGGCGTACCAGCAGCTCACTCAGCGCCTGATAAATGCGGACGTGCGTGCTCAGGAACCGGCGTAGGTTGACCTCGCGCGCCACCGTATCCGAGCGCATCGACTCCACCGTCTGCATGGCCTCGCGCAACACCGGCTCGGCTTCGTCGTCGAGGCCCATGCGCAACAGGGCGCGCCCTACCGGCTCGGCAACCTGGGCAAAATCGGGGCGGGACCCGGAATCGCGGGCCAGATCGAGCGCTCTTCGCATCTTCGCGAGTGCGTCCGGCGATTGGCCCAATACGAATTCGGTTTCGGCAACGCTGCTCAGGATCAGCGCGATCGACGATTTATCCCCGCCGCTCTCGGCCAGCGCCAATGCTTCTCGCAGATCCGCCAGCGCATCCGTTGTCTGCCCGAGTTTGCGCTCCACCATCGCGCGGTTCAGCAGACCGCTTGCCGTCAGACGCGCCGCGCCCGAGCTGCGCGCCATGCTGAGCGCGGCTGTGAGCGTCACCAGCGCCTCGCGGTCGCGGCCAACATAATGTTGATTCAGTCCCAGGTTCGACAGGCTGGTGATCACCTCGCGCGGATTTCCTTCCTGTCGCTTGATCTCGAGACTCTTGCTGTAATAGCCCAGCGCCGCTTCGTAGTCGCCTTGCCGCTGATACACGTTGCCCAGATTGTTCAGCACGAAGGATTGACCCAGCCGCTCGTTGCGCTGCTCGGCGATGCTCAGCGCTTCCTCGAGCTTGAGGGCTGCGCGCCGCAGATCGCCGGTGCGTTGCAGTGTGGTGGCGCCGTTGTTGAGAATGCGCGCCAGCAGAACCGGATCGGAGCCTTGGCGCGCGAGATTCTCGGCCCGATCGAAGGCAGCCAGGCTGTCGGCGTACGAACCCGCATCGCGCATCGCCAGGCCGAGGCCGTTGAGGGTGCCTGCGATGCGGCTCGGGCTGCGCGTATTCTCCGCGGCTTCGAGCGCTTTGCGATATGCGCCCACAGCGCCGTTAAAATCTTCGGCGCGAAAGAGAACGGTTCCGAGGTCGCTGAGTGCCTTGCTCTCGAGCTCACGATCGCCCACGCGCCGTGCGATCGCGAGTTCGGCGCTCGCCAGCCGCTCGATACCGGTCATATTGCCGGCCTTGAGAAGCTCGCCAAAACGCTTTGACACGGCTTCGTAGAGGGCCGAATTTACGATCGCGCTGTCCAGAATTGCGGCCTGCGCCTGCTCTCCGGCGGCTCGCGCCAACGCGGCAACCGTATCGGATACAGGCGACTGGAAGGCGGACGCAGGCGGCGCGAGCAGAACCCCGGTCAGGAGCAAACAAAGGCGGCGGCCGTTGGCTGACATGGGAACGCCATCAGGATAGCAGCGCACGCCAGGAAAGCCCCTTCATTGAATCTAAATTCGGCGGCCTGCGCCGATAAGAAAAACAGAGCGGCGGAAGCGAAGTTTCGGCCGGCTTCACATAAGGACGATATGGAACAGATCGCTATCAGGCTCACGCCTCGCGACCACGCAATGGAGATGGCGCGGTGGTACTACGAACTCGCCAAGTTGTGCGTCCACGCTGCCGAAGAACACGTGGAACTCGGTGAGAATTCGCCGCTCGAAGATGTCGATCGCGCGCTGGCGATCAATGAATTAATCCGCGTGCGAATGGCCACGGTTCAATCGGCGGAGCGCGTATTCCGCTCGGAATTCCGGCAGCTCTATATCGACCATCATGTGGAGCGGACACTCTTGCTGGATAGTGGCGCCGCGGCTAACTGAGCAATTTGTCTTTGGAATAGCACAGCGGGTCCAGCGGGCACTCGCCACAGCGCGGTTTACGGGCGACGCAGATTTCACGGCCGAAGTGGATCACCTGGTGCGAGAACTGGATCCAGCGGTTCTGGGACAGTAGGTTTATCAGGTCCTGCTCGATCTTGACGGGATCGGTATTGCGCGTCAGGTGCAATCGTCCGGTGATGCGTTGAACATGAGTATCCACCACCACGCCCGACGGAATGCCGTACGCCGTGCCGAGCACCACGTTGGCTGTCTTCCGTGCTGCTCCGGGCACGCGCAACAGCTCCTCCATCGAGCGGGGCACCTGCCCTGCAAACTCGGTCAGGATGGTACGCGCCGCACCGATGAGCGATTTGGATTTGTTGTTGAAGAACCCCGTCGAGCGGATGTCGCTGGCCAGCTCGGCCTGATCCGCATTGGCAAGATCGCGCATATCGGGATATTTTGCAAACAGACCGGGCGTCACCTCGTTCACGCGCTTGTCGGTACACTGCGCCGAAAGAATCGTGGCTACCAGAAGCTCCCACGCGTTCCGGTGGGTCAGCGCGCAGACAGCTTGCGGATAGCGTTCGTCGAGCGCCTTCACAATGCGTTCCAAACGCTGTTTGCGCTCCACCGCGGTTTTTGGCTTGGGTACATCGCGCGGCGGTGTCACATGCAACATGCGGCGATAATAGCATTTGCGCGAACGGCTTCTGGTTGTAGCGGCGGCTCTGGCGGCCTTCGGGTTGACTCTCGCCGGATCGTTCCACTTCGACGATTACGCTCTGTTTTCCGATCCGGCCATCACGCTGGCGCGCGGCTGGTACGAAGTGTGGCGGCCCTTGCAGACTCGCCCGCTGACGTATTTCACGTTTTGGGCCAACTATCAGATCGCCGGGGCCAATGCTGCACCGTATCACGCCGTCAACATCGCGCTACATGCGGCTGCGGCGTTGCTGTTGTTCATCGTGCTTACGGAGCTGTTGCCGCGGAACGTGGCCCTGATCGGCGCGTTGCTGTTCGCAGTTCATCCCGCCGCCACGGAACCGGTCGCTTACGTGTTTGCTCGCGGAACCTTGCTGGCCACGACCCTATGCCTGGCAGCCTTCCTATTCTGGTTGCGCGAGCGCCCGTTCGCTGCGTTCCTGTGCTTTGCAGCAGCGCTGCTCGCCAAGGAGGAATGCGCGGCGCTCCCCATCTTTCTGATTGCTTTCGAGAGGTCGCGCGGTCGGCTCTCTCAAAAATGGACGCCGATTGCGGTCATGATCGGAGCCGCGCTCTTCGCCGGACTGCGCGTCATTTATGCCACGAGCGTACTGAAGGGCACGGGCGCGGGCGTCCAGGCCGGCATCGGGCCGTTCGATTATCTGTCGCTCCAAGGCGTCGCCATTCTGCGCTACCTCATGTTGCTGATCTTCCCTTGGGGATATAGCATCGATCCCGAAATCAACGCGGCTGGGGTGTGGCGCGTGGCGGCTTGGGTGTTGGTGCTGGCCTCCGCGGCCGTAGCATCGCGCTGGTATTCCGGGCTGCGCGCCGGATTCTGGTTCATCGCCGGACTGATCCTGCTGGCCCCCAGCTCGTCGCTGTTCCCCGCAGCCGACATCGCCGCCGACCGCCGCCTTTATCTGCCGATGACGGCGTTTGCTGCCTGCGCCGCGCTGTTGATCTCGCGCTGGCGACCCGTCGTCATCGCCGCCATGATCGCCGGGCTCGCCGCGATCAGCATTCGCTACGGCTTGATTTGGAACACCGAGCGCACGCTCTGGTCGGAGGCCGTTAGCCGCGCGCCAGGAAAGGTCCGCCCGCGCATCCAACTCGCCCGTACGTTGCCGCCCCCCGAGGCGCTGCCGCTGCTGGTGACCGCGCAAACAATTGCGCCAGACGATCCCGGCGTGGCATCCGAACAGGGGAGAGTGCTTCTCGAACTCGGCCGTCCCGCCGAAGCGCTTGCCGCATTCGGCCGGGCGCTGGCGCGACTGCCCGGTGATGCGAATGCGATCAACAACCGGGGAGCCGCGTTGCTGGCCCTCGGTCAACTGGATGCGGCGCGGCGCGACTTTGAGCGAGCACTCGAGGTGAATCCATGCCTGTCCAACGCACGTCTGAATCTCGAACATCTGGGGGCCACTCCACCGCCCCGAACCTGTCCGTAGCGCAATATGAGCTGCGGTGCAGTCTGCACGCGCCCCTGCCGCTCGAGCGCGTGTTTCCGGTATTCGAACAACCGTCCAATCTCGCGCGCATCACACCGTCCTGGCTGCGCTTCGACATTCGCACGCCCGGCAAGCTTGAAATGCAAACCGGCCTGCACATCGACTACACGATTCATTGGCTCGGCCTGCCGATGCGTTGGACGTCCGTGATCAAGGATTACGATCCGCCGCGCCAGTTCGTCGATGAACAGGTTCGCGGACCATACAGCTACTGGCGCCACCAGCACGATTTTGAGACTGACGCCGGAGGTACGCTCATCTCGGACCGTGTGCTCTACTCATTGCCGCTCGGACCGCTGGGCCGCATCGCGCAGGCCGTGATGGTGAAGCATCAGCTCCTCGGAATTTTCAACTTCCGCCAGCGCGCAGTGGCCGAGTTGCTCGGAGTTGAGTGCAGGACCGTCGAGCCACCGACGATCCGCACTCTCCGCTGATCTTTCAGCCGACGCGAAATTCGGCCAGCTTTTCCGGACGGAACACGATTCCAAACCCCAGCTCGTGGCGTGGCGTCAGATAGCCGTCGTGCGCCTCGAGCGGACTCTCCAGCAGATCGTCGAACATTTTCACCCCCGATTCGCGCAGGAAATATTCGACAAAAATCCCGTTCGGGATGGCCGCGACCAACTGCGAGTGGATGTCCCAGTTGTAGTGCGGCGCAACCGGCACATCGAAACTAGCCGCGGTATGCGCGACCTTCATCCATTCGCCCACACCGCCCACCACTGTCGCATCCGGTTGCACGATGTCGGCCGCGCCGCGCTCAATCAAATCCGCAAACGCCCAGCGCGTCGATTCGAGCTCGCCCGTGGCAACCGGCGTATCGAGAGCATGCGCGATAGCCGTCATTGCATGCAGGTTGTCGGCGCGGACCGGCTCTTCAATCCAGTACGGCCGGTATTCCTCGAGACGGCGCATGGCGGTGATTGCCGTAGCCGCGTCCTGCCACCCGCCGTTTGCATCCAGCAACAGATCGACATCGTCGCCCACGGCGGCTCGCACGGCCCGCATGCGTTCGCCGTCCTGGCGGGCACCCAGCTTCCCGACCTTCAGCTTGATCGCCGTGAAGCCCTTCTCGACGTAGCCCTGCATCTCGCGCACCAGTTCATCCGTGGTCTGGCCTGCGCGATAGTAGCCGCCGGTGGCATAGCAGCGCAGGCGAGTCGAGTGCACGCCGAACAGTTCCATGACGGGCATGCGCGCGGCCTTGCCCTTCAGGTCCCAGAGCGCGATGTCGATGGCGCTGATCGCTCGCAGAGCAGCCCCGCGCCGCCCAGCCTGAATCGACTGCCGGTACATCTCAGCCCACAAATGTTCTGAGTGGAGCGCGTTTTGGCCCAGCAAAACCGGCCGGAAAATCGCGTCCACCAATGCGACCATCGCCGCGCTTCCGTCGTAGCCCAGCGTGAAGCCGGTGCCGGTGAGGCCGTCTTCGGTACGGATTGTGACGATGAGGTGATCGCGATGCGTGATGTAGCGGACGGCATCCGACACAGGCGCAGGCAATGGAATCGAGATCGCTATGGCTTCGACGTGTGTGATTTTCATTTTGCCTTTAAGATACCAGCGTGCGGTCACACCACTCGCGACCCGAAAGGCCGCGGCGATGAGCTCCGCGCAAAGCGTGCGGGGCAAATTGTTACGATCAGAGCATGGTGTTCCACGCCGCCGCGGCGGGTTCGCGGCGCGCATTCCTCGCATTGGCGGCGGCTGGTTCCTGCTGTTGGGCCGATAATCCGGCCGGGCGCGGAGACGTTCAACTCTCCGAAGCCAGGCGTTACCTCGACCCTTCGACTGAATTCCCGGTTATCCGCTTAACCAATCCCGAGTTTGCCAGCTACCTGACTTCGCCGAACAATCGCGGTATCGGAGCCCACCAGTTTTTGCTTTTCGCCAGCGACCGTGCAGGCAAGTTGGACGTGTATCGTCTGGAATTGCGCACCGGCCAGTTCCGGCGGCTGACCGACGTCGCAGCGCTGAATCCGGGTTCGATCGCGCTGCTGCCCGACGAGCGGAGATTCTGTTACATCGACGGCCCGGCACTGCGGGTGTGCAATATGAGCACCATGCGGGAGCGCGAGTTGTACCGCGCGTCGCCGCCCTTCGAGTCTCTGGTGGAGGTGAGCGTGGCGGCCGCCGCGACTCACGCCTATGTCGTCGAGCGGAGCCCGGGTCGCGATCGGGTTCGTGCGATTCCGCTCGTGCATGGCATCATCGACGATCTGGGG
>JBBQGC010000058.1:0-33378 GCA_038322705.1 Bryobacterales bacterium | reverse complement strand
CAGAAAAAGGGTGGCTGTGTCCTGCATCCTGGCGTAACGCGCTCAGGAGTCGCTAATTCGCATTCTCACACTTGAGTCCGGGGAAATTATCGTGACCGATTCCGCCTTCTCCGGGGGTGAACAAAGTGGTCCATTACACTTCAGAGCCGCGCGGACGGAGCCACGCCGCGCGATCCGTCCTTCGGATTCGGATACTGGAAGCGCCTTTGCCAGCTCCTCCTCAAGCGAGGAAACTTCTGCCCAAGCCTGAACCGCAGAGGGTATACCGTGCGCTTCGAGCTGCTCGGCCCGCCAGATGGCGCCGCTGACTAGCGTATTGAGGGTGTCAGTTTCCACGACGCTGCCTATTAGTGAAATGAAGGGCGGCAATCGGTTCTTCAAAACCCACGACACCAGCCCACCTTTGGTCGACATCGGTACTCTTGCCGACTTGCGCCAGCTTCTCGGAAAGCCGTGCCCCGATGCTGCCCCGGTCGATGCCGCTAACCTCTAAGGCAACTACTTGACGAGCACCCTCCTGAACGTCCTCAAGGAGCCAGTCCGCGTGTTCCTCACGCTCGCATCCGACGGATGACGCGCCAGGACCGATGTCGATAGGCGAGCGCCAGCGCTACTGCCTCGGCACCATCCTCCGTGATTCGGTTATGGTCATGCTGATCAATTCTACTCAGATCAGCGCCCGGCCAGGAGAGTACGCCGCTGCTCGGCACTCGTTGCAGATCCATGGAGAGCCGCACTCCCTGAGGCGTGCGCGTTCCTCTCCAGCGCGAGTGCCGCCCGTCCCACCATCACCAAAGCGAGGTCGGCCGGCAGCCGAGAGTGCATCTCCCGCAACTCCGCTAGGTCGATGTCCACGCTCGCAGATTAACTGATTACCCAGGTATAGCGCAAGGATTCTACAGGATCCGCACAGATGTGCCATCGGAGATGCGTTTTCCAATCGCGAAAGCAACAGGTCCCGCAGCGCGCAATGGAGCTGGCGCTAAGCTGGCGCCGCCGCATAAAGTGCACATCGAGACAGTGCCTGGCACTTTGATTGAATGGCGGGTACCAGCCGGAATCAAAATTCTAAAATGAGGTGGAAACAACCAGACGCATCGCGCGTAGGATCCCTGCATCACACCGCGAACCGCGTAGATCAGTTGGTGAGAGCCGTGGGCATGTTCCTTGAGCAATCCCCAACATTAAGAGCAACCACGCGAATCCGGCAAGGTAGTTGAAAGAATTCGCCCCATTCCAGCTGCACGTCTGAAGCAGACGCCCATGGCTGCAAGGCGCCGTCATGATGCTGCAGATGTACAAACAGGCGCGCGGAGGCTACGCCGCAGATCCGGCCAGGACTTCCGCGGGTGCGTTGTAATTTTTCGGTACGTATACGCAGCGGGGGTCTTCGGCCAGATAGTCGCCCGTCAAGGCGAAGGCTCTCGACCGCGAACCGCCGCACACGTGAACGAACTCGCAAGCGCCGCACTTTCCTTCCCGCTGTCCAGGATCGCGGAGGACGTTGAACAACTGGGAAGTGCGGTAAACATCCACCAGGGAATCGTGCCGTACATTTCCTGCCGATAACGCGAGGAAACCGCTGGGGAACACTTCGCCCTTGTGTGAGACGAAGACGAAACCACGCCCATCACTAACGCCCGCTGTACGGAAAGCCACGCCCTCGGCCGCTGCGCCGCGCTCCTTCTTCTGGCGCTGCAGGATGTACCGGCGGTAGTGCATCGCCTCGGTGGTCTTGATGTCGAACGGCACGCGTTTGGAGATCTCGTACATCTTCTCGAAGACCTCTTCGTACTGTTCGGCGGTGAGATCGTCGCCCTCGAGCGCACGGCCGGTAACGATCAGGAAGAACAGGCTCCACATCTTCGAGCCCGCCTCGCCCACCAATTCGGCGATCCGGTCCAGTTGATGGCGGTTGCGTTGCGTAACGGTGGTCTGGAACTGGGTATCCAGGCCGATCTTTTTGGCGTGATGGAGAGCCATCATGCAGCGGTCGAAACTGCCGTTCACCTGGCGAAAGCTGTCGTGCGTCGCGGCATCGGCCCCATCCACGCTGATCGCCATGCGGGCCACACCGCACTCCTTGAACTTGTCGATGGCTTCGGTGGTCAGCAACGGAGTGGAGCTTGGGGTGACGTTGGTGCGCAGCCCGAGTTTCACCGAATAGCGGACCAAGTCGAACAGATCGGGCCGTTTCAGCGGGTCGCCGCCAGTGAACACGAACAGCGGGCTGCCGAAACCTCGGGCCTCGCCGAACGCCTTCACCTGGTCGAGCAGGCGGTAGCCTTCCTCCGTGCTCAACTCATCGGTGTCGCGGCCGGGCATGGCTGAAGCGCGGCAATGAACACACGCCAAATCGCAAGCTTGGGTGACTTCCCAGATCACCAACAAAGGGGACTGACTAAAATCCAGCATGATGTGCTCCCAGTTCCACCTTATGATTGCAATCGGGGAGCCGCCGGTAAGTGACTGAAATCACAAACAGGCAAAAAATCTTTTGGGGGATTTCCCGCTGGCACCGGCGGCGAAATGGCGCTGTATCTACTTCAGGAGCTCTTTCAAACTCGAAGCATTCATCATGGATAGACCGAGCTGCTCGAACTCGGCGGCGGGCATCGCGGAAAGGCGCCGCTTTGCCCAATGCGGAAGCGGTCCGAAGCGAGCCTCGATCATCCGGGTCAAAAGCGTCAATTGGCCCTCCTCCCGGCCCTGCTTCAAAGCCTTCCTGATCTCCGGTCCCAGAATCTTGTTCTGCATGACGTCGACGATGATGGGCATTGCGGAGAACCTCCTCCGTTACCGGCCTGCTTCGTCTGAAAGACCGGCGCCTACTTCAGGAGCTCTTTCAAACTCGAAGCATTAATCATGGATAGACCGAGCCGCTCGAACTCGGCGGCGGGCATCTCAGAAAGGCGTCGCTTTGCCCAATGCGGAAGCGGTCCGAAGCGAGCCTCGATCATCCGGGTCAAAAGCGTCAGTTGGCCCTGTTCGCGGCCCTCCCGCACCCCCTCCTTCCGGCCCTGCTTCAAAGCCTTCCTGATCTCCGGTCCCAGAATCTTGTTCTGCATGACGTCGACGATGATGGGCATGTAGGCAGCCTCCTCTCTCACAACCTGTTCCATCTCACGCAATCCGGACAGCAAAGTGAGTATGCGTAAACCCTCTTCGCGCGCCACCGGGTCTAATGCCGAGATTCTGTTTAAGATCTTGCGGACGGCGGCACGGCGGTCGCTCAGCCGGGCCAGCACCGCAACTATACTATCGCTCGTGTCCCCGCTTCGGATCAACTCATCGCCGTCCAAGTCGCGGATGTCCACCAGCTTGTAGCGGAACCATTGATCCGGGCCATGGAACTCAGTTTTCATCCGCATCTGCCTGCGTCCTATATACACCACCGTCTGACGAGGCATCCGACCAAACTGCCGCTGGATGGCCCAGGAGTACTCAGCCATCCGGCGCAGCATCTGGCGATCGTTCGTGCTTTGGAATTCGAGCTGTATCAATTCCCCCGATTCCGTCTCGCCCAACAGGTCGACTCGCCGGTTTTCCATATTGACCAGCTCTACGTCCGACCATCGCGCAGACGACGCGCCGCTCACCTGCCCCAGAAACAGCGATGCGGAGCGGAGCAGGAGAGTCTTCAACGCAATGTCGTAATGCTGCATGGATGCGCATACATACAGTGCGCCCGAGCCGCCGGCCCTCTCCGGATATTTAGCGCCCCTCAGGTTGGGCGAGAAGAGCCGCGATATCCGGGTGCCCGTTCTGTGCCGCCGTGGCCGCCGCCGTCAATCCCGACCGCGTTCGCAAGTTCCGGTCCGCACCCTTTTCCAGCAGCAGGCGTACTACCTCGCCGCGCCCCCACGAAGCAGCATTGTGCAGTGGCGTCGCGCCGGTTTCTGTGTCGCGGGCATTGACGTCGGCCCCGTGCTCGATCAGAATGGCCGCCACCTCGCGATTCCCGGCCAGCGCCGCATCGTGCAGCGCCGTACCGCCGGTGCTATTCCGTGCGTTCACATCGGCCCCCTTCGCCAATAGCAATTCAGCGATGTCGCGATGGCCCTTCAACGCGGCGTCATGGAGTAGCGTGGTGCCGTTGTAGCGCTGACGCACCGCATCGGGAACCTTCGCCAGCAGTAACTCGACGATGTCGGCCTGTCCGCGCATTACGGCGTCATGCAAGGCGCGCGCGGCCGCCCCATCGTCTCCACTCAGCGGCGCGCCGCGAGCGATCAATACTTCGGCAACCTTGGCCTGCTTATAATGCAGGGCGGCCTCGAGCGGAGTCATCCCCGCCGAATCGCGAGCGTTCACGTCGGCGCCCGCATTCAGCAGCACTTCGACAACGGCATCATGACCTTTGATCGCGGCTTCGTGCAGCGGCGTGTAGCCCTGCTCTCGATTGTGCGCGTTCACCTTTGCGCCGTGCGCGATCAGCAGTCGCGCCATTGCCGCTTGACCGCGCCACGCTGCTTCGTCGAGCGGAGTGGAGCCGCTCGAGTCCGCGGCATTCGCATCCGCGCCGTGCTCGATCAAAAACTCCGCGATGTCGAGAAAGCCGCGGTTGGCCGCCACGTGCAACGGCGTCGAGCCCGAGCGTGAGGTCGCCTTCAATGCGGCTCCGTGCGCCGCAAGCAACCTCACCACCGCCAGGTGATTGGTGATGACTGCATAGAACAACGGCGTGGAACCCGCTTCGGCGTGAGGCGCGTTCACGTCGGCCCCGTGCCCGATCAACAATTCCACACTCTCCGGATCGCCCGCCCATGCGGCATCGTGCAGGGGCGTCCCTCCCAGCGAATCGCGATGATTGACGGGCGCACCCTCGTCCAGCAGAGCGCGGATTCGCGCGGCGTCCCCGGCGCGGGCCGCTTTATGCAGCTCGTCGCCCGAATCGCCCCGTGCGATGAGAGAGAGGGCTGCGGCGACAAACATAATTCGCACGCCCGTGCCCATACTCCGAGCATAATGCCTTCGCATCGCGCGGATACAATGGTCAGACACCCAGCCGTGCACATACCGATTCAGGTTCAGAACCTCACCAAGACGTTTCACGATTCGAAGCGCGGTACCGTGACCGCGGTTGGCGATGTCAGCTTCGAGGTGGCGCAGGGCGAAATTTTCGGTCTGCTGGGGCCCAACGGCGCCGGTAAAACGACGACTCTGCGGCTGATCTCGACGCTTCTGAAACCGACTGGCGGCACCGCGCTCATCAACGGCTACGACGTGGTCCGCGATGGGGCGAAGGTGCGAGAGCAGATTGGCTTTCTAGCCGGGGAGACAGGGCTGTACGCGCGCCTGACGCCGCGCGAGATCCTACACTTCTTCGGCCAGATGAACGGGCTTCAGGGCGCCGCGCTCAACTCGCGCGTGACGACGATTATCGACCGGTTCGGGATCACCAAGTTCGCCGACACACGCACCGACAAGCTCTCTACCGGCATGAAGCAGAAGACGGCGATCGCCCGCACCATGCTGCACGACCCGCCCATTCTCATTCTGGACGAGCCCACCGCCGGCCTCGACGTACCCTCGGCGCGCAACATCGAAGAAGCCGTGCTCGAAGCTAAACGCGCGGGCAAGAGCATCATTTATTCGACTCACTTTATGGAAGAGGCGGAGTTTCTGTGCGATCGCATCGCGGTGATCAGTGACGGGCGCATCAAGATCGTCGGAACCATGGACGACCTGCGCACGGCGACCGGGAAACAGCGGTTGCGAGAGATCTTCGTCGAGCTCTTGGGAATCTGACTATGCGCCTACGTTATATCGCGGCCATTTACCGCAAAGAGATGTTGGACCTGGTGCGCGACCGGCGGACGATGATCAGCATGGTGATCGTGCCGGTGGTGGTGTTTCCGGTGATCATGCTCGTCGCCACGCGCGTGGTCGGTTCCATCGCGGACAAGGCCGAGCGCGAAGCCAAGACCATGACCGTCGGTGTCAAAATCACGACGCCGTCGATTCGCGAAGCTCTGAGGAAGGCGGGCGTCCACCTCGTCGATAAAGATCCTGTCAGGCCTGCGGTTGAGTCGAAGGCCGTCGTTGCGGGCATCGAAGAGGCCGGGACGGAGGTGCGCGTCTATTCGGACAAATCGAACCCGACATCGAGCGCCGCCGCCGACCGGGTGAACAGCGTGCTGGCCGATCTCAAGGACGCGACCATCCGCGAACGCCTCCGCAGCTCGGGCGTGCCGGAGACGGTGCTGTCGCCCTTCGTCGTTTCCAAAGTGAACGTTGCCCCCGCGCGCAAGATGGCCGGAATGGTGTGGGGCAGCATGTTAGGGTACCTGCTGTTGCTATTGATGTTTTCGGGTGGAATGTATCCCGTCATCGACATGACTGCCGGGGAAAAGGAGCGCCGCACGCTCGAATCGTTCCTGGCGACTCCGGCCGGCCGCAACGAGATTGTCATGGGCAAAATGCTCGCCGCGATGAGCGCGATCCTGTTGACCGCGGTGCTCACGCTCGGCAGTGTCGTCTGGTCGGTACGCGCGAATCGTTCGAGCGGCAAGTCTCCCGAAGTTCGCGCGATGTTCGCCACCATTCCTCTCGATGCGCATACCCTCGCGCTGATCCTGCTCACGCTCATCCCGGTATGCATCTTAGCTGCCGCGGTCATGATTGCGATCGCCATGTTTGCGCGCAGCTTCAAGGAAGGGCAGAGCTATTTAACTCCACTAATTCTTGTTGTGTTATTTCCCGCGATGCTCGGCGGGTTGCCTCAATTGGAATTGACTCCGCTGTTATGCCTGGTCCCGATTTTCAACGCCAGCCAGTTGATTCGCGCGATCCTGCTAGGCGATTTCTCGACGATGGCTTTCGCGATTACGCTTGCCGCTAATTTGGTTTATGCGGCGATCGCCTTGTTCATCGCCAAGAGCCGGTTCGAAAATGAGAGCGTCCTGTTCCGCACTTGAAACGCTCTCCATCGCAATCCGGTCTATCAACCGGAGGCAGAAATGCTATTAACTAACAAAATCCGGGCGGCTGCATTGCCAGCCGTATGCGCCGGCATGATGCTGTGTGGAACAGCGCGCGCCGACGATATGAACTCAAAAATGAAATCCGGCGCCGATCACAAATTCGCCATGGAAGCCGCGCAAGGCGGAATGGCTGAAGTGCAACTCGGAAACCTGGCCAAGGACCATGCATCGAGCGACGACGTAAAGAAGTTCGGGCAGCAGATGGTGGACGATCACAGCAAAGCCAACGATCAGCTTAAGTCCATTGCATCCCAGGCAGGGATGACATCGCCCACCGATATCGGTCCGAAGAACCAAGCCTTGATGGATCGCCTATCCAAGCTCAATGGCGCCGCGTTTGACCGGGCGTACATGACTGCGATGGTGAAGGATCACAAGATGGATGTGGCCGATTTCCAGAAGGAAGCCAACTCCGGTAAGGATGCGAACTTGAAGAAGTTCGCCGCCGATACGCTCCCCACCCTCCAGATGCACTTGAAAATGGCGCAGGACACAGCGTCGAAGACTGGCTCGGGTATGATGAAGAGCGGCACTGGCGGCCACATGGATCACGATAAGAAGTAGCTCACCGCACCCCCGCGCACGGGATGTATGCTAGAGAATCCCGTGCGCACCTTAGATATCGCCGTTATCGTCCTCTATCTCGTTGGCATCACCTGGTTCGGCGCCCGGTTCAAAGATAGCCAGAAAACCCTCAAGGATTATTTCCTCGGCGGCAGGAACGCGCCTTGGTGGGCGATCGGTTTTTCGATCGTCTCGGCCGAGACAAGCACGCTCACTGTCATCGGTACGCCGGCGCTATCCTTTGGCGGCGATTTCGGATTCCTCCAGGTTGTGTTCGGCTATCTACTGGCGCGAATCGTCATCTCGACATTATTCCTTCCCGCCTATTTCCGTGGCGAGTTATTCACGGCTTATGAGTTGATGCGCATCCGCTTTGGCGACCGCATCCGCAAGCTCACCGCCGGAACATTTCTCCTGATTCGCACCCTGGCCGAAGGCGTCCGCGTATTCGCCATTTCCATCGTCATCTCGATCATCCTGGGCACGGGCGAGCTGGCTTCTATCGTCGTGATTCTCTGCCTGACCTTGTTCTACACGTTCGAAGGGGGAATGACCGCGGTGATCTGGACAGACGTAATTCAGATGTTCCTCTATGTCGCAGGAGCGATTCTCAGCTTCTTTGTAATCCTGCAACTGATTCCCGGCGGATGGGGACACGTCACCAGCGTCGCCGCGCCTCTCGGCAAATTTCAGATCTTCGATTTTGGATTCGCACTGACCGCGGCCTTCTTCACCAAGCCGTACAGTTTCTGGGCGGGCGTCATCGGAGGATGTTTTCTCACAACGGCGAGCCATGGAACCGAGCAACTGATGGTGCAACGCCTGCTATCCGCCAAGTCCGAACGTGAGAGCCGGGCGGCCCTCTTCTCGAGCTGGTTCGTAATCCTGTTCCAATTTGCGCTGTTTCTGGTTATCGGCGTCTGCCTGTTCGTGTACTACGGCGACCGGAACATCGCGCCGCCAGGCATTCGCGACCGCATCTATCCGGAATTCATCTGGAATCACTTGCCGCACGGGATCGCGGGTCTGGTAATCGCCGCGATTCTTGCCGCGGCAATGTCGAATCTCAGCGCGGCGCTGAACAGCCTCTCCTCCACCACCATCATGGATTTCTACAAGCCGATGACGCGCGGCCGCTACTCGGAGGCGCATTATCTTAAACTGGCTCGCGCGGCCACGATCGCCTGGGGCGGCGCGCTTTTCGCCATCGCGCTGGTAGCCCGAAGCTGGGGTTCGGTATTGCAGGCCGGCCTGTCCATCGCCTCCATTCTGTATGGCGCTTTGCTGGGCGTATTTCTACTCGGCCTGCTGACACGGCGCGTCGGAGAGGTTGCGGCGATGGTGGGGATGAGCTGCGGCCTCGCGATGATGCTTTACATAAAATTCTTTACCGCCATCGCATGGACCTGGTACGTATTAATCGGCACAGCCGTTACGTATGCGATCGGTTACACTGTGTCGTTGCTTCTCAATGAAAATCTCGAACGGGAGAGAGCGGTGCGTAGATGAGTCCGGTGAAAGCCACTCTTGCTCGCGAGCTCGGAATCTGGGCGGCGATCGCCATCGTCGTCGGAACCACGATCGGAAGCGGCATTTTCCTGGTGCCGAAGACCATGATCCAGCGCGTGGGTACGCCGGAGATGGTGTTCATTGTCTGGATATTCGGTGGCGTTCTGTCGCTCTTCGGCGCGCTCACCTACGCGGAGCTCGCTGCGGCGCTGCCCGAAGCCGGCGGTGAATACGTATTTTTGCGGGAAGCCTACGGGCCTTTTTGGGGCTTTGTGTATGGTTGGGCGCAGATGTGGGTCGCAAAAAGCGCCTCGATTGCCACGCTTGCCACGGGATTCTTCTACTATCTCGCCAACTTCCGCCCGGAGTTGGATTCGGTGATCGCCACCATTCCGGGGAAACTCGGGCCGAACGGAGGCCCGCTCGAGATCCGGTCGGGTCAACTTCTGGCGATGGTGGTGATTCTGCTGCTGGCTTGGCTGAACTACTACGGCGTTAAAATTGGCGGTCGGGTCCAAGTCGCGGTAACCGTTATTAAAGTAGCTGCGATCGCTGCCATCGTCGTTGTCGGTATCGGGTCCGGCGCGGGGCACGTCTCAAACTTTCGGGGCGCGCTGCCGGGGCCGACCGGCGGCTTCAGCAATTTTTTTATGGCGCTGGTGGCGGCGCTGTGGGCCTACGATGGGTGGAATAATGTGAGCATGGTGTCGAGCGAAATAAAGAACCCGGCTCGCAACCTGCCGATCGCCTTGATCGGCGGGATACTCGCCATAATTTTTATCTATTTGTGCGCCAACGTTGCATATTTCTACGTACTCACGCCCGCTGAGGTAGCTGGAAGTGAGCGGGTGGCGGCGGAGATGATGCGCCACGTACTGGGCGGCGGGGGCGCGGCGGCGGTGAGTATTGCGGCAATGATCTCGATTTTCGCCGCTTTGAATGGATCCATTCTGTCCGGATCGCGCGTACCCTTTGCCATGGCTCGCGATGGCCTGTTCTTCCGCCCGGTAGCTTTCGTTCATCCGGTCTACCGCACGCCGGGAGTTTCCATCCTGGCCCTCAGCACCTGGGCTGCGCTGCTGGTGCTGAGCGGGCGTTATGAGCAACTGTTCACGCTGGTTATTTTCGCGAGTTGGATCCTGTATGCGATGACGGCCGCCTCGGTGATCGTGCTGCGGCACAAGCGGCCTGACTTGGTTCGGCCCTATCGTGTGCTCGGATACCCCATAGTACCCGCGCTATTTGTTCTGGTAGCTTTGGTGCTTCTCGGTTCCACTTTTGTCGCTTCGCCGCGGGAATCGCTGCTCGGGCTGGGGTTGATTGTGGCGGGAATCCCCTTTTATTTCTACTGGAAGCGGCGTTTGGTGCTCTGATTTTTCCGTGCCTTGTATGCACGTGCCGAACGCCTTGGATCCCAGGTATTTTCCATCTCTGTTCTGAATTCAGAACAAAACTCTTGAAATCGACGCATTAGAAGGTATAAACTTCAAGTGCGGAATTACACACCCCTAGCGGCCGTGTTCTATTTGTGGAACGGCGCGAGGGTTGGAGAAAGGAATCCGGGAGCCTAATTATGGATGTCACAAAGATGCTGGCGGATCTTCGCCAGGAGCGGGAAGCGATCGAAGAAGCAATTATTACGTTGGAACGGCTGGCCCGGGGCCGCGGCAAGCGCCGTGGCCGTCCTCCAGCCTGGCTGAGTGAAGTTAAAAAACGCGGCCGGCCGCCCGGCAGCAAGAACAAACCCATCGCGGTTGGAAAGGCAGCTTCCGGCGACTGAACCCCTGATCAGCGATAGATCAGATATGGAGCCCGCCGGGTCAGATAGGCCCGCACATCATCCTCAAACTCCTGAGCGATGTTGCGCGGGTCTCTCCCCGACTTGATGGCTTCAATGGTCTTGTGGTTACCGATCAGATATCGGCTGCGATCGTAATCCATCTTGCCCGGATAGAGCTTGTCGAGAGCAAAGGCAATCTCTAAACCCGCGCGGACGCTATCGAAAGCCTCGCGGTCGGTAATCAAAAACCGAACTCCTTCGATGGTCTTTCCACTGAAATTGGAACTGTTTGGCCGGAAGCGCGTCGCATAAAACCGGATTCCGGGAATGTATCGCGAGTTCAAAAACTTCGCTAGCTCCGCTCCACGGATCCAATCGGCCCCAATCTGCTCGAAGGGCGCATCGGTGCCCCGGCCCACTGAGTAGTTCTTTGCCGCTTCCAACATCGCAACCCCGTTATATAAGGTTGCCGCCGTCAGGCTTCGCATGTTGGGCGACGGATCCGTCCAGGTGAGCCCTGTGGAATCGAACCAATCTCCCCGCTGCCATCCGCGCACCGGGACGACTCTCAGCTTGAGCCCCAGCTTCAGCTCCCCATTCATCATTTGGGCCAGTTCGCCGAAGGTCATGCCGTGCCGCAGCGGCATGGCGAAACAGCCCACGAAGCTCTCCAGGTCCTTGTCGAGCACCGGACCTTCGACGTGGACTCCGGTAATCGGATTCGGCCGGTCGAGAACGTAAAATTCCCGGTGATGCTTAGCCGCTTCCTCGAGCGCATATCGCAGCGTGCAGGAATAGGTGTAGAACCGCGCGCCCACGTCCTGGATGTCATACACCAAAGCGTCGACATCCTTCAGCATTTCTGCGGTGAGCCGCCGCCGGTTCGCCTGATACAGGCTGTGCACCGGGATCCCGGTCGCCGGATCCGTGCTGTCCTGAATCTTGTCGTTATCCTCCGTCCCGGCGATGCCATGTTCGGGCGAAAACAGCGCCGTAACCTTGAGCCCGGCTTCGATCATCAGATCGATGTTCCGGCGCCCGTCGCGGCTCAATCCCGTGTGATTCGTGAACAGACCGATCCGCTTGCCCTTTAACGGCGCGAACCCCTGTTCGGCAAGTACGTCGAGCCCCGTCGCGACCTCCCCGTTCCGCGCCACGACGCGGCGCAATCCGGCGCCGACAATCGACTCGTTATATCCCGTGAGCACCACCTTTTGCGCATCGGCGCCGAATGCCGCTGCTGCGATAGTGGCGATTTTGCCTCTTAACGGCGACAGATTCTTTCCGCGCGAGGGATGGACGCTGTTCGCAAGCAGTATGACGTAAGTGTTCGTCGACGGGTCGATCCACAGCGAAGTCCCTGTGAAACCCGTATGGCCGTAGGAGCCGATCGGAAACAATTCGCCGCGGTTGGACGATAATGGCGAATCTATGTCCCAGCCGAAACCGCGCAGAATGGGCTGGTTGGCCGGAGTTTCGGGGGTCGTGAATTTCTGCACCGTCAACGGACTGAACACGCGCACACCATTGGACGAGATGCCGCGGTTCAACATGGTTTGCGCGAAGCGGGCCAGGTCGGACGCGGTGGTGAACAGACCGGCATGACCGGCCACGCCGCCCATGTATCGCGCCGTCGGATCGTGAACCACTCCGCGAACCACCTGGCCCTGCTCCACTTCAGTGGGCGCGATGCGCGGCCGGAGCGAGGCGGGCGGAGTGAACATCGACTCCTTCATGCCGAGGGGCCGGAAAATGTGTTCGCGCGCATAGTCGGAAACGAGTTGGCCCGTGATGCGGTGGACGATCTCGCCGAGCAGTATGAAGTTGATATCGCTGTATACGAAGCGCATTCCCGGCGGGCTGGCTGGCTTGTCGATCAGTGCGCGATGAATGCCTGTCTCATACCCGCTCCATGCCGGTTGCAGATCGAGATCGGGGCGCAGTCCGGAAAAGTGGGTCAGCAGATCGCGCACGGTGATGTCGCTTCTGCCGCCCTGGAACTCGGGCAGATATTGCGTGACGCGATCGTTCACGCGCAGCTTTCCGCGCTCGAACAGTTGCATGATCGAGGAGGTTGTGGCGACGACTTTGGTGAGGGATGCGGCGTCGAATATCGTGTCGAGAGTCATCGGTTCGACAGCGGGAACCAGCGCGCGCGATCCGTACGCCTTGCGGTAGACGATCTGCCCGTTGTGGCCGATCAGCAATACCGCGCCGGGAATCAGCTTATCGTGGATGGCTTGCTCGACCTGCGCATCCAGCGCCGGGCGGGCGTCGAAGGCTTGCGCCGCGGCGATGGCCGGCAGCACCGCCATTAGAATACGGACCGCGTTCATCCGAGCCTCCCCGCGATGGAGTCCAGCAGGCGCGCGAGTTTGACATCCTTCGCCGAGATTCCTCCAGCGTCATGGGTGGTCAGATCCACCGTTACCCGGTTGTACACGTTGAACCACTCGGGATGATGATTCATCTTCTCGATGGCGATTGCGGAGGTCGCCATGAATCCGAAAGCGTGGACGAAGTCGGCGAACTGATATTCGCGGTGAAGCTTGTTGGCTTTCAACACCCAGCCCGGCAGTTCCGTCAGCGCTTCCCGAAGCTCGGCGTCATCTAGTTTCTTGGTCATTGCAGGTCAATAGACTACTGTATCTAAGCCCGCCCATAGATCGGGATCACGGCGCCGCTGACATCCTGCGCGGCGTCGCTGGCCAGCCACGATACAAGTTTTGCAATCGACTCGGGGCTGACCCACTTCGAAGCATCGGCCCCGGGCATGGCTGCACGGTTGGCTGGAGTATCGATGGTGGACGGCAGCACGATGTTCGCTGTGACGGAAGTCGATTTCAGTTCGAGCGCGAGGGTGCGAATGAGATGAACCAGTCCGGCTTTCGAGACCCCGTACGCGCTTAAGCCGGCAGCGGGTTCGACAGCGGTACGCGAACCGACGGCAATAATGCGGCCCCGTCCACGCTCGATCATTCCGGGCAAGATAGCGCGGAACATGAGGAACGCTGAGCGCAGATTCAGATTCATCATCTTGTCCCATGTGTCCTCGTCAGTGTCCGCGACGGTAGCTCCGCCGGCGAATCCGCCCAGCACATGCACAAGAACGCCGGCGCCCGCCGCAAGCGCAACGCGACGGCACTCATCGGCCCGCGTCAGATCGGCCGCGATCTGCTGGATGTTCGGATCCTGCTGAGGCCACGCTCGCGCAACGCCAACAACCGAACCTCCGGCGGACAGAAATTGGCTTACAATCGCCGGGCCGAGGCCGCCGTTGGCGCCGGTAACAAGGGTGCGCATGCGTTAAGGATAGCGAAGGGGTGGGTTCTTGTTGGGGGAGAAGTCAGAATGCAGGAGCCAGAAGCCAGCCCTGCCTCCGGCGCCGCCGGATTGAACAACCTGTGACTTTTGTCCGGGTCGGGTCGGCGCAGTGTGGATGAATAACAAACAGACGCTGCCGATTCCGTTCTCGAGGGAGTCACAGGCTAGTGGTCCAGTGAATGCCGCGTAGCTACGTCGTATATACTTGAAAAAATCGAATGCCGGTACGTTTCGAGTGGGTGGAAAGCAAGGACTGCGCGAAATCGTCAAGCACGGTGTGGGCTTTGACGAGGCGCGGAGGGTTTTCAGCGACCCGCACGTAATCATCCGTCAAGACCGTGTGATCGACGGCGAAGAACGCCTGCACGCAATCGGCTATGTAGACCGCGTTCTGCTGGTGGTGCATACGGTCAGGGAAGAGGGTGTGGGCGCGATTTATCCGCATCATTTCAGCCCGCAAGGCGACGCCCGGGGAAAGGAAGTTGTATGAAGAAAGCGACTGACAAGCGCGACAAAACGATAACCAGGACCATCGAGCAGATTGAAAACCGCAAAATGACAAAAGAGGAACGCGAACGTCTGGGGCGCGCCGCGGCATTGCCTGTCGATCAGATCGACACGAGCGATATTCCGGAAGTGAAGGACCGTGCCGGATGGGTGAGAGTGCATGAACATCCGGAACACCCGCTTCATCGCGTACTGTCGCGCCTGTTGTCAATCCGGCTGCCGGAACGTGACATCGCACTCGCGCAAAAACTTGCCAAATCCAAAGGCCTGCCATACCAGACTTACATCAAGTCGCTGCTGCATGAAGCGCTCGAACGCGAACGCGCCATGGCTGAAGAGTAGTGGTTAGTGAACGCTAGTTGGCAGTTGGCAGTTGGCAGCCCAGCCTCCGGCGGCGCCGGATTAAACAACCTGTGACTTTTGTCCGGGGGCGGGTCGGCGCAGTGTGGATGAATAACGAACAGACGCTGGCTGCTGGCTCCTGGCTCCTGGCTTCTACCTTGTGACTGTCACAAGCTAGTCCAGCCGACTTTACAACACGTTGACGGCGCGGGCCGCCAGCAGCACGATCGTGGCCAGCGCGATGGCTGATTGAACCATCATCATCAGCTTGGCCCAGCGGGAGAGGACGGGAACGTCGGTGGGTGAGAATGCAGTGCTCGTATTGAAGGCGAGGAACAGGTAGTCGACAAAGCCGGGAGTCCAGCCGTGCTGCTCCGGCTTCTTCAACGTCATTTGCGGAAACAGAAAAGCTCCGGTCTCGTGGTGCTCGCGGCGGTCGCGCGCGTTCGGTCCGCCCCCGTCCAGGCGCCAATACCAGGAGGCGAACACCAGCACGTTGCTGATCCACAGCCCGCCAGCGGCGAGCAGCAGTTGTTGAGGCGATTCCTTGTGTGCAGGCAAGCGCGCGATGAGCAGAACAAGCGAGACGACCATATCCGCCGTGACGATACCCGTGGCGAGATGACCGGCGATCTGGTTCTCGGAGTGGCGTCCCGTGCGGTGAAACACGACGACGGGAATCATCACCAATATCAGGACGAGGGTGAATGCCCAGTCCGGGCCGACGCTCATCCAGGCGGGGAGCGTGAAGCGCAGTCCGGCCACCGCGAACAGTGCGACGAGCGCCGGCCAGCGCGGCTCGGACTCCATCACGGGCTTACCACCCGGTCAAACTTCGGTGAGGAATGCGGTGGTCCGGATGCCAGATACGTCGAACGGCTTGCGGCAGCGCATGTTCTTGCACGACACCTTGTCGTCGAGCAGGACCATGTAACTCTGCGCCTTCTTGAAGATCGCCCGTGCGCGCTCGTCGGCGTTGCCCGGCAGGCGATCGATCTTCTTGCGCACCAGCCAGCGCAGTTCATAAGTCTCGGCGCTTTTACAGTAAGGACAGTTGAGGCTGACCGGCTTGGTGGTTTGCGATTCGCGGTAAAAATGTCGTTCATCCATGATTGAGGATTGAGTCTAGACCGCGCCTGCGTGGGCGTGGGTCGTCGCTTGCACGAAACTGGCGTCCAGGCGCGATACGAATTCATCGACGTCGGCCCTGGAGATATTAAGCGGCGGCGAAAGGCGGATGCAGTTGCCGTAGGTCCCGCCCTTACCGATCAGAAGCCCGTGCTGCCGCGCGGCATCCATCACTTGCGCCGTCAGGCCGGGGGCGGGAGTTTTGGTCTTGCGATCCTCCACCAGCTCGAGCGCCTGCAGCAGACCCATGCCGCGCACCTCGCCGATCGACGGATGTTTCCGCATCAACTCTTCCAGGTGCCCGCGCAAATAGCCACCGGTCTCTTCGGCATTCACCATCAGACGGTTGTCGTCGATGTAGTCGATCACGGCCTTGGCCGCGGTGGTCGCGACGGGGTTGCCGCCGAAAGTGGAGATGGTGAGTCCGCGGACGGAATCGGCGATCTCGGGACGCGCGGAGGTCAAGCCGATCGGCGTGCCATTGCCCAATCCTTTGGCGCTGGTGAGGATGTCGGGCTGAACGCCATAATGCTCGATTCCGAACCACTTCCCGCCAGTACGGCCCCAACCGGTCTGCACCTCGTCGCTGATGAACAGGCCCCCGAAATTGCGGACAATCCCTTCGACGATTTTGAAGTATTCTCTCGGTGGGGTGATGAATCCACCGACGCCCTGAATCGGCTCGGCGATAAACGCGGCGATGCGTCCCGAAGTGCTGGTTTTAATCAGCTCTCCGAGATCGGAGGCGCAGCGCACATCGCAATCCGGATAGCTCTGTCCGAAGGGACACCGGTAGCAGTAGCCATTGTGCGCGTGTACCACTCCGCCCGGCGATGGCTGCCCCAAACGCCACGACGCATTTCCAGTGAGCGACATCGCCAGTTGCGACCGGCCGTGATAGGAATGGCGCAACGCGATAATTTCGTGCGAGCCCGTGTAGCAGCGCGCGGCTAAAATCGCGGCCTCGTTCGCTTCGGTTCCGCTGTTGGTGAAGAACGATTTGCGGAGCGCTCCACCGGGCGTGATTTGGGCGATGCGCTGAGCCAGCGCCGCCTGGGGTTCATTGGCGAATACGGTGGAGACGTGCTGCAGCGTGTCCATCTGTGCGCGTATTTTGGCGTTCACTGTTTCGTTGCAGTGGCCGACGCTCACCGTCACGATGCCGCCGAAAAAATCGAGGTACTCGTTGCCGTCCGCGTCGTAGACGAACTGGTCCTTGGCCCGTATCACAACCAGAGGCGTGTCGAAGTAGTGGAATACCGCGGGAAACAGGAACTCCTGGTTAGCAAGAATGATCTCGTCCTTAGTCATTGCGAATGAGCCCGGTTCATAGTGTAACGCAGGGGCGCTAAACTAGGCTTGCCGCGTCCCTTCTTTATCTGGAGTGATAATGTTTCGCATCGCGTGTTTTTTGGCGCTGCTGGGAGCCGCTCAGGGCTGCGCGCAAACCCATCGGTTTCGGGATCAAGGGTGGCATGCGGGCCACCGATGACATCGACAGCTACTTCGCCCAATCGGAATCGAAACGCTACGTCGTAGGTCCGATGATCGACATTTCGCTGCCGCTCGGTTTCGGTTTTGAGGCGGATGCGCTGTACCGGCGCACCGGGTTTCGGACTGCGACAGGCAGTTTCGCCGGCTCCTATATTTCCGGGTATCGCGCCAACACCTGGGAATTCCCTTTGCTCCTGAAGTACCGGCTTCCGCTTCCGTGGATAAAACCGTACGTCGAGGTTGGGTATGCGCCGCGCCGGATTTCAGGGTCCTACGAGAGCATAGGGTATAACGTGGATCTTCTAACCGGGAAGACGACCTACAACACCGGTAGAGCCGATTGGAAGCCCGATGTCGGGCATGGTGTTGTGGCCGGAGCGGGAGTCGAATTCGGCGGGCGGCACCTGCGCATTGCGCCCGAGTTTCGATATACGAACTGGAGCGACGACCCGATCAATTTGTACGGGAGCCAGGGATATCTGGTCAACGCCGCAGCGAATCAGATCGACGTGCTGGTCGGGATAACGTGGCGCTGACGCGGGCCATTCAGCGGAATGTCGCTTACCAATTGGCCGTGGCATAATGAAAGCGATAGTTTGAAGTGCAAGTCTCCAGTCCCGGTCCAGCCTACTCGTGTTCCCGACAGCCCCCGCGGTCCGTTTTCTGCCTTCAGCTACAAATAGGAGATAAGAGTTTCGCATGGCAAGATTATTTGTAGGGAACCTTCCCTATTCAGCGACGGAAACCGACGTACAGAATTTCTTCTCCGACGCCGGCTACTCCGTTGACAGCGTCAATGTAATGCGCGACCGCTTCAGCGGTGAGGCGCGAGGTTTCGGATTCGTCGAGATCAGCGACGAGCAGCAGGCGCAAGCGGCTATCGCAGCGTGCAATGGAAAGGACTTTTCCGGCCGTGCGCTGGTGATCAACGAAGCGCGTCCCATGTCGCGCGACGACAGCGGCGGAGGCGGCAGCCGTGGTCCGCGGGGTGGCGGCGGAGGCGGCAATAGCGGCGGCGGGGGACCCCGTCAGCGCGATTTCGGCGGCAGCAAGAACCGCTGGTAAAGCATACGATCGGAAGGGCGGCTCGATGGGCCGCCCTGCATCTTGATCAATTACGGCCGCACAGCCCTGGAGTCTGGCACATTCCGGCGGGGCATCCGCCCTGCATGGGTGCCGCTTGCGGCTTCCCGTTGGCGTGCGCCGCAAACACGGATAGTTGCTGCGTGACGTGCGCCTGGCCGCACTTCGGGCAGTCTACCTCGGCTTTTCCATTCCTGACCAGCTTCTCGAACTGGGATCCACAATCGTCGCAGCGGTATTCAAAAATCGGCATCTCTCAATTCCTCAATCCAACAGAATCATTCCAATTCTATCAATGAAGTCGCGCACTTCGCGCGCGGGCGCATTGGTTTTGTTCACAATCACCGAAAACGCCACGATCCCGTAGGTAGCGCTGTCGGCATATCCGGAGAGCGCGGCAACGTGCGACAGCGAGCCCGTTTTGGCGTGGATGCTCTTGGCGGCCGGATCCTTGCTGAACCGCTTTGCCAGCGTACCATCCTGGCCGCCAATGGGCATCAGCGAAACCCAAGTGTCGCGGTTGGGCGAGGCATACATGAACTGCAGCAGACGTACGATCGCGGCCGGCTTCACCAGGGTATTCCGCGAAAGTCCCGACCCGTCGTCGAAAGCGTAGTCTTCCTCAGCGACGCCAATCTCTTTCAAGAACGCCTGCAACTCCTTCAATCCCGCACGGCGCGACCCATCGCCTCCGCCAGCGCGTCCGGCTTCGCGCAGCATCAGCTCGGCCCACAGGTTCTGGCTCACCTTATCGGTGACACGCAGCAGTTCGGCCAGGGGCGGGGAAGAACGCTCGGCCATGGGGGCGCCATCCCGTGCGGCTGGAGGCGTTTCGTCATAACGGTGCCGCGCCACTGGATGGCCCGCGATGGAGACACCGCGCCGCGTTAAAGCATCGTAGAGCGCGGTTGCTGTGTACAGCGCCGGATCGTCGACGGCCAGCCATAGCGTTTCCACTCCGGCTTTGATCGATGCAGTACCTGAGAGTTCCAGTTCGCGTCCACCGCGCATCCGAACCTCGATGCGATGAGGACCGGCCTCAGCAGTGCGGACACGATTGGCTATGACAAAGTATTCGATCGCCGGCGTGATCTGAAGCGTGGCGGGCTCCCCCGCAACTCCCGGAATCACGTCCACACGGATCGAGTTACTGCCGAGTGAAAGTGCGCTGACCGGCGCGCCGTATTCCCATAGCGGATCGCCGACGCCCCAACCTGGAGCATAGGCCTCGAACGGGTATGCCGTGTCATCGCCGACGATGTCGCCGTCGATCGAACGGATTCCGCGCGCCACGATCTGATCGGCGAACGATTCGATCGCGGCCATCGGGTCGGCAGGTTCCGCATCCTGCGAGAACGGGATCTGGATGAAGGACATCGAGGGGTCGCCACCGCCCGCGATGATCAGATCGGCGCCGGATTGCCAGATGCGCGTGAACATCCGATAATCCGGACCGAGGCGCGTCAACGCGAGCGCGGTGGTGAATAGTTTCGTGTTCGAGGCCGGCGTGAAAAGCTTATCGGCCTCGCGCGAGTACAGCGTCTTTCCAGTCCCCAGTTGGACCACGAGGATACCGGCGTCGCCCGCGTCGATCGAGTGGGATGAACGGATCGTCTGGTCGATACGCTGCTCGAGCAGAGAGTCGGCGGGGGCCAAGCCGGAGGTGAGAAGGAGAAGAATTGCAAAACGAAGCATCGATGCCGGATTATACTGCGTTCAGGATGTCCCGTCGAAGTTTGTGGATGATTTCGCTCGCCGCCGTGCTGCGCTTGAGCGGTGGCGATGTGGCGCGCAAGGCGGAGGATTACCCGGCGCGCATGGAATTGGGCACGACGACGATCGCCGCTGAGAATCTCGGTCCCAGTGTTCCAGAGCCCGCGGGCGGGCTGTTCACGCGCGATTACATTTCCATCGAGGTCGCGTTCTTCCGGCCCGGGTCAGGCCAGCACACGGTCATCGCGCACGGTGATTTCGCCCTGCGCATCAATGGCGCCCGGGTACCGCTGAGGCCCGAGCCGCCCGGCGCGGTTGCCGCTTCGTTGAAATATCCGGATTGGGAACAGCGCGGGCAAGTGGAAACCAGGGCGGGTGTTGGCGATGCGGATGTGGTGCTTGGCCGGCCGCGCGCGGTGGAGCGCTTCCCCGGCGATCACCGTCCCGCGGAACAGCAGGGCACAGGGCCGATGCCGCGCGTCAACAATCCGCTCGGCACCAAGACGCCCATCAACATCGATGAAGTGGTGGCGCGCGCCGCTCTGCCCGAAGGGGATGTGGGACTGCCCGCTGCCGGGTGCCTGTACTTCCCGTTTCGCGGGAAGCTGAAGTCGATCAAGAAACTGGAACTGATCTACACCGGGCCGCTCGGCGAAGGCTCGGTGCGGATTCCGTAACCCGCTGGCCGGGTTTGCAGCCACAACGCGGTGAACACCAGCAGGACCATCACGCTTCCGAAAAGGGGCAGCAGCATCACGATCTGCACTCCCGCCCACGCGGCGACATAGCCCAGAATGCAAGGGGCGAGAAATGCGCCGGTCAACGCCAGGGAGAAGATTCCGTTGTACAGCCCCGGATGGTAATGGGGGAACCGGTCGCCGATCTTTTCCAGGATCAGCGGGTAGATCGACGCGAAGCCCAGGCCGGTGCAGATGGTCCCTATCATGGCCCCGAACGGGATGTCGGTGAGGGCGAGAATCAGGCAGCCGAGCATCGCCAGCAGCATGCTTCCCACCAGAAGAAGCGTGTGCCGGATATGCGGCATCAGGACCTGTGCGACGATCCGGCCGGTGATCAGCGCCGCCCAATACACGGTCAGCAGCAGAAGCGATTTCACCGGGCTGATCCCGAGGCGTTGAACCAGAAATAGCGGCAGCCACCCGGCGATGGCCCACTCGTTACCGAATTGAAAGAAGAGTAGCAGGGCAAATAGAACCGCAGTGGGGCTGCGCACGTCGGTGATTAAGCCCGCTAGGAGGCGCGTGTGATGTTTCGGCGCCGGTTTATACCGGATGCGAGAGTATAGAACCGCAAACAGCGCCGGTACCACCGCAAGCAGTATCAAGGTGGCCGGAACGGTATACAGATAGAACGCGCCGGAGATGAGCAGCGAGACCACCATACATCCCAGGCCGAACAGGGTTCCGCCGAGATTTACAGTAGCGGCCGGCGAGTGCTGGTAAATGGGTGAGATCGCCTGAAAAATCGCGGCGTGCAGGACACCGCCGGAAACGCCTACCAGCAAGAAGCCGATCATCCTCGTCCAGGAAGGCGACGGCGGGCTCACTGCCGCGAGATACAACAGGGATGCCGATGCCAGCGCACATGACGTTACCAGAGCCAGACCCGTGCCCTTGCGCTCGAGGAGCCACATGCTGGCCCACATGGAGACGATGATGCCCAGAGATGCGCTAAAAAATAGAGCGCCGATGGTTTGATAGTCGGCGCGAAGGTGGTGGCCCCACGACGGTAAGATCGAGCCGAAGAACGAGAAGAGCATCCCCGACAGGAAGAACCCGGCCAAGGCTCGCCGGGAACCGCGTGCGCGCAATACGCCCTCGGATGCCGCTGTGCGCGGCAGTACAGTGCTGGATGTGGCCAATATTTTATTGTAACGCTTCGGCCCGATTCCAGAAACGGGATTCAGGATCCGTGGATTTGAATACTCAGGGGTAGGACGGTACAGGATCAACCACTTGGCAGTGGTCGTCAGAATGCAACTATGAGGGTGTATTGGATTTACAACAGGGGTTCGGTCTGCGGCTTTGGTAGTAGCTGCCTCCCGTTTAGGTCTTCGTCTAGGCCCTACACATTCGGTGTGGGGCTTTTTGTTTTTGGAGCGGGTCCGGCAATCCAGACCCGCTCCGATTCGCTTTACCAGATAAAGCGCAAACCGAGCTGCAGACGCCGCGCGTTGGTGCCATCGGGGAAGCCTTGCGTTGCGCTTCCGAGGCCGAAGCCCGTCGCGGGAACCAGCGTCGGGACCCCCGAGATCAAAGAATACGTGTATTCGCGGTTCGATACCGACGTGAAGTAGGTGTGGTTGGCCACGTTGAATGCGTCGAAGGTGAACATTGCGCGGTAGCGTTCATGGAACGAGACGCCCTTGGTGACGCGGAGGTCAACGCGCGTGATGGGCGCCACGGGAACGCTGGCCAGCGGTTGGAAGGGAACGCGGACGTTTCCGCCGTAACCGTTTAACGTGCTGCCGGTGAAGGCGACCGTGTAGCCGGCTGGTACAAAAGCCGACGAGAGCGAGACGGAAGGCGTAACTGCCGGAGCCGACTGGAAGGTGCCCAGCCCGGAGAGTCCCCAACCGTTGAGCAGGTATTTCGCAAAGGCGTTGTCGCTATGTGTGAACTTGGGCGACCAGATCGCGTTCACCACCAGACGATGCCGCACGTCGAGGGACGAGGTGCCCTTCTCTCCCCGGTAGTCGCCCGGAGCGTAGCTTTGCGGACCGCCGCTAGCGAAGATGTTCGGAGTTCCGGCGCCGCCCTGGCCTTCGTCGATGGCGTGCGACCACGTGTAGGAAACGCTGCCCGTGATGTCGTAGGCATAGCGCTTGGTCAACTGCGCTGTTAGCCCGTTGTACCAGCTATTCATGCCGGCGTCGACCACGTTGACACGCGAGTACCGGGTATCGACACGGTTCTGGCGAACGTACACCGGCGTCGAGTAAGTGCCCACCTGGCTGCCGCTCGTATCGTTGATGCGATAGGTCGCCACCGGCCCGGGCGCGCCGATGTTGATGTCGTTCACCGAGGTGAGATGCAAACCGCGGCTCCAGATGCCGGACACGGTTACCGCCATGTCCTTGGTGAGTTGCCGTTCGATGGCCAGGTCAGCCTGCTGCGTGTAGGGCGCCCGGAAATCCTGCGACGCGATGTTCAGGCTCACCGATCCGGCGGGCGGATTGAAGTTGGTCGCGTTGGTCGGGAGAACATTCGGGAACACAGGGCCGGCCGCTCTATCCGCTGCGCTGCTGCCGTTCAACGAAATGGACTTCTGATAGAGGCCATTGCCCAGAATCAGTGTATTCACCAGGCCGCCGGGATAGCGGGCATAGAACATGCCGTATCCGCCGCGGACCACTGTTTTGCTCTGGTCATCGAGCGAGTACGCGAAGCCGACGCGGGGCGCGATCTCACCCTTGAAGGTGGGAATGCGGCCAGTCGCCGGATAATCCGGGTTGGTGACCGTGGGCTGGGGCAGGGCGGAGTAATCGTAACGCAGGCCGATATTCAGAGTGAGCCGCGGTGTGATCTTGTATTGATCCTGCCCGAAGAAGGCGTAATCCTTGATCGTGAAGTCGACCTTGGAATTGCCGATTGTCTGCGAAAAAGAGTTCCAGTCCTTGGCGCCTGTGGTATTGCCGGTCAGGTCGGCCGCGAGCGCCGCGAAGTTCGGGAATGTATATGTACCCGCGCGGTTGAACAGAAGGTCGGTCAGTTCCTGCGTGCGCAGGAAGTCGAATCCGAATTTCCAGGTGTGCTTGCCTTTAGTCCAGGTCAGAGTGTCGGCGAATTGATAGCGGTTCTCGAGCGGGTTCTTGCGCGGATAATCCACGGCGGTTCCAAGATTGCTTTGGCCCGTGATGCTGATGCCCAGGAAGCCGATGCCCGGGATGGCTAGCTCGTCGTTCGGATAATCGTACTGTTTGTCGTTGAACCAGCCGAAGCGGAATTCATTCACCATCACGGGGGTGGGAATGGCGGTCCAGGCGATGCGCCCGTACTTGTCTCGAACCGAAGAATTCGCATTGTTGCCGACGCCGTTGCCGTTGTTGAGCACTGCCTGGGTCTGGATGCCATTCGGCGAAACCCAACGCAACAGGTTCAAGCTGAACGAAAACGAATTCCGCTCCGAAGGACGCCAGTCAATCTTGGCAAAGCCGAGATCCTGTGTCACCTTGCGTGGAAGGGTCTGGAAGTCGCGCTTCAAAAAGTCAGTCGCGGCCTGGCATTGCGCGGCGGTCGGAGTGATCGCGGGGGTCGATGGATCGGGGCACTTGGCGATGACCTGCCCGCTCGTATTGAATAACGAACTGCCCGGAGCGGTGATGGAAGCGATCAGAGGGAAATCGCGGCGCAGGGCTTCATAGTTGACGAAGTAAAACAATTTGTCTTTGATGATCTTGCCGCCGGCGCTTGCGCCCAACTGATTCCGCTTCTCCGGAGGATTGACTCGCTTGCCGGTTGCGGGATCGATACTGGCGAATGGATCGGTCGCATTGAAATCCTGATTGCGGAAGAACCAGTAGCCGGTGCCATGAAAATTGTTGCTGCCGCTGCGAGTGACGGTGTTGATGACGCCGCCCATGGCGTGCCCGAACTCGGCGGAATAGTTGTTCGAGACAACCTGGAATTCCTGTACGGCGTCCTGTCCGATTTGGGACTGGATGCGCGTACGGCCGGCGTTCTCGTTGTAATACTGATTGGTCGTATCGTTGCCGTCGGTGAGGAAGGCGTTGCCGCCCGCGATGCCGCGGAAAGAAACGAGGCCGAAGTTGCCGTCGGCCACCACTGCGGGCGCGAGCAGGACGAATGAATCGACACGGCGGCCGTTGATGGGCAGTTCCTGAATCTGTGTCGTGCCGACGACTTGCGATACGTCGGTCTTGGTGGAGTCGACGATGGGCGCAATGCCTTCGACCTGGACCTGCGTTGATGTGCCTGCCACCGCGAGTTCAACCTCGAGGTTCACGTTTTGGCCGACGAGTACCTGGATGTCCTTTGCCTCGTAGGCGGAGAAGCCTTGACTGTTTACCGTCACCGAGTAGCCGGTGGAAGGGACAAGAGAGGGCGCGGAAAAAACACCCGCCTCAGACGTTGTCAATGTGCGGCGAATGCCTTTTGACTCGTTGGCAACGAGAACTTGAGCGTTGGGAACGGCCGCGCCTGAGGCGTCGCGAACGGTTCCGGAAATAGCGCCGAGCCCTGCTACCGACTGGGCGAAAGCGCCGCAGCCAAGCAGGAGCAGAAGGGCCAAAGCAAACAACTTGCGATTATGCATAGATTCGTAACTCCCTGGTTCGAGAAGACCTGTGTATCTTCAACATACCACCTCAGGGTTACGTTTGAATAACGGATTCGGACCCGAATGGCTTTTTTGTGGGTGTGATATATTGGGATTCTCGGGGCGTGGCTCAGCCTGGTAGAGCGCCTGGTTCGGGACCAGGAGGCCGGTGGTTCGAATCCACTCGCCCCGACCAAATTCCTCAAAGACTTACCAACTCTCCACCACCAGACCATGTCCAAACAGGGTCCGTCGTGGACCCTACTCCGGCTTCGCAGGTTGGACTCTGTTGGTCGTTGCGGCCCTGTTTTGATCGACTTGCCGTTCGATGACTTCGACGACGGCTCGCCGCCCTGACCAGGAGGTCTGGTGATGCACACGGGATATGTACGGGGTCTGGTCCTGCGGACCGTTGGTCCGTCGCGCAGGCTGCATGCGCGTTGCACCCTGAAAACGCCCAGAAGCGATGCGGCTATGGTTCAACAGCATGGACGTCAAGATGCTTGCCCAAGGGCCCTGATTGGGCGCGGCAACGTAGAAACCAGGGTCCAACCAGGGTCCAACGGCTGCCCGGTTCGCCACACACCTTTAGCCTAACGGACGATTTTATCCGCCGGGTGCTCGGCCTCGGTTGGGCTTTCGTTTCGGACGAGTCCAGCCTGTGGGACTTCCACACAGGCGAGACAAACAAAGTCTTGATCGCCAAAATCAAGGATCCATATGGCGTCGATGTGTCGGACATCGAGTCCGGCAACCTAGCCATGATTCTTGACCGGATCGCCACAAGCCGAGATCGCTAGGAACCACCGCCTCGAAGGCGATTCTATCGGGACGCCGGAGCGGTCGATGGCGGAGCCATCTGATAACTCAGATCGGACCGGTACCGCACGACGCGAGTTTCTTGCGATTGAACCATGCCAGCCAGCTTCGCCATCACTTGGCGGGCCCCGTCAGCCCCAAGCGCCTTAACTGTGAACGGGCCTGCATCCAATTCCGCCATCGACTTGATCGGGCGCACTATGTACCGCTCGTTGGAATCGCCGCCGAACACCGGGCGGCTTACCCAGAAGTTCTTGATTTCGGCTTTCTTCGCCGCGGGCAAGTACTCGTCGCGAACCCATGACTCCCAGTCCCGGGCTCGACCGGGTGCAAGACGCATGATAGTAGCCACGACCAGCGTTGGAGCGCCGGACATCATTGTTCTGAAGCTCAATTCGGGCAGGTCGAGGCCGACCACCCGGTGGACCGAAGTGACGTACGGCCGGCTCTTACTCATCAGGGCGGCTGCGCCCTCCTTCCCCAGCGCGCGCTGGACCGGCGTGTCGCCGTCCAGTTCCGCGAGATTCTTGAGCGGCGTGATCACGATGTATTCGCTCACATCGCCCAAAAACGTTTGCAGCACGACGCGCGAGGGTATCCCGGCCTTTTTGTGAGCGGCGGTGATTTGCTTCTGCCATGCGTCATAGTCGGCCCTCGCTTCGAGTTTGATCCTGGAGATAGTGGTGACGCTCCAGACTTGAGCGGCTTGCTCCTGCGCCGTAATAGCATGAGGTGCAGAGAGCGTGAGTGTGAGCAGCGCGCCCGTGAATGCAGGGCGGAATCCCCGGATAAGCATATTGTCCCTCCCAGTTAGAGACTCCCAACTTCGGCTGCGCCCCGGCCAAGATCGGGCGATTTCTGCCGGCAATGATGGATAGGTTCAAAGTGTACTGCCGTTCCCGGCCGGCAACAAGGGATAATTGCGGGTCTGCGCGTCCGCCAGCGATCCACCGATCGCATTCGACTTCTGCTTCAGGAACTCGCATCAACAGTTGGAAGCAAACTGCGGTTCCTATGAACCGTGGATCGCCGAGGTAGAACCGGCAGTTGCGGACGGAAGATCGCAGTAAGATCGAAGAGACCTCTATGAGACATGTCTTCGTTTTCGCGTTGCTTGCCGGTGCCACCGCCGCCCAGACGTTCGATGCCGGGCTGTTCCAGGAGATGCGGTGGCGCTCGATCGGTCCGTTGCGCGGGGGCCGGACGCGGGCGGCTACCGGTGTGCCCGGCCAGCCGAGTGTCTTCTACATCGGCCCGGTGAACGGCGGAGTTTGGAAGACCGGCGATTACGGGCGCACATGGAACCCGATCTTTGACGACCAGCCGACGGGTTCCATTGGAGCGATCGCCGTTGCGCCGTCCGATCCGAACGTGGTGTATGCGGGAAGCGGCGAGGGCTTGCAGCGGCCCGATCTTTCGACCGGCGACGGCGTTTACAAATCGACCGATGCCGGGCGTAGCTGGACCCACCTGGGCCTGCGCGATGGGCAGCAGATTCCGCAGATCGCCGTCGATCCTCGCAATCCGAACCGGATCTTTGTTGCCGTGCTGGGGCACCCGTACGGGCCGAATGCGGAGCGCGGCATCTTCCGTTCCACCAACGGCGGCCAGAGTTTCGAAAAGGTCTTCTTCATAGACGAGAACACCGGCGGCTGCGATGTGGCCATCGATCCGGTGAACCCGCAAAATGTGTACGCATGCATGTGGGAGGCGCGCCAGGGGCCGTGGGAAAACGCTGCCTGGAGCGGCGCGGGCGGGGGTCTTTTCAAATCGAGCGATGGCGGAACGACGTGGCGCAAACTTACTCGCGGACTGCCCGAGGTCGTGCAGGCAAACATCGCCATCTCGCCGAGCGATCCGAACCGCTTGTACGCCGCGATTGCGTCGGGCCGTAGTACCGGAATTTATCGCTCGTCCAATGCAGGCGAAAGCTGGACTCAAACTACCACGGATACCCGCCCGGCCTCGCGGATCGGCGGCGGCGATTTGCCCGTGCCCGCAATCGATCCCAAGGATCCGGCGACGATCTACATGGCCAGCACGGTGACGTGGAAATCGACGGATGAGGGCAAGACCTGGACGGGCATTCGCGGCGCTCCGGGCGGCGACGATTACCAGCGCATATGGATCAATCCGAACCACCCCGAAATCATGCTGATTGCGAGCGACCAGGGCGCGATCGTTACTGTGAACGGTGGACGCACGTTCAGTTCCTGGTACAACCAGTCGACGGCGCAGATGTACCACGTGGCCGCTGACAACGCGTTTCCGTATCGCTTGTGCGGCGGGCAGCAGGAGAGCGGATCGGCATGCGTTTCGAGCCGCGGCAGTTTCGGTGAAATCACGGTGCGGGACTGGCAGCCAGTGGGGTTGGAGGAATACGGATACGCTGCGCCCGATCCGCTCGATCCCGATGTGATTTATGGCGGCAAGCTCACCCGCTTTGACCGGCGTACCGGGCAGGTGAAGAACATCACTCCCAAGCCCTTGCGGGGCGACAGTTTTCGAGCGCTGCGCACGGCACCCGTGCTGTTCTCGCCGGTCGATCCGCACACACTGTACTTCGCCGCAAACACGTTGTGGAAGACGCGCGATGGCGGCCGCAACTGGCAGCAGATCAGTCCCGACCTGACGCGTAAGACCTGGGACATTCCCGCGCCGGTGGGCAAGTACCGCGATTCTGAAACGGCGAAGCCGACGCAACGCGGCGTGATCTACGCGGTCGCCCCGTCGCCGCTGGATATCAATCGGATCTGGGCGGGCACCGACGATGGATTGATTCACCGCACCAACAATGGAGGCGCGCATTGGACGGATGTGACGCCACCGCAACTGGCGCCGTGGGCCAAGGTGTCGATCATTGACGCAGGCCACTTCGATGTCAATACAGCTTATGCGGCCATCAACACCTTGCGGCTCGACGATATGCGCCCGCACATTCTGCGCACGCATGACGGCGGAAAAACCTGGACTGAAATCGTTCGTGGGATTCCGGACGGCGCGCCGGTAAACGTGGTGCGCGAAGATCCGAAGCGCAAGGGGCTTCTGTTCGCCGGAACAGAACGGCAAGTTTATGTTTCTTTCGACGATGGCGACAACTGGCAGTCGCTGCGGCTGAACATGCCCGCCACTTCGATCCGGGATTTGATTGTGAAGGACGACGACCTGGCGGTGGGCACGCATAGCCGCGGGTTCTGGATCCTCGACGACAACACACCTTTGCGGCAGTTGACAGCCGGCACGACCGGATCGCCGGCTATTCTGTTCCGGCCGCAAACCGCGATGCGCGTGCGATGGGACATGAACACGGACACGCCGCTTCCGCCCGATGAACCGACTGGTCAGAATCCGCCGGACGGGGCGATCGTCGATTATTATCTCGGCACTGGCGCGAGCGGGCCTGTGACGCTGGAAGTGCTCGATGGGGCCGGTAAGCTGGTGCGGAAGTATTCGAGTGAGGATCGCGTGGAACCGGTGGATCCGATGTTGGCCGTTCCGAAATATTGGGTTCGTCCGGCGCGGTCGCTTGCGAGCGCTCCGGGCCTGCACCGCTGGCTGTGGGACATGCACTATACGCCCGCCCCAGGCGCCCGCGAGGACCTTCCGATGCAGGCGGTGTACATGGATACTCCGCCCGCGCCGTCTTCGCCGTGGGTGATGCCGGGTCAGTACACGCTGCGCCTGACCGCGAATGGCAAGAGCTATACACAGCCGCTTACGGTGCGCATGGATCCGCGTGTTCACACGCCGATGCCTTCGCTGGCGCGACAGTTCGAACTGTCCAAGCAGGTCTACGACGACATTGCCGCGAGTTCGGCCGCGCTCGATCAGATCCGCGAGTTTCGCAAGAACGTAAGTCCTGAGGTGGACCGCCAGGCGGCCGCTATTCAGGGCGAGCGGGCGGGGCGGTTCGACGGGCGTGGCGGTCCGGCGGGGCCGGATTCATTATCGAGCGTCAGCGCAACGTTGCGGCAGCTTCTGGGCTTGCTGCAGGAAGCCGATGATGCGCCGACGGCAGCCGAAGCAGCGGCGGTTGCGGACCGTCGCGCAGCGCTGGCGAAGTTGATGGCTCGCTGGAATGAACTGAAAGGCCGGAGCAAATAAGATGCGTATTCTTTCCCTATTCGTTGCGGCGCTCGCGCTCACGGGCGCCGAAGTTCCACGCGCCGAATATCCTGAGCCGCAGTTTCAGCGTGAAGCGTGGATGACGCTGAACGGCGCGTGGGAGTTCGAGTTCGATGACGCTCACCAAGGCGTTGCCGAGAACTGGCCGGCCGCGCCGCGTAAATTCAGCCGGAACATTACGGTTCCGTATTGTTTCGAGAGCAAGCTGAGCGGGATCGGCGATACGTCTTTTCATGCGGAGGTGTGGTACCGCAGAGCGTTCACGGTACCGCCCACATGGAAGGGCAAGAATGTTTTATTGAAATTCGGGGCTGTCGACTATCGTGCCTGGGTGTGGCTGAACGGGCGCTCGCTGGGATTCCACGAGGGCGGCAACGTGCCGTTCTGGTTCGACATCACGCCGTACCTGGCGGCGGGCTCGAACACGATCACCGTCCGCGTCGAGGATCCGCCCACTGACCGTTCCATCCCGCGCGGGAAGCAGTATTGGGAACCGAAATCGGCGGGCATCTTCTACACGCGAACGAGCGGCATCTGGCAACCGGTGTGGCTGGAGGCGACGGGCGCGAGCTATCTGACGCGCGCGCGAATGACGGCGTCGGACGACGGCATGCTGCGCATCGACGCCGATATCGCGCAGCCCGAGCCGGGCAGCACGCTCACGGTCAAGGTGTTGGATAAGGGCCAGGTGGTGGCCACCGCTGCGGCGCCAGTGCGCAACGAACACGCGACCATCCTGACGGGCGTTGCCGGCGCGCATCGCTGGTGGGTCACCGATCCTTATCTTTACGACGTCGTTTTCGAACTGGGCAAGAGCGGTGTTTCCGACCGCGTCAACTCGTACGTGGGCTTTCGCTCGGTGTCGGTGCGCGAAGGACGGGTGTGGATCAACAACCGCCGCGTGTATCTGAAATTCGTGCTGGATCAGGGCTACTGGCCCGAGAGCACCCTGACGCCGCCCACCGACCAAGCCATGCAGTACGACATCCGAATGACTAAGGCGATGGGTTTCAACGGCGCGCGCAAACACCAGAAGGTGGAGGATCCGCGTTTTCTGTATTGGGCCGACAAGATGGGCTTTCTCGTTTCGGGCGAGATGGCGAACGCGCACGAGTTTAACGATCGGTACGTCAAGCGCTTCACCAATGAATGGATCGAAGCGGTGGAGCGCGACTACAACCATCCTTCGATCGTCATTTGGAACCCGATCAATGAGAGCTGGGGAGTGCCGAACCTGCGCGATCCCCGCCAGCAGGAGCATCTGCGCGCTCTGTACACAGCTACCAAATCGCTCGACTCCACGCGCCTGGTGATCGACAACGAGGGCTGGGAACACACCGACATGACCGATCTGTTCGCGATACACGACTACGCGCCCACGGGCCAGTTGCTGGTCGAGAAATATAAGAACGTCGCCGAGACAGGCGTGGTTCCTCCGAATGGGCGTGAAGCGCTTGCGCCCGGATTCACATACAACGGAACCCCGCTCTACCTGTCCGAGTTCGGCGGAATCGCGTACATTCCAGCGGGCGCGAAGGTGCCTGCTGCATCGTGGGGATACTCTGGCGTGGAGAAGACGGCCGAAGCGGCGCTGGAACGTTTCGGCGGGCAGATAAATGGGATCGCGCAGCTTCATTTCGCGGGCATCTGTTATACGCAACTGACCGACGTGGAGCAGGAAGTGAACGGGCTGATGACCTACGACCGGAAGCCGAAGTTTCCTGTCGCCGACGTGAAGCGTTATCTGGATCTGTTACGCGACTGACGCGTGGTGATTCACCGGTCCGCACCCGCCGCCCAGTCCCGGGTTGGTGCGGATCGCTTCGGTGATGAAGCGTTTTGCGCGCCGCACCGCCGCACTCAGGTCCGAGCCCTTGGCGAGTTCGGCGGTGATTGCCGCGGAGTAGGTGCAGCCGGTTCCGTGGGTGTGGCGCGTGTCGAAGCGCTCGCAGGAGAACTCTTCCATCCCGTGGCCGGTCGCCAAGATATCGAGCGCGGGTCCGCTCAAGTGGCCGCCCTTCACCAGCACATTGCGCGCGCCGTGGTTGATCAGCATTTCCGCAGCTCGCTTCATGCCGGCGGCGTCGGCGATCGTCAGGCCGGTTAGCGCTTCGGCCTCGGGGATATTCGGCGTCAGCAGGAACGCGCGGGGGACCAGTTCGGCCAGCACCGCCCGGCGCGCGTCTTCGTCGATGAGCGGCGCTCCATGCTTGCTGATCATCACGGGGTCGACCACCAGAGGAAAACGGAACTCCGCGGCGGCATGGGCGACAGCCGTAACGATCTCGATGGAACCTAGAGCGCCCGTTTTCGCAGCGGACGGTGGAATGTCGTCGAGCACCGCCGCGATCTGCTGAACGATTAGATCGGGCGGCAAGATCTCGACCCGCGTTACGCCCTTCGTGTTCTGGACGGTGATCAGTGTAATCACCGCTTCGCCAAAAACACCGAATTGATGAAATGTTTTGAGGTCGGCCTGGATGCCCGCGCCGCCGCTCGGATCGGAGCCTGCGATGGTGAGCGCGATGGGGGTCATCCGCGCGCTATCGTAGCACGGGGGGGCGCTTACTCACGTGCGCGGCTCTGAAATTTATGCCGCGTCGTTCGGATCGTGCGGCGCACCGGCGGGGGCGCTTACTCACGTGCGCGGCTCTGAAATTTCGCGGATCGTGCGGCGCACCGGCGGGGGCGCTTACTCACGTGCGC
>JBBQGC010000057.1:0-34061 GCA_038322705.1 Bryobacterales bacterium | reverse complement strand
CAGTCATTGATGAACTACTCGAGCATCCTGCGCCCGAGAACTACCTTGAGTACTTGCGTTTCAAGATGCTCCGAGTTGTTGGCGAGAGGCCGGCCTCGGCGGGTGTTCAAAAAACGACGTTTTCAAATGATCGCTAACAGTAATACCCTACGTACCAACCGCCGCCCGATAAATCTCCATGAGCATATGGAGAATTAGGGACCTTTTGCCAGCACGTGTCGCCAGGCGCTCCTCCTGCCTCAAACACCTGCCGTCCAGCTAATGACCTCGGCGAAGGAATCCCCTCCTGAAACAACATTATGGTTGGATATTGGCTATCCCAAGACACCGTGCTCGTAGTTTCACCGCCAGTCGGAATATCCGGAGGCTTCGTCAGTGAGAGGCTGCCACTGCCAGCTGAGCTAGACCATGTTCCAGAAGCATTGGCGCAGTCATCATTTGTAATATTTACGTCTATTGACTGCGTCGGCCGTGATTGAGCCGAACCGCAAAAGAGTGGTGACGATTGGAAAAAGTGACGGTTAATCTGGTCGTTCCTGCGCCTCCGACAGCGCTTGTCTGCTGAAGAGTACCTGTGGACACATTTTGCCAGACGATGGTACAGGAAGTGGGATTGCCGGGTGAGTTGGCGGGCGCTCTGAGCGTACCGGTAACAAGCCAACTTCCTGGGCCCGGTGGAAAGTCACGCGAACTGATAGTGTACACCCAGTTGAAGTTATCGGTCCACGTGCCTGTACAATGCGCGCAAGGAACTGGATTAGGCGCGCACCTTGGACCTGTGCCGCTTGGACCAGGTCCGGGAGAGCAGCTCTGGGCATTGACATAGGTGACATTAAAACCGAGCGCCATTGCAATAACCAAGCGAATTGTTGTCACTGTTGAAACCTTTGCGTTCGTTTATAACCTAGTACTGACCAATAGTAAGGCAGATTATAAATGTTGTCAACAGTGTTGCCTGCACCGTCGCGCGGGTGAATGCCGGTGGGCCGGTCGTGCTCCTTCCTCCCCACCATCCAAAAACTCCTCGGCGAGGCCGCAGCGCCGCACGGCGGCGGGAAAAGGCGGAGCGCCGCGTAGGGTTATGGCGATATATCATTGCTCGACCAAGCCGCTTGCCCACTCCTCCGGCCGGAGTGCGGTCGCGGCGGCGGCTTACCGCTCGGGCGACCGGCTGGTCGACGATCGGCAGGGCCTCGAGCTGGGCGTGTTCTGATTGGCGGACATTTTGCACCAGCAGGGCAGACCGCCTTGAAGATCATTGCGGCCGAGGAGCGCACCACAGTTCAAACATTGCTTGCTGAAGGCATGAATATGGTGTTCGCCAAACGCCAGAAACCAGAGATTGCAGACATTACGGCAGGCTTATATGCATGATACCAGGTATACAAAAACAGCGTTACGCCGTTCGTCCCACGGTACCAATACTGCTTGCAAGCACGCAAACCAACTTATATAGGGTGCGTGCTAATACAATAACTGCTATAGTTATTTTGGCCAAGCATGTCCGTAATGATTGGAATGGTGTCCCAGAAAGGGGCGTCGGCAAAAGTACCCTGAGCCGACTTGTCGCTCGCGAATACGCTAATGCCGGCTGGAAGGTCAAAATAGCGGATCTCGACATTTCTCAGGGCACTAGTACCGACTGGAAGCAACGTAGAGAACAGAATGCTTTGCAACCCGAGGTGGCGGTCGAACCGTTCCGGACCGTCGATCAAGCGGTACGGGTAGCGTCTTTGTACGATCTGCTGGTGTTCGATGGACCGCCGCATTCGATGGCCGGAACGAAGGAGATCGCGAGAGTAAGCGATGTCGTGGTTCTTCCCTCTGGCTTGAGTCTGGATGACCTTAAGCCGATGGTTCTTCTGGCGCACGAACTGTCGGAATCGGGGATTGAACCCAACAAGATTGCTTTCGCTCTTTGTCGCGTTGGTGATCGGGAGAACGAAATCTCGGAAGCCCGTTCTTACATCCGCAAGGCTGGGTATACGGTCATGAATGGCGAGATACCTGAGCGTACCGCCTACAGGCGCGCCAGCGATGAGGGGAGGGCATTGAGCGAGACCCCTCATCCAACTCTGCGAGTAAGAACTGAACAGCTCGCACAGAGCATTATCGATCTCGTAACGACTCAGCAGAAAGCGAGAAAGCGCAATGCCGACACAGACACCACCACCGCCTCGAACCGCCGCTAAAAAGGGAGAGCCGCCCTCGCGCGAGCAAACTCGGGGTAATTTGTCCAAACCAGAGCCGACGAAAGCAGTGGCTCTCAATTTTCGAGTTCCGGCGGAAGTAAAGAAGAACTTCAAGATTGCTGCAGCCGTTCACGGCATATGGTTCCCGCATGAATCGATGTGAGCACGAGATCTTTCACCACTACTTCATTGGCAACGGAGGCGGAAGGGAGCATAGTCTGTATTTGCATTCAGAGAATGCAGGATTTCATATAGATGACACGGCTCGCACCGTACGTGGCGGACCCTGCAGTTGTACTTGGGAACCGCTCAGCGCCTTGCCGGGCGATAGCGACTGCAGGCGCACCGCGGAGGCCCGGCTCGATAAAGGCAAACGCATTGGGATGGGTCGAATCGCTGGCCACAGCGTCGTGCGCTATCAAGCTTTCGATGAGAAGGGTACCGAGACCGATTTAAGTCTGGCGCCTGGGTTGTCCTGTGAAGTCATGGAGGAAGTCCACACGTGGCCAGGTACACTCGGAATCCCGGCTGCCAAATGGCAATATCACGTAACATCCTACAAGCCTGGAGAGCCTGACCGAAGCATACTCCGATTGCCGGTCGGCTATATCATCCAACAGAACAACGAGTAGTGCGTTCGATCGTCCGGCGTGGCCCACCTTGATCGCTTGATTTGGCCCACCTGATGGTAGCAAGAAATCGCTTTCCGGCCGGGCCGTGTTTGATTGTCCCAACGGGAAGCGCGGCTTAGTCTCAGCGCTGTTTTTCTCCGCAGCGCGCGCGGCTGTGGTCTTGGTTCACTTATTTCATCGTTTCTTCTGCCTCTTTTCCATGGTCCGGCGGAAGCGGAATGATTCCGTTCCGGTTTCAATGATGTGAGCCCGGTCCGTGATCCGATCCAGCAGCGCCTTACACAATCGCGGATTCGGGAACACTGGGGTCCATTCCGATCACGGCAGATTGGTGGTCACGATCAGGGCGGTTTTCTCGGAACGATCCGAGATCACCTGAAACAGGAACTCCGCGCCGATATCGGCAAGCGGCACGTATCCGACTTCATCGAGTGCAATCAACTCGTACTTCTGCCATTTCGCCATCGCGCGCCGAACCTGATTATTCTGTTTGGCCTCCACCAGTTCATTCACCAGTGCGGCCGCAGTCGTGAATCGCACGCGCCGCTTTTGTCTGCATGCCGCCAGACACAATCCAGTCGCCAGATGGCTCTTGCCCGTTCCGCATTCGCCGATGAGCACCACCGGCTCATTGCGTTCGATGTAGCCGCCTTCGGCCAACTCCCGAATCTTAGCGGCCGGAATCTGTGGAGCCTGCGCGAAGTCGAACTCTTCCAGAGTCTTGATTCGTGGCATTTGCGCCTCCCGCGTTCGATTCTCAATCGCGTGCCGGTCTCGTTCCTCGCATTCCAGTGCCAGCAACGCTTCCAGATAAAGGATGTGAGTCTGGTTCTCCTTCACCGCCTGCTCTGCCAGTGAAACGAAGTTAGCGGCGACGGCAGGAGTGCGCACGGCTTTGCAGTATTGCCGTATGCTGGCCTGTTCCAGATTCTCCGTGGAGCTTTTTCTTTCCGGCTGGTTCCTCATTGAATCACCGCCTTGTCGGAGAGGGGCGTCAGCAGCAGATCGTAATCGTCCATTACCGGTTGCGGACGTTCGAACTGCGCCAGGTCCGCTGCGAGCGTAATTGCGTTCTGTTTCCGTTGTTCCGGATCGGGCATCCGCAGGATATGAATGATTGCCGCCGAGTCCGAAACCCCGAGCTGCAGTGCCTGCTCTACAGCCTGAATCAGTTTGTTCCATTCATGGCTGAGTCCGGCCCGAACCAGAGCGATCATCTCTTTGGTGCCGCGGCTTCTGCCATGCCGGTCCTCCAGCTTGCGCCAGATCTGGTCCATCGACGCCGGCCAGCGCCCCGCCTGCCGCCACTGCATCATTGTTATACATCATGTATAACGATGCGGTTAGAATGGGATCCTGGCAAGGATCGCATCAACAGGAAAAAGCACCAGGGCCTCGACTTCGCGGCCGCCGCTCTCGTTTTCAACGATCCGCACATGCTATTGCGCAAGGATCGCGTGGTCGAGGGCGAACAACGCTGGCACGCTATCGCCGCGGTGCGGAACGCGGGGCTGCTGGTAGTTCATGTCTACCGCAAGGAGAACGACAATGAGGAAGAAACTGTCCGAATCATCTCAGCCAGGGAAGCTGGTGAACGTGAGCCCCGAATCTATATTCAGCAAACCCTTGAGTAAACGCCAGAAGGCGACGTTGGACCGCATATCCCGGCGGCAGGAGGCAGGCGATGAGTCGGGCATCGATTACTCAAGCATTCCGGCACTGACTGATGCGCAACTAGCGCAACTTCGCCGGCCGTCCAAGGTGCTGATCGCGGCCCGTCTCGACCGGGATGTTTACGAGTGGCTGAGGAAGTACGGAGAGGGCTATTCGACGCGGATCAATAGCATCCTGCGCGCGGTGATGTCGCGGACGCCATAGCCGCCCTCGTCACCGGAATTCTAGTGCGCTTACCTGACCAATCGCGGCTGTGAATTCCACCCTGAACCGAAACCGCCGCTTTATACGGGACGTTCTCCTCTCGGGAATTGGCAGGCCGGGCATGAGACGCACTTGGGTCAAGTGTGGCGCGCGACGCAGTGCGGTTAGAAGTTGCTCGGAGTTCTGGCGTCTCGTTGGAATTCCGGTAACGCCGTTCTTCTGGCTCAATTTCCCAATTGCCAATAATAAATGGAACTGACCCACAAGCCCCGCGATTGGCCATCTTGTTAAATTCAAGTTGGGTGCCTGGAGGCCTGAGCATGAACAAGATCACGCCGTTTCTGTGGTTCAACGACAACGCCGAAAACGCCGCGGAGTTTTATCTCTCGGTATTTCCGGAAGCGAAGAAAGTGAATGAGCTGCGTTCGAGCGGCGTGGGGCCATGGCCCGCCGGGAAGATCGCGACCATCACCATTGAACTGATGGGCCAGCAAATGACGTTGCTCAACGGTGGCCCGGCGCAGGCGCTCACGCCGGCTTTCTCGTACTCGGTCGCGTGCAAGGACCAGGCCGACATCGCCACGCTGGAGGCCGCGGCGAAGGAGTAGCGGCTAGCGGCGAAGCAGCCAAAACCGCAAAGGCCCATGTCGAGTCGAGACGCCCCAGCCGAGGGAATGGATCCATCACTACGCCCTCCGCGCGTCAGCGGCAATGCTACCCTAAACCAACGAATGATCACGCGCAGCCTTGCTCTCGCGCTGCTATCTCTCTTTATGACCACCGCCGCTCCTCGCATCCTCGTACACGGGCATCGCGGCGCTCGCGCACGCTTCCCGGAGAATACGATCCCCGCCTTTGAATACGCGATCCGCTCAGGCGTCGATGTCCTCGAGTTGGACATGGCCGTCACCAAAGACGACGTCCTGGTGATCTCGCACGATCCGATTCTCGAAGCGCCCGTATGCACCGGTCCACAGCCCCGCGCCGTCATTCACGAACTGACGCTCGCCCAAGTGAAGAAGTGGGACTGCGGCGCCGTCCGAAACCCGAAATTCCCCGATCAGACCCCGATCCCTGGCACGCGCATGCCTACGCTCGATGAAGTCTTCGCGCTGGCCTCCCAGGGCACGTTCGAATTCAACATCGAGACCAAAATTTTCCGCGATCACCCGCAATACTCGCCGCCGCCCATGGAGTTCGCGCACCTCGTGCTGGATGCGGTTCGCCGCCATCACCTGGAAAAGCGAGTCATCCTGCAATCCTTCGATTTTCGAACCTTGCACGCCATGAAGGAATTGGCTCCCGAGATCCGCTTATCGGCGCTGCTTGAGAACGACGATCGGGACTTCGTAACGGTCGCGAAAGAGGCGGGCGCCGCGATCGTATCGCCACACTACTCGCTCGTCACGCCGGCCAAGACCCAAGCCGCGCATCACGCGGGAATTCAGATCGTCGCATGGACGGCCAACACGCCCGCCGATTGGGAGCGGCTGGTCAACGCGGGCGTCGATGCGATCATCAGCGACGATCCTGCGGCGCTGATCGCGTGGTTGAAGCAGCGCGGGAAGCGCTAACTACGACGACTTGGCTTTCTTGACGGCCTCGACCAGCGCGGGCACCACTTCGAACAAATCACCGACGATGCCATAATCGGCAACTTCGAAAATCGGCGCGTTCGCGTCCTTGTTGATCGCCACGATGGTCTTCGATCCCTTCATGCCCACCAGGTGTTGAATCGCTCCGGAAATCCCCACCGCCATGTAGACCTTGGGCGACACTGTCTGTCCGGAACTTCCCACCTGGCGCTCCATCGGAAGCCATCCGTTGTCACAGATCGGACGCGATGCCGCAAGCTCCGCCCCCAATGCCTGTGCGAGTTCCTCGACGACGTGAATATTGTCTTTCTCTTTGATACCGCGCCCGACAGAGACAATAATTTCGGCTGCCGTGAGATCCACCGCGCGCGCCGCCTCGCGGAAAGCCTGGTGGGGTTTCGTGCGGATCTGCGCAGCTTCCATCTGCGGCGAGAACGTCTCCACCGGAGCAGTGCCCGCCTCCAGTTTCTCGGCGCGAAACGCTCCGGCCTGAATCGACGCGAACACCGCGCCCTCGCCCTGCGGCCGGAAATCCGCGTTGAGCTTGCCTTGAAACATCTGGCGCACGAACACCGGCGATCCCGCGTCCTGGTGAAACGAAATCACGTCGCTGATCAACGTTCGCCCGAATCGCGCGGCCAGCTTCGGCGCGAAATCGCGAACCGTGTACGTATGCGGGAACAATACGTAACCCGGCGTGTGCGCCTTGATCAACTGTTCCAGCGCCGCCGTGAATCCGTCGGGCGTGTACTGCTTCAGAAGCGCGTGCTCCACAACGTGAACCTTGGACAGATTCTTGGCCGCAAGTTCCGCTCCGAGCTTCTCGATTCCCTGCCCCAGGACAGCGGCAAACACGGGTACGCCGAGCTCTTTCCCCAGTTGCTGACCCGCGGCCAGCGCCTCCCAGGACATGCGATGCCAAACGCCGTCCTGCTGCTCCATCACCACCAGTACGCCGCTCATATGACACGAACCTCGAATTTCAGCTTCTCGACCAACTGCGCCGCCACTGTTTTCGCATCGCCCTCGAAGATTTGGGTCTGCTTCGATTTCTGCGGCAGGTACACGCGCTCGAGTACGGCCGTTGCCTGGGGCGCCGCTCCGAGCTCGCCCACCATGACACGCCGTATCTCTTTCGACTTGGCCTTCTTGATCCCCATCAATGTTGCGTACCGCAGCTTGTTGATGCCCGATTGAATGGTCAGCACGGCGGGCAGCGGAATCTCGATGTGCTGGAAGAATCCGTTCTCGAGTTCGCGCTTCACCCGAATGCCCGCGCCGTCCACTTCCACCTGCATGATGATCGTCGAATGCGGAACGCCCAGCAATTCGGCCAGCACCACGCCGGTCTGGCCGTAGCCTAAATCGTCGGACTGCAATCCCGTCAGAATCAGGTCGGGCTTCTCGCTCTTCAACGCGCCGGCCAGCAGATGCGCGATGCCCAACGTGTCGAGCTGCCGCAGATTTTCATCTTCGACGTGAATGGCGCGATCGGCTCCCTTGGCAAGCGCCTCGCGAATCGTGGACGCAGCACGAGCCGGTCCGGCACACAGCGCCACCACTTCGCCGCCGTGCTTCTCCTTCAACTGCAAAGCCTCTTCGAGCGCGTAAGCATCCGGCTCGTTGATTTCGAAGCTGAGATCGTCTTCCTGGATCCAGTGGGCGCCGGCGTCGACGCGCAACTGGGAATCGCGGACGGGTACTTGTTTGATAGCGACGACGATTTTCATAGAGCTAAGTTCGGAAACAAATTGGGACGGGACTTTGCCGTCACTCGAAGCGTTTGAAGATCAGACAACCGTTGGTGCCGCCAAAGCCGAAGGAGTTTGACAGAGCGGAATCGATGCGCATCGGACGCGCCTGGCCGGGCACATAATCCAAATCGCACTCAGGATCGGGATTGTCAAGATTGATCGTTGGAGGCGCGATCTGATCGCGGATCGCCAGCACTGTGATGCCCGCTTCCAGACCGCCCGCGCCGCCCAACAAATGTCCGGTCATCGATTTGGTGGAGCTGACCGCTACTTTCGTGTCCTGCCCGAACACACGCTTGATCGCGATGGTCTCGATCCGGTCGCCGACTTCGGTGGACGTGCCGTGCGCGTTGATGTAGTCGACCTCCGAGGGCGCCAGCTTCGCATCCCGCAGCGCATTGTTCATCACGCGAAACGCGCCGTCTCCATCCTCGGACGGCGACGTCATGTGATACGCATCCGCGCTCATACCGTAGCCGGCCACCTCGGCCAGAATCGGCGCCCCGCGGCGCTTGGCGAATTCCAGCTCCTCGAGAATCAGGATGCCGGAGCCCTCGCCCACCACGAACCCGTCGCGGTCGCGGTCCCACGGCCTCGAAGCGCGCTGCGGCTCCGCGTTGCGTTGCGATAGAGCCCGCATGGCCGCAAATCCGCCGACGCTCATCGGAGTCACGGCCGCTTCCGCGCCCCCGCAGATCATCACGTCGGCGTCGCCGCGCTGGATGATTTTGTACGAGTCGCCGATAGCGTGCGCGCTGCTGGTACACGCCGTAGCCGTAGCGGAGTTGGGACCCTTCGCCCCCGTGCGGATCGAAACGTATCCCGATGCGAGATTGATGATCGTCGCTGGAATAAAAAACGGCGAGATACGCCCCGGGCCCTTTTCGAGCAGAATCTTGTGCTCGCGCTCGATCACTTCAAAGCCGCCGATCCCGCTGCCGATATATACTCCGGCACATTCGGCGATCTCATCGGAGATGGTCAGGCCGGACGACTTCAGGGCGAACTCAGACGCCGCGATGGCGAACTGGATAAACCGCCCCATCTTCTTAATTTCTTTCTTCTCGATGTATAGCCCAGGGTTGAAGTTCTTCACTTCCCCGGCGATCTGGCTGCTGAACGCGGACGGATCGAAGGCCGTGATGCGGCAGATTCCGCTTGTCCCGTTCCGAATCGCCTGCCAGGTCTCTTCCGTTCCGATTCCTGTGGAATTGAGCAGCCCGACACCGGTGACAACCACTCTTCGTGACAAATTGCGCTCCGTTGGATGGCAGACCGGACAGGGAACCTATTTCCCTTTTTTGCTCTCGATGTAATCGACGGCGTCTTTCACCGTCTGTATCTTCTCGGCGTCCTCGTCGGGAATGTCGAGATCGAACGCCTCTTCGAAGGCCATTACGAGCTCGACGATATCGAGAGAGTCGGCGCCCAGGTCGTCCACGAACGACGCCGTGCTATCCACTTGGCTTTCGTCTACGCCGAGCTGCTCGACAATAATCTGCTTCACCTTCTGTTCAACAGACATTCACCCTCCAAAATTATTGCAAACGCATTGATTCTAACACGCTCGATGCGCAGCGTCCGCTCCCCGAGGGGACGTCTCTCATCGCAGGCCAAATGCAATTGGAATGCCGCTAAAACATGGTCGAAAATGGCCCAAACCGTGTTATTATCTTTGCGGAGCGTTCCTGCAAAACAGGTGCGCGGCTCTTCTATAATTGATCCGATAGACTTGTCATGGAGCCCGGCTCGTTATATGCGCCGGTGTGCAAGCTCCGGCGGCGTTTCGCCGAACGGAGAAGCCTAAAGGCGCTCGGAGGGTTCCCCCTTGGAATCAGGGGTCAATGACAGGAGTCGTCACGGTCAAGTGGTGCGCTCCAACCCCTAGCGGGGTCCACCCCCCCATAGCCCGCCCTTCATGAATCTTCTTTTTATTGGTGATATTTTCGCCTCCCCAGGCCGGGGTATGGTCGCGCAGCACTTGGCCCGCATTGTGCGCGAGAACAGCATCGATCTGGCCATTGCCAACGCCGAAAATTCTGCCGGCGGCTTCGGTATCACGCCGCTCATCGCCGAAGAACTATTCTCGCTGGGACTAGACGTACTCACCAGTGGCAATCACATCTGGGACAAGAAGGAAATTTACGACTACTTCGCGCGCCAGCCCAAATTGCTCCGGCCCGCGAACTACACTGACGACTTGCCCGGCAGCGGCGTGTTTGTCGTTGAGGCGCGCAACGGCGTACATTGCGCAGTGATCAATCTGCAAGGCCGCACGCACATGCCGGCCACCAACGATCCGTTCCGTAAAGCGGACCAGATCCTGGCCAACCTGAACGGCCTTGTCAAGGTTCGCTTCGTGGATTTTCACGCCGAGTTGACCAGCGAAAAAATGGCCATGGGCTGGTATCTGGACGGTCGCGTCAGCGCTGTAATCGGCACGCATACGCACGTGCCCACCGCCGACACGCGCATCCTCACAGGCGGCACCGCGTATCAAACCGATGTCGGCATGACCGGCCCGTACGACTCCGTGATCGGCGTCGACAAGAACATCATCCTCCGCCGCTTTCTCACTTCGTTGCCGGTGCGCATGGAGGCCGCGCGGCACGGCGCTGAGTTGCACTCCGTCATTATCGAAGTCGACGAGAAGACCGGCAAGGCCATCTCACTTCGGCGATATACCATAGCGGAATAGAACATGACTCGCCGCGCTCTCGACCCCGATGTGGAAGCGGTGCTGGCTGCGATAGAAGCGGAGCGCGGGCTCCCGCTTGAAACTCTGCCCGTAGGCGAAGCGCGTATACTCGCGGCCACTGGCTTGGAACCATATGCCGGGAATCGCGAGGACGTCGCGCATGTCGAAGACGTTCGCATCGGCGCGGGCGTGACGCTGCGCATCTACACGCCCGATGATCCTGTCGATCGGCCTGCGATGGTGTATTTCCATGGCGGCGGCTGGGTGTTGTGCGATCTGGACACGCATGACGTGGTGTGCCGCGCGATTGCACGCCGGTCCGGAGCGGTCGTCGTTGCCGTCGACTACCGGCTCGCTCCCGAAAACAAGTTCCCCGCCGCGGTCGATGATTGCGTCGCCGCTACAGCATGGGTGCACGCGAATGCGAAGCGTCTCGGCATCGATCCACATCGCATCGCAGTAGGCGGCGATAGCGCAGGTGGAAATCTCGCGGCAGTCGTTTGTCTGAAGGCGCGCGATTGGGGCGGGCCTCCACTCGCGTTGCAGGTGCTGGTGTATCCCGTCACCAACCTGTCGTCCTTCGATACCGATTCATACCGCGAATTCGCCGACGGCTATTTTCTAACGCGGTCAGAGATGGAGTGGTTTCGAGACTGCTATCTGGCCGGTCCGGGTGATGCGTCGCACTGGTCTGCCTCGCCCTTGCTTGCCGGCGATCTCAGCGGGTTGCCGCCTGCGCTCGTCATCACGGCCGAGTGCGACGTGTTGCGCGATGAAGGCGAGGCATACGCGCGCAGGCTCGAACAGGCCGGTGTGCGCGTCACGTGCACGCGCTATCCCGGCATGATTCACCCGTTCTTTTCCATGCCGGGCTCGATCGCGTCCGCGCGCACTGCCATTGACCAGGTTGCGCGCGCCGTGTCACAGTCGAATTCATAATGGACGTGTTCGGCGCGATCGAAGCGGGCGGCACCAAGTTCATCTGCGGCGTGGGTAGCGGTCCCGGCGATCTCAAAACCCAGGAGATTCGCACGACAGGCCCCGCGGAAACCACGCGCGCAGCGATCGAGTTTTTCCGCGGACACCATCCCGCTGTGCAGGCTGTGGGCATCGGCTCCTTCGGGCCCGTCGATCTCGATCCGTCTTCGCGCACCTTCGGTTTCATCACGTCGACACCGAAACTGGCTTGGCAGAACTTCGATCTTGCCGGATCGGTTCGCCGCGCGTTGAACGTGCCGGTGGGCTTCGATACCGACGTGAACGCAGCCGCATTAGGCGAGGCGCGTTGGGGAGCGGCTCAGGGTCTTGACGATTTTCTGTACCTCACCGTGGGCACCGGAATCGGCGGCGGAGCAATGGTGCGCGGACAGCTCATCCATGGCGCGATGCATCCGGAGATGGGACATATCCGCATCCCGCATGACCTGAACACGGACCCCTTCCCAGGCACATGTCCTTTTCACGGCGATTGCCTGGAAGGCTTGGCGAGCGGTCCCGCGATGGAGCAGCGTTGGGGCACTCCCGCAACGCAACATGCGCCCCATCATCCCGCGTGGACCCTGGAAGCTCGCTACCTCGCGCTCGCCTTGAACAACTGGGTCTGCACGCTGTCCCCGCGGCGCATCGTGTTAGGCGGAGGCGTCATGCAGCAGCAGCAATTGTTCCCGCTGATCCGCGCTGAACTCGCGCAACTGTTGAACGGCTACATCCGCATCACGGAAGTTACGGAAGGGTTGGATGAATTTGTAGTGCCGCCTGCGCTGGGTGCGCGTGCGGGAGTGCTTGGCTCGCTGGTGTTGGCGGAACAGGCAGAACATACTGGTGTGAACCCATGACTCTGTCCCCCTCGCTTTTGAAAAGCACGGTTGTTGCCGCACTGGGCGGGCTGTTGTTCGGCTTCGACACGGCGGTGATTGCCGGCGCGACCGGCGCGTTGACGCAAACATTTCATCTCACACCGGGAGGCTTGGGACTCACCGTCGCAGCCGCCCTGGTCGGCACGATTTTCGGAGCGATGCTGGCAGGCATGCCCGGCGATCGTTACGGACGCCGCGACAGTCTGCGCCTGATGGCTGTTCTGTACGTTGTCTCCGCGCTGGGTTGCGCGCTGGCCTGGGATTGGAATTCGCTCGTGTTCTTCCGCTTCATTGGTGGCTTGGGGATCGGCGGCTCGTCGGTGTTGGGTCCGATGTACATCGCAGAAATAGCACCTGCAAAATGGCGCGGACGCCTGGTCGGATTCTTTCAATTCAATGTCGTCGCGGGCATCCTGCTGGCTTACCTTTCGAACTACGTCGTCGGTATTTCCGGCTTCGGTGAGCAGGAGTGGCGCTGGAAGCTGGGCGTCGCCGCACTCCCCGCCTTGCTGTTCCTGTTGATGCTGTTTGGAATTCCGCGTAGTCCGCGGTGGCTCGCGCAGAAGGGCCGCGTGGCCGAAGCACGTCAGGTTCTGGAGCTGATCGGCGAAGAGAACATCGGCGCCGAACTTCGCGATATGGCGGCCGCGGCGCAGCGTGTAGATACGCATGGCCAGGAGCCGCTGTTCAGTTGGAAGTACCGTTTGCCGATATTCCTGGCGATCTCGATCGGCATGTTCAATCAGCTTTCGGGCATCAACGCGATTCTTTACTACCTGAACGACATCTTCGCCAGAGCCGGTTTCAGCAAGGTTTCGGGCGATCTTCAGGCGGTCGCGATCGGCGCGACGAATCTGCTGTTCACCACAATCGCGATGTCGATCATCGACAAGGTAGGCCGCAAGCCGCTACTTCTGATCGGAGCGCTGGGAACCGCGGCCTGTCTCGGCGGCGTTGCTGCCATCTTCTTCTCGGGCAGCAATGAAGGGCTGCTGGTGTGGTTGCTGGTAGGCTTCATCGCGTTCTTCGCCTTTTCGCAAGGCGCCGTGATCTGGGTGTATTTGAGCGAAGTGTTTCCGACCAGTGTACGAGCCAAGGGACAAAGCCTAGGCAGCTTCACACATTGGGCGATGAACGCGGCCATTTCCTGGAGCTTTCCGGTGATCGCCGCCTGGTCGAAGCCCGCGCCGTTCGTGTTCTTCGCTGCGATGATGCTGCTGCAGTTCTTCGTGGTGTTGATGGTGTACCCGGAAACCAAGCGCATCGCACTCGAAGACATGCAGGAGAAGCTGGGCGCCGCTCATTGAACGCGCTTACGTCAGCATCTTCCGCTTCCGCAACTCATCGACGGTAACGGCGAGTATAATCACGCCCCCGATAATCGCCTGCTGCAGATACGGGCTGATGCCCAGCAGATCGCTGCCGTTCGACAGCAGGCCCATGATGAACGCGCCGATCAGCGTACCGATCACGCTGCCCTCCCCGCCCCTCAGCGAGCCGCCGCCAATCACTACTGCCGCGATCGCCTGCAACTCATAACCCTGTCCCGCTGTCGGCTGGCCTGTCATCAACCGCGATGCCTCGATCATTCCAGAAAGGCCAGTCAGCATGCCCGCTACCGCGTACACAGCAGTCAGGTGAAAGCTCACCGGAATGCCCGCATAGAACGCCGCCTGCTCATTGCTGCCGATCGAAAACGCGTAACGCCCAAGCTTGGTGTAATCGAGCAGCACGTGCATTAACAGCGCGCACAGCATCAGAATCCACAGCACGAACGGAACGCCCAACAGATTGCCTTCGCCAAGGAACGAGAACGCCGGCGGAATCTTGTGCACCGGCAGTCCGTTGGAGATGATCAACGTGACCCCGCGGAAAATGCCCAAAGTGCCGAGAGTCACGATGAACGGATTCACGCGCAACCGGGTAATCAAAAAGCCATTCAGGAACCCGCACGCCGCGCCGGTGAGAATGCCGATCAGCACGCCGACCAGAATCGGTTGACCGCTTTCCATGGCCATCGTGCCGAGCAGACCGGCCATGGCGAGAATAGCGCCTACCGAAAGGTCAATGCCGCCGGAGATAATGATCAGCGTCATGCCCAGCGCCATGATGTTGATCACCGCGGTTTGGCGAACAACGCTCGACAGATTTGTTTCGGACAGAAAATGCGGAGACGCGATGCTCAGCGCGACGCACAGGATGATCAGAGTGATGAACGGCAGCAGCCGCTGAATCATTGCGGGGTCTCCTCGAAAGCTGCCAGGCGCAGGATCGCGTTCTGAGTGGAGCGGCCCGGAAGCTCACCCGTGATCCGGCCCTGACGCATCACCAGGATTCGATCCGCCACCTGCTGCAACTCCGATAACTCGGAACTCACCATCAGGACAGCGGCTCCGGAGCGCGCCAGTTGGTCCATCACTTCGAACACTTCCACCTTCGCGCCCACGTCGATACCGCGCGTCGGCTCATCGAACAGAAACACGCGAGCCCCACGCGCCAGCCATTTTGCGATCACGATCTTTTGTTGATTGCCGCCGCTCAGGCGCCCCGCGAGTTGACTCGGCGAATCCATCTTGATGCGCAGCTTGCCCATGTACTCCTTCGTCACCGCCCGCTCAGCCCCGTGATCGATCAGCGAAAAATGGGTCACGCGATCGACGCTGGCCATGGTGATGTTGAACGCGATCGGGAGCGCGGTGGCCAGCCCCGAGCGTTGGCGGTCTTCAGGAATCAGCGCCAGACCCGCTCGCACCGCTTGTTGTGGATTCCCAATGCGCACCGGTTTACCATCGACTACGATCTCGCCGCTGTCGATCGGATCGATGCCGAACAACGCCCGGCACAACTCTGTGCGTCCCGCGCCGATCAGTCCGGCCATCCCGGTAATCTCGCCCGCATGCAGTGACAGGCTGATGTCCTTGAGCAGCGGCGACCTGTTCAAGCCGGTGACGCGCAGCAACTCAGCGCCGCGCTCGCCGGGCTCGCGGGCATAGATCGCGCTCACCTCGCGCCCCACCATGTAATGGATCAATTGGTCGGTCGTGAGGCCGGACAGCGGTCCGGTATGCACCGTCTCTCCATCCCGCAGGACAGTGACGCGGTCGCCAACCGAGCGCAGTTCGTCCAAGCGGTGGGTGATGTAAATCACTCCCATTCCGCGCGCCTTCAACCCGCCCACGATGCGGAACACCTCCTGGGTTTCCGCGCCCGATAACGATGACGTGGGTTCGTCGAAAATCAGCAGGCTCGACCCCTGTTCCAGCGCGCGGCAGATCTCTACCAGTTGTTTGCCGGCGGGACTCAGCTTGTCCACGCGCGAGTCGGCTTTTAACGGGAAGTGGTGTTCTTCGATGAGCCGTGCGGCGCGCTGCATCATGCGCCGGCGGAACACCCATCCGAGCGCGCTTGCGTCTTCGCGGCCCAGGAAGATGTTCTCGGCCACCGTCAAATGCGGCGCCAGCAGCGATTCCTGATGCACCATCGCGATGCCGTTGCGCGCGGCCTCGGCGGGATTGCGAAACCGCACAGGCCGACCGCGCCATAACATCTCGCCCGCATCGAACGGCTGCAATCCCGCGACGATTTTCATCAACGTCGATTTGCCTGCGCCGTTCTCGCCCATCAATAGATGAGCTTCACCAGCTTCGACACTCAGATCGCCGCGCTTGAGCGCAGTGACGCCGCCGAACCGCTTCTCAATGTTGCGGAGTTCCAGGAGCATGTTGTGCGGATCAGCGGAAGTACAGGATATCGGGCCGGATGTGACCGTGAGCTTCGGCGCACGGGCCGCACTCCATCGTGTAATCGGGGCGTGTCTCGCGAATGATTTGCGGGATGATCACCGGATGATCGGGCTGATGATATGCCGAGATGGAGATGCGCGGCTTCCACTTGGCGATGGTGTCGTGCGCCCCGCGTAAAGCGTTCGGCTCCGCGCCTTCAATGTCCATCTTGATGTAATCGACACGTGGGAGCTTCAGTTCAGCTACGAGCTTGTCGATGGTGGTGAGCGGAACTTTGACATCGCTCGTGGTCTCCTTGCGTTCGATCACGAAGGTGTCCGCGGCGGTGTTGTTCTTGTCGATGTGCAGAGTCAAGACGTCGTCTTTGTCCCAAACGCCCTTCGGTACGAGGACGACTCGGCCCGAGGCGATCTCATCCTTGAACGTGCGGCGGAAGGACTCGAGGTTTTCGGGCGCCGGCTCGATCGCGATCACCTTGGACGCACCGTGATTCAGCGCCTCGCGGGTAAACACACCGACGTTTGCGCCGCAATCCAGAACGACATCGCCGTCGTGAACATCCTGCGGACCTGTGCCATAGATCTTCAGCTCCTGCTCGGCGAGATTGAACGGCAACACGAAGCGGTCGCCCGAGGGAATCCAATACGTGCCTACCGGAGTTTGCCATTGGTCGTATCCCGCATCGTCGTGCTGCAACTTCACCATGGCTTTCACCAGGCGGTTGTGCGCAGCTTCCAGTTTCTTGGAGTGGGAGTCGGCATCCATCGCGTTACTGACGGGGCACACCGGACTGTGTCCGACAGCGACGAGAGTGAGCAGACGGAACGGAGGGTAATAGGCGTAGGCGGCAACCGCCAGCAACAGCAGCAGGCCGATCATGATGAGAACGCGTGACAGCTTCACAGCGCTTACTTTATCAACTGGCGGAGACGCGGCGCGAGTTCGGCGGCGCTGGTGATGCGCAGGACATCGAAACCTGCTGCCCGTCCACTCTGCTCGCCGGCGTCGGAATCCTCGATCACCAGGGCCCGCGACGCGTTGAGGAGTTCCGCCGCGCGGAGATACGGATCGGGCGCGGGCTTCAACATTGGAACCTCGCTGCCGCACACCAAGGCGGTGAAACAATCGCGAATGCCGCCGCGCACCAGCACCGGTTCCACCTCGACACGAGCGCTCGAGGATACCACTGCCAGCGGATACGCGGCCGCGGCTTCGCGGACCACGTCGAGCGTCTCCGGAAGAAACGTGACCAGCTCTTCATTGCGGGAGCGGAACAGGTCCTTCTTCTTCGGATACTGGGCCCACAACTGGTCGAAGTCGATGCCGAGGTTGGCGGCGAACTGATGGATCATTTCGCGATCGGCAACGCCAATGCAACTGGCCGCGTAGGTGTCCCAAGGCAGGTCGACTCCGAAAGGCGCCAGCACTTCCTGCCAGCATGCGAAGTGCACGGGCTCGCTGTCTACCAGAACTCCGTCGAAGTCGAACAGAAGCGCGTCGTAACGATCAGTCATCTTTCAGAATAGCTTCGATGGTTTGCGGCGCGTTTCCCTCGAGGCGGTTGTTAACGAAGATGTAGGCGCGCCGATTCTCCTCGCGCGCGGTGCGAATCATCTCGCGAATCGCGATGCGCGCGCTCGGATTCTCTTCCTGAATCCGGTCGTAGGGAGAGAACCGTTCGACGGCGTCTTCGTACTCGCGGCCGGGACGCAACAGGGCCCGCGTTACGAAGAAATCGGCTGTGCAGGCATCGCGGATTTTGATCTGCCGCCCGAGGCCAGGCATGCGCGTCCAGGAATTGAACACGTGCGCGACGCCGTGCTTGCGAAGACACTCGAAGTATTCGGGAACCAGGTAATCGTCGTTGCGAGTCTCCACCGAGTATTGGAAGCCGCCGGGCAATCGCGACAGGAACGGATCCAGGTCCTCGATGAACTTGCTGGCGTCCGCGTAGCTGCGTTTCGCGAGCGTCCGGAACTCGAAGATGAGCACCGGCACTTGCGACTGATACGGCGCGAGCAGATCCGTGAAGTTGGCGCGGAACAGACCGGCATCGAGAAACGTGGGGTTCGCCGTGCCTCCGCGCGGACCATAGCGAGGATGGGCCGGAAACTCGCGCGCTGTGATCTCTTCGGGGACCTTGAAGGCGAATCGCAAGCGCGGTCCCGCTGAAGAGAACAGGCGCTGCCAGAATGCCGGGGCTGGAAACTGATAGAACGAGAAGTCACCACAAACGATCGGAAATGTTTCGGCGTACTCGCCGATGCAGTCCGCTTCGAAGCGCTTCCGGGCGAAGCGCCCGCGCGTAGAATAGCGGTCGCGCGAATAGATTTGGCCGCACCAGCCCTCGTACTTCCACGAACTGGTTCCGATGAAGATGTTGTTGCGCGCGAGTTCATTCAACTTCGCCGCGAGAAGATCGCGGCGGAAGGAAGGCGCTTCGTCGAATAGCGGCAACATTAGGGCAACACCACCGGCGCAACCAGCACGGCGCTGGAAGCGGATCCGGCAACCGCGTGGGCCAGCGATAGTGGAAGCTCGTTCATCTCACGCGGGCGGCCGATGGATGACCGGTCCGCTTCGAAGGTACTGGCGGGCGTCTCCGAAGCCGAGACCCGCGGAACGACTCCTCCGCGAGAAGATCGGTCAGCTACTATTATCGGACGGAAGACAGGGCGCGGCAATCCAGAACCTTGGGTGCGTTCAAGGCCGGTCCGGTTTGGGTGTCACGCGCCAACCTTATCCAACCGCGGCACAAGAGATCGCGCCGGAACGATGGGGCTTCGTCGAATAGCGGCAACATTACGGCAAAACCAATGGCGCAACCAGAACTGCGCCGGCCGCGGCTCGCGGCGATACGAGATACGTCGATCCGGCAATTGCTTGCCCCGGTGACAGCGGAGCTTCATTCACTTCGCGGATGCGGCCGATGGTTGCGTTCAAGGCCGGTCCGGTTTGGGCCAATTGAGGCAACAGCGTTGGCGACAGTATCAGCAGGGCATCGCCGGCGACGGGCGGAGTGGTAGCCGCTGCGTGAGCTTTTAATGTGAGACCGCCGGGCGTCACCGGTATCCAGTCCGCCGGTCCCTGGCGGCGGAAGAGATACAGCACTGCATCTGTGTCCGACTCCACTACGAGCCGGCCTGCGGATATTGAATAGCGCAATCCCAGCGGCGTTGCTGTCAACGCCAACATCTCCGATTTGGCTGGACTCGCTGTGAATCCGCCGACGACGCCTCCGACGACACCGCCTCTCATCCCTCTCGCCATGCTGGGCGCAGCAGCCACGGCGGGCGGCTCGACGATGGAATCCTGAATCGGCGCCGCAACACGCGCTGGCTCCTGAACGCGAGGCTCCGGCTTCTGCTTCCTCGCGGGCTTACGCTTTTCTATCGGGGCCGGCGCTGGTTCGACAGGCTCAGGCAGTCGATTCTGAACCATCTGCTTTGCTTCTTGCGGGTGCGGAGCCGGGCGGTTGTAGTTCACCATGAGGGCCACGGTGAGCGCGGCGAGAGCCACAGCCCCCGCTGCCACAGGAACCGGCCATCGCATGCGCCACCACGACGGCTTGCTCTCGAGAACAGCGGCAAGCTCACGCCTTACAGCCGGGCTCTCCAGCGCGTCCTTGAGCGGCTGCTCATGGTTCAGCGCATCGAACACGTCCTGATCCTCGAGCGCGGCCTGAAACAACGCCTGCTGTTCCCCGGGCGTGAGCGTACCGGTTGCGTAGCCTCCGATCAGTTGCTTGATGTGGTCCGGAGTCACTGATCTTCCCACTTCCCGCCCAGCAGACCCATCAATTGCTTCCGGCATCGCGAATCCCAGGTGTAGACGGTGTTGATGGAAGCCGCTCCCATGATGGTTTGAATGTCGCCGAAGCTCTTGCCCTCCAACTTATATTTCAGCAGTTCACGGCAGCGTCCGCCCAAGCGCGGCAGCGCGGCGCGCAAACGCTCGACCAGCCTGCGCTGGGACAGGCGCCGCTCCGCATCGATGGCTGGATCGGCCAGCGGCAAAGCATCGACGGACACTTGCGAGTACTCACCGTGCCGAACCAGTTTGCGCCGGGCTCCGAGGATTTTGAAGCGCACGATCTGCAAAGACAGCGGTAGAAGGTCCTCAATACGGTCCAGTTCCGGGTACTTCTCGTGCAGCAGCATGAGCACTTCCTGCGCTAAATCTTCGGCGGCATCCCTCGATAATCTGGATGCCGCGAAGCGCACGATCCTTTCACGGAGAAGCGTTAGTATCTGTTCGCGTTCCAAGTTGCCGGCGCTTCCTGAACGCGCGCCATCAATGACGCGGCGACAATCATGAACACTCCGCCGCCCATAACCGCGAGTAGACGGTTGTTGCCGAGCAGATGGCCCATCACCCAACCGAATACGAGGGAGGCGATGATCTCCGGAAGGACGATCGCGAAGTTGAAAATGCCCATGTATATCCCGGTTTTGGCGGGCGGAACGCATCCGGCGAGGATCGCGTAGGGCATGGAGAGCGTGCTGGCCCATGCGATGCCGACGCCGATCATCGATAGGAGCAGAAGCCACCGGTCGTGAATGACGCCGACCGAGAGCAGTCCCGCAGCGCCGCATAGAAGGCAAATCGCGTGGGTCGCACGGCGGCCGAGACGCCCGGCAATCGACGGCAGCCACCACGAGAAGAAGAAACAGACGACCGAGTACATCCCGAAGCAAAGACCCGCCCACTCGACGCCGGTTGTGTAGAGCGGCGAGTTCTCGTCGGGAGCCCCGAAGACATTGCGCGCCACGGCGGGCGCGAAGTACAGCCACATGCAGAACAGGCCGAGCCACGTAAAGAACTGGACGGCTGCGAGCTGACGCATGGTCGCCGGCGTTTCCGCAATGGAGTCGAGAATCTCGCGCGCGTTGGCAGCCAAACCCGCGCTTTGACGCTTCGGTTCGCCACCTTCCGGCGGATATTCCCTGGTTCGGAGAATGGTCCACATCACCGCGCCGAAGAAGGCGGCAGCTCCCATGTAGAACGAGAATCGCACGGAGATCGGGATGGCACCTTGGGCGCGAACTTCCGTCAAACCGAACACGTTGGTGAGCAGGTACGGCATTGCAGAGGCGATCACCGCGCCGAGACCGATGAAGATACTTTGCATGGCAAAGCCGCGCGTCCTTTGATCTTCGGGCAGCATGTCCGCTACAAAAGCGCGGAACGGTTCCATGCTGATGTTGATCGAAGCATCGAGAATCCACAGCAGGCCCGCGGCCATCCACAGCGCGGACGAATTCGGCATCAGCAAGAGCGCGAGCGAACTCAGAATTGCGCCGGTGAGGAAGTAGGGCCTGCGCCGTCCCAAACGGTTCCACGTGTGATCGCTCATGTGGCCGATGATGGGTTGGACGATGAGTCCGGTGAGCGGCGCAGCGAGCCAGAGGATTGGAATCTGATCGGCCCGGGCGCCCAGATACTCGTAGATGGCGCTCATATTGGCCATCTGCAATCCCCAGCCAAACTGAATGCCAAGGAATCCGAAACTCATGTTCCAGATTTGCCAAAAACCAAGCCGGGGCTTGTCCATGATCTAACTCATCCTACTTCGTTGCGGCTTGCATTGTTTCATGACTGATCTCTTCTCCCACTCTCAATGTACCGGGCGAGTTTGGCATTGAGAGGGGGCCGATCATGGAACTCATTCAAAAGAGTTCAGAAATAGATTTATATTCGGCGTGAACGCGCTGGAGTCAGGCGGGGATTACGGGCGGTCGCCGGGGTTGACGCGGCGCCATCCACCGGACGGAGCGGTTCCCGGTTTGGAGGAAGCGGGTGCATCAGTGGACGGCGAGGTGACCGGGACGGAGTCTATCGACGATCCGTCTTCGTTGACGGCGCGGCGGCGGCGCGAGTTCGCGTTCGCGTTCGTCGACTGGCTCGGCTCGCTCTTTGACTCTGCATCGCTGGACCCGGCCCGCGTGACGACCACGGGCTCCGAATTGACGGGGCCTTGTGATCCACCGGAATCGGGGGCGAGATAGATTCGCCGGTAGCGGACTTCCGCGTCGGGATAGCGGCGGCTGGCGGCGCTGGCCAACTGAACTTGAATGTTGCGCTGCTGACCTGTCTTGACTCCGGTGGGAGCATAGAAGTGCAGAGCGTAACGCTGACGCAGCCGCGCGAGTGTTTCTTCGAGAGACGAAGCGTCATCGACGGGCATGCTATCGCCACCCGAGCGGCGAGCTATTTCCGCGGTACCTGCCGAACTGGTGTGATGTCCACCGTAGCCGCCGGGAGCGCCACCGGGTCCACCATAGCCGCCGCGGCGTCCGAGAATGATGCCGCCCAATGGACCGCCGATCGACGGACCGCTGCCCCAAGTGCCGCCACGTTGAGGCCGGCCAATGCCTTTGTGGGTGCCCATCGCATCGGGCGCAATCAGGGCGCTCATGACCGTGTCGGAGCGTTCGAGCGCGGCAAGCACGCCCTCTTCATCGCGGTCGCGCTCGGTTTCGTCGTCGGTGAGGATGACGATGGCGCGGCGCGCTTCGCGACGGCCTTCTCGCTTCACGTAGGCGGCTGCGTCGAACATGCCACGAGTAATGTCGGTGCCGCCGTGAAAGGTCTCGTGGCGCAGCAGCGAGTCCATCTCGCGCTCGACGTTCGACCGGCCTTTGCGAAAGGGCATTCGCAACCGGGTCGAGCGATCGAAGACCATGATGCCGACGCGATCGTCCTCGCCCAACACCGTCAACGCCTGATGCGCCGCGGATGCTATCCGTTCCACATGGGGACGCATGCTGGCGCTGACATCGAGCAGCAGCAAGACATCGAGCGGCATGTCTTCGCGCGCGAAGTTGCGGATCTCGCGGACGATGCCTTCGTCGCGCAGGACAAAGTCGTCGGGACCAAGACCCGTGATGGCGCGATTGTTGCGGTCTACTACCTGGGCGTCGACGCGGATCAACGACACGTCGCTACGGAAGACGACGGTGTCGTCCGCCGAGGCCATCCAAGTCAGGATGAGGAACGTTGAAACCGGTAGCAGGGGCCGCACTCAGTATAGGTACGCGCCAGAGCGGGTTTGCGTTACAACGCTTCGATTACTTTGAAGAGCCCGGCAAGGGACGTTTCTGTGGAATACGCTTTGCCTTTCGGATCGCGCCAGTGGGTTTCAAGAGTGAAGGTCGCTTTGTAGCCGTCTTTGATCAGGGCGCGGAGCTGACCGGCATTGTCGAACTCGCCCGCGCCGACGGCGGTCCACTCGACGCCGCCGTCGGGCTTTTGGCGGTAGTCGCGCAAGTGGACGTGGAAGATGCGCGCTGGATCGAGCTTGCGGTAGCCTTCGGGGAACGAAGTCTCGCCGACCGAGCCGGCATTGTTGGGATCCCAGCAGAGGCCGAGATTGGGGGCGGTCACGGCTTTGAGCAGGCGCGCGGAATCGGCTCCGGTTTGGACGTAGCTGCCTTTCAGGTTCTCGACCGCAAGCCGGAATCCGCGTGGACGCGCGCGCTCGGCTGCCTCGGAGAGAAGCTCGTAGCTGCGCGGGTAGGCGCTGGTGTCGCCCGTCTTGCCGTCCTTCGGGAGAAAGGCGAATATGCGGAGGTCCTTCGTCCCGAGGATGTCACTGCGTTGCATAGCGGCATCGAGCAGGGCCCATTCGCGGCTGAGGGCGGCGTCGTCGGCTGGAATCGCGCCGCGGAAGAACGCTGTATCGACGATCGAGGTGTGGACATCGTTCGAGTCGAACGCGGCGCGAGTTTTGCGGATCATTTCCAGCGGTTGCGCGGTGCCGTACTTGCCGTTGAGCGAGCGCACCTCGGCGTAGTGAAGGTCGAAGCGTTTGAGGAAGGCTGCCGCTACGGCGGGATCCTCGTCGATCTCGTCGGTGGTGACGCCGAGCTTGATCTGAGAAAGCGGCATCGCGCCGATGGAGCGCGCGAGCCCGGCTGCGACGGCTGAACCGAGCAGCGAGCGTCGGGACAGTAACGTGGTCATGGTTCTCCTGTGATAATATCGCGTCGATCCCGAGGAGGTTTCAGGAATGGTATTCAGAACGCTCGCGCTCATGATGTGTCTGGGCCTGCTGCTATGCGCGGCCGACGTGAACGGGTCGTGGAAGGCCGAATATACGACGCCCGACGGCTCGCAACGGCAGAGCACCTTTGTATTGAAAGCGGACGGATCGAAGCTTACGGGGAAAGTCGTCAGCGCGCAGGGCGAGGCCGAGATCAAGGATGGAACGGTCGACGGCGATGCGGTGAGCTTCTCGGTGATCCGCAACTTCGGCGGGCAGGACGTAACGTTGAAGTACGCGGGCAAGGTGACGGGCGACGAGATGAAGCTGAAGGTGACATTCAACGAAGACACCTCGTTCGACATCGTCGCCAAACGCCAGAGTTCGTAGATGGGGATCTGTCGCGCCCTGGCGGGCGCTTGCCTGCTGCTGTCCCAAGCCGTCGCTGTGGATGTAGTGCTGCTGCCGGCTCGCGTGTTCGATGGTGAGACCACGCACGAGAACTGGGCGGTACGCGTCAAGGGCAAGCGCATCGATGCGGCCGGACCCGCGGCGTCGATTCAGGCCGGCGATTTGCGGGTTGTCGAACTGCCTGGGTTGACGCTGATGCCCGGGCTGGTGGAAGGCCACTCGCACATCCTGCTGCATCCTTATAACGAGACATTGTGGAACGACCAGGTGTTGCAGGAAGGCCTGGCGCTGCGGGCCGCGCGGGCCGTGAATCATCTGCGCGCTACTTTGATGGCCGGCTACACCACCGTGCGAGACCTTGGAACCGAAGGCGCCGCTTATGCCGATGTCGAGCTGAAACAAGCGGTGGAGCAAGGGATCGTGCCGGGTCCGCGAGTGCTTGCATCCACGCGCGCGATTGTGGCGACGGGCGCTTATGGACCGAAGGGGTTTGCGCTCGAGTGGAGGGTTCCGCAAGGAGCGGAAGAGGCGGATGGCGTCGACTCATTGATTCGCGTGGTTCGCGATCAGATCGGGCGTGGGGCGGACTGGATCAAGCTGTATGGCGATTACGGGTGGGGTCCGCATCGAGGGTCGCATCCGACGTTCTCGATGGAGGAGATGAAGCTGGCTGTCGAGACGGCCCGGAGCGCGAACGTTCCGGTGTCGGTGCATGCCAGCACGCCTGAGGGGATGCGGCGCGCCATTCTGGCCGGGGCCGAGACGATCGAGCATGGCGATGCGGGCACGCCCGAAGTGTTCCGCTTGATGGCGGAGCGGCATGTTGCGCTGTGCCCGACCGTTGCGGCCGGGGATGCGACCGCGCAGTACGCGGGGTGGAAGAAGGGCGCGCAGCCGGAGCCAGCGTCGATCGAGAGGAAGCGGGCAAGTTTCAAGGCGGCGATCGCTGCGGGAGTCACGATACTGAGCGGCAGCGATGTCGGGGTGTTCTCGCATGGGGACAATGCGCGCGAGCTCGAGTTGATGGTGGACTACGGGATGCCGGTGGTGCAGGCGTTGCAGTCGGCTACTTCGGTTGCCGGGCGCGTGCTGCATATGGAGATCGGGCAGGTGAAGCCGGGGATGCTGGCCGATCTGATCGCAGTCGAGGGGGACCCGTCGAAGGATGTCAAGGCGCTGCGGCGGGTGAAGTTCGTGATGAAGGACGGGGTCGTTTATCAGGAGCTGAGTCAGGGCCGCAGATGAACACAGATGAACACCGATAAACGAACCTGCGCGCAAGCAGCGTTATCCGCGTTCATCTGCGTTGATCCGCGGCTTGATTTCTTTCAGTTGTTCGCGCACGCTGTCGAGGGCTTCGCGGGTCGGGACGCTGCCTTGGGCGATGGTCGGGTTGCCGCCGCCGCGGCCGCCGTTGGCCGTTACTGCGGTCTTCACCAACTCGCCGGCGTTTACGCCTGAGTCTTTTGAAGCTGCGACGAGGATTGAGGGCGGGTCTTCGCAGAGCGCAATGAAGACGGCTTGCGGTTGTAACGCGAATGCGTGGGCGGTGGCTCGCATCTCCTCGGTGATTGCGCCGGTCTTGATCACGCGGCGGATGCCCTTAGCGTCGGCTTCGGCGGCCGTGTAGAGATCGCGGCCTTCGCGCGCCGCCGACTCGAGGCTGAGTTTACGGTGGGACTTCTCGAGGTCCTGGAGGCGCTGAATCTGCGTTGCGGCTAGCGCGGGCACTTCGTCGAGGGGAACGGAGAAGAGGCGCGATGTTTTCGATAATGCTTCGTAATCGGCGTGGGCGCGGCGGATAGCACGCATGCCGCAGAGGAACTCGATGCGCGTCGTGTTGCGGATCTTGTCGATCTTGCGGATGAGCACCGGCCCGATCTCGGCGGTCGAGCGAACGTGCGTGCCGCCGCATGCGCTGCGGTCTAGGTTGTCGATCGATACGATGCGCAACTCGCCTTCTCGCCCGGAGGGTTTGCGTAGACCCAAGTCGTCGCTTTGTGCGGCAAAGTGGATGCCGATTGGGCGGTTCTCGAACACGATTTCGTTGGCGCGCTGCTCCGCCGCATTGAGCCGCGCGGAGTCGAGCGATGGAGCGTCGACGTCGATGGTCGACGACTCGGCTCCGAGATGAAAGCTTACGGTCTGGATGCCGAAGAGCTCGACTAAAACCGCGGAGAGCAGATGCTGCCCGCTGTGCTGCTGCATGTGGTCGAAGCGGCGGGACCAATCGATTTCACAAGCCACCGCGCCCGAAGGAGCGTCAGAGGCCAGCACATGAGCGACGCGCGACTCTTCGTCGATGACGGACTCGACCGGCACTCCTGCGATGGTTCCGAGGTCGTGCGGCTGGCCACCCGAGGTTGGGTAAAACGCGGTACGGTCCAGGTAGAGACGATTGCCTTCGTGACCCGTGACCTGCGCCTCGAAGCGGCGCAGGTACGGATCGGTGTAATACAACCTTTCGGTCGGGGTCATTGAATGTTGAGCAGCAACATATTGGTGGTTCCGGCGTCGCCCTGCAGGTAGACGGGAACGGCCGGACCCTTCGGCGCGTTGGCCGGAATCTGGACGTTGATCTGGTAGAAGCTGCTGATAAAGCTGGGCGCGAGGCCGATAAAGGCCGGCGTGACGCTGACTGGTTTGGAGAATAATCCGCCCGCGCCGAAGTAGACGTTGTTGGTGCCGGGCACCACGGACAGCGGACTGAGGGGCGTAGTGGAGTTGGTCGGCACCGGCGGGTTGGTCTGGCCGAAACCGAATCCATAGAGCACGATGGTGTCGCCGGTATGCACGGGGGCGAGCGCGCCGCCGACGATGGACACTTTATTGCCCTGAACGTCGGCTGCGAGCAGAAGCTTGGGCGATGCCTTGCCGATCAAGACCGAGACCGTGTTGCCGCGCTGTCCATCGCGATCGACGCGCAGAGTGCCGGGACCGACCGCTGCCTCGTACGGAATAATGAAATTGATCTGATTTGCCGATACGTAATACAGGGGCACGGGTTGGTCGTTCAGGAAGACGGTAGCGCCGCCTAGGGTAGTGGACCAGGGGGTAGCGCCCGAGATTTGAGGGTCGCCGGTGGTGAGTTGTTCGCCGAACAGAGCGGGAAAGTCGCCTTGGGCGAGCGTGTCGCCCGTGAAGGTGGCGTTGTTGACGACGGCTCCGGCACGGACCAGTGGCGGGCCTGAGGCGATGACCTCGAATGTTACAGGAATGGTGACGGTGCTATTGGCAGCGTTGCTGGCGATGGCGACCGAGCCTTGATAAGTGCCCGGTTGGAGCGAGGCTGGATCGGCAGTGAAGCCGACGTAGCCCGGGATCGATGTCGCCGTGAGCCAGGCGCCGCCGCCCGTTGCCGTCGCGGTCGCGCTATTGACGGTGAGCGTTCCAGTGTTCAGGTTACTGATGGCGACATACTGCGTTTGCTTCGCGCTGCCTTGGGGAATGCGGAACGCCACGCTGTTGGAAGAGGCGCTCGCGATGGGCTGAGAAGTGACGTTGAGGGTAACCGGGACTGTTTTGTTCTCGGTCGATATCGGTGAGCCAGCGACGACGATCGAACCGTTGTAAGCTTGCTGGGCGATGCCCGCGGGAGCCTGCGCGGTGAGCGTATAAGTATATGTCGACGCGAAACTGCCTGCGCCCGGCAAAGCCAACGACAGCACGGGGCCGCCGGCGGGGGCGTTGACGGTAGGAGTTACGCGTCCTCCCGTGTAGAAAGTTTGCGAGACGGGAGTACCGTTCGCGGGTACGTAAAGCGTTAAGGCATCGGGGACGCCGCCGCCGACGTTGACCGTGACGGTGATGGTTTGCGGCGCGTCGATGGCCGCGGGGTCGGAGAGAGTGACGATGCCGGTGTAAGTGCCTTTTGCGAGGCTTGCAGTATTCAGTGCGATGTTGACGGGCGTGCAAGTGCCCAGCACTCCGCAAGGGCGCTGTCCGGCGACCGTCGGAGTCAACCAGTTGACCGAAGACGATGCGGTTAAGTTGAACGCAGCGTCGCCTGCGTTCGAGGCATTGATGGTCTGGGTGGGGCCGTTCGACCCGGTGGCGACGGAAATCGGACCGACCGTCGTCGTGTCGAGCCGCAATTTAGCTGCGCCGAAAAGAGGTGAACAAGCGAGACCAATAATGGTTGCGGACAGTGTCAATTTGTACTTCAAATCCACTCCAATGCTCCCTTTTTGTAGGCCCAGAAGTAACCGACGACCAGGAAGGCGAGAAAGACGCCTACCTCAGCAACGCCGAACCATCCGAGCTGTTTATACCGGACCGCCCACGGAAACAAGAAGATGGTTTCCACATCGAAAATGACGAACAGGATAGCGATGATGTAAAAACGGACCGTGTAGCGGCCACGAGAATTCGATGCAGCTTTGATGCCACACTCGTAAGCCTCTAACTTCGTTAGAGAGGGCGCGGAGGGGCGGATCAATTTTGCCGCAACGATCGCGACAATTGGAAACAGGATCGCGATGACCAGGAATAAGAATATCGGAATATAGGCGGAGGGCATGACAATTTGAGATTAACATCTCCGGTTCAGTGCTCCAACGCCAACACCACAGGCCCGAGCAGGCCGGACGGCATGGGTTTGACCTGATCCATGTCCTGGGGATCGAAGCGGTTGCCGTATCGCGCGCGGAGCTCGCGGTAATCGGGCAAGGGATGGCCGGCCATCTGGTTCAACGCGAGATTGGCGACCACGATGCGGAGCCGGTTCTCGCCTGGGTGCAGGAAGGGCGCGACGTCGAGGGAATAGGGCGGACACCACACCGAGCCGGCGCGTTGTCCATTCACGTAAACGACGGCGGCTTCGCGGACGGGGCTGTCGAGCCAGGCGCGGACGCCCTGGTTCGAGGCGCGGGCTCCGGGAGCGGGCATGGGGACCGGAGTGCCTGGGCCGAAGGAGAGCCGAGCTGTGGAGCGTTGCCAATCGGAAGGCAGTTGGAAGGTGCGCTCGTAGGTAGCGGCGCCTGAGAAGAAGCGTGTGCTCTCGTCATCGGTCCAGGAGTGGAGGCGGTCGTAGGGGACAGGCTCGCGGTCCTGGAATCGAACGGTCCAGCCGCGGTCGAATTCGATTCCGCGCCTCACGCGTATCCGAGGAGCGGAGCCTTGAGCGGGGGCCGCCGAGAATACAATAATGCGCGATTCGTAGGGGTCGAGATCGAGCTGGATCGTGGTGGCCGTTTTCGTGGCGCCGGTCGGGACGAGCGGGTAAATTTCGCCGGTCATGGGGTTCCAGGATTCCGGGTTGAGTGCGGCGACTCGAAACGCGGCGTCGAATTTGCGGTGAACATTGCCGGTGTTCACGACGAAGTAGATGTCGCGCGATTCCGTCTTGCGGTGGATGAAGGCGATCTCGGGCGAGGCGGGAGCGATACCCATGTCGGGCGCGATCGCGGCTTGAAGGGCTGGGCCGAGCTGGTCTTCCTGTTCGACGAGCTTTGCCGGCAGCGAGCGGACGATTGCGTGCGCGGATTCACCGGCCATCTTGCCGGGAGCGAGGATTGGCTTCGTTTTGGTGGCGATCACGACGCCGCCGGCTTTGGAGTATTGGGCGAGCTTGAGCGCGGTTTCGGGCGGCATGAATTCGACGCCGGGCAGAACCACGGCGCGATAACGGTGGGATGCGATCATGCGGTCGATCGTGCCGTCGTCGACGAAGTCGAAACCGTAGCCCGCCGCTAGAATTTGCGAGATCGCGTTCGTGCCCACGAGCTCGCGCAGGGTATCGATCATGTGGACTTTGCCCAAGGAGAATTGAGACCATGCATCGCTTTCGGGAAGGTAAAGCGCGATGTCGTTGACGGGCTCGCCTTGACGCAACAGGAAGCTGACGCGTTGGAGGTAGCGTGCAAGGTCGGGCATGACGATCCACCAGGGGTTCTTTTCATCGAGCGCGGCGGCGGCGTAGAAGCGCCATCCGGGATATTCGGCGCCTGGGGCGGTGTAGGGGAAGCCGTGTCCGATTAACTGGTTGATGCCTTCGATGAAGTGAAGGTCGGCTTCGGCTTTGAGGTCGAGCGGGGTGGCGCGGAAGACGGGCGAATGGAGCCAGGTCCACGTTTCAGAACTGGTGACGGGGCGGCCGAGCAGATGGCTGGCGGAGGAGGCCCAGCGCGAGGCTCTGACGATTTCCCACTGCGCGCCTTCGCCTTCTGCCAGATCGGCGTATTGGTAGCCGGACAGAACGGCGGGCGGAATGCCGTAGTTCTGGACCCGGAATTTGACGCCGCGCTGTTGGGCCCACTGGTGCACTTTGCGGAGGAAGGAATCGGCGAAGACTTCGGTGAGCGTGCGGCCCCAATCGTAGCGTATGGCCGGTGTTTCGGGTCCGATATCGGCGGCGAGCGCGGGCAGAAAGGGGCGGAGGTCGTAGCCGCGGCGGGTGCGGAATTCCTCAAGGAGGTTGCCGGTCCAGTCGGCGCCGTAGACTTCGAGGCTGTCGCAAAAGATCGCGTACGGTTTGGCGGCGGCAAGCGACTGAAGCAGGCGATCGCCTACCGCGCTCAGATAATGATCGACCGCGGCGGGATCGTAGTGGTCGAGCACGTAGCCTTCGCCGCCGGCAGCGGGGCGCTTCACCATCTGACGCGTGCGGCTGGCGATGAAGAACCAGACCTCGGGAGCATCGGACAGGACCGCGCTATCGCGGACATTCGCGATTTCGCGGTGCGTCGTTCCGTCGAACGCGGCGATAAATTTCTCGCCCTCGCGCAGAGTGGGAATGGCTGCGCTGCCGCCCGCGGTTTTCACACGTTCGAAGCGGAGGCGGCCGGAGGACCGATCAATGGAAACTTGCGGACCTCCATAGGGCCAGCCGCTGCCGAGCGTGACATCCATGCGCAGGCCGAGAGAGCGCGCTGTTTCGCCAGTGAACTTCAGGGCGTCTTGGAATTCGGGAGACAGGAAGGTGAGATTGCGGAAACCTTCGGCGGGGTTGTCCACCTGGAGCGGGTACACGGACTGCACTTCGAAGCCGCCGAGTCCGGCGTCTCTCATGACGCGCATCTCGCGTTCGAGTTCGGGCTTGGAGACGGAAGGGCCGAACCACCACCAGCGCATCATGGGCCTGGAATCGGCAGGCGGGTTGGCGAATTTCGCTTTTAGATTATCGACGGGCGCGGCGGGGGCGAGCAGGGGCGCACCGAGGACGAGCGCGGCCCAAACGGCGGCTAGGAGTAGGATGGCTCGGCTCATGGCATGTAGTACGATACCAAAGGAACGAAACCGTGAGTAAGCCTGCGCTGATCAGCCTCGAACACAGCGATGACGTTTGCGTGCTTCGCCTGACCGGGCGTTTGGAGACCGGCGCGGATATGGAGCATCTGCGGGCGAAATCGGACGAGATCCGGGCGCACGCCTGCAAGAAGCTGCTGGCCGATTTCCGCGAGGTGCCGTTTATCGGGTCGACGGGCATCGGCTTTCTGGTGACGATTTACACGACGGTGACTAAAACAATTCATGGCGCATTTGTTTTGGTTGGCGCGGCGCCGCGAGTACGCGAGGTTCTGGATTTGACGTGTTTGAGCCGGGTGATTCCGATGGCGCCGGACATAGAATCGGGGCTGCGCATGTTGCGGAACCGTGCGGTGGAGTAGCATTGGGTTCGTTTTGCAATTTTGCGTTTTCGGGGCTTAGAGCCTGAGCGCGAGGTTGGGCCGGACGGCGGCGGCCGGTGCGCAATTGGGTTCGTTCTGAAAATCCGATTTTTCGTGTTTCGGCGGCTTGGGCGTGTCCAGGTACTGGTTGATGAAAGCCTGCGCGGATTGGGCCTGGGTCTTCGTTCTTTCCGATAGAGAGCGTTTCAATTCGCGGTGCGCGGTGTTGTAGGCGCGCGTGGCCGCAGAGGCGTAGCGCTGGAGTTTGTCGAACGCGTTGCCGGAGCGACCGATGGCGGCGAGGATACGGGCGTCGGGGTCGTTGTCCGAGCCGGGTTCGGTGAGCATCTGTTCGAAGGCGAGGGCTTCGAGGCGGCGGATGCGATCGAGCTTCCAACGCGCCTGAACCATTTCACCGAGCGTAAACTTTTCGTGCGGAGTTTGCGGGTTGAACTCGGCGCGGTAAGCGGCTTCGAGTTCGTTGAAGTCGTCGCGGTTCTCGTGCGGGAGAACGGGGACTGCCGGCGCGGACGGGCCGGTCCTCGTTGGCGCGTTCAGGCGACTGGCGAGCGGTTGAGTTTGGGTTGCCATCTCGATTAATGAGTAGCACGGCGGGTGGGAATGGCTGGGATGGCTAGGGTTGGGGGAATTGGCTGGATGTTGTTGAGGGGTCGGGCTTTAGGGGTTGGAGGGGGCTGTGGAAAACTCCAGGGGAATGTAAACCGGCCGATCAGCAAAGAGAGTCACACGGCTGGAGTTCGTCGCAATTCCAGGGTCGCTGGAGAGAATAGGTCAAGTTGATTGGATCAAGGAGTGGCGTCAGGCGATTGTCTGCCTCTATGACGCAGGATTGTATGTATGAGGACGACACTCATCATCGACGACGCTTTGTTGGAGCGGGCCAGGGAGGCAACTGGCATTCAGCAGAAAACTGCTGTGGTTAGGGCGGGGCTTGAACCTCTGATCGCACGTGAGGCAGGCAAGCGCCTTGCAGCGCTCGGCGGCACCTAGCCCAAGGCCGACGCCATCCCGCGCCGCCGAAGCATCTGATGGTCGTTGTCGAAACCTGGATCGACGCGCGCTTGCTCGCTTCCGCGCTCATTTCGCGTTGCCGCTTGTGGACCTTCGACAAACGGCTCGAAGCCGCAGCATCCGAACTGGACGTGAGTTCCTGAGTTACTGCCCGTACAACGGAGCCTGGGCCGCGTAAACGGCGGGCGTTTGCTCTGGAGTTCGTGCGGTGCCAGTGCTCGAGCGCTGCGGCTGCAGGTGGGCGGCTACACAAGTCAGTGCTGATTCAGTAGCCTGGGTGGTGGTTTCGTGATGAGACAAGTTCTCGGCACCGGCTCGGGGTTAGATATGCGTCAGTGCATGGCATACTCCCCATCAAATCAATCAGGCCGCAAAAACCAGAGAGGTGGAACAAACTCGCCGCGATCACCGCGAGGAAGAAGCGCGGAAGGATCAGGACAAGACTCGTTGCGGATGTATTTCGGATGATCGCGCTGGAGTCAACTTGGGATTGACCCGCGCGTTAGGGCCTAAGCTCTGCCGCAACAATAACCAATATCAAGTAGTCGTTTCTATTGCAGAACCCGCCTTCACCGCGCTGCGGAAGTTCCAGATGAGGAAGGGTCAGCCTGCCGAACAGCATCGGGTTTGAGCATCTTTGTGAGCAGTGCAGAGGACGCGGTGATGTGTTATAGTTCCG
>JBBQGC010000056.1:0-34134 GCA_038322705.1 Bryobacterales bacterium | reverse complement strand
AGCTTCGAGAAATTCGCCGCGGCCGCAGCCCAGATCGAGCACTTCGGATGCGCCCGCGAAGCGCGCCATGTACATCGCCTGAGCTTCGCGGATACGATTTTCGGGGCCGCGGAAGCGGTCGGCAAATCGCAGCCAGTCGATGGATGGCGCTGGCGAGGGCGGCGTCGTAGCGGGCGCAGTGCGGTCGAGCGCTTGGGCTGCGCCGCGTTGCCGTACGACGCGCAACTCGGCGTGGATGATCTCCTCGTATTCGGCGCGCATCCGTTCGAGGTCGGCCCACAGAAGTTCCTGGATGTCCTTCGACGCCTTCTCGAGCGCAACTCCATATTTTGAGTGCTGATCGCGGAGCGCGGTCTCGAAGCCGGAATGCTGCTCGCGCATGGCCTGCTTAAATTCGGCGTCAGTCAGCGTCGCGCGGTGCTGGAACGATGCGTTCAGCTCCGAGATGGTTCGCAGCATGTACACCTCGCTGCGATTGAGCTTCTCCTCCCACGCGGTACGCCACTCGGCCCAATGCGAGCGCATGTCGCGCGCTTCCTGAAACACGGTCGATTCGGCACGCACGACCTCAATGCCGGCGCGAACCTGGCTGGCCTGACCTTCGAAATAAACGGCCAACTGCGACAACGTACGGTTCTGCTGATCGAGGGCGTCGAGCGTTGCCTGCATGCACGCGATGGCAGCGCGGTTGAACTCCACCTGCTCGCGCACGTGCCAGTCGAGAGCGCGTGCGACCAGCTTCTTCACCGCTTGAACCGCTGAGTTCACCAGGCCGCCCGACCGCGGGTTGACGGTACCGATCGCGGCAACCTTGGCTTCGGCGGCATCGCGGGCGTGCACCACCGGCATCAGGTCGGGCAAAGGGATATTGCCGGGAAGGAGTCCGCCGGGGTGACGGCTGCGTACGCGCTGTTGGATCTCGCGAATGACCGCTGTAAGTTCCTCGGTCTTGACTGCGTCGTCGCTCAATGCTTCTTCGTTTCCGTGCGTCGCCACTTGCGATCCTGCGCGCGCTCATAAGAAGCCGTGACCAGCGTGGACAGTCCGCCACGCGGAGTGAAATCGCCCGTCACCGTGGCGCGGACCGGCTCGCAGGCGCGCACAATATCGTCGAGCATCCGGTTCACGGCGTTCTCCTGAAAGATGCCCAGATTGCGGTAGGCCAGCGTGTACATCTTGAGCGACTTCAACTCCAGGCAGTACTTGTCGGGCACGTATCGAAGCACGAGGTTACCCGAATCCGGCAGTCCGGTTTTGGGGCACACCGAAGTGAACTCGGGCATGCCGATTTCGATCTCGTACTCGCGCTGGCGGAACTGGTTGGGCCAGGTCTCGATGTCCGGCAACTCGGCGTGCACGCCCGCTTCGGCGTGCTCGTCGCTGTACTCACGCTTCATGCCGTGGCCTCGCGGACCTCAGGCATGCCGCGCGACAGCAGGTCGAGAAACAGGCCGACGTCGGTGACCACGCCCACCGCCTGGCCCGTGCCACGGTCACTGACCTTGGTGGCGACCGCCGGATTGATGTCGACGCACACGATTTTCACCCAGCTTGGCAGCATGTTTCCGACAGCGATGGAGTGCAGCATCGAGCCCAGACACAACACCAGACCGGCGCCGCGAAGATGGTGCGCATACGCGTCCTGGGCCATGTTCATGTCGGTGATGGTGCCGGGCAAAGGCCCATCGTCGCGAAGACTGCCGGCCAGCACGAACGGCACTTTGGCGCGCACACATTCATACATGATGCCGTTCTTCAGTACGCCCGCTTCGACCGCCTGCGCGATGCTGCCCGCGTGAAAGATCGCGTTGATCGCACGCATGTGATTCCGGTGGCCGTGCTCCTCCTGGCGGCCGTCGGTCTGGCGGATGCCGAGCGAAGTGCCCAGCAAAGCGGACTCGATATCGTGCACGCCCAACGCGTTTCCACTGAGTACGGCATCAACCCAGCCGCCGCGAATGAGACTGGCGAGCGGCCCCGCGCCTCCGGTATGGACCACCACGGGACCCGCGACGACGATGATCTTTTTCCCGTTATCACGAGTGTGCTGCATGAGCGCTGCCGTTTGGCGGACAGCCGTCTCCACCTGCCGTTCCGAGGAGATGCCATTGCTCATGAAGGCGAACGATAGCCGGTCGCGCTCCTTCGATTCGGGGATGACGCGAATGCCTCGCATCCCGACTACGATGCGATCGCCGGCACGAATATCGCGCAGCTTGCGGCAGGATGCGCGGCCGTCACGCAATACGATGAGCGCATCCATCCGCTGATTGTCGACCTCGACCCACTGCCCGGTGTAGCGGATCAATGTGCGATGGTTGGTGGTGGAGTAGAAGTCCTCCGGCGCGCACCAATCGCGTTCGACATCGCGCAACAACGCATCCCCGGCGTCAGCCGGTGAGCACCCCAGCTCCAACAATTGCGAGAGCAGCCGCTCCATCTCCCCGGCGGTAGCGGTCTCGAGCCGCATTCGCAGATGGGACGGTTCGGCATTGGTACGTCCGATGCGGAACTGCTCGACTTCAAAGCGCCCGCCGTATTCGACGACGCTGTCGAAGATGCGCTCCATGATGTGCGAATCAATCAGGTGGCCTTGCGCTTCGACGACCTCCTGACACGCGTTGGGGTTCTGGTTCATCGTTCATTTCAGGATAGCGTGCGCGCCGTCATTCATAACGCAGCGCAATCATCGGATCCACTCGCGTGGCGCGCCGGGCAGGGATGTAGCCCGCAAGCGCGGTGACCAGGATCAGGGCGGCGGTGGCGAGCCCGATGCTGTACGGATCCTGCGGCGTGAGGCCAAACAGGAAGCTCGAGACCAGGCGGGTGAGCGCGAACGCGGCACCCAGCCCTACGACTGCGCCGATGCCGATCATCCACGCCGTTTCGCGCAGCATCATTCTTAGCACAGCGGCCGGTTTTGCTCCCAGAGCCATGCGGATTCCGATCTCGCGATAGCGGCGCGTGACCGAGTGGGCCATGACGCCGTAGAGCCCGATGGCGGCCAGCAGCACCGCGAGGCAGCCGAAGAATCCGCAGAGTTTGGTGACGACACGCTCCGCGGCGATATTGTTGTCGAACTGATCCTGCATGGTAAGGGTTTCGAGGACCGGCACGGCAGCGTCGATTCCCGCGACCTCGCGCCGGACAGCAGCGGTAAGCTGTCCAGTGTCGCCCGTGAAGCGGAGACACAGTGTTCCTCCGGCCGCGCCGAACCTCCACACGGGCACGTAGATCATGCTTTCCACGGCCTCGCGAACGCCGAAGTACATGGTGTCCTTCACGACGCCGACGATCTCGAACGACTTGGCCGGGTCGAACTTATCTCCTTGGGAGAAGCGATGTCCGATCGCGCTCTCATTCGGAAAGAAACGCCGCGCCATGGTCTCGTTAATGATGGCGACGGGCGCGGGCGGGCCGAGAACCTGGTCCGGAGGTCCGGGCTTGTCGCTTGGTTCAGGGGAAACCGAAGGATTATCCGTGTCCCGGAAATCGCGGCCGAGCAACAGCGGAATGCCGAGCGTCGCGAAGTATCCGGGCGAGACGGCATTGAAATCGAGATAGGGCTTCTCGTCGGACCGCCAGCGGTAGCCTTGAATGGCGACATCCTGGTTCCAGCGCATCCCGGCCAAGGGCGTGATGGCAGCGAGGCTCGCGCTGCGGACGTTGTTGAAGGTTTGCGCGCGGCCGAGCATTTGCTCGTAGAACTGCCGGAGCCGCTGTCCTTTATACCCGCTCTGCTGCGGCTCGACGTGCACCAGCATGACATTTTCGCGGGTGAATCCCGGGTCGAGCGAGTGGAGGTTGCTCAAGCTGCGGATGAAGAGCCCTGCGCCGATGAGCAGCAGCAGTGAGATCGCGACTTGTGCAGCCACCAATGCGCGCCGCAGATCGAAGCGCACGCGAGCGAGACCGGAGTTTTCGTTTTTGAGCGCCGACGTCAGGTTCGGGCGAGTGGCCTGGAGCGCGGGGGCGAGCCCGCAAATCAATCCCGCGAGGAGCGAGATGCCGAAGGAGAACGCCAGCAGACGGAGGTCGGGAGAGAGGTCGAGATCGATGGGCAGGTTGCGCTGGGGCATCATCATTACCAGGACCTTGACGCCCCACCATGCGACCAGCAACCCCGCGGCGCCACCCGCCACGGCAAGCACCACGCTCTCTGTCAGAAGTTGCGCGATGAGACGCGCCCGTCCCGCGCCTATGGCCAGGCGAATGGCGATCTCGCGTTGACGGGACGCCGCGCGCGCCAACAGAAGGCTCGCGATGTTAGCACAGGCGATCAGCAGCACCATTCCCGCGACGATGATGAGCATGGTGAGCGGCTTCTGCAAGGCGTTGCGGAAACCCGAATAGCCGCCGCCGCCGGGTAGGAGAGTTCCACGGTTCCGCTTCTCGGAGTCCTTCTTTTCGAATGCGGGAACCGGACGTTTCTCGGGATCGTTATCGACGATCTGCTTCCACAGAACGTCGACTTCGGGGATCGCGGCCTGCATGGTGACGCCAGGTTTCAAGCGGGCCAGAACGTTGAGCCACCAGAAATGGCGGTTGTCCCACTTGCCGGTGCCGCGCTGCACCTGGCGCAACATGACGATGGGCAGATAAACATCGGGGCGGCTTCCGACCACGGCGCCGGTGAACCCCGCGCGACTGATTCCGACGACGGTGAACGGCGAACCGTTGAGAGTGATGCCGCGGCCCACGACGCGCGTGTCGCCGCCGAACCGGCGCTTCCAGAACTCGTAACCCAGCACGACCCAGGGATGCGCGCCCTCGGTGATGTTATCGGCAGGCGTGAACAAGCGGCCCGCGGCTGGCCGTACGCCGAGCACTTCGAAATAATTGCCGGAGACCAGGGCCGGCGTGATCAATTCGGGGTTGGCGTGCGCGCCTTCTTCGGGAACGGCCATTGCCGCTTTGGTACTGCCGCCGCTATAAGCGATGACGCCGGAAAACGAGCGGTTGTGGTCGCGAACGTAGCGGTAATCCGGGTAGTTGAAGCCCACTTGCGGCTTGTCGGGATTGCGCGCGACCACGACCAGCCGCTCCGGATCCTGAACGGGTAGAGAGCGCAGCATGACGGTGTCTATCAGGGTGAATATCGCGGTGTTGGCTCCGATTCCGAGAGCAAGGGAGATGAGAGCCACCCCTGAAAAACCGGGGTTTTGGGCGACCATGCGGACGCCGTAGCGAAGATCCTGCAAGAGGTGATCGAAAACGCGCATGCTCATGCCTCCAGACGATCCAGTTTAGACGGGGGCGGGGCGTTACGGTTTGCACGGGCGTTGTGAGCCGGTTGAGTGGGAGAAGGAATCGCGCCGTAGACGAAGTCGGGGTCCGGCTGGAGGGTGTTCAGGATGGGGGCGGCGCTTTCCGGTTGCGGATTTTTTAGATCGGGGCAGATTGGGTTCGTTTGGTTGGGCTCGCTTTCGGGGGTGGCTGGTTCGGGGACGCGGTCGGGTTCGGCGGGGGACGCGGGACCGACGGGAATACTTTTGCGGAGTTCGAGTAAGGTGCGGAGGGCGCGCTGGTACTCGCTGGAGAGCCGGGCTTCGTAGCGGTTGAGCAGCGCGAGCGCGGGCTGGCTGGCGAGCGTTTCGAAGGCCGAAGCGGTGCGGGTGCGCTCGGGGAAATTGTCGTACTCGGCGGCGAGTTGGGCCTCCATGCGGAGCATTTGTAGATTCATTAGTTCGTTGCTCATGGTCCAGCAACGGCGCAGGGTCCACGTGGCGTGGGCCATGCGATCAACGAGGTCCATTTCCACCTGATCGCGGGGAAGGAAGCGGTTGATATAGTCATCGCGGAGTTGCCGGCACTCGTGGATGTCTTCGTTGGCGAGGATGAACTTTGTGGCAGAGAGTCCGTGCTGGACGGCATTGCGGGAGGACGCGGCTTTACCGGCGTCGGTTTTTGGGCCAGTGGACTTGGCAGCGTTGGCCCGGTTGGCAGCGAGACGGCGTGGGTTAGTGGCCGGGCCAGTGGTCAGTGGCCGGTGGTCAGTGGCTAGTTGCGGATTGGCAGCGCTATTGGCCACGGGTTTCGAGTTCATAGTTGTTCTCGACTTCACCATAGCGGGGTGGGACGGAGAGGCGGCGGGACTGAGCCGGCGGTCAGTTTTGTTAAGTGGCTGTGGGTTGTGCAGTTGAGCGGTGGTGAGATTTATTTTGCAGGGATGTGAACGTATCCTGTGCTGGTTCAGCGTGAAATGGAGAGCGGGCGTTCCCTGTTAGCGAGTATATAGCCATTTCGAGGGCCCAGTTTGGACGACACCGCCCAATCGTAGTGGCGGGGCAAGCCTCGCTGCTGACACTGTAACTGGTTCAATAGAAATCAGGTTGGCTGTTGCGCCCGGATTCATGCCCCATTGACGCCGAAAACGAGACTGGCCAATCGACGTTTATTTCGTTAGAGCGAGTCTCAATCCAGGTGATCGCCATGGCCGGCTACACGCGCCTCGCGAAGTGGACCTATCATCCAACGAATCAGGCGCGCGATGGAAAGCTCCGAAAGATGAAAGTCGAGCTGGTCAATCTGCAAGGCGAGCCGCTCCGCATCACCGACGAAAACGGCAACCCGACCAAGTACAATAAGCGGCGTGGGGGCAGATGCTAAGAAGCTGCCGAATCTGTTCTTCGTTGGACGCAATCCTCGGGCGCTTGATGGCGGACTCCTACATGGGGCCGATTGCGCGTCTGGACTTCTTGCAAGCTGACAATCAGATGCGCACCTTCGGAACTCCACGCAAAACAGCGGACGAATACGCCGCTGTTTTACCTTCAACCCTCAACCTTGACGCTGGCTTGGCGAGGTGTAGAATGCTACAGATTGCAAGCAATCGGTTCATTCATCTCGATTGCTTGGTCAAGAAATGCTCGTAGGGAGTTCTCTTGTGTCTCGAAGTATTCCCACTCTTCGGATGGGCACCTGGACAGATTGTCCTGAAACTCACCCTCGTGCTCGTCGAGCATGGCGAGCACGTGCTTTACATCGACCACCGACAAGCGGTGGTCTTTGTCGAGTAGAGGAAGTACATTCTCCCACCACGACAGGCCGAACTGCCACAGGACATCCCAGCCGTCGTATGGGTCGCGGAAGTAGCCGACATCGTTCATATTCTCGGCTCTGAGCGACGCGCTTCTGAGCGGCCTCATACTCGGGGGTGTTCTGCTGCAACTCGTCGCGGCGCTTCACCGCTTCATCAAAGAGCGGTTGCCATACTCTCGTCTGCTCGTCGTAGAGCGACTTGATGTAGAGGTCAGCGCCCATGGCGGAAACGTCGCTTCGGACGCTCTGGCACCGAGGTGGACTGCTTCGGCTTGTCCGTGGTGGACCCGCCCGGCTGTAGACCGGCTTTCTGGCCGTTGCGATACGACTTCAAAATCTCATCTTTAATACCTTTCGTGACTCGCTCAAGCCACTGCTCGTCATCCTCGCCACCCTCGAATTCAAGTAGCTTCTCAAGCCAAGCGTCAAGGTCTGAAAAATAACTCATGGTGCATATTGTGTTTAGGGGTTTCTAATCTCGACCTCGGGCGGCCGGTTCCAGCGTCATCAGCCGCCCTCACTTTCTTGCAGGGCGGCTGATGAGGGTGGAACCGAGGTGGGACGGCGGCGGCGCGAATGGGGGATCAGCCGCCCGAGGTCGAGATTAGAACCCGAGATGAAAAGAACACCTGCGCAAGCAGGGGAGTCTCTCCACATTGACGGATTCTCTGGTGGTGATACCCTTAACCAATATCACCTAACCCGCACATTCAATGGCACCTAAGAAAACAGGTCAGGCACTCGCAATTCCGGTAGAGCTCATAGAGCGCAGAATTTATCTAGTTCGTGGCGAAAAGGTCATGCTCGATAGTGACCTCGCCGGCATCTACGGTGTGGAAACCCGCGTACTTGTTCAGGCGGTAACCCGAAACCTCGAGCGATTCCCGAGCGATTTCATGTTCCAACTGAGCCCGGATGAGCTCGAAAAGTGGAGATCACAAATTGTGATGTCCAATCCAGGGGCGAAGATGGGGCTCCGTAGGCGTCCATATGCCTTCACCGAGCTCGGTGTGGCCATGCTGTCGTCCGTCCTGCGAAGTGACCAGGCCGTGCGCATGAACATTCTCATCATGCGCGCCTTCGTCAGATTGCGCGAGATTCTCGCCACCCACAAAGACCTGACTCGCGCGATCGAAGACATCCGCCGTCGCCAGGAAGATCAGGGAGAGCAAATTACCACCATCATCGAAACCATCAACCAACTGCTCCTTCCAGAACCCGTACCCGAGAAACGGCGCATCGGGTTTCAGACCAGCGACGAACCCGAGACGGAAGGTCAGTAGACAAGACGCCCACAGTTATTTATGCAGCAACCTGCTGCATAGGTAAGATACCGTTGTCTTCTGTCAGTCGAATGTGGAGTACAAGAATAGATCGCCTTCTCGGCGAATGGGGCGGTTACCAAGTACGATAAACCACCAGTCTGTCTGGGGGTTAGAGTGTGAGGAAGCCCCTCGGGGGACTATGCTTCCGTGAGTTTTCGGTAAGGCTGCGTAATCAGGCAACAGCTCGAAAATTCCAAGGCATCCAGTTGCTGGCGGATAAGGCCAGGGCAGCGGCGTTCCGCTGTAAGGCCACCAAGTAATCGAACGAGTTCACGCCATTCAACTCGCAAGTGTGGATCAGGCTCATGAACAGGTCGCCCACCGCGGCGCCGTGCAGGGTTCGATAAAACAGAGCGTTCTTGCGATGCAACACCGCTCGCTTCAGCGCCCGCTCGCAGATATTGTTGTCCAGAGGAGCGCCGGGTTCCCGTAAGAACAAGGTCAACGCCTTCCAGTACCGTTGAAAATACCGGATCGCTTTGCCCAGCCCCGAGTTCGGCTCCACTTTCCGCTCGCGAAATTGCTCCTCGAACCACACTCGCAACGTCTCCATCAACGGCCCGCTGCGCTCCTGGTGAAACCGCAGACGGTCCGTCGGAGACAGCCCGGCGCCTCGCGCCTCGGCGTCGTGGGTATACACTACGCCCAAGGTCTCCAGCACAAACCGGCATTCATCCGGAAAAGCTCCCGCCACCTCAACAAACTGCCGGCGCCCGTGAGTGAGACAGTTCGCCACCAGTAGCTCCAAGCCCTGGGCGAGTTTCGGCGTGTTGCGCGAGAGCGCATCGCACATCTGCAGGGGCGTGGGCAGCCCGGCAACACGTTGTTGCAACACTGCGGCCAGATTTTCTCCCGCATGCTCGCGCCCCGTGAAGAACAGCGCCACTCGACGCCCCTCGCCCACGCTCACCACCCCGGAGGTGAACACGCCCGTGCGCTCATCTCCCGGCGGGCGTTCCATTTTGAGGACCCGCATGCCGGTGTCATCGTTGTGCATGACCCCGCCCACCGCCGCCTGCCGGATCAGTTCATCCCGCGCCGGTTTGAGCAACTCGGCCACTTCCTCGACGATCTCCCACTGCGTGGAGGCTGGCAGCGGAATCCCCAGACGCTTTTCTAACTCCTCGAGGCGCGCAAAGGGCATCCCGCTGCCGTACTTCAACTGCGCAATCATGGCTCCGGCTGTCTCGTCGAACTTCTCCGGCCCCACCCCTTCCGGTTCCGGCGCGACAAACACCTGCCCACAGCCATTGCAGCGCAGTCGCTCCAACTCGTACACGGTGGCAGCCAGCGGCGCTTGTCCCACGATCCGGACTAGCGGTTTCGGTTCTTTCTGCCCGTACACATTCCCCGCACTGCACTCCGGACAGCGGTCGCCGTGTTTCAAGTCCGGATGGGTCACCGCCACCTTGCGCGCGCCCTCGTAGGAGGACGCCGCGTTCCAGATTCACATCCACGCGGGGCCGCTTCATGCGGTGAGCCACTCCCGGAAGCGACGGTGGAGCGGGTAAACCAGCACCTGCTTGACGGGGCGGTTCGGCCGGTGAGTTCGGTCCTGCTTGCCGCGTCCGGTCGTGTGACCCAGCACGATCCAGTTCGCCGCCCGATCACAGGTTCCGCGAAATCGCGCCGGATCCACGAAGGTCTCCAGCAGATGCACGGGGTGGGCATAGGCTCGCTGCCAGTCGCGCGAAATGCGCTCGGCCATCCGGCCCAGCAGGTGCGACGCCAGATGCGGCACTCGCACCCACGGCAGAATCAGAAACCGCGTGTTGTACGCCAGCAGTTGAACATTGCGCCGGCGCTGGTCGGGACTCCATCCGATGAAGCGGTCGCGGCAGCCCAGATGGCGCGGGGCGCTCGACCATGCCAGGCACGCGATGGCCTGCCCTCGCGCCGTCACCAGGTACTTCAAATGTTCGCCCACTGGCTGCTCATAGCCCAGATAGTGGTACTGTTCCATGAGGCTGTTAAACAGCGGCTCCGCGGGAGTGCGACGCACTATATCGATGCCAATATCGCCGAGGGTATTCAGTAATCCATCGACGGGACGGTTGTCCGGCACTAACGGCTCGGGGCGCTTTCGAATTACCGAACGAGGCTGGGCCGATTGGCGTACCGCGGGTAAATCGATGGCTCCGGCCCGGTCGAGCATCAGCAGCAGACTGCGGCACACCATGTCGCGCAACTCGCCGTTAGGTTGTTTCCAATTCCAGTGCCGGCATAACTCGATGGACAATGCGCGCCGGCTCGCGTCCGGATGCGCGGTGATGAATTCGCGGATAAAGCCAATGTCAGTGGCGTTCACATCGCGGCCTCGATAGCGATAGGCGGCTTCACTCATCCAGCAACAGTGTGAAGGAATTCGGAATAGAACGTAAGCCTTTTCTTATACGCGGCGCCATTGCGGGGCAGCGGGCGTTTCCGGGTTCCCGGCCGCCAACAGCATTTGGACTTGATAGGCTTCGAGCGTTCGCGACACGCCGCCCTCGGGCCACCAGCGAAAGCGTCCTTTCGAGAGCCGCTTGGCGGCGAGCCAGAATCCTTGGCCGTCATAGACCAGGATGCGGATGGCCGTGCCGCTGCGGCTGCGAAACACGAACAGGCAGCCGGAGAACGGATCGGAGTGGAGCTCGTTGCGGCATAACGCGGCCAGCGAGTCGATGCCCTTGCGGCCATCCACGGCTTCGGTGACCACCAGCACGCGCATCTGCGGCGTGATCTGAATCATGCTCCGCACCGCCGCCAGGCGTCGAGCAAATGAACCCATTCCACCGCCCCTTTGGTTTCGATGCGGAACATCTCGACCACGCATCCGGATGCGCTGGACGGCGCTGGGATGAGTTCGACAAACGACGGCGCCGGCACAGGTTTGCGTTTATCCGGCGCGCCGCTGAAGCGACGCTTCAAGGTTCCGTAATCGATGGGCAAGGTCTTTGCTGTCCGGTACAATCCGTGCTTGCGCGCGAGTTTCACGATGGCTTCCCAAAGCGAATCTGGCAATGGTGATCGGATTGGCTGAGTGCTCCGCCACTCCGCCAACTTTTGTTTCATCTCCATTAGATCCGGTGAAATCGGGCCTTGATCATTGACCGTGCTCGACGGTACCGCTCATCGGTTGAGCCTGTCACGCAGCCTTGCCGGCCCCCCCCAAAGCCTGGGGCTGTCAAGGGGACATTTCTACTTTGCTCAAAAGGGACATTATCACTTTGCTGCCTCGCAGATCTCACAGCACTGGCATACATGACGGCTGTTGTGCTAAGTTTTAGCTCTTACCAAATTCTAAAGTCCAGCGAGTTGATCTATGCTCTATTTGCAGCGAGTGCTTGCTCTAGCGGCCGCCACCCTCGGAGTATGCGCGGTCCCTGCGTGTGCTCAGACGATCGAAACCATCGAAATCAACCAGTCCATTGGAAGGCTCTACGATGGAGCCGCCAACACAAACTTCGTCGCTGGCAAGGCTACCGTAGTCCGCGCCTTTATGACTGCCGATGTGATGGTGGACTCGGCCCTAACTTCTGCGCTGATCATGAAGGATGGCCAGAATGTAATAACGATTTCACCCAAGAACTACCCCCTCCCTACGCGGGTAGTCGACTTTCTGTGCCCTAGCCTGGATGCCTGCGGACGGTGGGCGGCCGGTTCCTATCAGTTCCAAATCACCGTCAACGGCGGTCCACCCAAGTCGACCGTCGGGACCACTTACAATTTCCAAGTTCGCCAGACGCTCAGGATCCTGGCCCGTCCCGTGAAGGCTATTTTCAGCGGAACCGTGGTCTCGGTGCCGAATGATAGTTGGAACATGAATTGGACGTTCACCCGCGCCAGCTACCCGATAGCCGATGACGCGATCACCTGGGACGCCAGGAACGAATTCGATGCCACGAACCTCCCCAATCTTCCAATCGACATGAATACGGAAGCCGGCCGTAACAACCTATGGCAGGCGCTCAATAACCTGCAGCCCCAAGAGTGCACTAAGAAACCCAAGGGGCCGGGCTGCTACGACTTGATCGTGGGATTTGTCGGCCAGAACCCGCGGTCAGATGACGGCTCCACGTTGGCCGGCTATACGTTGACGGGACCGGGCGACCTCAGTTCAACGGTCGTCGCCGTTGCAACAGATCCGGACGCCAACGCTACAGTGGCCCACGAGATCGCGCACACCAGGCAGCTCGGCGATACCTATGCGCGCGGATCGATCAACTGTACGTTGAACCCTTCTCCGGATGGCGTGAGGGGAACCGACTATAACAACGCCGGCCAGCAGACCACCTGCAATGCAGGCCGGATGCCGGCGAACAACATCGATAGGCCAGGCAATAATATCGACGGTACGCTGGTTCCTCAAACGGTGAACCCTTATGACGTAAGCGGAACAGGGCCGCTGCCGAACAAGGCGGATTTTATGGCTTCCGGCAATGGCTCGGCTTCCAGCAGCTTTTGGATCACTCCCGATTCCTACACCCGGCTGTTCGCTCAACTCGTCCCTGCCGCCCCGGCGCCGGCGGCGCGCGCTACTGCTTTCGCCAGCGCTGCCTCGGTGCAAGCGGTCCGGTTTTCCGGGCTGGTGACCGCGGCCGGCGCCGTGACATTGCAGCCGTGGCGGTCGTTCCTGAGCGAGGATCCAATCGTTACTTACAACGGCAATTATTCCATTCGCGCGGTGGATGCCACGGGCGCCATCTTGACCTCGCAGGGGTTCAACGTATCCTTTGTCGTGTTGACAAACCCTCCCACTACCGTTAAATCGGCGCCGTTCGGAGGGGTCATCGCATTTCCACAAAGCACGGCCAAGTTTCAGATCCTCAACGGCGCAACGGTCCTCAAAGAGCTCGCCGTAAGCCACAGCGACCCGGTTGTCACGCAGGTGACCCCCGGGCCGGGCCAAACCATCTCCGGACAGAGCACGATCGCGTGGTCGGCCAGTGATGCGGATGGACAACGGCTCACCTACGACGTCGAGTACACAGCGGATGCTACTGCCGCGAACCCGATATGGGAGCTGATTGGCGAAAATCTCACGACGACGTTCTACACGTACGACTTTGCGGGGCTGCCTGGAGGGCAACACGCTGCGATCCTTGTGACTGCCTCCGATGGAGTTCGCAGCGGCAGCCGGCAAAGCGCTCAGTTCGCCGTGCCGTCCAAGCCCCCGAAGGCGGTTATTGATAACGAGCCTAACTCGAATTATGAATTGGATGATGAAATCGAGTTGAGCGGCGCCGCCGTCGATTTACAAGACGGCATCGTTGCGGATGCCGGCCTCGTATGGTCTTCCAACATCTCCGGAAGGCTCGGGGTTGACGGGGACCTGGTAGTTACTTTGCCAGCCGGCTCACATATCATCACCCTGACCGCCACCAACCAGGCTGGGCTTTCCTCCAACTCGTCCGTCGTGATTCGCGTGGGATCCCGGGCAACCGAATTCAGTGAAGATCCGGCCAGAACGTCGATTGTGACCACTTCGAACTTTGAATCGCTGATCGCATCCGCAGCCCTACCCGCGGGAGCGCTTACCCACCCAGCCGCCGTCATTATGGAGGTGACGGCCGCGCCCGCCAATTCCACGCCGCCGCCCGGGTTCACCTTCGCGGGGCGGAACTTCAACCTCACTATCGAACATGAGTTAACACCAGACGAGTTTACTCCGGTGGCGGCGATTCCACAGGGCGTGACTATCATCCTGGGTTACAACGCGCCGGTCGATCCCACCACCTTGAAACTGTTCCGCTGGAGCAAGACTTCGAACTCCTGGATAGACGCCGCGACGGAATGCCAGCCTGCATCCGCCTACAACAGAAGCGCGGGGCGGATCGTGGTGAAGGTATGCGCGACGGGAAGTTTTGCCTTGGCGGCGCCATCTGAAATGGGCATCGCCAATTACCAGTTAGTGGCCAAGCAGCCGGCGGCAGGGACGCAGTCGGCTCTGACGTATCGCGCGGATCTCATCAACCCCGGCAGGGCCCTGGGCTCCGTGTCAGCGACGTTGACCAGCCTGGATCCTTTCAGCGTGCGGGTGTATCCGGGACAGGACGTCCTGAATTTCGCGCCTGTGTCGGCGGGCAGCCAGGTCAGGAGCAGTAACACGTTCACGGTTCTGACCGACGCTTCGGTTCCGTTCGATTTCTCTAAGTTGAGATGGACTTTCCAGACCACAGCCGCCGCGCCGGCAGCAAATGCCGGATCGAATCAAACGGTGAACCTGGGTAGTACGGTGACGGTGGATGGTAGCGGCTCGACTAACCCAAGCGGGATCGGCACGCTAACCTATAACTGGACGTTTACATCGCGTCCTCCGGGAACGGGGACGAAGCTGGTGTATTTGACGACACCGAGCACACAGTTCGTGGCTGATGTTCCGGGCACGTACGTCTTGATGCTCACGGTCAGTAACGGAGCTGCCAGTAATAGCGCGACCGTGACAGTTACGGTGGCTCGGTAGCAAGAAGAAGTTAAGTGCCGCGATGCGCGCCAGTAAGAGATCGCTCTTGCTGGCGCGCTTGGGTGAAGAAGAACCGCAGGCCGGACCTTCTTGAGAACGCGATCGTACACGAAGCAATCGGCCCCGCTCGGGTACGCAAGATAGCGCTCCGCCGGATTCCAATCCTCGCCCAGCTCCGCGCCGCCTCCCGGCGCCGTGTCGGAGTTGGCGGTTGGCCCTGCGCGCTGGGATCGACAATCACCAGGGGCGGGGCAACGCGCCGGCGGGAACTCTGTCCCTTCCGGCGGACACGCCGCTATAGGTGGGACTGATCAGGGCAAGATCAGATGAGACCATGGCCTGAAACTAAAGATTTCTGCCATACTCTGTTCGATGCGGAAACCCTTGCCCAAAACCGAGCATTTCGCGAGCTTGACAAGGAAGGCGTTAGGTTTTAAGTTGAGGTACCAAGGCTGGAACCAGCCGAGGCACCAGCCAGAGGAACCTATTCCAAGCGTAATCGAGATACCAGAAGAACTCGCCAACGAACTCGACCGGCTGGCAGGAGCGGAGCACAAGCCGCGCACAGTTTACGCCATTGATGTTCTCTGGCGGGATGTCCAGCGCAATAAGCAGCGCGAAGCGTTGAAGCTTTCCGCCGGGATCCGGAAAGACGCCGATCACCCGGAACTGGCGCAAGGAAGCGCGGCCTACGTTGAGCAAATACGGTCTGAACCGGATGAACGTTTCGAGGATGCTGTACGCCGGAACCACGGCCGCTGATGGCGATCGTTCTTCTCGATTCGACCGTCATCTGATCACCTCAACGGACGAAATGGCGGTAGCGAACTCCTTGACCAACTCATCGACCAAGGGCATGTCCTCGCCTGCTGTCCAGTAAACACCACGGAGGTGTATGCCGGACTCCGCGCTGGCGAGGAACAAGGAACCGGAGGTTTTTTGGACAGCTTAGCGACTTCGAGGTCTATCCTCCGAACCTCGCCGTGATCAGCACCGGGCGCGGATTCGCGACGCCGTAGCCGGTGAAAGCCGCCGCTAACCGCTTATGTCCGGATGCCCGCGATGTCCATCAGATCCCAACCCTTTCGATACTCACGCCGAAGATACTGATTCGCCTCGCGGCAGTTGGTGACCTCGAAAGCCAGAGCGTCCCACTCGATGCGATGGCCCACCCGTAATGCGACATTGGCCAGTTGATACGCTTCCGTGAATGGGCCGGCATAGCCAAAGTGACACGGCGCCTGCTTGCCCGCCTTCACCGCTACGGCCCAATCCTTATGAACCTCTTCGCGTCCCCACTCGCGCTGCGGGGGAGGAGGCGGCGCTTCGGCCGTAGAGCCGGCGTAGGGTCCGCGACCAGCCGGATAACTGCCTTTTGTTCCGATCCAGACCATACCGCCTGCGCCGCCGCGCAACGGTTGCGCGACACCGTTCGGACCGGGCACTGGCGCGGCCGGACGCTGCGCGGCGATTCCGGGCGGGAGCGGCTTGTTGCCGTCGTACCAGTGAATCGACAACGGAGGATGGACGCCGCGGGCCGCATAATCGAAGCGAATGACGCTCCACTCCGGATACATCTCTTTCTTCATGCCCGAGGTGTTGACGATCTCGATGGCCGAGGGCGCCCCCAGGTCGAGAGCCAGGAAAATCACATTCATACTGTGAGGGGCGATGTCTCCCATCGCGCCGCTGCCGAAGTCGGTCCAGCCGCGCCAGGAAAAGGGATGATACATGGTCCCCTTCGGACCGAGCACGCGCTTATTCTCGGGGTTGTAAATCGGGTGACCTGCGGGCCACGCTGCTTGATAGGGCCTCTTCGGAGCGGTGCCCAACCAGAGATCCCAGTCCAATCCGGCCGGCACAGGATCCTCTCCCGCCGGACGTTCGAAACCTTGCGGCCAGATGGGGCGGTCGGTCGCCATGTAGATGTCGGTGATCTCGCCCAATTGGCCGGACTGCACCAACTCGACCGTGCGCAGCACTCTCGGCTCGGCGCTGGTCTGCGTACCCATTTGCGTGATCACTTTCGTCTCAGCCGCGACGCGGGCCATCACGCGCGCCTCATGCACGGATTTGCACAACGGCTTCTGGCAATAGGTGTTTAAACCGTGCCGCATGGCATAGACGCTGATGTAGGCGTGATTGTGGTCGGGCGTGGCAACCACGACGCCATCGAGTTTTTCTTTCTCGATCATTTTGCGGAAGTCGGTGTACTTCCGGGCGGACGGATACTCCGCGCCCCGCTTGTCGAGGATGGTTGAGTCGACGTCGCACAACGCAGCGATATTCTCGCCCAGCGCGTTGAACGTCTTGGCGTCGACTCCGCCCATGCCGGTAAGGCCGATGATGCCGAGGTTCAGCTTGTCGTTGGCCGCATAGCCGCGCGCCAGGCCTGCGGGCAGGATCATGAACGACGCGGCGGTTTTCAAAGCGCTGCGGCGCGAGATGCCGGGCGCGGGTTCGATATTCGTCACAACTTGTCTCCTTGTCAGTTAAACCGCCGCCCTGTGCGCGGCCTCCCGGGAAGCCAATGCGATCCCGCCCAGCAGCCCGGCCCTATCCTCCAACAACGACCTCTCGATGCGCACATCCCCGGCCGGAAACATTCGCACGCGATCCCGGACGGCGGCGCGCACGGGATCGAGAAGTAAATCATCCAGCGCGGCGACGCTGCCCCCCAAGATCACCAATTCCGGGTGAAGGACGTTGATGACGTTGGCCACTCCGATGCCAAGCCAAGCCGCAGCGTCCAGGATTGCCGCGGCAACCGCTGTGTCGCCGGCGCGAGCAGCCAGACCCAATTCTTTGGGAGTGATTGCGGCAATGTTTCCGGACACCAATTCGAACAGTACGGGGGCCAAGCCGGCCTGCAACAGGCGGACTCCCTCAGCCACCAGCGCCGGACCGCTGGCCAGCGTTTCCAGACATCCACGATTGCCGCATCCACACAGCCGTCCATCGCGGTCAACGGTTTGATGGCCCAGCTCTCCCGCTGCGCCGAATGGCCCCAGCCGGAGTTTCCCATCGACAATTACGCCACCGCCGATACCGGTTCCGATGGTGTAGAAGAGCATCGTGCCTGCGCCTTTGCCGCGGCCGAAAGTGAATTCTCCCAGGGCGGCCAGCCGTGCATCGTTTAACAGGAAGACCGGGCAGCCGATGGCGGCCGAAAGCGTTTCGGCGACGGGAACATCGCGCCATTGCGTGGGGAGATTGGGCAGGAACCGGGTGACGCCGCGCTCCACATCCACCAAGCCCGGCACTCCCATTCCTATGGCCGCCGGACGAGCGCCCGTCTGCGCGGCCAGTTCGTTCACCAGCGACGTTACGCGGCCCAGGACCGCCCCGGGGCCCTCATTGGAATTCGTCGGAATCCGCCGCTCGCACCGAATCGCACCGCTCGAATCGGCGAGGGCGCAGGCGATTTTGGTGCCGCCAAGATCGATCGCGGCGAATAGCTGCGAACCGGTCATCCAGCCCCGTCCACCACATCCAGAAATTTGCCGGTGGGATAGCTTGCCATCTGGATTCCGCCGAGCCGCGTGTGAAATTCATAGGCGTCGCCGCGATAGAGCGTGCGCTCCGACCAGAGCGGCCTGTGCCCACTCACATATCCGACCGACTGCACCAGCATGCCTGCCGCGCCATCGCGCAGTTTGAGCTGCCGCGCATCGGCGCCGCGCGTGTTCACCGCCCGGATGCTCTCGTCCGCGCCTTCAATCGAGAGCTGAAATTTCAGCGTCCAAACGTTGTACAGTGAGCCGCTGACGTCTCCTTGCGTCATGCCCGGACAGAACTCGGCCACCACGTACCGCTTCTCTAGAATCACGGGCAGCCCGTCGGCCAGGCGCAGCCGCTCCATGTAATACAGGATCGCTTCCGGCCCGGCCTGAAGCACTGCGGGAACATCGTCGAGCACGTCTCTTGCGCACACCGATTCGAATTGAAGAATCTCCGTGCCGGGCTGCTTTCCCGCGGCTAAAGTTTTATCGGTGAAACTGACCAGAGCTCGCAGGTTGTAATCGAGGGCGCGCCCGCGAACGAAGGTTCCGACGCCTTTGCGAAACTCGAGGACGCCCTCCGATACAAGGTTCGAAAGGGCCTTGTTCGCTGTGGCCCGGCTGACCCCGTAACGTTCCGAGATCTGCCGTTCGGTGAGGAACTGCGTCCCCACCGCGCATTCGCCGGAAACGACCAACCGGCGCAACTCGCTATTCACCTGCTGGTAGATCGGTTCCTTGACAAGCGCTTGCACGGTGGCTAGGCCGGGGTACAGTTTCTTATCGCACGTTGCAGGTCCGTATGTCAAGAGAAAAAACACAATTGCTTCAATTTCTGCTTGACCAGCTCCGGAATTCCGTGTTACATGTATGGTGGCTCAGCCACAAGTCAACCGAATTCAAAAAGGACCGAACCTATGCAGCCCTCGTTGAAACTTGCATACGTGTTGTTCATCTTTGGCGGTCTCGCCATGGCGCAGGACCGCGGGACGGTCCGCGGAACAGTCACCGACCAGACTCAAGCCGCGGTTGCCGATGCTACCGTTACCGCCCGCAACATCGATACGGGTTTGGTTCAGACGGTGAAGACGGAGGGTGACGGGGTTTACACGATCCTGTATCTGCCCGTGGGCAATTACACGGTGACGACCAAGAAGGTCGGATTCCGGGATGCGGAAACCACCGGCGTGCGCGTCAGCGTGGCGAGTCTGATCAACGTGGACATTTCGTTGACGCTCGGTAGCGTGGAGCAGACGGTGGAGGTGAGCGGGGCCGCGCCGCTGGTCGATATGCAAGGCACGAATCTCGGGAAGGTGCTGCCGACCAAGGCGATCATGGACCTGCCGCTGTTCATCTCTGGCGGTCTGCGCAGCAACATGAACTTCATAATCTTGACGCCGGGAGTGCTAGGCGACGCCAGCAATCCGCGAATTGGCGGCGGGTTGCTGGATGGACAGAGCGAGCAGTTGGACGGTGCGGAATCGCAAAGCGAGCGGCGCAACGACCCGTCGATGAACGGCGTGAGTGTCGAGGCTGTGGAAGAGTTCAAGGTGCAGAGCTCGTCGTACTCAGCCGAATACGGCCGCACCTCGAACGGCGTGATCAACTGGGTAACCAAGTCGGGAACCAACGAGTTTCACGGCACGGGCTTCCTGTTTGCGCGTAACGAGTTCTTTAACTCACGCGGGTGGACGGGGCCGTTCGTCACGGTTCCTGCGCCGCGGCCGGTACGCAGGCAGTGGAATCCGGGCGGCAGTATCGGGGGCCCGGTTTCGATTCCCAAGGTGTTCGACGGCAGAAACAAGGCGTTCTTCTTCTTCGCGTTTGAAGAGGCGAAGACCACAAACGGGCGCGGGTTTGGACTGGTGACCACGCCGATCGACGAATTCAAGAACGGCGACTTGCGCAAGCTGTTCGATTCGAACGGCAATATGATTCCGCTGTACGATCCGTTCGATGCGGCCGGCAATCTGCTGACCGACCAATCCCAGCGGCAGCGCTTGCAATGCAACGGCGTTCTGAATGTCATTTGTCCCAACCGCATCGACCCACTGGCCAAGCGGCTGGTCGGTTTGCTGGGCTCGCCGGACAATCCGAACTCGTTCACCAACAATACGCGGAGTTATCGATACTCTACATCGAAGACGACTCTGCCGTCGATCAAGGGCGATTACGTGTTCAACGAGAAGAGCCGCGCGAGTTTCCTGTACAGCCGCTACTTCAGTCCGGCTCAGCCGAACATCGCGCAATGGCCGGGGACGCTGCCATCGGACAATTGGAACACCGATGTCAAAATTCAGTATTACCGGTTCAATTACGATTACATTATCAGGTCGAACCTGCTGAATCACATCACGTTTGGACTCAATAAACGCAACCTGATTGAGAATCCGGATAACATCAACGCCATTCCCGACGATATCCGGAAAGCAATGGACTTCCCCGGCGTGCTGACTCCTTCGGTGCCGGGCAAGACAGTCAAGTACAACGCCGATTACGTGACGTTTGGCACGCATGTTGCGACTGACTCGCGACAGAAGACGTATGACTTCAAGGAGCAGTTAGCCTGGATCAAAGGGCGGCATAGCACCAAGTTTGGGTTCAATTACCTGCGTGGGAGTTACCGGCGGTTGGACTATAACGACGCTTATGGCGTGGTCAACTACTCGGGCGCGGCGACGTCGAACACGTCGGCGTACAGCGGGCAGCAGGGCTCGGGTTGGGCCGCATTTTTGCTGGGCGCGTCGAGTGGAGGCGATTTCCGGTATCCGGACGACACCGAATTCTACTTCCCTTACTATGCCTGGTATGCGCAGGACGATTTCAAGTTCTCGAAGAAGCTGACCATCAATTTCGGGCTGCGCTATGAGCTCCCGATTCCCAAACAGGAAGCTAATCTGCACAACTCGAATTTCTGCCCCACTTGTCCCAATCCCGCCGCGGGGGGCCTGTTGGGATCGATGCTGTATGCGGGCGTGGACGGGCAGCCCTCGCGTTTCGGTCAGACGCGTTTGAACGCTTTTGGGCCTCGATTGGGCTTCGCTTATGAGTTGACGCCCAAAACCGTCATCCGGGCGGGAGGTTCAATTTACTACCAGCCTTCTCGAGAGGACGGGAACGCGGACAACGGTATCCAGGGCTTCGGCGGAACATATAGCCCGCCCGGTAACTTCCTGGCGAGCGGCATCTCGATGTTGAACTCGACGGGGTTTGTGCCGTTTCAATCGCTGATCGATGCCAACAAGCCGCCAGTCTCATCGCCTGCGGCACTCAGCGCGGCGCTGTTGAATCAGGGCGTGTTCTATTACAACCCGACGGCCGGAAGAGCGCCGTACTTCGGCGACTGGCAATTCACTGTGGAGCGGACCCTGACCAACAGCTCGTTGCTGCGTGTCAGTTATCACGCGACGGTCGGTAACAAACTCCTCTCAAAGAAGCAGAATCAGAATCAACTCGACCCGAAGTATTGGAGTATTTATGGCACCAATCTCGGGCAGTCCATCTCATCGCTGTTAGCCAGTCCTACGGGCAGCGCGTTGTTAGCCGCGAATGGATTCCAGTTACCCTATCCGAACTTCCCGAAGAATTTGCAATTGCAGCAGGCTTTGCGGCCCTATCCGCAGTACTCGGGCGTGGATAGCAATGCTGGCGGCCAAAACGACGGACACATGACATTCCACGCGTTCGAGGCAAGCTTCGAGCATCGCTTCAATCACGGCCTGTACATGCTGGCCTCGTATACCTGGGCCAAGCTGATTTCCAATACCGATGGAGAGGATGCAAACCGCGGCGACGGGTCGGGACAGAATCAATACAACCGGGCGCTGGATAAGGCGGTAGGCATTCAGGACACGCCGCAGAATTTCCGGTTGAGTTACGTATACGAGTTGCCGGTGGGCCATGGCAAAGCGTTCCTGGGCAACCTGCCCAAGGCGGCGGATTTGCTGTTGGGCGGCTGGAGAGTGTCGGCGATTCATACCTATGTGAGTGGACGGGCGTTGGGCATCGGTTCGGGACAGAACTGTTTCGGAGCCTGCGGCACTGCTCGCGCAAGTTTTGCTCCGGGCGCGGGGGATACGATTCCGCTGGTGAATCCCGCGTGGAGCTCGGATCCGGCGGTGGCCTACAGCGTTCCTTACTTGAACAAGGCGGCTTTCATACGGCCTGCGAACATGCAGTACGGCAATACGCCGCGCCGCATCGCTCAGCTTCGCGGCCCGAAGACGATCAACGAAGATATCGCGGTGTTGAAGAACTTCTATGTCACCGAGCGCAAGTATTTCGAGCTGCGCGCTTCGGGATCGAACGCTCTGAACCGGCATATCATCGGGGGCCCGGATACAAACATGGACAGCAACACGTTTGGGTTCATTACCAATAACGGCAGCAGCGGGCGCGAGATTCAGTTCGGGTTGAAGTTTTACTTTTGATTGATTCCGCCGCGGATTGATTCAAACGGACAAAGAGTTGAGCCGCAGATTAACGCGGATGAAAACACCTTTGCGTTAAAACATGCGCGTTATCCGCGTTCATCGGTGTTCATCAGCGGCCCAATTGATTTCTGTGCGGTCAACGCGGATGGCGGAGAGGAGTTGGACGTGAAAGCAAATTTTGTTTCTTCGACCCGGCGCGGGTTTTTGACTCGCGCTTCAGCGGGCGCGCTTTTGGGAACAGCGGCTGCGGGCGCCCAGACGGCGAAACGTATTCAGCCGACTTTGACCGCGCGCTCGGCGTCGCGCGTCGTGGGCGCTAACGATCGCATTGGCGTCGGCATGATCGGCGTGGGCGGCATGGGCACCGTGCACCTGCGCGCGTTCATGAAGCAGACCGACGAAGACCGCGACATCCAAGTGATGGCGGTGAGCGATGTCTATACCAAGCGCAAGGAGCGCGCTCGGGACATCGCGAAGTTGGAGACCAGCGCGGTGCACCACGACTACCGCGACCTGCTGGCGCGCAACGACGTCGACGCAGTGCTGATCGCCGCGCCGGATCACTGGCACGGACAGATGGCGCTCGATGCGCTCGCGGCGGGCAAGGATGTCTATCTCGAAAAGCCCATGACGCACACCATCGACGAAGCTCGCGCGATCGTCGAGGCGGTGAAGAAGTACGGACGCGTGCTTCAGGTGGGCAACCAGGGCCTGTCTGCGCCCAGCACGCATAAGTTGAAAGAGCTGATCGATGCCGGGGAGATTGGGCCGCTGCTGTGCGCCCAGGCGACCTCGGCGCGCAACTCGATCCTGGGTGAATGGAACTATCACATCGACGTCGAGGGCACGCCGGAGAATATCGACTGGAACCGCTGGCTCGGGTCGGCTCCAAAGCGGCCATTCAACGCCGACCGGTATTTCCGCTTCCGCAAATATTGGGATTACTCGGGCGGCATCGCTACCGACCTTTTCTTCCATAGCCTGGGTCCGATCCTGTATCCGATGGGCGCGCAATTCCCCACGCGGGTGAACGCGTCGGGCGGCATTTACGTGCACAAAGATCGCGAAGTGCCGGATACCTACGCGACTACGATCGAGTACCCGAACTTCTATATCGAGATGTCCGGGTCGATGGCGAACGCAGGGCTGGGGCAGTTCCACCGGCAGGCGATTTACGGGCATAAAGGCACGCTGGTTGTCGAGCGCAATCAGGTGTTGTTGTACCCGGAGACGTTTCCCGAGATGCGGCGCGGACCGGCGGGGCCTGAGCAGAGCCGTCCCGCGGCGAAGGTGTTCGAGCTTCCCCAACAGGCTCCGGTGCGGGAGACGCGCACTCCGCACACCAACAATTTCTTTGCTTGCGTGCGCTCGCGCCAGCAGCCGAATGCGCACGCCGAGATCGGATATCAGATCATCACGGCGATCAAGTTGGGCGTGCAGTCGTATCTGGAAGGCAAGACCAAGCTGTTCGACCCGCAGACGCAGCGTGCGTTGGAGAAGGCGCCCGCGCGGCCCAGGTTCGAGGGCGACGGCAAGAATCGTACGGTCGATGCGCAAGGCAATATCGCGTAGGAGAATGTTTATGAAACCCGTATTGGCTTTATTGTGTTTGCTCGCAGTGCCCGCCGCGGCCCAGCAATACAAGATCGCGGTGGTCAGCATGCTGCACGCCCATGTGTGGCTGCATTTGGGAACGATGCTCAAGGGTGAGCAGGTCAAGTTAGTGGGCGTGTCCGAGACGCGGCCCGAATTGTTGGAACGCGCCAAGAGGACCGATCAGATTCCCAATTCGCAGAATACGCGACCGGGTGTGCCGGAAAATCTGATCTTCGCGGATTGGAAGAAGATGATCGACGAGACCAAGCCCGACATCGTGTGGGCATTCACGCCGACTAACGGTCACGTCGAGGTGGTTCGCTATTGCGCGCCCCGTGGCATTCACGTGATTGTCGAGAAACCGCTCGCGGCGACGTATGACGAGGCGCTCGAAATACAGGCGCTGGCTAAGAAACACAAGACTCTCGTCATGACAAACTACGGCTCGACCTGGCAGGCCGCCAACTATGCGGTGAAAGCGGCCGTCGATGCGGGCGAGATTGGACCCGTGTGGCGCTTGCACGCGGTGCAGGGCCACAACGGTCCGGGCGATCCGCGAACTTCTTCGTTCGCGGCGTGGCTGGCCGATCCGGTGCAGAACGGCGGGGGCGTCCTGATGGATTTCGGCTGTTACCTGGTGAACTGGAGTTTATGGTTGAAGGGAATGCCGGAAACGGTGTACGCCGCGGTAAATCATCTGAAGCCGGACATGTTCCCCAAGGTCGACGATAACGCCACTATCATCCTGAACTATAAAGATGGCGTGGCGCTGCTCGAGGCGAGTTGGGATTTGCCGCCCGCGCAGCGCATGGGTAGTGAAGTTTATGGAATGAAAGGCAGCATCACAGGCCGCGAGATTCGCAAGGCGGCAGCGCCCGGCGCACCTCGGGCGGCGCGGGGAGCGCAGCAGGCGGGCGAACCCCTGACGATCACTCCGCTGCCGCCGGAGCGGTCCGAACCCATCGCCTACATGGTGGACAGGATCAAGACCCAACAGGCGCTGGACGGGCCGTCTTCGCTCGACCTGAACGTACAGGTTCAAGAGGTGCTCGAGGCGGCGAAGATCTCGGCCAGAAGCGGACGGGCGGTCCCGCTTCCGCTGAAGCGATAGGATAGTCGCGACGACATGGACTACACATATTTAGATATTGCAAAGATGATCGATCACTCTCTTCTGAACCCCGTGCTCACGGACCGGGAGTTAGAGGACGGGTGCCGGCTTGCGCGAGGGTACGACGTTGCTTCGGTATGCATCAAGCCGTACTACTTGAAGCGCTGCGCGGAGTTGCTAGCGGGCAGCGCGGTTGCGCCCAGTACGACGATCGGGTTTCCACATGGAGGGCACACCACTACGATCAAAGTGGCGGAGGCCAAGCAGGCGTTGGCCGATGGCGGCACTGAGTTGGACATGGTGGTGAACATCGGAAAGGTGCTCAGCGAAGACTGGGATTACGTGCGCGACGATATTCGAGCCGTGGTGGATGCGACGCACCACGGGGGCGCGATCGTGAAAGTGATCTTCGAGAATTGCTATTTAGAGGACAGCCACAAGATCCGGCTGTGCGAGATTTGCGCCGCGTTAGGTGCGGATTTCGTGAAGACTTCGACGGGATACGGCACGGGCGGCGCCACGCACGATGATTTGAAACTCATGCGCAGGCATTCGCCGCCGAACGTTCGAGTAAAGGCCGCGGGCGGCGTGCGCACGTTGGATAGTCTACTCGAGGTGCGCGCGCTGGGAGTAGCGCGGTCGGGGGCCACGCGCACGGCGGAGATGCTGGATGAATGCAAGCGCCGGTTGGGTTCAGCAGTCGAGGAAATGGCGGGAAAGGGTACATAAAGAATGCGGCTGAAGGTGTTCAGTTTGATTGGCGCCGGAGTTTTGCTGTTGTTGTTGCGCTCCGGCAGTCCCGCGGCCGAGCCATCGAGCGAGGGGTCTCGAGAGTTGGTTTTCGCGCCCGTCAAGATCGACGGTCCGGTACACGATCCGGCGCGGCACACGTACTGGTTCGGACCTTTCGCCGAATGCGCCTCAGTGCTCGATATCGATGGCGACGGCAAGCTCGACATCGCGGCGGGGCGCAACTACTACCTTGCGCCGAATTGGAAGAAGTACGCCGATTATCGCGACGGCGCGGAAACCAACGGGCCGGATGTCGACGACAATTATGAGGGAACGATGGACGTCAACAACGACGGTCGTCCCGACGTTCTGAGCTCGGGGTGGATGCGGCGTCAGGGGATCTGGTGGTACGAGAACCCGGGCAAGGCGGGAGCGAAGTGGGAGGGTCACTTACTGCACGCAGCCGAGGGGCTGGAAGGGATGGTGATCGGCAACCTTTCCGGTCACGGAGAGAAGGACGTGCTGGTGAACTACTTCGCCAAGAAGCCCGGGCGCGGCCTGATCTGGTTCGAGCATCTCGACCGTGCGCCGTGGTTCAAGCAGCATACGCTGGGGCCGGAAGGCGTGGGCGTGAGTCATGGCAGCGGCATCGGCGATATCAACGGGGATGGCCGCAACGACGTCGTCACCACCAGCGGGTGGTTTGAAGCACCGGCGCGCCCCACTGAGGATCCGTGGATCTGGCACCCGGATTTTCAATTCTCCGCATTCGGAGCCGACGGGCGGCCAGGCGGCGCGGGGCTTCCCATCCTGATCGCCGACGTGAATGGCGACGGCATGAACGACATCATCATGGGGTCGGATCACGGCTACGGCTTGGCGTGGTTCGAGCAGAAGAAGCAAGGCGGCAAGCGCACCTTTGTCAAGCACTGGATTGAGACCGACTATCCGACGTTCCACACTATGGCATTGGCCGATCTCGATGGCGACGGCAAGCCCGAGTTGATCACCGGCAAACAACTGCTGGCGCACAACGGCGCTGACGTCGGGGCGTACGATCCGGTGTCGGTGTTCTACTACAAATTTGACAAGGGACATTTCGAGCGCCACACCATCTCGCAAAGCTATTTGACTCCGTATTTCGGAAAGGACGCCGCCAAGACGCCGCCGCCGAACGACGTGGTCGGGTTAGGAATGCGGTTTCAAGTGGCCGACATGGATGGCGACGGCAGGCCGGACATTATCATTCCGTGCCGCGCTGGCCTGTATGTTTTCTTCAATAAGGGCTATCCGTCGCGCGCTCGCGGCGTCAATTTCATGCCGGAGAGGCAAACCTATCCTTCGCACCGGGATTGGGAAACGCCGAGGAACCCGCCGCCGGTGGACCGCGACGGGTACGTGACACTGTTCGACGGGCGCGACTTGACGGGCTGGCAGCCGGCGATCAATTGGACGGTCGAAGATGGAGTCATCACGCTGAAGAACCGGACGGACCGTCAGGAGCACAACGACAATTATCTGTGGACGGAGCGGCAATACGGCGATTTCATCCTGGATCTTGACTTCAAGTTGACTCAGGGCACTAACAGCGGTGTGTATCTGCGCACGTCAAATAGAAAGGATCCGGTTCAGACGGGAATCGAAATTCAGGTTGCGAGTTTGAATCCCAGCCGGCCGTTGGGTAAGGGGAGCGTGGGCGGGATTTATGACCTGGTCGCGCCGAAAGTGAATGCGCTCAAACCTGATGATTGGAATCATTACACGATCACGTGCAAGGGCCCGAATATCTCGGTGGTGTTGAATGGTCAACCGGTGAGTGAGATCAATCTGGATCAGTGGACCGAGCCGCGTAAGAGCCCGGACGGCTCACCCAATAAGTTCGAGACAGCGCTAAAGGATTTCGCTCGGCGGGGCTATGTCGGCTTGCAGGATCATGGGTCGCCGGTCTGGTATCGCAACATTCGCATCAAGCCTTTGGATGCCGGGAGGTGATGGAATGAAAGCTCCCTTGTACGTGCTGACGATGTTTTTGGGAGTAATACTGGCCGTCCACCTGGCGATGAACGGGCGGGTGGGAAGCGCGATCAACAATCCCCGCGTCGGTAATGCTGTGTTCTGGTGCATTGGAGCGTTGGGCGCAGTAGTGATCGGGTTGACAGGGTGGCAGTCGGGCGCGCTCAGTCCCATTCGGCAGGTTCACCCGCTGTTACTGACGGCGGGGCTCTTGGGCGCATCTCTTGTGTTCGCGATTGCATGGCTGATTCCGCAAGTCGGTGCTGGACCGGTGATGATTACTTTGATTGCCGGACAGGTGCTCGGCGGATTGATTCTGTCTCACTTCGGCTGGCTCGGCTCGCCGGTGCAGCCCATCACGCTGATCAAAGTGGCTGGAGTTGGAGTCATGATCGCCGGTGTGGTGCTGGCAACTTACAGCAAGTAATCGCGATGCAAAACGTCAAGTTAGGAAACTCTGGTCTCGCAGTTAGCGCGCTGTGTTATGGAACGGACTTGATCGGCAGCAGGATCGACAAGCAAACATCCTTCCGATTGCTGGATCTGTTTCGCGAGCACGGCGGAACGTTCATTGATACGGGTAACTTCTATGCGGCGTGGTTACCCGGGTGTCAAGGAGGCGAGAGCGAGACAACCATCGGCCAATGGATGAAGGATCGGGGCGCTCGCGACCAGTTAGTCGTTGCCACGAAACTCGGGTTCGATTACCCGGGATCGCCAGGCGGCCTTAGCGCCACCGAGATCGAGCGCGAGTGCGAGAAGAGTCTGCGCCGCTTGCAGACGGATCGTATCGACCTGTATTACGCCCATCGTCACGATGCGGAGACGCCCATTTTTGAAACGATGGAGGCGTTCGATCGCCTGGTTCGCAGCGGGAAAGTGCGGGCCATCGGCGCGAGCAATCTGAGAGTCTGGCGGATCGCGGAAGCGAATGCCGTGAGTCAAATCCGCAAGTGGGCCGAATTCAGCGTGATTCAGCAGCGTCACACGTATTTGCGGCCGCGGCATGGAGCGGACTTCGGACCGCAAATCGTGATCAACGACGATCTGAAAGACTACGCCCGTACTTGCGGGGTCGCGTTGATCGGGTACTCGGTGCTGCTGCAGGGCGCATATACGCGCGCTGAACGCGAGGTTCCGGCGCAGTACGCAGGCCCCGAAGCGGATGACCGCATCGCGGCGTTAAAAGCTGTCGCGGGGGAGACGGGCGCGACAATGAACCAGGTGGTCATCGCCTGGATGCGGCAGAGCGATCCCCCGGTGCTGCCGATAATCGCGGGTAGCCGGCCGGAGCAGATCGAGGAGAACGTCGCGGGCTTGAGCATCACCCTCAGCCAGGATCAGATGCAGCATCTCGATACGGCGGGCAATCCGGGGATCAAGACCGCTTGGCTGCGTTGAACGGTTCATTACCGCCCAGTACCGCTAGTCCATTCCGTACAGGGTGGTGGGTGCGGCTAGAATAACAGAGCGGAGGAGTTTTATTGCGCTTTGTTATCTCGGGAGCCGCCGGTTTCATAGGCTCTCATCTATGCGACCGGCTTTTATCGGAGGGCCACTCGGTGACAGGCATCGATAACCTGATTACCGGGTCGATGCGGAATATCGAACACCTGCAGGGCGATCGAAGCTTCGAGTTTGTTCGAGCGGATGTGTGCCGGCCGGTCAGTGTCGACGGCGCGGTGGACGGCGTTCTGCACCTGGCATCGCTGGCGAGCCCGGTCGACTACCTGGCGCATCCCATCGAGACGTTGGAGGTGGGGTCAACTGGGACGCGTAACATGCTCGATCTGGCGCGCGCGCATGGTGCACGCTTTCTGCTCACGTCGACCTCCGAGTGTTACGGCGACCCCACGGTTCATCCGCAAGTAGAGACGTACTGGGGCAATGTGAACCCGGTGGGACCGCGGTCGTGTTACGACGAGAGCAAGCGCTACGCCGAGGCTCTCGCCATGGCGTACCACCGCAGTTTCGGGATGCGAACCAATATCGCGCGCATCTTCAACACCTATGGTCCGAGGATGGCGTTGAATGACGGGCGAGTGGTGCCGGCGTTCTTGGATCAGGCATTGCGCGATGCTCCGATGACTGTGTTCGGCGATGGCAGCCAAACGCGCAGCTTCTGTTATGTTTCGGACCTAGTGGATGGTTTGTGCCGTCTCATGAACAGCGACGAGCGCTATCCGGTGAACATCGGCAATCCCGCGGAGTGGCGGATCATCGATTTTGCCGAACACATCCGTGCGCTGACCGGCACGCGCGCGCCGATCGTCTTTAGAGATCTGCCTCAGGACGACCCCAAGCAGCGGCGCCCGGATATTACCAAGGCCAAGACGGTCCTGGGGTGGGAACCTCTTGTTGATTTGGACCAGGGACTGAGTCACACCATCGCGTACTTTCAAGGCGTGCTTACCGTATGATGATGTTTAACCGTGAGAAAGCAAAGCTCGACGCGCCAGGCATTTGCCGGCCTCGCAGTCGTTCCAGTGCTTCTGGTTTCCATTTCGCTGTGGTCGCGCGCGCAGTATAAGGACCGTCTCGGGTTGGTGAACCATACCCGCAGCGTGCTGGTCGCGATCGACAAGCTCGTGCTCGGGATGACGCGAGCCGAAACCGAGGAACGCGGATTCCTGATCACCGGCGATCCGCACTACCTGGCGGACTTCCAAACAGTCCGCGCGCGAGTGCCCGAAGACATCGCCGCGTTACGGCATCTGGTCAGCGACAATCCGGTTCAGATTGCCAACCTCGACCGGCTGCAACAATTGGCGCAAGCCAGAATCGCTGAGCTCGACCGGGCCATCGCCCTGCGCTCGGCCGCCGGCCTGGAACCGGCCGTTGCCGCCGTCGAGAGCAACCGCGGACATGCCCTCATGGAGCGCGTCACGGCCGCGTCTTCCGGAATGAGCTCCGAGGCAGAACGTCTCCTCGGGCTGCGCGAGAAGGCCCAACACTTGGTCGACCTGCAGGTGGACATCACGCTTGTCGCGGGCGTCCTCGGGACCCTGGCGCTGCTGCTGTGGGCGCGCGCGCAACTCATCCGGTACGCGGCCGAACGGGATCGCGCCAGCGCCGAAGTGATCGAGCTGAATCGCGAGCTCGAGCTGCGCGTCAACGAACGCACCGCGCAGTTGAAGCGATCCAACAACGATCTTCAACAATTCGCCTACGTCGCCAGTCACGATCTGCAGGAGCCGTTGCGCATGATCGGCAGCTACGTCGGCCTGCTCGAGCGCCGCTACAAAGGCAAACTCGACAAGGACGCCGACACCTACATCCACTACGCGGTGGACGGCGCCAAGCGCATGCAGTTGTTGATCAACGACCTGCTCACCTACTCGCGCGCCGGAACCCAGGAACTGAACCTCGAGCCAACCTCGACTCGCCAAGTGCTCGACGACGTTCTTCTGAATCTGCAGACTGCGATCGGCGAATCCCAGGCGCGCATCGAAGCAGGCCGCATGCCCGAGCTGATGGCGGACCGCATCAAGCTCACGCTCGTCTTCCAGAACCTGATCGCCAACAGCTTGCGGTTCCGCGATCCGGGCCGGCCGCCGCACATTCGCATCGCGGCGGAACGTGTCGAACAGTCGTGGCGTTTTTCGCTTGCCGATAACGGCATCGGCTTCGATCCCAGATACGCCGAACGGATCTTCGTCATCTTCCAACGCCTGCATGGCGGCGGCAAGTATCCCGGCACGGGCATGGGTCTCGCCATTGTCAAACGCATCGTGGAGGGTCACGGCGGCGCCATATCTGTGGAATCGGGATTGGGGCACGGCTCGACGTTTTACTTCACCCTTCCTGCGCGCGCCGGCGCTGGCATCGCGGCTGCAAATAAAGTTCAAGCAGGGGGAAGCCCAGGTTGAGCGAATTCAGGATACTTCTCATCGAGGACAATCCCGGCGACGCGGGCCTCGTGCGAATCGCGCTTGAGGAAGGGAAGCTGCTCCACCGGCTCTCTATCGTTGAGGACGGCGAGGAAGCGATGCGCTACCTCCGGCGCACCGGCGAGTTCGCCAATGCTTCACGGCCCGACCTGATCCTGCTCGACTTCAATCTGCCAAAAAAGGATGGCAGCGAAGTCCTCAATGAGATCCGCAGCGATCCGCAACTCACCGGAATTCCCGTGATCGTGCTGACCACTTCCGATTCCGAAGCCGACGTGCTTCGAGCCTACAACCTCCACGCCAACTGCTATCTCACCAAGCCCGTCGACGTGGACCAGTTTCTCCACAACATCCGCGCGATTGAAGGTTTTTGGCTGACGGTCGTGCGCTTACCCCATCGCTTGCAAAGCGCTCCAGGAAATACTTTGTAGTCATGCAACGCATCGTCGCGGCCGCGATTTCGACGGAATCACAGCCACCGCGGCGGGCTCCGGCGGAGTTTTCTACGTCGCCGGACAGTTCGCCCGGAGCGAATAGTAATGCGTTCACGCTTGCGGGACCGACGATCGAGTCCACGCGGACCGGCGAGTCCACTGGCCGCAACCCTTCCCCCACGCCGTTCTTCTGTGGGTCATAGTCGAAGGATATGGAAGCACCGTGACCAGCCGAAGATCTGGATCAAGTGAGTGCTCCGTGGCTCCGGCTTATGCGCACGGGATCATCCCACGATGATCGTAACGCTCGACAACTGAAAGCTGCGGATCACAAGGCCGGTGTACGGAGACAAGCGTCAGTTGTCAATAGATTGCGAGTGGTCGGCGCGACGTACCCACCCATCCCCGAATCCCGCCCGCCGCTAATTCCCGAATAATATACCCGAATTAATTCCAATACCCCGCTAGAATAAAATCGCGGGGATTAGAAATGCTCGATCAACCACTCCACCACTCGCCCGGCAGCGCTGCCATGCGCTTCACCTGGCTTCGCGAAAGCGCGCCCGGCCATCTCGAATTCGATAGCGCCATCTCCATCGCCCAGGCCGACCTCCTGCTCGCTGTTTGCGGTCTCCACCCCGCTCAACAACGCATCACCGCCCAACCCCCGGTCGCCTGCGATGCCCTCGCCGCCGCGCTCTCCGGATCTGCCCCCTTCGACACACTGCCGCCCTGGGCGCTCAAACGGCTCTCCATCCTCCTGGGGCCACTCGCCACAGACGAGCAACGCGCCGCGGCAATCGCCCCCTCGGCTACGCTCATCAAACTCGCCGGTCGCATCCAGCCCGCGGCCGAAGTTCACCTGCCCTACATCGACCGCCGCTCCTGGCCCGAACGCTTCGAAATTCTCGAACAAACTCAATTCGCCCCCAACGACGAGTACAACGTTCGACTGATGATTGCCGCGTCGCTCGAACCCGGCGTAGCCGGACACCTCGTCTTCGAACACCGGCAGACCGTTGCAGCGGCCCTCTTAAAAGTCCTCCTGCCCTCCGGATCCGTCGAGCAGAACGATCCCTCCCCAACCCCCGTTTCCGCCCATATCCGTATGAAGCTCGCGCTTGCAGCCTGCCGCGCGTGGAGCACCGCCCCGCTCGAATCCAGCCGCGACTACTTCACGGTCCATGCGCCCGTCTCAGTCGCCGTGCAAACAGCTATGCGGCGCTGGCTCGCCTGGTGCTGGCTCGCCGATCCCGCCTGTCTCGACAATGTCCAGCAGGCCTACACCGTGCTCGCTTATCTTTCCAGCTCGCCCTTTCCTGGACGCCGCAGCACCGATTTCACCTACGACGTGATCGGCAGCGAATGGATCACCACCGCCTTACGCTACGCGCGCCGGCCGCTGCGTGCGGTCCTGCAACCCGCGCGCGCCATGTTGCGGGCCACCGGCCGGACCTTGCTGGCCGACGACTACAACTACCGCGAAATCACGCACATTTTGAACAAGGTCCGCCACGACCGCAAATCGCTGCGCGCGCTGCTCGCCGCCGATGGGGACATCGTGGGTCACATTCTCAAGTTCGGAGTCGAACTGCGCACCACTGTAGGCGCACT
>JBBQGC010000055.1:0-35212 GCA_038322705.1 Bryobacterales bacterium | reverse complement strand
GCGGCGGCGTAACGCTGAAGCTTGTCGAAGATGTTGCCGGAGCGGCCGAGGGCGGCGAGCATGCGTTCATCGGGATCGGTAGCGGCGCCGGGTTCGGTGAGCAATTGTTCGAAGGCAAGCGCTTCGAGGCGTTGGATGCGGCCGAGCTTCCAGCGGGCCTGAACCATCTGGCCGAGCATGAATTCCTGGTGCGGAGTTTGCGGGGTGAACTCGGAGCGATAGGCGGCTTCGAGCTCGTTGAACTCGGCGCGATTTTCGTGCGGCAGGACGTTGAAGGCGTTCTTGCTGGATGCGGACTTTCCTTCCGGCGTGGTCGGGCCGGTGCTCGCCTGGGCGTTCATGCGGTTGGCGAAGGTCTGTGCTGGTGTTGCCATCTCGACCAATATGTAGCACGCGGCCGCTGAGCCGGGGACCGGCGCGAGTGACTGGTGTCGGGGGGTTAACCGTTCAGATTGTTGGTGTTCGCGGCCGCTGGGGGTTGTGGAAAACTTGACGTGAATGTAAACCGGCCGGCCCGCCATCCTATTCCGATCCGTGCACGCTCGGCTCGGTCGCTGACGACACCTTGCCCATGCCCAAAGGAGCCAGTTGGGACGTCGCATTACGGCGCAGAGCAGACGAGTGCGCGTTTCAAAGCATTAGTAAAGTATGTTAACGTCCAGCAAATCGTTGACCGAAAGCGGCGCGGCGTTAAGGTCAAAACCATCCGGGAAACGAACTAGAGGCAGACAAGAGCATGACCAGTGAAATTCACCAGCCCGAGCTTGAGGCATTCATTCGGGCAACGGCTGCAAAGCGGTGAATTCCAGAATGTCGAAGAGGTGCTTCTGTACGCGCTGAGGTCTTCGGAGCCGGAGGTGCCCGCTCCCACCTGGGGTTAGGCCGCCAAAAATCTTGTGGAGCTGTTTGCTGATTCGCCGTTCGCGGGCCTGAATAATGGACTTTAATCGCGATGCTGCTGGGGTCACTCCTCCATTGGTCAAAAATTGCACGTTAAGGGATTCACCCGATACTTGTGTCATGGGGTAGAACCAACAGGCGTGTCACCAGCGGCCATTTGACTGCGCCTGGGAATCTTATAGCCAGACAGCAGACGCTAAGATAGTAGTCGAAACGAGACAACGAGAAATAGAAAAGGGGAGACTCCCATGTTCGGTGCAGTCGTGTCCGCACTGCTGACAATCGCGTTGGTTCTGCCTGCCGCCGCCCAGGATGCAGGCCGCGCGCGCTTCCGCGCCCTGTTCCAGGAGATGGTGGAGACCAACACCAGCCTGTCCTCGGGTAGCTGCACGGCACTCGCGGAAAAGATCGCGGGGCACCTAAAAAGGGCGGGCTATCCCGACAGTCACATCCACCTCTTCACCGCGCCGGACCATCCCAAGGAAGGCGGCATCGTGGCGGTTCTGCCGGGCAGTGATCCGCAGGCAAAGGCCATCCTGCTGCTGGGTCATATCGATGTGGTGGAGGCGCGCCGTGCCGATTGGACGCGCGATCCCTACCAGTTCATCGAGGAAGGCGGCTTCTTCTATGGCCGTGGCACCGCCGACATGAAGTCCCAGGCCGCGGCTTGGGTTGACACGATGATGCGGCTGAAGGAAGAGGGCTTCCAGCACGGCCGCACCATCAAGATGGCGCTGACCTGCGGCGAGGAAACCAGCACGGCCTTCAACGGCGCGGACTGGCTTGCTACCCATGAGCGCGCGTTGATCGATGCTGAATTCGCGCTGAATGAAGGCGGCGGCGGCGACAATGACAATCAGGGCAAACCGCTGATCATGGAAGTGCAGGCTGCGGAAAAATTTCCTCAGAACTACACGCTGGAAGTGACCAATCCGGGCGGTCATTCCTCGCGTCCCGTTAAGAAGAACGCCATCTACCAACTGGCAGCGGCGCTTACGAAAATCAGCCTGTATGAATTCCCCATTGAGTCGAACGACATCACGCTCGGCTTTTTCAGCAAGATGGCGTCGCAGAAGGGCGGCGCGACCGGTCAGGCCATGGCCGCCTTTGCCAAGGACCCCAAGCAGATGAAAGCGGCCGCGATCATCGCCGCCGATCCTGACTATAACGGTATCCTGCGTACCACCTGCGTCGCGACCTTGCTTTCGGCGGGCCATGCCAACAATGCCCTGCCTCAGCGCGCCGACGCCAACGTCAACTGCCGCATCTTCCCCGGCGCCACGCCAGGGCAGGTGCGCGACAAACTGACTGAACTGGCAGGCGACCCCGACATCAAGGTGACGCTGGCCGACAAGCGTAGCGAAGTACCCCAGGGCCCGCAGCCGCTGAACCCCAAGGTGTTCGGGCCAGTGGAGAAGCTGACCGCGGAATACTGGCCGGGCATTCCGGTAGTGCCGCAGATGTCGGCCGGCGCAACTGACGGCGCATTCCTGACACCAGTGGGCATCCCCACCTGTGGCGTGTCGGGCATCTTTAGGGACACCGATGGCAACGGCGTGCACGGCCTGAACGAGCGTGTGCGGGTGGATGCGACCTACAAGGGCCGCGATTTCCTGTACGACCTCGTTAAGGTGTACGCGAACCAGAAGTAGCTCAAATATCCAGCCCATCGACGTAAGCCCGGCGCTGGAACTGAAAGTCCAGGATGACAGGCTCTCCGGAAAAGGATGCAGGCCGCGAATCCAACTGTGACGGGCGCGGCGAAATTTGCAAAGGTATCGGTGAACTTCCCCAATCGCCAAACGAACAAACCTACGACATTGGCTCGATTCGGTGATGAGGTTATGGTTCGCCGGTCGCGTCTTGCCCATCACTGCGCCGATAGCGGAACGCTGGGGATTTCTTGCCGCTGAGGGCAAACTTCGCGGGACTCCCTTGGCCGTTGTCGATGGCTACTTTCGGCGAAGGCGCTCGAATACAATCTCACCCTGGTCACCCGCAACGTCGTCACGGTCCAGAATCCTTGGGAGACTCCATGATGCCCTGTGCCGGGCCCAACGCAGGCATTACAATAAAGCCCCGGGCCGAAGGCGATACTTGGAGGCCGGCTGGAATGAGAGTCGTCGGAAAGATCGAGAGTCTGTGGCGCTACCCGGTGAAGAGTATGCGCGGCGAAGAGCTGCGGGAAGTTTATGCCGGATTTCCTGGCATCTACGGTGACCGGATTTACGCATTTCGGAGTTCGGCAGCTCCGAAAGGATTCCCGTGGCTGACCGGGCGGGAGCAGGAAGCAATGCTGCTGTATCGCCCCAAGTACCGATATCCCGAGCGCACGACGAAGCCGGGGAACCTCGCGGAAGCTGAAACCCTTGGGTCTGGCCTCACGCCGGTGTACGGGGACCTCTCCGATCTCATGGTGGACGTCGAGACACCGTCCGGGGAACGAGTGGCGATTGACGATGCCCGGCTGATGAGTATGCTGCGCGAGGGCCTTGCCGACCGGCATGAACTGACGCTGCTTCGATCCCATCGAGCGATGACGGATTGCCGCCCGGTGTCGATGTTTTCAATCCAAACCGTGGGCCAGTTGAGCGAAGAGTTAGGGATCCATGTAGACAAGCGGCGATTCCGCGCAAATCTGTATATCGATCTTGAATCGGGAAAAGGCTTCGGCGAAGAGGGGTTCGTGGGCCGGACCTTACGGATTGGCGCAAGAACGATGATCGCCGTGGTTGGGCGTGATTCGCGCTGCAAGATGGTGACGCTCGATCCCGATACGGGAAAGCAAGACCCGGAGGTGATGAGGCACCTGGCTCGCGACCACGAAGGCAAGGCTGGGGTATACGGTGCCGTTGTGGCAGACGGGAGCATCCGGCAGGGTGATGAGGTCACGCTGCTGGATTGAGACAAGATCATGTGTCCGCTGCCCGTTGCGGTGAGAGCTTGCTGTGCGATGAGATGCGGAGTATTTCTCTCTCGAGTTCCGGGTGAATGCGGCGAAAGGGCGCGTCCAGTTCCCGTCGCACGGCGGGAGTTGGGTTGTCAGGGTCCTGGACAATGATGATCAACGGCAGCGCACCCAATGATCCGGTGCTGCGAACCTGGCGGACGGCTTCCTATCGAAAGTACGCCGCTGGCGAGTTCCCGAGTGGCCTCCGGTCAGGGGGCTGCGGTAAGAGTGCGAATGCCGGAAACGCCCGCGCGAGTGGCGCGTTTTACGAACGATCTGTCGAAGGAGACGAAAGCTACACCGTCTGGCCTGCTTGCCAGATGCAGGGCATCCGCGAATTCGAGTCCGGCGCCTGTGAGTGCCAGCGCGGACGCGATGGACTTGGCGTCCTCGACTTGCACGCCGGCCAAGCCGAGTAGCTTGGTGAGTGCTTCAGAGATTGCACTCTCGTCGAGTCCGGAAAGGCTCCGGAGCACCCACGCAGTTTCGAGCAGAACCGTTTTTGCGATCCAGATTTGACCGGCCTCAAACAGCCGTTGTGCGATGGCTTTCTGGGCCGGACCATCACCGGTCAGCAACCGGACAAGCACATTAGTATCGACCGCTGTCATGCCTTCGCCGCACTTCGTTATCGATGGCGTTTTGTTCGGGACCGGGCGCCGTCAGCGTGCGCCTGGAAGCCAGGCAACCGGCGACGTCCCCGATCTCAGTGTGTGGGAAAAGCGGCGCGGGGCGAAGGATAACTCCGTTCTCAGCCGGTTCGATGGTGAACTCCATACCCGCTTTCCAGGATCGCGAGTCGCGGATACTCTTCGGCAGAATGATTTGGCCTTTGCTCGACAGTCGCGTTCTCTGCACGGTAAGACTCCGGTAAGATTCTATCATTGCCGTCGAAGAATGGCGCGGGGCGCTTCCTATCGGCGGCGGGCTGCCGGCCAAGGACGCGGCGAAGTTCGCTCTCGCATCCTTTTCGTCGTTCGGCGGGCTGCTTGCCGAAGCGGGCGACCGCGCGCTCGCGGATGCGCACGCATCGTTGACGGAACGCTTTTCGCGGCATCAACGGGCGGGCGCTGTCCGCATGGACGCGTGCGTTCACATCGTCAGCGGCGCGCACGTCGCGTAGCGATTCGCAGCCACGCCCCAACAGTCGCTCGCCCGAGATCGACGGCAAACGAAAATGAGGGTTGTCCGTCTACCGTCGTGATGGTAGATTATCTACTGTCACGAAATGACGAAGACACCTTCGGAACGGTTGGATCTGGTGCAGGGCACTCTCGAGATGCTAATTTTGCGGACCCTACGTCTTGGGCCGGCCCACGGACATGAGATCGCCAGGTCCATTCAGCGGAGCTCGAGCGATGTGCTTCAGGTGGAGCATGGATCGCTGTACCCGGCGCTGCACCGGCTGGAGCGGAAAGGCTGCGTAACGTCGAAATGGGAAACCGCCAAGGGCGGGAATCGCGAGTTCAAGTACTACAGGATTAATCCCGCAGGCCGGAAGCGGCTTACGGCTGAAGAGTCGAAGTGGAAACAACTCGCCGAAGCGATCGCGCGAGTGATGTGGCCGGCCGCGGAGGGTTGATCATGCTCCGCTGGGAAAAATTCCGAGCAGTTTGGCATCAGCGGCCCAGGGGCCGGGAGGACGATTTCGATCGCGAATTGCGATTGCATCTGGAACTGGAGGCGGAGGAGCGGCAGGAGTCGGGTCTGGCGCCGGCAGAGGCCCGTTTTGCCGCTAAACGGAGGTTCGGGAACGTGAGCCTGGTTCGGGAGGAGATGCGCGATGGCGAAGTGGACGACGTTGGAAGCTATCATCCGGGACTTGCGTTACGGCCTGCGTTTACTCAAGCTGAATCCGGGATTCACGGCGGTGGCCGTGACCGCGATCGGCCTGGGCATCGGCGCGAACACGGCCCTGTTCAGCGTCGTGCGGGCAGTGATCCTGGCGCCACTGCCCTTCGCCGAGCCGGAGCCCTTGTGAATCGTCGTGATGATGAAGGCGGCACAGAATCCGCCCGGCGAGATCATCGGCGTCACCGGCGACGTCAAGCATCAGGCTGGACTCCAAGACCGGGCCGATGGTGTACTATCCGCAGGCGCATCTCTTCTTCAATTTCGGAACATTGGTGGTGCGAGTACGACAAGAGCCCGCGGGCATGGAACGGACGATTACGAAAGTGGTGCACGAGCTGGACCCGGAACTCGCGGTGGCCGATATCGGGTCGATGGAGAAGTGGGTGGATCGCTCGCGCGGCGCAGAGTTTAAACCTGGCTGCTACGCCTGGCGCTGGGCGCGACAAAGGGGCATGTGGTTTACCTGGTTCTGAGCCGGGGCGCCTGGATTTGCGGCATCGGCCTGATCATCGGAAACCTGGGCGCGATGGCGCTGGGGCGGAGCCTCGAAGCGCTGTTGTTCGAGGTGCGGCCGCCCGATCCGATGACGCATGCGGCGGTGTCGGCAGTGTTGCTTGGCGTGACGCTATTGGCGAGCTACTTGCCTGCGCGGCGCGGGTCGAATCTGGATCCGATCGCGTCGCTGCGATTCGAGTAGGCGCGGCTATGAATACGTTCCAACTGGTGGCGATGGCCGCGCTGGTTGGCGGAGCTGTGAGCGCATCGTCTGATTCCATCGACGGCGTCTGGCGAAGTAAAGGATCGTGTACGTTTATGAGATTCGCGGAACCGCATTGCAGGGCCTTTGACGTCACGGGCATTCCGTCCGACATTGCTGTGCCGGTGTTTGCCGATGAGGACCTCAGCGCCGGGCGGGACCGTGCGATGGAGATATTGACGTCGCAATTCGGGGCAAGATGATGGCGGTATATATTGCGCTGCTGCGCGGGATTAATGTGGGCGGTTCGGGCATTCTGGTAATGAAGGACCTGACTGCCATGTGCGGCGAGTTGGGGTTCGCGAAGGTACGCACGTACATCCAGAGTGGAAATGTGATTTTCGAATGCGGGTGGAAGGAAGACGCTGTACGGCACAAGTTGGAACAGGCGCTGCACGCGAAGATGGGGAAGAAGATTGAGGTGATGATCCGGACCGCGGCGGAGATGCGCGCGTCGTTCGAGGCGAATCCGTTCCCGGATAAAGAATCGCACAAGGTCGCCGTGGCGTTCATGGCAGGCAAGCCAGCGGTCGAGGAGTTGACCGGGCCTGGGGGCGAGCAGGTGCGTGCGGGTAAGCGGGAGATTTACGTGTACTACCCGGAGGGAATGGGCCGGTCGAAGCTGAAGTTGCCGCTGGGCGGAGCGGCGGCTACCGTACGCAATATGAATACCGTCGCGAAATTGACGGCACTGGCGGAGGGGCCCCGCTCAAAAACCTGACACGTGCCCACCCGGGCGGGAGCCGCGCGCGATCGTTGTAACATGAACGTATCTGCATGCCGCTACACCCGCGATGAGTCCCGATTTTCTAGTGGTAGGCGCTGGTGTTGCCGGATTGCGTGCAGCCATCGAACTCTCTGAAGGCGGATCCGTTCTCGTTCTGGCCAAGGACAGCTTGAGCGAATCGTCGTCGGAGTATGCGCAGGGCGGGATCGCCGCCGCGCTCAGCGATGACGACGATATCGAGCTGCACGAACAGGACACACTTGCTGCCGGCGACGGGTTGTGCGATCCCGAAGCGGTGCGCACGCTGGTGGAAGAGGCGCCCGCGGCGATCGAGCAGCTTATCGAAATCGGCGCGAAATTCGATCGCGACGGAGCGCAACTGCTCTTCGCTCGCGAGGGCGCGCATAGCCGCAGCCGCGTTTTGCATGCGCAAGGCGATTCGACGGGCCATGAAATATCGCGCGCGCTGTACACCCACGCTGCCGCGATTCCGGCGATTCAATTCCACAGCTACATGTTCATCACCGACCTGCTCGCCGGCGCGGGGCGGGTGGTGGGCGCGCTCGCCTTTGAGGAGCGGGAGCGCCGCTTCGTCACGCTAAACCCGCGCGCCACTCTGCTGGCTACCGGAGGACTCGGACGCGTTTATCTGGAGACGACGAATCCGGACGTCGCCACCGGCGATGGCGTCGCGACGGCTTTTCGCGCGGGCGCCGAGATTGCGGATCTCGAGTTCGTGCAATTCCATCCCACGGCGCTGCACGTGGCTGGCGCACCGCGATTCCTGTTGTCCGAGGCGCTGCGGGGCGAAGGAGCGTACCTGATCGATTCACGGGGCGAGCGGTTCATGCAGCGGTATCACGCATCGGCCGAACTCGCGCCGCGCGACGTCGTATCGCGTTCGATTGCGGCGGAGTTGGTGCGTACGGGCGAACCGCACGTGTTTCTCGATCTGCGGCACATCGGGGGTCAGCATCTGCGCGAGCGGTTTCCGCGCATCTTTCAGACGTGCCTGCGATACGGCGTGGACATCGGCGCCGTGCCGGTTCCGGTGCATCCCGCGGCGCACTATGCGATGGGCGGCGTGCGTACCGATGTGGACGGCGCGACGAATCTCGACGGCCTGTACGCGGCGGGAGAATGCGCGTGCACTGGCGTCCACGGCGCGAATCGCCTGGCCAGCAATTCGCTGCTGGAAGGGATCGTGTTCGGGGCGCGGGCCGCGCGCGCGATGCTCGATGGGGCGCCTCGCGGACGGTCGGATGTGACGGAACGGGAGCCGCCGACATTCCCGGCTATCAGCGAACGCGAACTCCGGACACTAATGTGGAACGACTGCGGCGTGCTGCGGACCGGCAGTGGACTGAGGGCCGCCGTGGAGACGCTCGAATGGGAAAGCTACACGCCTCAAGCCGAGGCGACCCGCGCCGATTACGAACGCCGGAACATGCACACGGTGGCGCGTATCATCGCTCGTTGTGCGCTGGCGCGGGAAGAGAGCCGCGGCGCGCACTTCCGTTCCGATTTCCCCGAAAAGCGCGAAGAATTTCAGAAGCACTCCATGCTGCGCACCGGAAACGATGTTGTTTTCCTCTGACCGCAATCGCGTACCTGCCGGTGCGCCGTCGGTACTTTGCGCGCTGATCTTGCTATCGGCCGCGCCGATCCGCGAAGTAGGGCCGTGGGCGATCCTATGGGCCGCGCCGGCGATCCTTATCGCAGCGATGCTGATCACGTGGGGCGCGGAGTCGGCCCAATATTTCATCTCGCAGGGTTTCGCGCTGGCGATTCTCGCGTGGATGCAAACGCTGCCCGAGTTTGCCGTCGAAGCGGTGCTCGCCTGGAAGTTGCAGACGCCTCTGTTGCTCGCGAATCTGACGGGCGCGCTGCGGCTGCTGACCGGCGTCGGATGGCCGATGATCTATTGCACCGCCGCCATCGCGTACCGGCGCAAATATGGAAAACCGCTGGGCCGCATCGTGCTGCACAAGATGCATGCGGTGGAAGTGGTGGGGGTCGGCGTACCGCTGGTGTACATGGCGTTCGTGTATTGGAAGGGGTCACTGTCAGTGGTCGACTCGGCGGTGCTCATCGCAATTTACGCCGCCTACTTGTTCGTGCTGAGCCGCGTTCCACCGGAAGTGGAGGACGTGGAGGAACTCGAGTCGGTGCCCAAGGCGGTTGTGGCGATGAAGCGCACGCCGCGCATCGTTTCCATCACGGCGCTATTTCTCGGCGGCGGCCTGCTGATCTACTTTACAGCGGAACCGTTTTTGGGAGCCCTGCTCGCCATCTCCAGCGCGATCGGCATTCCCGGATTTCTGTTCATACAGTGGGTGGCGCCGTTCGTCTCCGAGTTCCCTGAAAAGGTCTCGGCGTTTTATTTCGCGCTCACCATCCGCGGCGCACCCATGGCGCTGATGAACATGGTGTCGAGCAATATCAACCAGTGGACTTTACTAACCGCGATGCTGCCCATAGTATTCTCTCTGGGCGCGGGGGCGATTACTCCTATACCCTTCGATGAACGTCAACGTTTGGAGCTGCTGATGACCATCGGGCAGGCGCTGGTGGGGCTGATGTTCCTGATCAATATGGAACTCGCCTGGTGGGAGGCGACGGTCCTGTTCATCCTGTTCGTGATTCAATTCGCCTTGTCAGCATTTCCGGCGGGACCTGGCGTAATCGGCTATCTGGCGCAGCACATCCACGCGCAAATCACGGGCGTGTATTTCTTATGGGCAGCGATCGAGATTATCCGCTTGATCGTGGGAAAGCGCCACCCCTTAGCGTTCACCGAATTCGCCGATATCTGGCGAACCCACGTGCGGCGCTCGTAGCTCCGCCGGAAACGGATCCCACTCCACCCAGCCACCAATGGCCGGGAAATAGAGACCGGCGCGGATCGGACGCGCGTCGAGTCTGGCGAGCGCCGCGGCGTACTGCTCGAGCTGCGATTGATAGCCGCGCTTCTCCGACGCGAGAAAGCTCTGCATGCCCTCGCCTTCCGGTTCGCTGGTTTTATAATCGACGATCCAGCGCACGCCGTCGCTCGATACGAACGTCCGGTCCAGGATTAGATGGCGGAGTTCGCCGTCGACGATGGCGGAGACAGCGAATTCATTGCGAGCCTCGGCGTGGCGCGCGAGAATCCAGCGCCCTTTCTCATCCGAGATCGTGCGGATGAGCGCGGCTTCAATACGCTGACACGCGGGTTCGATCGCATCCGCCGCGACTCCTTCGGCCGCGAGCGAAATGCGCAGCACGGAGAGCAGCGCGGCGATGCGATTCTCGCTCCAATGCTCCACGCCGTCCCTCGAGATACGATCGAGCAGACGGTGGGTGAGAGTGCCGGCGATAGCGGCCGTGCGGTCGGGTATGGCTGGGATGCGCGCCGCTTCGATTTCCGTTTCCGGCGTCTCCGGTTCGAGTGGCAGTGCATCGATGCGAATGCGTCTTAACAGGCGCGGTTTGCGGGCAGCGCCGATCGCGGACGGCCGCTCGGCGAAGGAACCGAGAGCCTGCTCGAAATCGTTCCGAACCGCGGGCCAGAGATGGACGAGCAGCGAACCCGATGCCGGATCGCACACCGCCGGCTCGAGTGCATCCTTCTTTAATGTCGTATGTCCGATCAAGTGCAAGCGCGTCTTTGCACGAGTACACGCCACGTACAGCAGCCGCTCGGATTCGTGCTTGGCCTCCGCTTCGTTTTCGCGCGTGATGAAATCGTAGATGCGCGTGTCGCCGTTGCGCCTGGCCGAGATGGGCGCAATCAGAAGGTCGGTGCCCTCCGGACAGGCGCGCTCGGTTTGAACCAGCAAGGGCGGGTCGTCGCGCTTGGGCGGCTTGCCGAGTCCGGGAAGGATCACGGTTTCGAATTCCAGACCCTTGGCCTTGTGAATGGTCATCAGTTCGACGGCGCCATCGGCCTCGGCGTCGGGATTGGCGAACAGTTCCTGCGCGCGCGCCGCAAGCAGTTCGAGATCCGCGATGTCTCCATTCGCGCCCAACTCTTCAAGCAGATCGAAGCAGGCGCGGGCATCCGCGAGGCCGTTGTCGTCGGCGAGTTCGGCGCCGCCGAGCGCGGTCCAGGTCCGTTCGACGAGTTGAGCGACGGGGATGCGGCCGCGCGCCGCGAGGGCTCGGGCAAGCACTGGAATGATACGGCCCAAACGCCGCGCTTCGTCGGAATCCAAGGCGAGATCGGGCGCGCGCACGCGATCCCAAATCGGCGAGGTGCGGTCGTCACCCGCGATCCGATAGAGGCTCGCCAGCGTCAGCCCGCACCAGGGCGCGCGCAAGATGGCGAGCCACGCAACGCGGTCGCCCAGATGCAGCAACGCCTGCGTCAACGCGAGAATATCCTGGACCACGGGCTTTTCGGCGAGCGTCTGAATCTCGATCGCGCGATACGGAACGGCGTCCTGACGCAGGCGGTCGGCAATCGTGATGAGGTGGGACCGTGAGCGGACAAGTACGGCGAGGCGGCTGCCGGGCCATTCGCGCAAGTTGCGCCGCACGAGATCGGAGACGAGGTTGGCCTCGCCGGCATCGTCGCGCTCGAGGAATGGGTGGACGGCGACGGTCGCATCAGCATCGCCCTCGCGAAAGGCCACCGACGGCGCATAGTCAACGGCGCCCGCGGAACCTTCCGCGCCCGTCTGGAACACGCTTGCGAACACCTGGTTCACCCACTCCACCAGCCGCCGCCCCTGCCGGAAATTGACGCTGAGCGTAACGGGATGCGGCTCGAGCGCGCCCAGGCCGGAGGCGCGGACATTCAAAAACAGTTCGACTTCGGCCTGGCGGAAGCGATAAATGGACTGCATCGGATCGCCGACCAGGAACAGCGTTCGCCGTGCATCGTCCTCCCATCCGGCGGTGAGCGCGCGCAGCAGTTCGAATTGCGTGACCGAGGTGTCCTGGAATTCGTCGACGAGCAGATGCTCGATTCGGGACCCGAGCGTGAGTGCGAGATCGGTCGGTTGCGCGGGATTGCCGAGGGCCTGTAACGCGGCGCTCGCGATCTCCACGAAGTCGACGCGGGCCGATTCTGTGAACACGGAGCGAAGGTGGGCGGCGGTGACCGGGAGCAGGCGGAACAGCGCGGATAACACTTGCCACTGCGCTTCGTCGTAGCGCGAGGCGGGCAGTTGCGTCACCGCGGCGAGCAGCTCCGCGAAACCGTGCGCGCGTTCCAGTTCGAATTTCAGCGATTCCCAACGGCGCTTTTCCGCCCGGTCGTGAGGCGGGAATCCGGTACGCCGGTCGATGTTCTTGCGCCATTCGCCGGATGCGGTAAACAACAATTTGCGAACGCCCAGCCAGTGTTCGACGCATTCAGGCAGCGCCGCTACATCGGAGCAGGCCGCCAACACAGGATCGGTATCTGTGACGTTCGCGGCAGCGTAGCGAAGCAGGCTGACGAGCTCATCGCGTTGCGCGGTGGGCACCGCATCGCTCAAACGCCGTAAGTGGCTTGAAACAATTCTTTCCAGCGATGTTTCGAGCACCTGGCGCACCGCTTCCGGCTTGCCCCCTGCCGCCACAACAACGCGCAGCCAGTGATCGCGAGTTTCGAGCATGCGCGCCAGCAGATCGACGGTGCGCGCTGCATCGTTATCCAGGTGCTGCAACAGGCATGCCACCGCGCTTGCAAGCTGGCCACTGCCGCCCAACATCTCCACAGCTCGCTGGGCCGCTTCGCGGTACATCTCGCGCACATCGTCGCTCACTCGCGGCATTGCGCCCAATCGCGAAAGCCACGGCATCTGCGAGGCGATACTCATCGAGAGCGCATCGATGGTCTGAATGCGCAGTCGGCCGGGGTTGTCCAATAGGCTCCACCCGCGGCGCGAATCCTGCGCCAGAGCCTCGCGCGCCAGCCCCGCGCTAACGCGTTCGTGCGAGCTGGACGGTTCGACGCCATCGGCTGCGTGACGCAGAGTGTCCAGCACACGCGCGCGCATCTCGCCCGCCGCTTTCACGGTGAACGTAATCGCGACGATCGATTCCGGCTGCTCGACGCGCGCGAGCAGAACCAGGAAACGCTGCATCAGAAGCTCAGTCTTGCCCGATCCCGCAGGCGCCTGGACAATGAACGACCGCTGCGGATCGAGCGCCAGTTGCCGCTCGGCTTGATCGGCGGGTTCAAGCGCGACGGCCGCACCGGTCCATTCGATTCCAGGCAGCCATGCGGCGGGCGGCGCATTACGCCGTGGCATCTTCGTCCTCCGCTTCGGCTTCGGCGGGCGCAAGCTCGTAGATGCGGCACAGCGCCATACGCCGGCACAGGTTGCACGTGGCGGCGCCCTCCACCGGATCAGCTTCCGCACGCCCCGCCGCGAACGACTCAGCGATCCGTTCCAGGGCGGCGCGCCATTCCGCGATCTGATCCTCGGGCGGCTGTTGGAACGGCTTCACTTTCGGCAGCACGCCCGCGGCGGCGTAGCCCCGGAACGATACTCCATCCGCTCCCACCTGCGCGAACGCAACTGCCGCGACCGGAGCATCGTTCGAGATGGCGTACAGCGGAACCTGTGGTTCGGTGGGCCGGTCGCCGAGCCATGCTTTGAGCGAGGGCGCGGTCGTCTTGTAATCGATGATCACCTGGCGGCCATCCGGCAACTCGTCGAGCCGGTCGATGCGGCCGGTCAGCTCGAGCCCGGCCAGTGGAATGATGCGTTCGCGTTCACTATAGGCGACGCGGAACGGCGACCGCGCCTTCTCGAGCTCGGCGCACTCGAGCAGCACCGCTGTCAGGCGTTCCGCTTCGAGATGCGCGAACCGGTTCTCGAAAGCATGAGAGCGGTCGCGGAAGAATTTGGTCAGCGCACGATCGACAGCATGGGCCGCTGTCCGTTGCAGATCGTCATCGGTCATGGCCGTCAGTTTGGCGTGATCGACGATGTTTTCCCAAAACAATTCGAGGGCTTTATGGATCTCGCTTCCACGGTCGGCGGCGGACAGTCCGAGGCTGGCGCCTTCGAGCGGGCGCGCGCCCAGACGCAGATCGGCAAACGCCTGAAACGGACACGCCGATTGCAAGCGAACCAACTGCGTGCCGCCGCGCGGATGCCGGTCGTCCAGGGCAGGACCGGTCTCGTCCGCGATACGCTCTAGATCCGCAGGCTCGCGCACGGGCTCGGCGGCATCGTGAGATTCTTCGAGTGGCAGCGCGGCGATCAACGGACTGAAACGAAGTTCGACGTCGCCGTCGCGCTGCGCCCAACTCACAACCAGATCCGCCGTGCTCGCCTGCAGACGTTCGAACGTGCGCGCGGCGAACTCGTGCTCGCGGGCGGGCGAGGAGTGTGGAAGCGCGAGCTCGAGCTGGCGAGTGAGCGGGAGGAAGGGATGCGGATGCGCGGGGGCGGGCCAGGTCTGGTCCGTCGCGCGGGTGATCCAAAGCGCATCGAACCGCGCGCCTGCTGCCTCGAGCGGCCCGAGAATCTGCACGGGTGCGCCCGGATCCTTCGGTTGAAATTGCGTCTCAGCGGCCAACTCGCCAAGCTGCGTCAACGCCTCGTAATAGGTGCGAGGGCCGCTGACAACGTCGAGCGCACGGAAGGTGACCAGCAGTTCATCCCACGCTTCGAACACCTGGTATTCGGCGCTCGACAGCACGCGGTCGCCCGGCCAGCCCGCTGCTTCGAGCACGTCGCGGTAAGTCGCGGCCCATGCCGAGGGCATCCGCGATTCGTTCACCGGCAGTTCGAGCTGCCGCCAGCGTTCCAGGATGCGCGCAAACTGCGGAGCAGCCTCATTATCCAAAGCCGCCGTGTTGACGTGCAGCCGCCGCCAGCGCCGCAGCCGGAGATCGACCGACGCTCGCGCGCCCGCTTCCGCCGCAGCCCCCGCCAGGAATGGCGACCGCAGCAGCAGCCCCGCTTCGTTCAACTTCCAGCGGCTCCGTCCCGCGAGCGAAAGAATCAGCAATGCCGCGCTCACCAGCGGAAAATCGGCGAGCGGGTCGGGCATCGAGATGTGGAACGCGCGCTTCATCAACGGGACCGGTTCGCGGAGTGTTTCGGGGTGCAACGCCTCGTCGAAAATCCGCTCCAGGCGTGAGCGCCGCTCGCTGCGATCGAGCAGAACCACCCCGATACTCTGCGCCGGGTTGCGCTTTAGAAGATCGCGCGACCATTCGGCCGCGCTGCGAATCTCGTGATCGAGGTCGCGGCACGCGCGGCGATGGGCGACGGGCTCGAGCGGTTCCGTGTCGAGCAGTGTGTACGCGCAGCCCGCCGTTTCGAGCGTGGTGAGCAGCGCACGTTGCTGCGGCGTGAACTCGTCGAATCCGGCGAGCACCAGCCGCGACGGTAATTCAAACGCGCGAGCCAACGCCGCTTCGGCAACCAAATCGGGCAGGCGCGCATGATCGGACCAGTTCGCCTGATCGCATGCGCGGCGGTAGGCGAGCGCCCAGACTCGGAATGCAGCCCAATCTTCATGCGCGCTGAATTGGTCGTCGAGCGGGAGCCGGTATTGGTGAAGCAGGTGCCACGCTTGCATCGCCGATTTCGCGGTGCCGCGCAGGTCGAGCAGGCGCTCCGATTCAGGAGCCGCGGCGATCGTGCGCTGCCATAGCGCCCGTTCCTGCGCGGGGCTGAGCAGGGTCATTGCGCGCGTCGCACCGCTCAGCATCGCCTCTGCCCAGCGGCTGAACAGCCACGAACCAAGGGGTTGAATCGCCGGGCTCTCCCAAGCAGTAAGGCGGCGCGCGCGCTGGCTCGCGTCGAATGCATGACGCAGAGTGCGCGACAGCCGCTGGTTGGCGGTGAGAATCAGGGCGCGATCCCGTACCGCGGAATCAATCTGTCCGGTTAGCGTCAATGCACCTGAACCAGACCGGCGCTCTCCATCCTCTTTAATTGACCGCACGCCGCATACACATCGCGGCCGCGCGGCTTGCGCACAAAGCAGGGCACCGCGCGCCGCACAATCTCCTGGAAGCTGGCCACGCGATCCGGGCCGGGTGTCTCGAAGGGAATGCCCGGACCAGGGTTCAGCGCAATCAGGTTGACTTTGCAGTTGACGGGCGACAGCATCTTAGCCACCCGGCGCGCGTCTGCGTCCGTGTCGTTAACTCCGCCCAGCAGCACGTATTCGAACGTCAGCTTCTCCCACGTGCGCAGCGGGTACTGTTTGCAGACTTGAATAAGTTCTCGCAGATGATACTTTTTGGTGATCGGCATCAGGTCGCGGCGCTGCTCTTCGGTGGAGGCGTTGAGCGAAATGGCGAGCTTGGGACGCGTTTCGGCCTTACCCAACTCTTCGATTTGTGGAATGATACCGGCGGTCGAAACCGTGATTCGACGCTCCGCAAAGCCGACCCCGCCGCTCTTGTCGGTGAGAATCCGGGTCGCTTTCAATACATTATCGAGATTGAGGAGCGGCTCGCCCTGGCCCATCATCACTATGTTGAGAGTATTCACGTCGGCCGAGAGTGCGTTCGCCCGCAGCACGAAGAGGACCTGGCCCACGATCTCGCCGGCGGTCAGATTGCGCTCCAGGCCCATCTTGGCAGTGAGGCAGAAGCGGCAGTTCACGGGACATCCGACCTGGCTCGAAATGCAGATCGTGTTGCGGTCGCCCTCGGGCATCAGTACGGTTTCCACCGTCCGCGCGTCGTCCAGTGCGAGCAGGTAGCGGCGCGTGCCGTCGGAGGAATCGTAGCGGGCCGAAACGCTGGGGAGCCCAAGATTGTATGTGGCCGCAAGACGCTGTTTCACGTCACGGGGAAGGGTAGTGATGCCGTCCAGATCGGGCGTCTTCTGACGGTACAGCGCGTCGTAGAGCTGCCGGGCGCGGAAGCCGGGCTGACCGCTTCCCAGCGCCTCGCGCAAGTCTGCAACTTCCATGCCTACAAGAGCTTGCGCCACTCCTCTATTGTATCAGCGCAAGTATGGAGAAATGCCGTAAAGTAAAGGAAGGCAATTGCCGATTAACTGAACGTGCCGCCCGACAGAGTACTCTCCCAAGACGAAATCGACAACGTTTTCCGCAATCTCCGCGACACCGGTGGGGACGACGATCCGTCCCGGCGCGCGCAGCCCTACGATTTCCGCCGCCCGGACCGTATCGCCAAAGACCAGTTACGGGCGATCCATGTTCTGCATGAGAATTTCGCGCGCAGCCTGGCGTCGAGCCTTTCCGCCTACCTCCGTGCCTATGCCGTAGTGAACCTGGTTTCGGTGGAGCAGCTCTCCTTTGTCGAGTTCTCGCAATGTCTGCCATCCCCCAGTTGCATCGTCTCGCTGGGCATGAAGCCGTACGACGGCAACGCGCTGATGGAGATCAACCCGAGCCTGGTGTTTCCGGTTTTAGAGATGCTGCTGGGCGGTTCGGGCAAAAACACCTCGCGCCTGAACCGGGAGGTAACCGAGATCGAGCAGAGCATCCTCGAAGGCTTCTTCCGGATCATATTGAACGATCTTCGCGCCGCCTGGCAGCAGGTAACCATGCTTCAGTTCAGCGCCGAGAGTTTCGAAACCGAGCCTCAATTGCTGCAGATTCTGGCACCCAATGAAGCGGTGGTCGCGATCAGTATGGAAGTGCGCATTGGCGACAACGCGGGCATGATGAACCTGGGCATCCCCTCGATCATCGTCAAGATGTTGCGCCAGAAGTTCGATCAGCAGTGGTCGGTGCGCAAGACGGAGGCGACCGAGGATGAGCACCAGCGGCTGTTCAAGCTGATCAAGCCCTCGCACATGAAGATGGACGCGCGCCTGCAGGGGCCGACGTTGAAGGTGGAGGATCTGCTGCGTATCGAAGAAGGACAGATACTCGCGTTCGATTACCCGGTGGAACGCAAACTGGATTTTCTGGTAAATGGCAAGCTGAAGTTCCAGGGCGAAGTGGTTACGACGGGGCGCAAGCGGGCGTTTAGTATCGACAAGATGTTCGCCGCCCACGAGTGAGCGCGCCGGGCCAAACGTAAGACACCAGAGCAATCAGGAAATCAAGGTCTTATTTGAGCATCGGCGTGGGATAACCGTGCTTCCGTGTAGCGACGATAGAGACTCCGATTCCCCTTCCCTTGCTGACGCTTTGGATTTCGCTACTTCTTCTTTGGAGTCAGCGGCTGCCACAATTCAATTTTGTTGCCGTCGGGATCGTAGATCCATGCGAACCGGCCATAGTCTGCGTCCTGGCGCTTGGGATCGATCTTGACGCCTTCTTTCTGCAACCGTTCAAGCAGCGCATCCAGGTCGTCCACGATGTAGTTCACCATGAACGCGGCTTGGCTGGGCTCGAAGTACTTGGTGTTTCCAGGGAACACGGTCCAGACGGTCACATGCTCCTTCTCGGGGTTGTCTTTCTCCCGCCACGGCATCATGACGCCCCCGCCTTTATCCGCGAGTCCGAGATGCTTGCCGTACCACTCACGCATCTGTGGTTGATTCGCGGACTTGAAGAATATTCCACCGATCCCCAGGATTCGCCCTCGCTCGCTCGGCATTGCCGCTCCTTCCTTCGCGCTTGCCGCATTTGCCGCGGTGCTCGACTGTTGCTGCGCGGGGCAAACCGGCAGCAGCAATACACCCAGAGCGGACAGAACTGGCATTGGCTTGCGCAACATCCGTGCATCTTACCAAATCCGCCGTTCTGTTTTGCGCCGAAGCCGCCACATTCGATCAGTCAGTAAAACATCCCTTCAACGCCGGCGAGGGGACGAGCATAGCGCCTAATTGCGCTTGCCTTTGTGGGGTCGCCGGATCGGTGGTGGGACTCAGTCTACACGCTCTAATGCGATAACCGTCTGCCCATTGTATGCGACGTAAGCGTCATAGTTGCCATCCCGTATCTCCTTACCACCGTTAAGCGGCAGCTACGGGATAGCTTGTCTTTGGTGTGTTGCTTGATGAATGACAGCGTCTTGGCGTGTGGCATCGATTGAATAACATATCAACAGCCTTCTGTGCTTCAACTTGTAGTTCTTGATCCTTCGCTTGCCCTCTTCTCCTCGGGTTCTCGCGCAGTTAAGGCCGGCTTCATTGAAACGCCGAAGCAGCCGGGGCTCGGCATCGATCCCGATCCGGACGCCGCCAGGAAGTACCGCCTCAGGTGACAGCGCTCCCGATTGTGTCAGTCGCGCCCACTCCGAATAGTATTTTGCTCACCATTCGTGAGAGCCACAATGCAAACGGAAGCCCGATGGCAATGCCGGTGAGCGCCGTAGCCACTCGGCGCGCGGCAAGCCGAATCCCACCGAACTGTCCCGCGCCATCGCCACTCTCACTCCTATTTACGCGTGCGCCGTGTCACCGAGGCAGCCGTAAATTCTTGGCCGACGGTACCGAAGCGAATGTACGACACCGCGACTGCGGGCCGGCTGGATTCAATATTTGGCAAGGACTCCACTCGGCTATTCTGGACTCATCGAGGTAATCTTCGAGATTCGCGATGCGGAGGAAGGGGTCTTTTACGCTCGTGCATTGGGCCACGGCATATTCACCGAGGCCGACAACTGGAGATCTCCGCGCTAGCGTGCTCCAGGCAGTTTCGCTGCACTTTGAAGCCGCCACACCGCGTCCCCGGCTGGTGCAGTTGCACTACGTGAAGGACGAGTTGATCCCGTTGGAAGCTGCATGAGATTGCCGCGTGGCGTCTCGGGCGATCGTCTGATCCGCACGTTGCAGAACCTTGGGTATTCCATAGTCCGGCAGAGAGGGAGTGATGTCCGGCTGCAGCATCCCGGACCTCCATCTCATATCGTTACTGTTCCACTCCACAATCGTGAACGCCGGCGCAGGTCCTCGAATCACGACAACTCAGGATCTAAAAGTCCTTAAAGCGACTCTCCAAGCCCGGCACCACGCGCCGCGACGCGCACAAAGCTCGACCAGTCCAGTTCGGCTTGCCCAGCAGCCATCGCCGACAGCAGTTGATCGCGAATCACGCTGGCCAGACGCATCGGCGATTCGCATTCCTGCGCTGTTTCGAGCAACAGGTTCACGTCCTTCAACCCGAGCCTCAAAGCGAAGCCCGCGGGCTCAAACCGCTCATCGGCGATGATGCTGCCGTAGTTGGCGTACACAGGCGAGCCGAAAAGCGTAGACATGACTTCCAGAAACAGGTGCGGGTCGACGTTGGCCTTGCGCAGCGTCGCGTTGGCTTCTCCGAAGCTTTCAATCATGTTGGCGATCATGAAATTGCCGCACAGCTTCACCGCATTCGCCTGCCATGGCTCGGAGCCTGCGACGAACGTCTGCCTCCCGATCGCAGCGAACACCTCCCGGCAACGGTCCAACATCGGCGCCGGACCGGCGGCAACCACCAGCAACTTCTTCGCCTCGGCTGCTTCCGGCCGGCCGAAGACGGGCGCGCTCACGAATCCCTGGCCGAGTTGTGCGTGTTCTAGTGCAAGCCTTCGCGCCAGCCGCGTGCTGATCGTGCTGCACGAAATGTGAATCGACCCGGCAGGCAATGCGGATGCGATGCCTCCATCTCCGAATACGATGTCCTCCAGGGCGCGATCGTCCGCCACCATCGTGACGGCCGCCGAACAGGTACGAACTGCGCCGGCAGCCGAGCTGGCGATGCTTGCTCCCTCGGCCGCGAGAGCATCGGCCTTCCTCTTGGTTCGGTTATATACGGTTACGGTGTGACCGGCACGAAGCAGATTGCGAGCCATGCCCGTGCCCATTCGTCCCAAGCCAACAAAAGCAAGATCCATGAATCAAGGATAAGGCTCACCGTGCTACACTTCACCGCGGAGGAATCTCGAATGGAAAATGGAAACGCGTACCCGAAAGGTGCGCCGTGCTGGTATGAACTCGCGACTTCCGACCAGGCCGCCGGGAAGCATTTCTATGAACAAGTGTTCGGATGGGAAGTGGTCGATTCGCCAATGGGTCCCGGCCAGTATTACACCATGTTCAAGTTGAAGGGTCGCGATGCTGGGGCCGCGTACACGCTCATGCCGGACATGGTGAAGCAAGGTGTCCCGCCTCACTGGGCCGTATACTTCGCCACGCCGAATGCGGACGAATGCGCCGCCAAGGTCACCGAATTGGGCGGAGCGGTGATTCAGCCGCCATTTGACGTAATGGAGCACGGCCGCATGGCTGTCTGCAAAGATCCCGGTGGAGCGGTCTTCTCGATCTGGCAGCCCAAAGCTCACACGGGTGCCACTGCCGTGAACGAAATGAATACGGTGGGTTGGAGCGAATTGGCGACCTGGGACGCCACGCAGGCCCGCGACTTCTACGCCGGCCTTTTCGGTTGGGAGACCAAGGGCAGCGCCAACATGCCCACCTATATCGAGTTCAGCGCCGGTGGACGTCCCCGCGGCGGAATCCTCCCCATGGACGATCAGTGGAAGGGCGTTCCTTCACATTGGGGCATCTACATGACGGTCGAGGATTGTGACAAGACCGCGGCGAAGATCAAAGAACTCGGCGGTGCTGTACGGCACGGGCCTTTCGATGCTCCCGGCGCCGGCCGGATCGCGGTCTGCGCGGATCCTCAAGGCGCGGGCTTCTCGATCATCAAGCTCTCCTCTCCCATGGTCTGATGCTGCGCCGATCCTTTCTCCAACTGCTTGCGGCCGCCGCCGGACGCAATGAGCTCTGTGCCGATGTCGCCGTGATTGGCGGCGGCGTCGGCGGATGTGCGGCGGCATTGGGCGCGCTGCGCAACGGCATGCGAGTGGTGCTCACCGAAGAAACGGATTGGATCGGCGGCCAGCTTACTTCGCAAGCCGTTCCTCCCGATGAGCACCCCTGGATTGAATCGTTCGGGCGCACGCAGGCGTTCGCGGCGTACCGCAACGCCGTCCGCCAGTATTACCGCGAATACTACCCGCTCACCGAAGAGGCCCGCTCGCGCGCATTCTTGAATCCGGGCGATGGATCCGTCTCGAAACTCACCCACGAGCCGAAGGTCTCGCTTGCCGTCCTCGAGAATCTGCTTGCGCCCTACGCGAGCGGTGGACGGCTCACCATTCTGCTCAATCACAAGCCGGTCGCGGCCGATGTCGAACGCGATCTCGTGCGCGCCGTCAGCCTTCGATCCCGTCACGGCGCAACGCTGCTTGTGAGCGCGAAGTACTTCGTAGATTCAACTGAACAGGGCGATCTGCTTCCCCTCACCCGCACCGAGTACGTCACCGGATTCGAATCCCGCCGCGAGACCGCCGAGCCCCACGCTCCCGATCAGGCCCAGCCGGCCAACTTGCAAGCCTTCACGATGTGCTTTGCGATGGACTACCGCGCCGGCGAAGATCAGACGATCGACCGGCCCTCCGAATATGCGTTTTGGCGCGATTACGTGCCCAAAATGCGTCCGGATTGGCCCGGAAAGCTCCTGAGTTGGTCGATGACCGACCCAATTTCGCTCAAAGAACGCAAAGTCTCGTTCGAACCAACGTGCGACCATTCGATGCCGGGCGCACCGTTGTGTCTGTGGCTCTATCGACGCATCGCGCGCGCCCGAAACTTCACATCCGGATCGTTTTTGAGCGATGTCAGCCTCGTAAACTGGCCGCAAAACGACTACTGGTTGGGCAATCTCCACGAAGTTCCCGAAGCCGAAGCCGCCAAACATGTCGCCCGCGCCAAACAATTGAGCCTTTCACTCCTGTATTGGATGCAAACCGAAGCGCCGCGCCCGGATGGCGGCGCAGGTTGGCCCGGCCTTCGCTTACGCCGCGACGTTACGGGCACCGAAGATGGCCTCGCCAAGTATCCATACATTCGTGAGAGCCGCCGAATCCGGGCCGAGTTCACCGTACTCGAACAGCATGTCGGAACCGACGCTCGTATGCAGTTCACCGGCAAAAAGCGGAACGAAGTAACCGCCGAACCCTTCAAAGACTCGGTCGGAGTCGGGAGTTACCGCATCGACTTACATCCTTCGACGGGCGGCGACAACTACATCGACATCAGTTCCCTGCCGTTCCAGATTCCATTCGGGGCATTGATTCCGCGGCGCATCGAGAACCTGCTCGCCGGATCGAAGAACCTCGGAGTCACTCACATCACCAACGGGTGCTATCGCCTGCATCCCGTGGAATGGAACATCGGCGAGTCGGCCGGATGTGTAGCCGCACACGCCATCAGTACGGGCCGGACACCGCGGGCGATTCGCAATAATGAGAAGTTCCTGAGCGAGTTCCAGGCCAAGGTACAAGCACAGGGCATCGAGATAGCGTGGCCTGTGATTACGCCGCGCTGATCAGCCATGGCCGAGATACATCAGCCAGCTCAACCCAAACAGAGCCGCAACGAAGTATCCAAAGCACTGCAATCCGTACCGCAGGCGTTCGCGGTCCGTACGCTTGGTAACCACGCCGAGAACGACCGAAGTCAACAACGCGAACAGCATGGCCGCTTCGAAGTGGGAGAGGTTCATCTTCGGCATCGCGCTAATCCTTTCTCCCCGTCGCGATCTCGAAGGCATCGACCATCGCCAACACGTTCAGCAGGCCCGCGCCGGCCAGAAACTTGGTGCCGTAATCGTGTACGTGACCCGCAACATCGGGTTGGTTGTAGCCCATCCAGGACGTGAGCAGATAGAACAATCCGCTAGCGAGATCGGCGAGGAAGCCGCCGAGGTAGATGATGGTCGTCAACAGATCGCCGGTCTGCGGCTGAAACATCGCGCCGCGCATGAGCAGACCAAGCAGAAACATGATCGCGACCGAGCCCATCAATAGGGCTCCGCGCCGCCTGCGTCCTAAGAAGAAGTGGCCGGCCCCGGGCACCAGCCATGCCAGCGCCAATACCGGCAGCCACTTGGCGGGAGAGGACATGGGCTCCCGCGCGATCACCTGAGTTTCTGCCATCTGTCCGATTTTAGCAGGCGGTCCGTCGAACACGCTTGCACGCCGGACTTATAATGGCGTCAAGTCTGGTATGGAGATGAACCGGCGCGCCGCATTACTGACACTCGCTGGATCGTTGCCTGCGCTGCGAGCGGAATCGGGCCGGAATGCGGTGGTTGTAGAGCTGTTCACCTCCGAAGGCTGTTCGAGTTGCCCTCCGGCAGACGCGCTGCTTGCTCAACTGGAGCAACGGGTGATCGGCGGCGCCGAGATCATCGCGCTCTCCGAGCACGTCGACTACTGGAATCATTTGGGCTGGGCGGACACATTTTCATCGCCGCTGTTCAGCGCGCGGCAGCGTGAATACGCCACCAGGTTCCGCATGGAATCGGTATACACGCCGCAGATGGTGATCGATGGCCGCGCCGAGTCGCTCGGGAGCGACGAGCGCAAAGTGTACTCCACCATTGAACTGGCTGCGCGCTTCCCGCGAGCTTATGTCCGGGTGGACCGCGTCTCCTCCGAGCCGGACGACAGCCCCGACAGCGCGCGCATCCGGGTGATGGTGGACAAGATTCCCGCCGCATTCAAAGACGAGTCCTTCGATGTCATGCTGGCGATCACGCAAGGCGGCGTGAGTTCGTCGGTAGCGCGCGGTGAGAACGCGGGCCGTGTGCTGCGGCACACCGGTGTGGTCCGCACACTGACCCGAGTTGCCGGTATTTCGCCCAAGAAGGAGCGGACTTACTCAGCAACGCTCATGGTGCCGTTACCGCATGGGCACAGCCGGACTCGCGCCGCCATCTTCGTGCAGAGCCGCGATTCGCAAGCTATTATCGGCGCGGCAGCGTGCCAGTTATCGAGCTGAGTGAGCGACGTCTCCGTGCCGTTCCATCTCGCGGCGCAGCCAGGCCTTCGCAACCAGCCAGTCGCGTTTGACTGTAGCGGGCGAGATGCCCAGTACCTCAGCGGTCTCCTCAATTGTGAGGCCGGCGAAGAAGCGCAGCTCCACAACGCGGCCTTGCTGTGGATCGATCTTGGCGAGACCTTGCAGCACATCATCGAGCCGGACGAGGTCGAGGTCGCGGGACACAGTGGCATCGAGAGCTTCATCGAGGGTCAGCTTGAACGCGCTGCCTCCGCGCTTGGCGGCCTGCTTTGCGCGGGCGTGATCAACCAGGATGCGCCGGATCAGTTCAGCCGCTAGCCCGAAGAACTGGGCGCGATTCTGCCAACGCACGCTGCGCTGATCGATGAGCCGCAGATACGCTTCGTGGACCAACGCGGTGCTTTGCAGAGTATGGTCGGAGCGTTCGCGGCGCAAGTAGCGGCCGGCCAGGCGGCGCAACTCGTCGTACACCAGTGGCGCAAGCTCGTCGAAGGCTCCGCGGTCGCCTCCGCCCCAGCGCAAGAGTAGATTCGTGACTTCGTTAGAAGCGGGCGTCAATAAGTCGATTGTCAATCATGAGATTCGGGGTTGCAAGTTGCCAGGAACCGAGTGGTCTCGGTGAGAAAGACATCGAGTTGATCGTGATGGACCCAGTGGCCTGCATTGGGGACGCCAACAATGCGGCAATCGCGGATGGCGGCCGTACGCGGATCGCCCGTCGGATCACGCGCCCAACTCTCCTGTCCCCAGAACAACAGCACCGGACAGATGATCTCGGCGAAGATCTGAGCCACATCGGCGATGTGATGGCCGTAGGGAGGCAGAGGGCGGACGTAGTTGTCGAACTTCCAGACCATCGATCCATCTGAGTTCCAGTTGGTGCCGTGAAGGGTGAGATGCCGGGCGACGTCATCGGAGAGATGCGGATTAGCCTCGCGCATCCGAGCGACCGCCGACTCGAGGTTGGGGTAGCTGCGAGGGTCGCGGCCCTCGGTCTTGCGCACGTCCTCTATCCAACGGCGCATGCGGGCCTGTGCCGGACCGTGCACGCGATGACCGGGCGCGAACCCGATGCCCTCGATGGCAACCACGCTTCTGACCCGATGGGGATAGACGCCAGCATAGTGCAGCACGATGATCCCGCCCAACGAGTGACCGATCAGCGAGACCGGCACGTCGCCGATCACGTCGATCAAGCCCGAGAGGTCGAGCACGTGTTCAGCGATCGAGTACATCGCGCCCGGAGCCCAACCGCTATTTCCGTGACCTCGGAGGTCGAGCGCGTACACGTGATAGTCGCTCGATAATGAACGAGCGACCCAGTCCCAGTTGCGTGCATGATCGAGTCCGCCGTGCACGAGTATGAGCGCCGGTTTGCCTTCAGCGCCCCAGTCCCAGAACTGCAGCTTGAGGCGGTCGGAGTAAAAGAAGTGAGAGATCGGTTCCAAAAGCTCGTCCTTCCGTCTAGTATGGACGAGATGGCCGATTTACGATTCGTCCTGCGCCTGTTGCGAAGAAGCCCGGGGTTCTTCCTGATCGCCACGGCCACTTTGGGCTTGGGGATCGGGGCGAATACGGCGATGTTCTCGCTGTTCTACCAGGTGCTGTTGAGAAGCCTCCCCGTTCCGGAGCCGCAGCGGCTGGTAGTGCTGCACTCGGATCCACCGAACCTGCCGGGTGGGGCGTCGAGCGACAACTCGGAGACGGTATTCTCCTATCCGATGTACCGGTCGCTCCGCGATGGCGCGCATGCATTCGAAGGGCTCGCGGCACGGAGTGCGACGTCGGTGCAACTGGGTGTGGAAGGCGTGGCGGATCGCGGCAGAGCGGAACTGGTGTCGGGCAACTTCTTCGATGTGCTGAAGGTTCGGCCGAGGATGGGGCGGCTGTTGAACGCGGCCGACGATACTGCGCCGGGAACGAACCGGGTCGCGGTGCTCTCCTACGACTTGTGGGAGCGGCGCTTCGGAGCGCGCTCGTCGGTGCTGAACCAGACGATCCTGTTGAACGCGCAGCCATTCACGGTGATCGGCGTTGCGCCGTCCGGTTTTCGGGGCGTGCTCTCCGGCGATAACCCGGAGGTTTACTTGCCGATCTCGGCGTTCAGCCTGATCCGGCCGGGATGGAACGACTACGAAAGGCCGACTTCGCAGTGGCTCACGATCCTGGGCCGATTGGGGCCGGGCATTACACGTCAGAAGGCGTCCGCTGAGTTGGAGCCGCTGTTCGCCTCGATCATTCGGAATCATGTCGAAGGCGCGAAGGTGAAGAGTCAAAGCTATCGCGCACTGCTGCTGGCCAAGCGTGTCCAGCTTCGACCGGCGGCCCAGGGTCTGAACGAGTTGGAGCGGGAATGGCGCAATCCGCTATTCGTGCTGCTCGGAATGGCGTCGCTGCTGTTGCTGATCGCGTGCGCGAACCTGGCGAACCTGCTTGCGGCGCGGGCGACCAATCGAAGTCGAGAGATCGGCGTGCGGCTGGCCTTGGGCGCGACTCGAGGACAGATCGTACGTCTGTTGTTGATCGAGAGCGCGGCGCTCGCGCTGGCGGGGACGGTGGTGGGCATTGCTCTGGCGCCGGTGTTGAACCGTCTGTTGCTCGCGTACTTGCCCAAGGATGCGACGGCGGGTTGGATCAACGAAGACTTGCATGCACCGCTCCTGGCATTTTCGGCGGGGCTGATGATACTGGTGACGCTGCTGTGCGGCATCGCTCCGGCACTGCAGGCGGCGCGCTTGCGAGTGAGCGCACTCGGTGAGCGTACGGCTTCGGCGGGGCATACTTCAGCGGTGATGCGGAAGATGCTGGTGGCCGCGCAGGTTGCGCTGTCGCTGGTGCTGCTGGCTTGCGCGGGCTTGTTCGCAAGGAGCCTGGGCAACCTGATGCAGCACGAGTTGGGGTTCAGAACCGAGCGCGTGTTGACGTTCGCGCTCGATCCTGGGCTGAACGGCTACGACGTGCCACGCGGCCTGGGGTTGTACCGGAACATCGCGCAACGGATCAAGGATCTGCCTGGAGTTGATTCGGTTGCCCTGGCAGACTCTGGACCGCTGTCGCATTCGACGAGCATCACCAATGTCGCACTCGAAGGCTACGCGGCCAAGGACGACGAAGACATTGACGTGCGTCTGATGTCAGTCGGTCCGGGCTACTTCCGAACGCTGGGGACGCCTTTGATCGATGGCCGCGAGTTCGAGCAACGCGATGGCGCCGACGCGCCAAAGGTGGCGGTAGTGAACCAAGCGTTCCTGAAGCGGTTCTTCGGAGGGCGGAGCGCGACCGGCCGGCATATGAGCATGGGGGCGGGCGGTCCTTTGGACATCACGATTGTTGGGAGCGCCGCTGATGTCCGCAATACGAGCCTGCGCGACCCTGCCAAGCCGACCTATTACATCCCGTATGAACAGAGCATGGAGAAAGCGCCCCGGGTGCGGCGGGTGGCGTTCTTTGTCCGTGCGACCTCGGGATTCGCGGCGCTACCGGGAGCGGTGCGATCGATGGTGAGCCAGATGGACGGCTCGGTGCCGGTGTTCGGACTCCGTACGATGCAGGCGCAGGTGGAGGAGTCGATCTACACGGACCGTCTGATCGCGGCGTTATCGACAGCGTTCGGGGCTCTCGCAGCGGCGCTGACGGCGGTCGGTTTGTATGGGGTGATTGCCTATCTCGTGACGCGGCGCACGCGGGAGATCGGCGTTCGAATGGCGCTCGGCGCTTCGAGGCCGGACATCGTGCGGATGATCCTGCGTGAGGTGTTCTCGGTTCTGCTTGTGGGCGGAGTGATCGGACTGATCGCCGCGTATGCAGCAGGCCGGAGTCTCGAATCCCAACTGTTCGGTTTGTCCGGCTTCGATCCGGTTGTGTTCGTGCTCGCGCCGGCGGTGCTTGCGGCGGTGGCACTGCTCGCGGCTTCGATGCCCGCTATGCGTGCATCGCGGGTACAACCGATGGAGGCTCTGCGGCACGAGTAGCAGTGGTTAGTGGTTAGTGGTTAGTGGTCAGTGGTCAGTGGTCAGTGGTTAGTTGTTAGTTGTCAGTGGTCAGTGGTTAGTGGTCAGTGGTTGGTGGTTGGTGGTTAGTTGTCAGTGGTCAGTTGTTAGTTGTCAGTTGTTAGTTATCAACGGAGGTAGAAGAGGCTTAGGCGGGGGAGGTTGGATTGTTCTAGGAGGCGGCGGTCTAGGTATTGCTTTTCTAGCATGGTTAGTTGCTCGGCGGTCATCTTGCCGCGGTAGGGGCGGAGTTGGAGGTCGAGTTCGCGGCGGGCGGCGATCAGGTCGTCCTCTGAGAGGCGGGCGCGCTGGGTGGCGATTAGCTTGTCTTCTAGCGCCGTTAGGGTTTGTTCTAGCGACTCCAGGTCCAGGTAGTGTCTATTGGCTTCGTTTTGTAAGGCTTCGAGCTTCGCTGCGAGATCATCATATCCCGCTTTGCGGAGGTCGGCCACGTTCTTTCCTATGTAGTCGCGCAGCTCATCGAGGGTGAACGGCGGGGCGGCCATGGAGCTTTTGGCCGGCGAGGCGATCTGTTTGGCTTCGGCGGCTACGGCCTGCGCGCAGTAGGCGAGTGAGTTGACCAGATGGGTTCGGGTTCGCTTTGCACGCCACTTCTCAAGGGCCGTGTCGATGCCGCGGAGGACGGCTTCGATCGGGACGCCGGCATCTTTCCAAGTCTCGATCAGCGCCCAATCGAGCGTCGACAACATGAACAGGCCGGTGCCGCGGGCGATGCGGAACTGCTCCTCCACTTCGGTGAAGTAGTTGAAGTAGTTCTTGATCTCGTCCTGGACTTCCTCGCTCATGCGTGATTGCGCTCCCAGATGATGCGCAGCCCTTGCAGGGTCAGATGCTCGTCGTAGATCTTGACCGTGCGTGACGAGCGGGCGATGAGGTTGCCCTGTCCGCCAGTCGCGATGGCTTTGGTGCCGGCACCGAGTTCGAGGAAAACACGGTCGACGATGCCATCGATGAGACTGAGGAATCCGTGATACAGCCCGGACTGAATGCTGCCGACGGTGTTGGATCCGATTAGCTTTTCGGGCTCGCGGAAATCGACCATCGGTAAGCGGGCGGTGCGCGCGAAGAGGCCGCCGATGGACATGCCGATGCCGGGGCAGATTAGGCCGCCGGCGAATTCGCCTTTCGCGGTCACGCAATCGAAGTTGATGGTGGTTCCCAAATCGACGACGATGGCCGGGCCGCCGTAGATGGACCAAGCGGCGACGGAGTTGACGAGGCGGTCGGCGCCGACCTCGCGGGGATTGTCATATAGAATGTCTATCCCAATATCGGTAGCGTGCGTGACGTAGAGCGGCTGGCGGCTGAAATAGCGTTCGGCCATCGCGGTCAGCGGCTGATCGACGGCGGGTACGACGCTCGAGATGATGACTCCATCGACCTCCGACAGGTTGAGTGCGGAGAGCGAGAACAGGTTGCGCATGAGGATGCCCCATTCGTCCGCAGTCTGCTCGCGGATGGTGCGCAAACGCCAGTGCCCGATGAGATCGACGCCTTGAAAAGCGCCGATGGTGATGTTCGTGTTGCCGACGTCGAGGGCCAACAGCATGACTAGATCTCCGCCGGACGGACGCCGCCGGCCACGACAATTTCTTCGCGCCCATTATCGCGGCGCACGCGCAGAAAGCCTTCCGGAGTAAGACCGGCGGTGGACCCGGTGATCGAATCGTCGACCGTGACGCGGCGTCCGGCGACATAGCTCGAGGCACGAGTAAACAGGTCGAAGATGGCCGATGGGCCTTGGTGCATCAGGATCTCGCAATGGCGATCGATGGCTTCGAGAAGATGCTCGAAGATCGCTTCAATCGATTGTTCGCGGCCACTGACGATGCGTAGCGAGGTGGCCATCAGGTCGGGCGGAAAAGCGGTTTGATTCACGTTGACGCCGATGCCGGCGACGATTGCGCCGTCGTGCAATTGGGTGAGGATGCCGGCGCATTTGCGGTCGGCGATGAGGACATCGTTGGGCCAACGAAGATCGCAGACGATACCGGTTGTGTGCCCGATGGCATCGGCGGTTGCGAGGCCCAGCGCAAAGGTGACGACGGGCAGCGATGCCGGATCGAGAGGCAGACGCAGGACGATGGAGAAGTACAGGCCGGCGCCACGTTCGCTGTGCCAGGCGCGATTGAAACGGCCGTGTCCGGCTGTCTGCTCGCTGGCGATGACAACGGTGCCGGACGCACATCCGGCGTTGGCCAAACGGACGGCCTCGTACATGGTCGAGGAGATGGACTCGAAGCGATGGATAACGCGGCTCATTTGGATGGCTCGATCCGTAGGTTGATATCGACGGCAACGGCCGAGTGAGTGATGGCGCCGACGGAGATGAAATCCGCGCCAGTTTCGGCGTACTCGCGGATGTGTTGGAGCGTGATGCCGCCCGACAGTTCGACTTCGGCGCGGCCGGCGATGAAGCGGATCTCTTCAGCGGCCTGGGCGGGAGTCATGTTGTCGAGGAGGAGGCGCGGAACCTTCAAATCGAGCGCTTCCTCGATTTCGGCGCGGGTGCGGACTTCGAGTTCGATAGGGTATTCGGCATCAGCGGCGGCTGTAACGGCAGCGCGAACGCCGCCTGCCAAGGTGATGTGATTGTTCTTGATCAGGATCGCGTCGAAAAGGCCCATGCGGTGGTTGACGGCTCCTCCGGCAGCAGCAGCCATCTTCTCGAGGCGGCGCAGACCGGGCGTTGTTTTGCGCGTGTCGAGAATCCGGCATTTTGTTCCGGCCACACGATCGACATAAGCGCGGGCGAGGGTGGCGATGCCGCTCAGACGCTGCATGAAGTTGAGAGAGACGCGCTCGCGGGTGAGCAGTTTGCGCGCGGGTCCGCGAACGATGGCGAGCTCATCGCCGGGGGACGCGGCCTGGCCGGAGCGGCGGAGAATCTTCGGGTTGTCGTACATCAGGACGAGCAACTCGGTGCCCGCGACGATCATGTCCTGGCGAGCGGTGTAGGTGCCGACGGCCTCGAGTTCTTCGGGAATGCACGCTTCGCTGGTGATGTCGCCCGGGCCGATGTCCTCGTAGAAAGCGCGAGAGACGGCCTCGATGACTTCGGGATGATGAACGTCGAAGATCATTGGCCCAATGCCTCGAGTGTGGCGCGGCTCTTGGCGAGCTGCGCCTTGTAGTCGGCCAGTTTTGCGCGGATGTTGGTGACGATCTGTTCCGGAGCCTTGCGCACGAATTCGTCGTTGGAGAGCTGGCGCTCGGAATTTGTAGCGGCCTTGTGGAGCTGTTCGATCTCCTTTTCGAGGCGCGTGCGAAGGGCGTTGGTGTCTGCCGCGGGGAGATGCAGGACGAGATCGAACTCAGGAGTGGAACGCACGGCGCCGCCCAAGTGGGGCGTAGAGCCCTGCTCCAAGGTGAGCTTCACGTTTCCGAGACGCTCGATGGCTTCGCGCGCGGCGGTGACCACCTGGCTGCTTGCGCCGTGAGTGTAGAGCGTGGCCGGAAGCGCGGACACGTTGCCGGGGACCAGTTCAGCGCGAAGTGTGCGGGCGGCGGTGATGATGGCCTGCAGAGTGGCCATGCTCGAATCGGCGGACGGGTCGAGACGGCTGAGGTCCGCGGACGGATAATTCGTCAGAGCGATCGACAACGGGCTATCGGCGTTGCGCAGCCGCTGCCACAGCTCTTCCGTGATGAAGGGCATGATGGGATGGAGCAGACGCAGCGCGTGCTCGAAGACGAACAGGAGGTCCCGCCAATTGTCGTCGTAACCCGAGCCGTCGCGCATGCGGAGCTTTTTGAGTTCGATGTACCAGTCGCAGAAATCGTCCCAGATGAAGTGATAGATCGCATCGGCAGCCTCGTGATAGCGGTGCTGTTCGAGGGAAGAGTTCATAGTCGCGATCGCGTTTTGGAGACGGTTGTGGATCCAGCGATCCTCGAGACACGCCAAGGCGGGCGAGGATGGAATTCGCGGCTCGACGCCGGCGGCTTCCATCTTCATAAAGATGAACCGGGCGGCGTTCCAAATTTTGTTGGCGAAGGCGCGAGAGGCGTCCATGCGATCGGGCGTGAACGAGATATCCATGCCGCTGGCTGCGCCCTGCACGAGCGAGAGGCGGACCGCGTCGGTGCCGTACTGCTCGTTGACGGTGAGCGGGTCGATGACATTGCCCTTGGTCTTGGACATTTTCTGACCTTCGGGATCGCGCACGAGTCCGTGCAAGTGGACCTGGCGGAAGGGGACTTCGCCGGTCATTTCGAGGCCGAGGAAGATCATGCGGGCGACCCAGAAGAAGAGGATGTCGAAACCCGTGACAAGCAGTGTCGTGGGATAGAACGCGCGCAGGTCTTCGGTGTCGTCGGGCCAGCCGAGGGTGGAGAAGGGCCACAACCCGGAGCTGAACCAGGTGTCGAGCACATCGGTCTCCTGACGAATGGAGCCGCTCTGACAGTGCGAACAGTGCGTGGGATCCTCGCGCGAGACCGTGAGCTGATGGCAATCGTCGCAATACCAGGCGGGGATGCGATGGCCCCACCAGAGCTGGCGGGAGACGCACCAGTCGCGGATGTTGTCCATCCAGTGGTGATAGGTGGTGGTCCAATTTGCCGGGATAAATTGGATGCGGCCGTCGTCAACCGCGTCGATTGCCGGTTTGGCGAGCGGCTTCATTTTCACGAACCACTGGGTTGAGACCAGGGGCTCGACCGGCGTTTTGCAACGATCGCAGACCGCGAGCGAGAGCGTGTAAGGCTCGATCTTTTCGATGAGGCCGAGTTGCCGTAGTTCGGCGACGACCTGCTTGCGGGCTTCAAAGCGATCGAGGCCGGAGAAACGTCCGGCGGCGGGTGTCATCGCGGCGGACTCGTCGATTACTTTGATGAACGGCAGTTTATGCCGCTTGCCCATTTCGAAATCATTGGCGTCGTGCGCGGGGGTGACCTTGACGATGCCGGTACCGAATTTCGGATCGACGAGCTGGTCGAGGATGACCGGGATTTCGCGATCCATGAGCGGCAGAGTGACGGTGCGCCCGTGAAGACTGGCGTAGCGCGCGTCCTCGGGATGGATGGCGACGGCGGTGTCGCCGAGCATCGTTTCGGGACGCGTGGTGGCTACGACGATCGTGCCCCCGGCATACGGGTAGCGGATGTACCAGAGGTGACCCTGGGTCGTGGTGTGGACGGTTTCGAGGTCGGAGATCGCGGTGTTGCAGCGAGGGCACCAGTTGACCATGTACTCGCCACGATAGATGAGACCCTTTTCGTAGAGGCGCACGAAGGCCTCGCGGACGGCGCGGGACAGGCCGGGATCGAAGGTGAAACGCTCGCGCTCCCAGTCACAACTGGAGCCGAGGCGCTTCATTTGATCGTCGATGCGCTTCTGATAGATTTCCTTCCACTTCCAGCAGCGTTTGACGAACTCCTCGCGGCCGAGCTGCTGGCGCGTGATGCCTTCCTTGGCGAGTTCACGCTCGACAACCATTTGCGTGGCGATGCCGGCGTGATCGGTGCCGGGGACCCAGAGCGTGTTGTCGCCCGACATGCGATGCCAGCGGACGGCCATGTCGATCAGCGCGTGGTCGAGCATGTGGCCCATGTGGAGAGAGCCGGTTACGTTGGGCGGCGGGATGACGAGCGAGAAGTATTTCCCTGGCTTCGGGACGGCGTGGAACATGCCGGTCTCGATCCACCATTGGGCCCAGTGTGGTTCGAAGCGGCCGGGCTCGTATATTTTTTCGAGTTGCATGTTTTATTTTAGGGCAGTTGGCAGTTGCCAGTTGTCAGTTGCCAGCTTGATCACCGGCTTCACGGCGAGCGCGGGTGAATTGGGTTTGTTTTGAAACATTGGTTTCACCCTTGGCGCGAATCAGGCGGCCTGCTTTGCTGGGGCGGCTACGGCGGGGCGCCTGGGCATGGTGAAGAGGCGACGGCGAGTGCACTGGCAGCACTCGAATTGTTCGGCCTCGGATCCGAAGGTGCGCAGGGTGGCGCGGACTGCGGCGAGTCCGGCGGTCTTGCGGGGGCTGTCGGGCCATCGTTCCATGGTGTGCAGCCGGTAATGTTCAAAAGCGATCCATTGTTGGGACATGTTAGCGCTCCGTGGTCAGGGGTATGTCGTTCGTGAAGAGTGAATCGGGTTCGTTTTGAAAAATCGAATCGTAATGCTGTGCAGGAGAGGGCGGGCTGCAATATTTGTCGAGAAGGGCGTCGAGGGCGGCGGTGTCGTTTTTGGTTGGCTTGGGTTGGGCGTTGCGCGATTGCTGAAGGGCGCGGTGGGCCTGGTAGTAAGCGCGCTTGGCTGCGGCGGCGTAGCGTTCGAGTTTGTCGATGGCGCTGCTGGATTGGGTGATGGCGGAGAGAAGGCATGCGTCGGGGTCTGGGGCGGCGCCGGGT
>JBBQGC010000054.1:0-37314 GCA_038322705.1 Bryobacterales bacterium | reverse complement strand
ACGTTCAGTGCGTTGAAGGCGGCTCTCGGCAAAGCTCGCCGCCCGGCGCATTACCTCGCGATTCCGCCCTCTCTCTTTGAAAGCGTAATCCAGGGACTTGGATCTGCGGACCTGGCCAGGCACGCGCGTGTCATTGTCGAGAAGCCTTTCGGACGCGATCTTGCCTCCGCGCGGGAACTCAACAAGGTCGCGAAGTCGGTGTTCCCGGAAGATTCCATATTCCGCATCGATCACTTTCTTGGCAAAGAAGCGATCATGAACATCCTCTACTTCCGCTTTGCAAATTCGTTCCTGGAGCCGATCTGGAACCGGAACTACGTGGCCAGTGTTCAGGTAACCCTGGCCGAGGATTTCGGAGTGAAAGGCCGCGGGGCATTTTACGAGAGCGCTGGTTGTCTTCGCGACGTCATCGAGAACCACCTCTTTCAGATCCTTGCGCTCCTGGCGATGGAGCCGCCGGCCGGCAGGGACTTTGGAGCTGTCCACACGGAGAAGGCTAGAGTCTTTCGAGCAATGCGCCCTCTGAAGAGCGATGACCTGGTGCGCGGTCAGTACGCAGGCTACCGTGACGAGCCAGGTGTCGCGAAGAAGTCGGACGTCGAGACCTTCTGTGCGCTGCGGCTTTCGATCGACTCATGGCGCTGGGAAGGGGTGCCGTGGTATCTCCGCTCCGGCAAATATCTGCCCGTGACCGCCACCGAAGTTCTTGTGGAATTGAAGCCGCCGCCGCAGAAGCTCTTCGCCGACTCTGAACCGGCCTCCGGCCCGGCAAATTACCTGCGTTTCCGTCTTTCCCCCAACGCGGCCATCGCTTTCGCCGCTCGCGTGAAGCTTGCGGGGAAGGAGTTCGTCGGGGACCAGCGAGAACTCTTTCTGTCTGACGAACAACCCGGCGAGGAATCGCCCTACGAGCGGCTCCTGGGCGACGCGATGATCGGTGATGGCGCGCTCTTTACACGAGAAGATGCGGTCGAGGCTTCCTGGGCGGTAGTCGATCCGGTCCTGAAACATCACCACCGGGCCCACGCCTACAAACGCGGCAGTTGGGGACCGAAAGAGGCTGGCGCGATCCTCCGGCCCAATGATTCCTGGCACAATCCCTCCGTGGCGACCTGACGCAAGCGAAACCCCACGTTTGTCCTGAATCAGAACGTTTTGACGGCATATTGACACAATTCCTTCTAGAGTTGGACTGGGGCTTGGGATTCCGGCTACGAGTAAGAATTGCCGCGAGGCAAAACCAGCGCCCACCTAAGGAGATAGTAAGTTGAACAAAAAAACGAGTATGCTTAGACCGATCGGAGTACTGGCCGCGTCAGGCCTCTTTCTGATCGGACTTCCAGTTTGGGCGGACACCTCTGCTGAGCGACTAAATGACGCCGCCAGTGTTCTCTCCGAAGTTATGGGAACTCCGGATAAGGGCATTCCCCAGGAACTTCTTGAAGAGGCCCATTGTATCGTCATTGTCCCGAGCGTGAAAAAGGCGGCTTTCATCGTCGGAGGTAAGTATGGACGAGGTTTTGTCGTATGCAGAAACAGCCGAAATACAGGATGGGGCGCACCGGCGGCTGTGCGAATGGAAGGCGGCAGCGTCGGGTGGCAGATCGGCGGCTCAGAGACCGATGTTATTTTGCTGGTAATGAATGAGAGCGGGATGAGAAGCCTTCTGGACAGCAAATTCAAACTGGGCGGCACAGCCGAAGTTGCGGCCGGACCGGTGGGACGCACTGCCAGCGCCGAAACAGATGCCAAAATGAAAACCAAGATTCTTTCTTGGTCACGGTCCAGTGGTGTCTTCGCGGGCGTGTCACTCGGTGGATCTACTCTGCGTAACGATCTTGACGCCAACAAAGAACTGTATGGCAAGCGATTGAATAACCGCCAGATCCTGATGCAAAAAGTGAAAGCTCCTGCCTCCGCATCTAAACTGTTGGATTTGTTGAACCACTATTCCAAACACGAAGGCTAGGAGCCGAATCACATCCCCGCCGCCCGGGTCGCGATAATCCCCATGTTGCCTTCTATCCTCACGATCAACGGCGGCTCGTCGAGCATCCGATTCGCGATTTACGAAGCAGGTGAAAAGGCGGCAGGTAAGCTCAGAGTGAGGCTCGCCGGCAAGATCGACCGCGTCGGCCTTGCCGGTACCAATCTAGCCGTCGACGACCCGGCGGGAAAAGCAAAAATCCTCAAGCCCGTTGCTGCAAGGAGCCCTGCCACAGCAGTGGACTTCCTGTTGGACTGGCTGAGTTCGCAACCGGCATTCACATCTGTAAAGGCGGCGGGACATCGCGTGGTGCAGGGCATGAAGCACTCCGAACCAGCGCGCATCACCCCGAAGCTGCTTGCGGAACTTCACCGAATTACGGCGTACGATCCTGATCACCTGCCGCGCGAGATTGATCTCATCGAAGCGGTAAAGCGACGGCACCCAAGACTGCCACAGGTCGCGTGCTTTGACACGGCATTTCACCGCACGATGCCTCGTGTCGCGAAGCTCCTCCCGATCCCTCGGCGCTATACGGCGAAGGGTGTCGAGCGCTATGGTTTCCACGGCCTGTCCTACGAATACCTGATGGAAGAGCTCAGCAGGTTGGACCCGGTTGCACGGAAGGGCCGGGTAATCCTCGCGCATCTTGGCAGCGGCGCCAGTCTGGCGGCCGTACGCAATGGGAAGAGTATCGATACCAGCATGGGATTCACCCCGGCGGCGGGGCTTGTGATGGGCACACGCACGGGAGACATTGATCCAGGTCTTGTCTACTATCTGTCGCGCGCCGAACACGTGACCGCTGCGAAATTCCAAAAGATGGTGAACCACGAATCCGGATTGCTTGGGGTATCGGGCACCAGTTCCGATCTGCGTGACTTATGCACACGAGAAAGCGCGGATCTCCACGCGGCCGAGGCGGTTGATCTGTTCTGCTACCAAGCGAAAAAGTGGATCGGCTCCTTTGCCGCCGCGCTTGGTGGACTGGATACGCTGGTCTTCTCGGCGGGCATCGGCGAAAACTCACCGCGCATCCGATCAAGAATCTGCGATGGGCTCGATTTCCTTGGCGTTGAAGTCGACCATCGGCGCAATTTGAAGAATGCCCCCGTGATTTCGAAGGAAAACGGGCAAGTCAAGGTACGGGTGATCCGGACTGACGAGGAATTAATGATCGCGCGGTCCGTCAGCCGCCTTCTTAAACTCTGCTGACTTCGGAGATCATTATGCATCCGGCGATATCGGCGCCGGGAGAACAAATCGCGCGATGGTTCCGCCTTCTGGATTTTTTTCGAGCCAAATTCGTCCCCGATGAGCCTCGACAAATTCTTTGCAGATTGATAACCCCAACCCGAGGCCATCGGCGAAACTGGATTCCGCATACCCGTGAAACTTCCCAAAGACCCGATCAAGATCTTCCAGCGGCACACCCCGCCCTTGATCGGCCACGGAAACATCCAACTCCCCGTTCAGCAAATGGCTGGCCAAATGGATCGGTTCATCCGCCGAGGAGAACTTGAAGGCGTTGCTGAAGAGGTTTACCAGAACTTGTTTGATCAGTTCGAAGTCCATTGGAACCAGAGGCACATCCGGCGAAATCTCAATTGAAACGCGTCGAGTCTGCGCCTGTGTTCCCAAATCTTCCAACGCAGCGCCTACGACATCTGACAAATCACATGGTTCAAGTCTTAGTCGCGACACACCGGCCTGAAGGCGAGTCACGTTCAACAGATTGTTCATTACTCGGTGCAGGCGCTTCGCTTCATATTCGGCCGTTTGCAGGAGTTGTCGCTCATGAGCTCGGTCAAGGGGCGCGATGGGGTTCAACATGCCGCTTACCGCCGCAGTGATGGCGGCCAGCGGCGCTCGAACCTCGTGGGAGACAGCCGCAAGAAGCGCATTCTGCACCCGGTCCGATTCATCCAGGAATCGAAGACGGCGTACTCTCTGCTCCAGGAGCCCCCGCTCAATAGCCAAAGCCGACTGCCCAACGAAGCCCGCCAAAAGCTCGCGTTGCTGTGTGGAGAGCCAGGCGCCGGGTCGGGGCATCAATCCGAGTACTCCGATGACCCGCCCTCGAACGGCGAGCGGGATGTAATGGGCGAGTGCGTCCGGTACTGCGGCCGTATCCGTACCCGCTTCCTGGCCGTGCTGCCAGCACCAGATGGCTGCTTCCAACTCCTTGGCCGTCGCTGAGAAATCGGGGGTTCGAAATCGCTGTACCAGCGACGCGTCCGTGCCCTGATCCCCAGGCATGAAGATGGCTGCCGCGCGGTGGAAATTGGTTTCGATCTGCTCGCCGATAACTTCCAATGTCTGTTCCAGGTCGCTCGTCAAAGTGAGGGATCGGCTGAATGCCGCCAACGCTGTCAGCTTGAGGTAGGTCAAGCCATTTTGAATCGCCAGCGATGCAATTTGAGCGGCGGCCAAACCATTCTCCAAATCCTGTTCGGTAAACTCACCGCCCGACTCTTTGTTGTGGACCTCAAAAAAGGCAATCACTTCCTTCATGCTGTCTACAATCGGAATGCACATGCCGGATGTCACTCCAAGCCGCTCACGGACTTCCGGCAAGATCACGGGGTCATTCGAGGCGTCATTCGTAAGATAGGGATCTCCGTTCGTAAGGACACGCCGAGACCAGCCGGTGCCAGCAGTTGACTCTGCGGATAAATTCACAACTGCAAGCACTCCGCGAGAGACCTGCAGAAAATGATCGCAGGCCATTCCCTTTGCTGTTCGCAAACCCGCGCACCCGCTCTCGGCATTTGTGAGTTCCAGCATCTGCTCGACCAGCGCATCCAGCAAGCTGTTAAGGTCGAAAATCGAATTCAGCCTGTCGCTGAGGCGAAGCAGTGACTTGAGCGAACGTTCAACCCCATTCGCAACCGATTTAGTTGAATCTGGGTGCTCCGAGCTCAATGACCCTCACTCGCCCCCAGCCATTCGGAATCGGTACGAAGCCGATATCCGACGCCCGGTTCAGTCACGATGTAGCGGAGAACTCTTGGGTCGCAAACCAACTTCCTTCGCAAATTGCTCACGGTTACGCGCAACAGGTGCACGGCGTCCTGATAGCGGGTTGTACCCCATAGTTCATGGATCAACTGATAGTGCGTCCTCACTAGTCCGGCATGGCGAACGAGGACCTTCAGAAGGTCATACTCAGTAGCCGTCAGTTTGACCTGGTCGCCTCCAACGAAGACCTCTCGCCGGTTAAAATCGACTTTGAGGTCACCGGATTTGAACACCTCGATCGTGGCGCTGCCAAAAGCCCTCCTTAAGGCCGCTCGCAAACGCGCCAGTAGTTCTCCCATTGTGAAAGGCTTCGTAAGGTAATCGTCGGCGCCCGCATCGAGGCACGCGATCTTTTCGGATTCCTCATGTCGAACAGACATCACGATAACAGGGGTCGTGGTCCATTCACGCAGGCTTCGCAAGACTTCCTTGCCGTCCATGTCGGGCAGGAACAAGTCGAGCAGGATCAGTCCGGGCCTGGCCAACTGAACCTTTCGCAAAGCCTCCGCGCCAGTGAAAACCGGGTAAAGGGTGTATCCGGCCGACTGCAGCGTAACGCCGAGAATATCCTGCATGGATTTTTCGTCATCAACGAGCAGGATACGTGGCCCTTCCTTTTCCATTTCGTGATGTCCTTTGGAGGATTCGGCGTGGTCTTTTACGTTAGCGTTAGACAGAACCCCGCGATTGTATTTTCCTCGAGCACTTAAGCGGAAAGCGCATTCCCCAAACGCTTCAGGATACCATCTTTGTTCACCTCCCGATTGCTCGCCGGCTCCCGCAACTCGCGACAGCGCAAACTGGATTGTCTTCGGACCCACAGTCCGGTCCGGACGCGAACAATCCCTCGCCATCCTTGCGATTCTGAGCCGCGCGCGTCAGCAAGCGTCCATCCTTGCGATTCTGAGCCGCGCGCGCCAGCAAGCTAAAATGTCCTGCCGGACATCGAAGGTGATGAAAATCCCGGGGGTGATTTTCGACGGAGCGTCCAATCCGTGTTCGCCAAGCCAACCGGACTTTGACGCATACAGATCTCTTCCCGGCGCAAATTCCGAGCGCCCTTCAAGCACAATCTCGTGTAGCGACCGAGCTAAGTATCGGTGGACCCGCGAACTCGACAGTCTTCTTCGAGAGGGTTACCGCGGCGGTTCCGACGCGAAGCAGCGGGCGATCGACCAAATCTGTTTACGGACCGGATGGTTGAGACAGGCCGCCTGGGAATCGAGCGCGAGCGCTTCATCTCGCCACATCCAGCGGCCAGCACCACCGGCGCCCGTGGCAAGACGAGGAGATTGCTCGGATCCGCTCGAGTTCGTGTGGGTGGCACATGGAAAGAAATGTACACTTCGGTCAATTCATTTTCTAAGAATTTCAGGCTTTTGAACGCTCTGGTAAGTGAGCGCTTCGTGGGAAGTATGTATGCCCGTAATCCCCGAGGACTTGGCGACAGCCTTCATGTGCGACGCGACTTTGCGCGTGTTGCTGTTGCGGGTGGCCGGGGAGCCGTGGGAAGTTATCAGGTGACGGCGATTCAGGCGCCGGAATGTTTGGACAAGGTGCCTACTGTGACGGATCTGGGCGCACGCGAGAAGGAAGTGCTGGCGTTAGGCATGCAAATCCCATACGCCGTGGTGATCCTGGACGGGAGGCTTGGGCGACTGCACGCCGAGGCGTTGAAGTTGATTTGCGAATGCCCATGATGCCGCGGTCCACTACCTTAAGTCGGATCTGAACCTACCCGGCCGTTTGGTAGTCTGATGAGATAATAGAATCTACCCGAATATGTATTCCCGTCCGTCCTTTGCCATCGCCGGAGTAATTGCCTTGAGTCTCAGCCCAACCAGTCCAGCCGAAAACAAAATAGAGCCGCCCATCGCCAAGCGCCTCGAACACCGCGAAGTGCGCCACGGGGCCACCGTTGTCGATCCCTACTTCTGGCTTCGCGACAAGTCAAACCCCGAGGTGATCCACTATCTCGAAGTGGAGAACGCCTACACCGAGTCCCTCACCAAGGACCTGAAATCCTTTGAAGACGCGCTCTATAAAGAGATGCTGGGCCGCATCAAGCAAACCGATCTCAGTGTCCCGGTGCGCCGCGGTGAATACTTCTATTACTCGCGTACCGAGGAAGGCAAGCAGTACACAATACAGTGCCGGCGGAAGGGCGGCATGGAGGCGCCCGAGGAAGTCATCCTCGACGTCAACGAGCTTGCGCGCGGGCACAAGTTCATGTCTCTTGGGGCGTTCTCCATCAGCGATGACGCGCAGTTGTTGGCTTACTCGACCGATTCCACCGGCTTTCGCCAGTACGAACTTCACATCAAGAATCTCCTGACAGGCCACACGTTACCCGACACCGCCCAGCGCGTGACCTCGGCGCAATGGGCCTCGGACAACAAGACGCTCTTCTTCACCACCGAAGATCCCGTCACCAAGCGGTCCGACCGCCTGTTCCGCCACAAACTGGGAGCCGCGCAGCCTGAGGAACTGTACCGCGAAGCCGACGAGCTATACAGCATCCACCTCGGCCGGACCCGCGACAAACAATATCTCGTCCTGCACATCGCAAGCACCGACACTCGCGAGATGCGCTATTTGCGGTCCGACCAGCCCGATGCCGATTTTCGCGTTTTCTTACCGCGCGAGAAGAAACACAAGTACGACATCGACCATCGTGAAGGCTTGTTCTACATCCGGACGAACAAAAACGCCAAGGACTTCCAGATCATGACCGCCCCGGATTCCGATCCGGCCCCTGAAAACTGGAAGGTCTTTATCGTCCACCAGCCCGGCGTACTGATCGAAGGCATCGACCTGTTCAAGAATTACGGCGTCGTCCTCGAGAAGCATCAGGCGCTCAACCGGCTTCGTGTTCACAATTTCCAGAGCGGCGACTGGCACTCGATCTCTTTCCCGGAACCGGTCTATTCAGCATTTCCGCATGACAACCCCGAGTACAATACCTCGGTCTTCCGGTACAGCTACCAAAGCATGATCACGCCGTCGAGCGTGTTCGACTACGACATAAAAACGCGTCACGCGACACTGCTGAAGCAACAGGAGGTACTGGGCGGTTACGATCCGTCTCAATACGCCAGCGAGCGGCTGTGGGCGACGGCGCGCGATGGCGTGAAGGTTCCCATCAGCATCGTGTACCGGAAAGGATTCCGGCGCGATGGAAACTCGCCGCTGTTTCTTTATGCGTACGGTTCCTACGGCATCGGCATGGGAGCCACCTTTTCCAGTTCGCGGCTGAGCCTGCTAGACCGCGGCATGGCCTACGCGATCGCGCATATTCGGGGCGGCGACGAGATGGGCGAAACCTGGCACGACGAAGGCATGCTGATGAAGAAGAAGAATACGTTCAACGACTTCGTCGATTCAGCGCGCTATCTGATCGGCGAAAAGTGGACATCTCCGAAGCGCCTCGTCATCGAGGGCGGCAGCGCCGGCGGACTGCTGATGGGCGCGGTCGTCAATCAGAGTCCGGATCTGTTCCGCGCGGTTCATTCGGCCGTTCCCTTCGTCGATGTGATGAACACGATGATGGACGCCACGCTCCCGCTCACCGTTGGCGAGTACCTGGAGTGGGGCAACCCGAACGAGAAGGCGGCGTATGACTACATGAAGACGTACAGCCCGTATGACAATCTCGAAAAACGCGCGTACCCCGCGATGCTGGTGACGACCAGCCTGAACGACAGCCAGGTAATGTACTGGGAGCCGGCCAAGTATGTCGCCCGCCTCCGCACGCTGAAGACCGACGCCAATCCGCTTCTGCTGAAGGTCAATATGGGCGCGGGACACGGCGGCGCATCGGGCCGCTACGACCGCTTGAAGGAACAGGCTTTCGAATATGCGTGGCTCTTAAGTCAGGTTGGAATCACGAAGTAAGCATCAGTCACAATCTCGCCCCGAGCGCGTCCACGGTGTAAATGGGCGAGCTAAACTCCGGTGCCTGGCACAATCTCAGCGCGCAGATCGTGGGTTTGTTTGTTTTGGCGATCCCGATTGCGTGCATCGCCTGGACCATCACTCACGAAGAGGTGTTCCGCGAGCCGCGCGACTGGTGCGCCGATAAGAGCCAAAGGTGCAAAGGCCTTCTACAGCGGAAGTTCTTCTATCTATTCACGTGCGAGTACTGCTTCAGCCACTGGGTGACGATATTCTTTCTCGTACTCACCGGCTACAAACTGCTGATGCCGGATTGGCGCGGATACCTGATCGGTGGGTTCGCTTTAGTGTGGGTGGCGAACATGTACATGAGCTTTTTCGGCCGTCTGCGCCTGGAAATCAAGCACGAGCGCGTGGAGATCGCGACCAAGGAAGAAGTGCTGGCACCCAAGGACGAGAAGAGTCTCTGAAGGGGAATGAGAATGCTGAAGCGTAAGATACCGCAGTTCAAAAATGAGGGGGAAGAGGCGGCGTGGTGGGACCGAAATCGAACGGATCTCGACAAAGACTTCATTACGGCTGCCGGGAAAGGGGCCAGTTGAAGCGTTTGGATAAAACGGCATTGCGTACCCGCGTGGCCGCAAGCACAAAGGTCATCTCATTGCGCATGCTGGAAGAAGATCTCGCGTTGGCTCGTCATCAAGCGGCAGCTAAGGGGCTGCCATTCCAGGCATTCAAAGCAGGTCCGGCAGATCGGGACTAGCTTTACTCGACCCTTACATAGCTCGCGCGTACCGGCGGATGCTGAGCGCCACCATCACGCCCGCAAGCACGCCCAAGCCGTCCGCCACCATGTCGCCGATCTCGAAAGACCTTCCCGGCACCAGCCGCTGCGCAAACTCCAAACCGATCCCCAACGGAATCATGCTGGCCGCCAGCGCGATCCCCATACCCAACAACTCGAGAAATGCAACCGGCAACAGCGCCAATACGGTGTACCCGGCAAAGTGCACCAGTTTGTCATGCGGGGCGAACGCGTCATAATGCAACCGGTGCAGCGTCTGAGCGGGCAGCAGCGATCCCCACACCACGGCGATCACGGCCAGCGCCCAAACGCATAACACCCGCTTCGATGTAAGAAATCGCTTCACCACTGTTACCAGTTTAACGTCGCCTCATACAGCCCGCCTCGCCAAGTAGTAGCTTCGGCCCTTGGCGATATTCCCCCACATGCCCAAATCGGTCGACGCGTCGAAAGCCTTGGCTTCCGCAAACCCCGCTGCATACAGGCTGCTTAAGACGTCTTCCTCGCGATGGCAATACTCGGACAAGCGAAAGTCCGAACGCGTCCAACGGTCCACATACAGCCGGAACAGCGTGATATCGCAGTGCGCTGTACGGTTGTCCGCGTCCCACGATCCCACGGCCAGGCTCACCATTTCGGGCTCCACCTGCGCTGAGGTTTGCGCCCACAATTGCGTGTACGCCTCCTCCCGGTTAAGATCGAACGCGAAGTACCCCGCCGGGCGGAGCGCCTCGAACACCTGCCGGCAGACAGCGGCGAAATCGTCCGGCGACATAACATGGTTCAGCGCATCGAACGTCGAGATTACAGCGTCCACCTTGCGCTCCACCGCAAACGTGCGCGCGTCACCGGCCGTGAATGGCACACGCGGGGAACGCTCACGCGCGAACTCCAGCATCCGTTCCGACCCGTCCACGCCCATCACATCGAACCCTTTGAAGTCGAGCACCTGAGCCAGCCGGCCGTCACCGCAACACAGGTCGAGTATCGAAGCGCCCGGCGTCAACTGGTGCAGGATAAGCTGCTGCAGAACCGTGTACGCCTGTTCGTGATATTCCGACCCCCAACGCGTCGCGTACAGCCATGCAAAGGGATCGTAATCCGTGAACCGGTGAGCGCTGGCCGGCACTACCGCAGTGGCTCGCTCTCGACCTGCTGGGACGCATAGACCGCGGCATGGTGCCGGAACGGCCGCGCCGATCCTGCCAGGATGTGCTCGTACAGATCCATGTAATCGCGGACCATCCGCTCGCTCGAGAAACGTTCCCGCGCCACCCGGCGGCACTCTTCAGGGTCGATCTCGCCGATACGCCGCAACGCCGCCGTCATCTCATCCAGGTCGCGCACGATGAAACCCGTACGCCCGTGCTCCACCACTTCCGGCAAAGCTCCCGAGGCGAAAGCGATCACCGGCGTTCCGCAGGCGAGCGCTTCCATGCTCACCAGCGAGCTGGTTTCGTTCACCAGGCTGGGCACCATCAGGCAGCGCGCCCCGGTCAGAAGCCGCCGTTTGCGTTCCAACCTCACAGGTCCGTAGAACTTCCGGTGTGCGTCCAAACGCGGCCGGATCTCGGTGTCGAAGTACTTGATGTGAGCTTCGTAATGGAATACTTCGCCCGCAAGAATCATCGGCATATCCGCCTGCTTGGCCGCTTCAACGGCCAGATGCAGACCCTTTTCAGGACAGATGCGTCCCAGGGCCAGCGCGAAATTGCGCTTGTGCACACGGCTGCGCAAACGGTCGAGCGGTACGCCGTTCTCCACCACCGCAATCGGCATGTGCGACGTCTGGCACACGTCCCGCTGCGATTGCGACACGCAGTTCACATAGGTGTCGGAGCGCCGCATGCGCATCACATGCTCCGGAAACCACTGCGGCGGAAGGTGCAGCGTGGCCAGCAATGGCACGCCTGGCTTGGGCAGATATGTGTGCCAGTCCAGGCTGTGCATATGAATGATGTCCGGGCTGTACCGCTCGAGCGCCTGCTCGATCGCTATGCGGTGCTGGGTCTGTCCCCAATGGCGGATGCCCTCGTTGAGAACTCCCTCCCATTTCGGCGTGGCCACTAGTTCCCCAAAGGTTTGGGAACCATCGCAGGCCACTACAATCGAGCGATGCCCGGCCTTTACCAGGGCGGCATCCATCTGCGCCAGAATCTGCTCGGAGCCGCCCACCGCGTCCGGACCTACCGGCGTCAGTGGATAAGCGACACTAAGAACGGTTCGTTGCATGTAGTTCCAGTCCCAAGTCCGAAAGGGCGCTTGCGGCGAGTTCCCGCCATTGTGCGCCCGTCACTCCCCAATCGAACTGCTCGTAATGCAACCGCCCGGGGTGTGGCGGCTTCGAAAAATCGTACTGTGGCGCTGGCCGGAAACTCTCCGTCTCCAGCCCGAAATGAACCAGCATGTGCGCTTGCGATCCGAAACAATCGAACATTTCGCGCTTCTTCTGTTTTTGGGATTCGGCTAACCGGTAAAGGCGCGGCTCCGGCCCGCCCGGAAGAAACTTCCCTGACTCTAAACCGGACCGTCCGGCATGATAAGACGTGAATTCGTACACCGGCGTTTCTGTCTTGTTCGCCGCCGTGGCCACCGCAAACGCAACGGAGTCATGATCCGGGTGACCGCCTTCGTAGGGATGAGTCAGAACGATCGCCGGCCGAATCTCGGAAACGAACCTGTCGATAGCGGTCGCGAGCTTAGCCAGGTTGTGCGACGCAGTCTGATCGGTCAGGCCCACCTGGAGGCATCGCTCGGCCGGCACGCCCGCCAGGGCCACCGCACTCAGCATCTCCCGGCGGCGCAGCGCGCTGTACTCTTCGCGAGTCTCGACCCCGGCGCGGTGCGCATCGTCCAGATTCAGCGGAGCGCCGTCGGTGGCATGGAGAATCGAAACACGATCGCTCCACTCCGGCAGTTGCCCGCCCGTGCCGATCGTTTCGTCGTCCGAGTGGGCCGCGACGATCAGAATCCGGCCACTACTAAATGGTTCGTCAGGTCCCATATCGGCGTGTCATGCGGGCGCAGAACTCGGCAAACTCCTCGGGGCGCTGCGGCGGGCTCGTATGATGCGGCCGGATGCCGCAATGCTCCGGCGTGTAGCAATAAGTCACGGTCACGTCGAACTCCTCGAGCGCCTTCATCTGCCGGTCGAACCAGGCATCCGCATCCGGGCGAAAACTGTCTGCCCAGCTCAGCCCCGTTCTTAGATGTTTGACGCCCAGATCACGAAACCATTGCACAGCATTATCGAGCCGGTGATCCTCGAAGTGGAACCACTGGCACAGACCCAATTCAGGGGTAAACTCATGAAAATGCTTGAGCGCCAGCTTGGGCGTGCCGTCTTCCCGAATCAATCCCATGTAGAAATGACGGTAATAGGAAGACCCCTCCGCCTCACGGTGCCGCGTTGTTGCCGGCCAGGCGCGCGGCAAATCGTACAAACTATACCAGTGGATTCGCGGGGCGCGGCCGGTCAGAAGCTCCGCCGTTCGCTTCAGCCCGAACTCCTGCACCTCTTCGGCGCCGAAGCTCGACACGCCAACTTCGGACACCCACACGGGCAGCGTCGTGACCGCATGAATTTCGTTCAGCTTATCGGGCCACTCGTGAATCGTCCAGTGGTTCCAATCGAGCGGGAAACCGTGCACCGCAACAACGTCCACGTGGCTCAAGACGCAAAGACGCGCCATCCGTTCCATGAACAATGGGTCAATCGGCGAGATTCCGCCCAGCACCTTCGGCATCGCCGGCGCCTCTGCCGTGATCGCAATTGCCGCCAGCTTCACCATTTCCGCAAATTGCTTCCACTCCGGATCGATCTCGAAATCCCAATGCGACAGGTTGTTGGGCTCGTTCCACAGCATCGACGCTTCGATCATTTGCCGCCCAACTCCCGCGCCGGGTACACCGCGTTCGGCTCGAGCGGATGCACCTCCGTGCGCCTGCAGATGAATACTTCGGCTTCCGGATGGTCCACCGGCTCGAACCCCGCGCTGCGAAGCATGGCCTCCGCGCACGCCCGGTTGGGAATCCACCAGTTGGTGCAATCGTGCGAGTACTCGTGCTCGATAAAGTACATTGCCGGGAAGCGCGGGTCGGCAAAGATGCCCGTCTCGTCGAAGGAGTAGTCGCGTTCAAACGGAGCCGTTTCCGGACTGCCCCGCATCAGCGATTGAAATACCAGCATGTCTTTGGCGGCATGGTCGTGCAGCAGATCGAGCGCCAGCAGCGGATGGCGCAGGTGGTACAGCACGCCCATGAACAGCACGATGTCGAACTTCTCGTTCAGTTGGGCGACGTCGTACACCGACATCCGCCGGAACTCGATGTCGAAGCCGGACACTTCCGCCGCGAACCGCGCCTGCGCCAGGTAACCGTCGTCCGAGTCGATTCCGACCACGCGGTCGGCCCCGCGGCGCTTCATCTCCATCGAGTAGAAACCGCCGTTACAGCCGATGTCGAGAACCGTTTTGCCGCGAAGGTCCGCCGGGATGGCGTGCGCGAAGCCTTTCCACTTGATGGCTGGATAATCGCCCAGGAAGTGATTTGGCGCCGTTCGGACACCGTGGAGATCGAGGTTATGGAACCACTCTCCCAGCTCGCGGACGCGCTGTTCGATTTCGATGGTGGATAGGGAACTCATGCGATAGCTCTTTCGCTCGCGTATTGTCGAGCGTAGTAACGGCCTGCGGCTTGAAAGCGTGCGTGCTCGGGAGTCCCCGCGGTAGCTTGCGCGGCGAGCGTTACATAGCCCAGACGGAACGCCCGGTAGGCGGTTTCGTAGAAGCCGGTCAGGCCGGGGGAAATCCGATCGCCCGAGTTGGCCCGGTAGGCTTCGAGCAACGCTTCACGCTCCCGGGTTTCGAGCCGGAACTCGACGGCGGCGCCGGCCAGGTCCCAGGCGATGTCGGCGAAGCCTGGATAAAAGTGGTCGCAGCAATGATCGACGGAATCGGTCTTCAACCAAGTCCCGTCGGATTCGATCCACTCGTGCGGCATCATGCGGCCATCGACGGCGGCCGCGGGACGGTTCTCGAATTCCTGGCGATAATGCTCGAGCCCGGAGTGGGTCCCCGTGTTTACTTCGATCATGTTCAGCAGGTCATCAAAATCGACTGAACGGCCGGACGGAAACGCCCGCTGGCGGAATGCGAGGTAGCCGGCAATGCGCGCGATCGGCGGCCGGTGGTGCGAGGTACCGCGCCGTCCACGGGCGAATTCAAACTCGACAAATCCGCGCTGAAATGTTTTTGCCTCTGGCGTGTACCCCGCCTCGTGCAGCGCCTGCGCCCGGTCGAAGCGTTCCCGACCGTAGGAACCGAGTCCGCTGAACTTGTATAGCGAACGGCTGCTGCGATACTTGAGAGCTTCGTGATGCGGCTGGACCGCGATGTCCTCGCCTGGATCGCGCCACTGTCCGGCCGAGAGATCGTCGAACGTTCGGTCGCCCAGAACCCATCGAGGTTGGAAGCTCGAACAGTATTTGCGATAGGCGGGCCAGCGGCGGCGCGCATTGTCGTTTACGAAGCGGCTGGCATCGCCTTCCCAACTGGGGAACACCACGACACGCTCTTCGGGCAGTGCATCGGCCACGCAGATGAACGACGATCCGCTCAGTCCCGGACCTTCGTCCACCACTGCGCAGTATTCAGCGTCCGCCGGAATCTCGCGGTCGAGTTTCAACTGCCGGTCAAACGGATGGCCGGTTGGACGCACTGTGAATGCCGATACCTCGCACCCTGATTCCTCCAATGCGCCTGCCACTACCGCGCTCAAACTCGCGCCGATGCTGCGGATGCCGATGACGCACACCGATCGCGGCGCACGTTCCGCAATGAAGCATCGTGCGGCGTCGACGTAGGCTTCGGGATACAAGCCGTAAAACGCGTATCCTTCGGGAACGGATACCTGCAAGTCGCGCGGCAGTTCGAGTCCCTCGACAGCGGCCAGTGCCTTCTTAAACGAATCGAGCGTCACGCCCGCCCCGGTGCAGTTTCGATAGAATTGCCGGCCCAGCGCAACGGCGGCGCGGCGCAGCACGGGCGAGTCCCCCATCGCATCTGCCGCCGCTGCCTCAAATTCACCGAACAGGATCAGCAAATCGGGAAATTCTGTACATTGCCGCAGCCGCGCGAGCATTCCTGCCGTGGCTACGTTTCGAGTCTGTGGCCGGTACGCGATCACGCAGCCGGGTTCCCTTCCCAGAACGGACGGAGGTTGACGACCTGTTGCAAGGTGTCGGCGAAATCGCCCCGGAAGCACACGGCCCGATCGTCCACGTACGCGTGGGCGGGCGGCTTCTTGTCCGTCACCTCATCGACGAATTGCAGAAGGTCATGTTGCGCGAGCCAGCCGCGAACCCACTCGTGCCAGCGCACGGTAAACACGACCACGCGAAAGCCCGACCGCTGCAATCCGCTCAGAAACTCCCGCGCTCCCTCGCGCGGCGCATGAAAAAACTCGGGTCCGCGCCACTCATCGAACGTGTTCAGAACGCCGTCCAGGTCGACGCACACCGCCGGGCGGTCGTCCATTCACGCACCCCTCGGCGCGGCTTCGGCGCGGTTCTGTCCTTCCAGTAAGCGAAGCGCCTCGCGGTAGCCGTGCAGCGTTCCCACGTCAACGTACGCTTCACCCGCGCGCACGCCCTTGGCTGTGCCGCCGCGTTCGAGCCACGCGTTCACCAGAGTGCCCATGTACTCGTCGCGCTGTTCCCTCTCGAGCCAAAGCGCATGCAGCTCTCGCAAGATCCGGCCTGGCATTTTGAACGCGCCCCAAATCCAATTCGATGTCGCATCGATTTTTTTGACCTGGATCTCCAAAACATTTCCATGCCGGTCCGTCACGACTGCATCGAAGCGCTCGGGATGCTCGACTGGAAACAGCAGGAACGATAAAACATCGTTTTCGAGAGCAATCAGCCCGTTCTCCGGGAACCATACCGTGTCAGGTAATCCAATCAGAACCTGTTCGTCATCCCGAATCATCGCGAGCGCGCGGAAGATCGCATCGCAAAGGCCGGCGGGCTTCGGCTGCACGGCGTAAAACACGCTCGCCGAAAATACGCTGCCGCCGTAATATTCGAGGATGTCTGATTTTCCCGGCGAGATGACGAAGCACAAGCGGCGCGCTCCGCCCTGGATCATCCGCTCGATCAGATACTCGCTGACCGCGCGCGGACGTTCCGTTTCACCGTCGAGGCGGCACCCCACGGGCAGCAATTCCTTCGAAAAAGCGAGAGGCTGAATCCGGCTGCCTACTCCCGCGGCGGGAATGATTCCCCACATCTCAGGCCTCCACCGTAGCCGTGGCCTTGCTATGCGCAAAGTTGTGCGCGCCTTCTAAAATCGATTCCAACTCGCGCGCTCGCACCGCCGAAGTGTGTTCGCCGAGGGTCCGCTCGCGGGCCGCGTGGGCAATCGCTTGAAGCTTCGATGGAGGCAGTTCGATCGCCGCCATGGCCTCCGCCGTATCACACGCAACCAGAATCTCGGATCCCGGAGTGAAGAACGCGTCCAAGCCTTCCCAGGCATCGGTGAGGATCGCCGCCCCGCACGCCGCGGCTTCGAACAGCCGCCCGGACGGGCAATGCCCCATCTCGGCCATCGCGCGGCGCGTCACGTTCAGCGTCAATCCGGATGAAGCAAAAAAAGCGGGATGTTCGGCGGGAGGAAGATGGCGAACGAAGAAGATGTTATCGGTCCAGGGGAACTGCGCCGGGTACATCGCGCCCGCGAGACAAAATCGCTTGGCCGGCAAGCGCCGCGCAGGCTCGATGAACAACTCCTCGAGAGCGCGCTGCCGGTCCTCGGCATAGGTTCCGATATACGACAAATCGGCTCGAAAACGTTCTATCGGCGCGGTCGGACGGTGTACGTCCGGATCGGCATGTCCGTACAGCGGCACCGCCCTTTTTGCGCCGAGACGCGTCTGCAGTTCGGTCAACGCCTTGCCGCCCGTGTAGCTGAGCACCAGATCATAGTCTCGAAATCCACACGGGCCGATGTAATTCACCGCCTCGCCCGAATCGAGACGCGACAGCGTGACGGGTGTGTCCATGTCGTAGAACGCGCGAATCGGAACGGGCGATTCGAACGCGAGGTCGGCAGCCGCGAGCGCATCCGGGCAGTACGAAGAAACTATACTCGCGTCGGCATCTCTTAAATTGCGCTCGGCGAGCGGCCTGACATCGTCCCACTCTGGAAACAGGTGCAGATGCGCGCCGGGCAGCTCCCACAAATCACGGTGATTCGCGTAGTAGGGCGCGTCGCGTTCGAAAAAATGAACTTCGTGTCCACGCGCAGCCAGCGCCCGGATCAGCCCGCGCCACAGGGTCGCGTGTCCGTTACCCCAGCTCGAGCTTACCGTTAAACCGAATATCACCAGCTTCATGCGTTGCTCTCATAGGACGCCTCACGTTTGTAGGTGTTTCAGCAAAGAACTTACAATGGGCCATGACGACCATCCTTTTGATCCGTCACGGGATGACGGCCGCGGTGGGGCGGCGCATCACCGGTTGGGCTCCGGGCGTCGGGCTCACCGATGAAGGCCGCCGCCAGGTTGAGGTGTTAGGACGGGAACTGCGGGATGTCTCGATAGACGCGGTGTTCGCGAGCCCGCTCGAACGCGCGGCGATGACCGCCCAAGCCGTCGCTCAACCCCATCAACTCGAAGTGATCACCCGCGACGGCCTCGGTGAAGTCCGCTTCGGCGATTGGACCGGAAAGACTCTCGATGAGTTGGCCGAAGACGAGGTCTGGAAGCGCTGGAACACAGTGCGCAGCCTGAGCCGCGCGCCCAATGGTGAATCATTCCTCGAGACGCAGCGCCGCATGATGGACGAAATCAACCACGCGCGCCAGCAGCATCCTGAAGGCACGGTGGCTCTGGTAAGCCACGCCGACGCGATCCGCGCCGCTCTGGTTTATCTACTCGGTATGCCGCTCGACCTCTTCGCCCGCCTACGCATCGACCCCGCATCGGTGAGTATCCTTCGCATTTCAGATTGGAACGTCGAAGCGGTAGGAATTAATTTAGGCGCCGAAGGGATCGCCTCGCGCCTGTCTTGATTCAGGTTGCAGTTTAGATACGTGACATGAGATGAATTCAAGGGATGGCTCGAGATGCAGGGCTGCACATTGACCGCTGAAGGGTAGCCACCTCATAATTCGGCGTGCCGGTCGCGCAGCGATCTTGCCGATGCACGGCAAAAAAGAATTGGGCAAGGGCTTTTCAAGAGACAGCTCGGACTAAAATGAGGGAGCCCGCATGTTGCGATACCCCGTGCGCTTGAAGCCCGATACGAATGGAACCATCCGCGTCGAGTTCCCGGATATTCCTGAGGCTCATACTTTCGGAACGGACCCGACGAGGCACTCCGGCAGGCCGTAGACGCGCTGGAAAGCGCATTTATGCTCTATGTGGAAGACCGCCGGGAGATCCCGCGACCCTCGCGCATCGCTCCACGCGCGGAAGCCGTCACGCTTCCCGCGCTCACCGAGCTCAAGCTGGCTTTAAATTCCACCATGCTCGCAAACGGAGTAGAGAAAGCGGAACTTGCCCGCCGGCTCGATTGCCAGCAAACGCATGTGAACCGGCTGCTCGACATCCGTCGCACCTCACGGCTCGATCAGTTGGAAGGCGCTTTCCGTGCTCTGGGCAAGCGGCTATCGGTGCACGTTCAAGACGCAGCCTGACCGATCCGATCTCTCAGCCAGTCACCTTCAACTTATCCAGGATCAGATACAACGGGATCGCCACCGCCGCATTCAACAGGCCTAACACGAAGGTCTGTTGAAGACTGAAATCGACGGCTTGTCCCAACAGTGCCCGTAGAAGAACCCAGTAGAAGAACTGGTGAAAGAAGAAGAAGAAGAAGGATAGGATGAAGCGGATCACCGTGTTCTCAACGTCGAAACGCAGACTCACGGAACCCGCGAAATACCCCACCAGCGTCTTCACAATTCCGAACATGCCGATCGGCTGATGGGACAACGAGTCCTGAATCAGTCCGACCGACGCGCCGAATAAAGTCCCGGCCATCGGCGAGCGGCGGTTCAACGAGAAATACACGGTCACCAGCAACGGCAGCTCGAGATACGAAAGATACGAGATCAGTTGCGGGACATAGACTTGAAACAGGATCGCCAGCAGCGGCGCCAGCACCACTACCCAGGGCCGAAGCTTGGAGATGCGGCTCTTGGTGCGTGCTCCGCCCTCGGCGAGCAAAGGTCCACTGTACTCGGTCATGGGCACGGTTCAGGGCTGCACGGGAGGCGGTGCGGCGGGCGCTGATCGGGGTTGGTTCGGGTCGATGTTGAAGTTCGGCACGCGCCCTACCCCGCCTCCGCCGTAAGTATGATTCTGCACCTCGCCGATCTTCTTGTAGCGTTCGACAATGCGGTCGGCGTCGGTTCCGATTTGTTGCGCGGGATTGTTCGGTGTGGTCGGCGCCTCGGCGGGCGGAGGTGGCATCATGTGCAGAACCGGGTTGGCATCAGCGGGCCCGGGAATCGGCTGATGGACGCCTTCCAGCACCACGAGAACTTCCTCAAAACCGCCCTGCAAACCGCTCGGCGTTACATAGATCTCCTTGTTCGATTTCCCCGGCCTCACGACAATGGCCTGGCCCGCCGGTAAGCCCTTGGGGAACACGCGATCGTCACCGGACGTGAAGAACCATTCGTCCTTGTCGACCTTCTCCTCGTTCTGTACGAAGTCCACCAGGCATGTGGGTCCGCCCTGCCCTTTCAGCGTGCCGTGGGCGTGGTTCTTCTGCGAGATGACGCCCGCGGCAAAACTCGAGTCGGTCACCAGCAAAACCTGCGAGGCCGCGGGGAACGCCTGGATGATCTTCCCCACGATGCCGTCCGGTGTGATCACCGCCATTCCTTTCTCGACCCCGCTGCCCGAACCGCGATCGATGAATACGACTTTCGAGTTCGCGCCGGTGCCGTTGCCGATAATGCGCGCGGCGATGGTGCGCGAGGGCGAGCGCCGTTGAAAAGCGGCGAGGGCGCGTGCACGATCGGCGGTCGAGAGTTCCGTTTTCAGAAACTGATTCTCCAGCTTGATGCGCCCCACCTCCGCTTTCAATTTACGGTTTTCATCGCGCACGTCGAGCAGGAAGAAGTAATCGCTGAAGAATCCGGTGGTGCCGCTGCGGACGGTTTCGATGACGCGCGCGGCGGGCGTGATCCCGGAGACGGCCCACACGCGGATCAGCCGGATATCCTGGCCGCTTTTCACCTGGTAGGCGAGCAGCAACAGTTGGAGCGCAATCACGGCCGCAAGCACCATGAGATTACGGAACCGGCTGAGTAATGCGTCCATCGCGCCGCCTGCTACCAGCGTAACCCGCAACGCGGGCCTATTCGATGGCGATTCTCCGCAGCAGCTTGAAATCGGTCAGCATCTTGCCCGTGCCGAGCACGACCGACGCTAGCGGATCCTCGGCGATCGACACCGGCAACCCGGTTTCCTCGCGAATGCGCTTGTCCAGGTTCTTCAACATAGCGCCGCCGCCGGTGAGCACGATGCCGCGATCGCTGATGTCGGCGCTCAACTCGGGCGGAGTGCGCTCGAGCGCCACGCGAATCGCGTTCATGATGGTGGCCGCGCATTCCGACAGTGACTCGCGGATCTCGCTGTCCTCGATGGTGACGGTCTTCGGGACGCCTTCGATCAGGTTGCGGCCTTTAATCTCCATGGTCAGCGGCTTATCCAGCGGATACGCCGATCCGATCTGAATCTTGATGGCCTCGGCCGTGCGTTCTCCGATCAGCAGGTTGTATTTGCGCTTGAGGTATTGCATGATCGCGTCGTCCATCTCATTGCCGGCCACACGGACCGAGCGCGAATAGACGATGCCCGATAGCGAAATAACCGCGACATCGGTGGTGCCTCCGCCGATGTCGACAACCATGTTGCCGGAAGGTTCGGTGATGGGCAAACCCGCGCCGATGGCGGCCACCATCGCCTGCTCAACCAAGTGAACTTCGCTGGCCTTGGCGCGATATGCCGAATCGATGACGGCGCGCTTTTCTACTTGAGTGATTTCGCTGGGAACTCCGATGACGATTCGCGGATGCACCAGCATCTTGCGCCCGTGCGCCTTCTGGATGAAGTAGTTGAGCATGCGCTCGGTTACTTTGAAGTCGGCGATGACGCCGTCTTTCATCGGGCGAATGGCGACGATGTTGCCGGGCGTGCGTCCGAGCATGTCCTTGGCTTCGCGCCCAACCGCTTCCACCTCGCCGGTAGTCTTGTTGATGGCGACGATCGACGGCTCGTTCACCACAATGCCCTTGTTCTTTGCGAACACGAGGGTGTTGGCAGTGCCGAGGTCGATGGCCAGGTCGGACGAGAATAGGCTGAATAACGAACGAACGTTCATTGAAGAGATTGCGGTCGACTCCTAATTAAGATGGCGGGAAGGCCCTTATGCGTGCGCAGAGGGCCTAAACAACGAGGGTAACATGGCGGGTCAGACGGCGTTGGGCCAGCGGCAGACCGGCAACGATGAGGAACGCTCCAGCTCGAGCAGACGATTGTACTTGGCCAGGCGCTCGGATTGCGTAATCGAGCCGTTCTTGAACTGATCGCCGCGCCAGCCGAGCACGAGGTCGGCGGCCCAGTCGTCCTCCGTCTCGCCACTTCGCACGCTGATCGTGACATTCCAGCCGGCATCGCGGGCCAGTTGAAGCGCAGCCGCCGCCTCGGTGAGCGTGCCGATCTGGTTCACCTTCAGCAACAGAGTATTGCAGGCGCCGGATGCGATCGCGCGGCGGATGAGCTCCGGATTGGTGCATAGCAGATCGTCGCCGACCACGAGCGCGCGTTCGCCGATGGCGGTCATCAACTCCGGCCAGTGCTCCCAATCGTCCTGGCTTAATCCGTCTTCCACGCTGACAATGGGGTACCGGTCCACCCAGCTTTTCACGCGGCGGATCATGCCCGCGCTGTCGAGCGGCGTGCCATCCAGCTCGTAGCGTTCGTGAGAATAGAACTGGCTTGCGGCGACATCGAGGGCGAGGTAGAAATCGCGGCCGGCCTTGAATCCGGCGTTGCGAATCGACTCCATCGCCGTATCGAAGAGCGCTTCGGTGCTGGCGCACGGCGGCGCGAGACCGCCTTCATCGGCAGTCAGCAAACGCATCCCATAGCGCCGGAAGATGAGTTCCGCGGCGCACTGATACACCTCGTATGTTGCGGCGAGCGCATCGTCGATGGACCCCATCGACGCAGGCACGAGCAATACATCCTGTATCGGGACTTGATTGCCCGCGTGCTTGCCGCCGCTGAAGAGGTTGATCGTGAGACGCGGCAAGCGATCCGGCTCAACGCCGGCGATGAGGCTGAATTCGCGATAGAGCGGGATGCGTTTGGCCGCGGCATTCGCGCGCGCGAAGGCGATGGAAACGGCGAGCAATGCGTTCGCGCCGAGACGCGATTTGTCGGTCGTGCCGTCCAGCGCTATGAGCGCTTCATCCAAAGCGGCCTGCGAATCGAACTCGCGTCCTGTCAGCGCCGCATGGATCTCGCCGCTGATATTGGCCGCCGCGCGCCGGCAGCCCATGCCACGATAGCGGCGCGGATCGCCGTCGCGAAGTTCGCGGGCTTCATGGGCTCCAGTCGATGCGCCGGAAGGCACCGAAGCTGCCGCGCTCGTTCCGTCCGCCAATTCGCACACCGCGCGAACTGTGGGACGTCCACGGCTGTCGAGAATTTCCGATCCGGTAAGCCGGGCTATAACCGGCACGCTACATCACTTCGCTTAACGGCTTCCAGGGGCGATTCTGCGATTCGGCGACCGCCGCATAGGTGACGTGACCGTTGTACGTGTTCACGCCCTCGCTGATCGCATTGCTCGATTCGCACGCCTTCTTCAGGCCCTTGTTCGCCAGTTCCATCAGGTACGGGAACGTCGCGTTGGTAAGCCCGAACGTCGAAGTGTGCGGGACGGCTGCGGGCATGTTCGACACGCAGTAGTGCAGTACCGAATCGACGAAGTAGACCGGATCGGTGTGCGTGGTGGCGTGCGATGTTTCGAAGCAGCCGCCCTGATCGATGGCCACGTCCACCATCACCGCGCCCTTCTTCATGCGCGAGATCATCTCGCGGCGCACGAGTTTGGGAGCGGATGCGCCGGGGATCAGCACCGCGCCAATCACCAGGTCGGCATGGCGCAGTGCTTCGCCGATGGTGTACATGTTCGAGGCGAGCGTCACGATCTGGCTGCTGTAGATGTCATCGAGTTCGCGCAAACGGTTCAGATTCCTGTCGATGATGCTGACGTGCGCGCCCAAGCCGACCGCCATCTTCGCGGAGTTGTGCCCCACCACCCCGCCGCCGAGGATCACGACGTTCGCAGGCGCCACGCCGGGGATACCGCCCAGCAGAACACCGCGCCCGCCGTTGGGAGCTTCGAGATATTGTGCGCCCACCTGAACGGCCATGCGCCCGGCAACCTCGCTCATCGGGGTCAAGAGCGGTAGGGAGTTGTCGGACTCGCGAATGGTCTCGTACGCCACGGCGTTCACCTTGGCCTCGATCAGGCGATCGGTCAACTCCGGCAGCGGCGCCAAATGGAGATACGTAAACAGCACAAGCCCAGGCCGCAGGTGTGGATATTCCGAGCCCTGCGGTTCCTTGACTTTGATTACCAGGTCGGCTTTGCTCCAGACATCCGCCGCGGTGGGCAGAATCTGAGCGCCCGCCTGGGCATATTCCTCGTCGGGCAGCGAACTCGCCGCGCCGGCCTGAGTCTGAACTAAGACCTGGTGCCCTGCTTCGCGCAGGGCGCTGACTCCGCTCGGCACGAGTGCCACACGGGATTCATGGTCTTTCACTTCCTTCGGGACGCCGATTATCATCTTTTGGCCTCTGTTCCGTTGTCGAGCGCGCGCTCAAATTCCGTTTTGGCCCCAGCCCGAGAGCGATGAGAGAAACCGAATCCAGTTTGCCCGAGTCGTTCAGGTTCCGTTCTTTCTGGAAGCGCCGCAGAGCCTCCACCGATTGCGCATCCCACTGTCCGGTGACGGGCGCCTTGAGATACCCCTTATCGGCGAGCGCCTGCTGGATCTCGTGGTACCGTTCGGGCGTCGGGGACTGTTGCATTGAGCGCCGTACTGTGGCGGCGCGCTGTTTAGGACGCGGCGCTCGGCGCGAGCGGGATGACTTGTGAGCCGGCGTGGTCTTCGATTTCTTAACGGTTCTACTGGCTGCCGGCCGCCCGCTGTGACGTTTATGAGTTTTGCCGGAGGCGATCGGGCCAACCAGGAGCAGGCCTAACACAAGGGCGATGACAGATTTGAGCACGTGCATATTTAGTCTATACGAAAGCAGCTCTGTTAACCTGAATTCAGGCGTGACCTACTTTAGACTTCCGGCCGTGTGCGCGGCGTTCCTGGTCACCTTGACCGCCGCGCCGCAGCCGGCCTTGTGGTACCGTCAACCCGCCAGGCAATGGTTGGAGGCGCTGCCAGTTGGCAATGGGCGAATGGGAGCCATGGTGTTTGGCGGCCCGGCGCACGAACGCATCCAGTTCAACGAAAGCACGGTTTGGACCGGCGAGCCGCACGAGTACCAGCATCCCGGCGCGTGGCAACATCTGCAGACCCTGCGCGAGCTCCTCTACGAAGGCAAGCAGAGCGAGGCGGAACAGATCGCGAACGCCGAGTTCATGAGCGTTCCGCTGAACCAGAAAGAATATCAGGGCTTCGGCGATATCGTACTCGATTTCCCCGATATTGCCGAGAATCGCATCTCGGATTACCGCCGGTTTCTGGCGCTCGATCGAGCAGTGGTTACCACGCAATTCGTGCACAACGGGGTGCGCCATCGCCGCGACGTATTCGCGAGCTACCCGGCGCAGGTGATCGTGGTGCGTTTGATGGCGAGCCGTCCGCACAGCCTGAGCTTCACGGTATCGCTCAAGAGCGCGCATGCGGGCTCCGCTATATCGACGGTGTCGAACAACATCGTCTCGATGAGCGGCGGCGTGGAGCACTCGGCCATCCGCTTCGAAGCGCGCTTGCAGGTGAACGCGGATGGCGGCCGGCAGCAGAGCCGCAACGGCACCATCGTAGTGACCGGGGCCGATTGGGCGACGTTGATCCTGTCGGGGGCGACGAACTTCAAGAACTATCGCGACGTATCGGGCGACCCCGTCAAGGTGAACGACGGCATCCTGGGCGCGCTGCGAGCCAAGCCGTTCCAGACTTTGCTGGACGCGCACATGGCCGATCATCGCAAGCTGTTCCGCCGTGTATCGCTCGATCTGGGCACATCGCCCGTCGCGGATCTGCCCACCGACGAGCGCTTGAAAGCGTTCGCAACGGGCAACGACCCCGACCTCATCGCCCTGCTGTTTCAATACGGCCGCTACCTGCTGATCGCCTCGAGCCGGAAGGGCGGGCAGCCCGCGAATCTGCAGGGCTTGTGGAACGACTCGAACCGGCCGCCTTGGGGCAGCAAGTATACGGTCAACATCAACACGGAGATGAACTACTGGCCGGCCGAGGTCGCCAACCTCGCCGAGTGTACCGCGCCGCTCTTCGCCGCTCTCAAAGAGGTCGCCGAATCGGGAGCAAAGACCGCGAAGGAGCACTATGCCGCTCCGGGTTGGGTGCTGCATCACAACTTCGACCTGTGGCGCGGCACGGCTCCGATCAACGACTCAAACCACGGCATCTGGCCGACAGGCGGGGCGTGGCTGGTTCACCACCTGTGGGAGCATTACCTGTTCAGCGGCGACAAGACCTTCCTGCGGGAGACGGCGTATCCGCTGATGAAGGGGTCGGCGCAGTTCTTTGCAGACTACCTGGTGAAGCAGCCGGCGACGGGCTGGCTGATATCGGGACCGAGCAATTCTCCCGAGCACGGCGGACTCGTGATGGGGCCGACGATGGATCACCAGATCATCCGCAGTCTGTTCGGCATCGTCATCGCCGCGGCAGGAACGCTGGGCGTCGATGCTCCGTTACAGAAGCAACTGGCGGCCATGCGGACGCAGATCGCGCCGAACCGGATCGGACGCCTCTGCCAGCTTCAGGAGTGGCTCGAAGACAAAGACGATCCGAAGGACAAGCACCGGCATGTCTCGCATCTGTGGGGCGTTTACCCGGGTTGGGACATCACGGCTTACGGCACGCCGGAAACGTTCGCGGCGGCGCAGAAGTCGCTCGAGTTCCGGGGCGATGCGGCGACGGGTTGGTCGATGGGGTGGAAGGTGAACTTGTGGGCGCGCTTTCTGGACGGCGGTCACGCTTACCGGATTCTGACCAACCTGATCCAGCCCGCAGGGGGCCGGGAGCGCGGCGGGCTGTACCCGAACCTGTTCGATGCACACCCGCCGTTCCAGATCGACGGGAACTTTGGGGCGACTGCGGGAGTTGCCGAGATGCTGCTGCAGAGCCATGACCCGTACGCCAAACCCACGGAGCTAACCGGGGTCGAGAAGGGCGAAGCGGCATTCCTGCACCTGCTTCCGGCGCTGCCGCCGGCATTGCCGAACGGTCACGTTACGGGCTTGCGGGCACGCGGCGGCTTCGATGTCGAGCTGACCTGGCAGGCCGGAAAGCTGAGTCAAGCAACGCTCACCGCTCACGAGTCGAAGCCGGTCATCGTGTTATACGCGGGTAACGAGGTGACGATCAACGCCGAGGCCGGACGCGTTTACAGGCTCGGTCCGGACCTCAGCGAGATACGCGCTCCCTTGCGGTCGCGGCTCCGTTAGGATTCGGCGATCGTGACGCTGTTGAGCTTGTCGCCCTGCTGCACGGCGTTCACGACATCCTGACCGCTCTTCACCTGGCCGAAGACTGTGTGCTTGCCGTCGAGCCAGTCGGTAACGACGTGGGTGATGAAGAACTGGCTCCCATTCGTATTCGGACCGGCATTGGCCATCGACAAGCTTCCGGCCTTGTGACGATTGGGGTTGCCCTTCACTTCGTCTTCGAACTTGTACCCGGGGCCGCCGCGGCCGGTGCCCTCGGGGTCGCCGCCCTGTATCATAAAGTCTTTTATGACCCGGTGAAAGACCGTGCCGTCGTAGAAGCCGTCGCGGGCGAGCGATACGAAATTGTTCACGGTCGTGGTGGCGTCTTTTGCAAAGAGCTCACAAACAATCTTGCCCCGCGATGTATCGAAGGTCGCGGTGTAGCTCTTGGTCTTATCGACGACCATGTCGGGCGTTTTTGTGTATTGCTTCGGCATTCTTATCCCTTCTATTTGATCGCTATGGCGACCACGTTCGAAGTGGTCAGCCCTACTTGCAGCAGCAGCGGCGCGTTGCCCGATGCGACACCCTGCGGGACCACGATGGCCACCTGGTACAAGCCAGGCAGTCCCGGCAGCGCGCGAGCATACAAGACGGTGGTGTTGATGCCGCCGATACGGGCACCCACGTCGTTCTGCGTCGTGTACGGCTGACTCGTATCCACGAGGTTCCCAGAAGTGAGAGCCGGATTGGTTTGGCCCAAGCCGGTCGCGGTGACGATGACAACATCGCCGGCGCTCGCCGGGCTGGAGGCGCCGATGGCGGAGTTGTCACTCTGCCGCGTTGCTACGACTCCGGTCGGCCCGTAGAGGATCGCGGGTGAAGCGCTGGCTACGCGGACCATGAACGCAGTGGATGCGCCATTGGAGGTTGTAACCACTACCGGGAGTTGTCCGGTGGGAACGTTGAACGGTACTTGTCCGCGGATTTCGCCGGGGGCGACGGAGACGAGCGGAACGTTGACGCCGCCGATGGTGACGCTCACCCCATTGAGTGAACCGGGCAAGGCGCTCAGGTTCTGGATGCCGCTCAAGTCGGTACCGACGAAGGCCAGGTTGGTCCCATTGATCACGAAGTTGGAGCCGGGCGCGAGCGTAGTCAACGAGGCGTAAGGCGCTGCCGTTTGGACGCCGGTGATCGTGGGCAGACTCGTGGTTGCCGCCGACATCTGCGATCGCACTGCGCCGCCCGGATTGGCTGACGTATGCAGGTTCAGGTACTGCTTATAGGGAGTGGTCACGAGCGAGGTCAGCGTGGCGATGCCCTTGGCGTCGGCCACGGTTACCAAACGATAGATGTTGCCGGCGCCGTCGTTCACCAGCAGTGGGGACGAGCGGAGGCGCGAGTCGATGGTGACCGGTCCATTCTGTCCGGCGACGCCATCGTGGATGTGGGTGGCGGTGATCGTGTTGCCCGTTGGGAAGCGCGGGTTCTCGTCGAACACCACAGTGCCGGCCGCGATGGATGCGTCCGAGTTACGAAGCGTGTATACCGTAACACGTGAAGGCGCCGATGCGGCCAAGCCGGTCACCGGGGGAACTTCCTGATCGGGTGTCATGGTCACCTGGAAATCCATACGATCGGTCCGCTGCAGTTGCGCGCGAATCGCTCCGCCCGGAAAGTCCGAGGTATGCGCGTTGATGTACAGCCCGGTCGGAGTGTTGGAAAAGGAGTTCAGAACATCGGAAATACCCATGCGCCCGAGGTCGACTTCCGTTTCGTAGTGGAGCACGCCGGTTCCATCCGCGCCACCCGCCACAGGACCTTTCAAGCCACTGTCGATCACGACCGGGCCTGAAACCTGAGCCGCGCCATTGTGGATATGGAAGCCGGTGAAATTCGTACCGGCGGGGAAGCCGCTATAGGCCATGTCGAAGATCACGTAAGCCGAGTTGGCGGCGCCGCGGCCGTCGCGGGTGAGCACGAGCATCACCGTCGCAACGCCCTTCCAGGGCTGGCCTCCGATGGGGGGTGTTTCATTTTCGGGCTGCATGATAGCCATGCGCACGACCGTCTCGGCGCGCTGCAATTGGCCGCGCATCACGCCCGCAGGTGCATCGGGCGTGTGGATATTGAAGTAGAACTGGCTAGGATCGGCCACGATGGCATTGATCGTGTCGAGGGACACGGCCGTGGACGGGAAGTTGGTTTGCGCCATGGGCAGGTTTCCAGTTCCCGAAACGTCGCTGCGTGCGAGGGTGAACGGGAGGACGATCGGCCCATCGGCACCCGTCGCGCCTTTGTGGATGTGCATCGCCGTCGCCGAGTTGGCGGTAGTGAATGTGTATCCGACAGAGGCGTCCACGGAGCCGGAGACCACGTTGCCTGAACTGTCGCGCACCACGTGGAGCCAGATCGTGACTGCACCTGTGGCGGGGTTAGCGGGCTGCACGCTCTCGTTGGCACTGGACAGAATGGCCCGGAGTGGGATCGTTTCCACGGTTTGGACAGGCGTTGGCGCCGGTGTCTGACCAAACAGACCGGCGGCCAGGATAATCGGTATTGCTAAGACACTCTTCGACATATAGTTTGTTTGACGCTCCTCAAGCTAGAGACTTACATGAAAAAAGCAGGAATGCAAAGGCTTGGATGCCGGCGAGCCGGTTCTAGAGGCGGGCACGCGCCACCGCCCGTTTCCAACCCTGGAACAAATCGTTGCGCATCTCGGGAGCCATGGTGGGCTCAAAAACGCGGTCGGCGCGCCAAAAACTCTCGACTTCATCGATGCTGCTAAAGAAGCCGGTGGACAAGCCGGCCAGGTAGGCGGCGCCCAAAGCGGTGGTCTCGATATCGGCGGGGCGGACGATGCGGCAGCCCAAAATGTCGGCCTGGAACTGCATTAAGAAGTCGTTGACGGCTGCGCCGCCGTCGACGCGGAGTTCGGCAAGCCGCTCGCCGCTATCGGCCTGCATGGCATCGATGAGCTCGCGGGTTTGATAGGCGATGGACTCGAGCGCGGCGCGGACCACGTGCGCCGCCGACGTTCCCGCGGTCACGCCGGAGAGGCAGCCGCGAGCGGCGGAATCCCAATGCGGCGCGCCCAGGCCCACAAAGGCCGGCACAAAATAGACGCCGCCCGTGTTTGGGACGGACTGGGCCACGGCCTCGCTCTCGGCGGCGGTTCCGATGAGCTTCATACGATCGCGCAACCATTGAACGGCGGCGCCGGCGACGAACACGCTGCCTTCGACGGCGAACTGCGGCTCAACGCCAGCGGTGGCTGCGCGAGTGGCGATCAGGCGGTTTGGTGAAACCGGTTTTTTGCCGCCGGTGTGCAATAGCGCAAAACATCCCGTGCCATATGTGTTTTTAGAGAGGCCCGAGCGGAAGCACGCCTGGCCGAACAGGGCGGCTTGCTGGTCGCCCGCAATTCCGGCGATGGGAATGGGGGCGCCAAACCAATCCGGGTGCGCGTGTCCGCAGATGAAGCTGGACGGCACGATATTCGGCAGCATGGCGGCAGGCACGTCAAAGATACGAAGCAGATCGGCGTCCCACTGCCCGGAGCCGAGGTCCATCAACATGGTGCGGGAGGCATTGGTGGGGTCGGTGACGTGCGCTTCGCCGCGGGTGAGCTTCCAAATGAGCCAGGTGTCGACGTTGCCGAAGAGCAGGTCGCCATTGGCCGCTTTCGCGCGGGCGCCTGGAGTATTTGAGAGAATCCAGCCGATTTTGCTGGCTGAAAAATAGGCGTCGATCACGAGCCCGGTCTTGCTTTCGATCGTTTTGGCATCGGAGGATTGGGCCAGCTCCGCGCAGAAGTCCGCTGTGCGGCGGCACTGCCAGACGATGGCCGGACCGACGGGCTCGCCCGTGCGGCGGTCCCAGACGACGGTAGTTTCGCGCTGGTTCGTGATGCCGATGGCTGCGATGTCCGCGGGCGCGAGCTTTGCGCTTTCCAGGGTTCGCTTTACGGCGTCGACTTGCGCGCGCCAGATCGCGTTGGCGTCCTGTTCCACCCAACCAGGCTGCGGATAAGTGGCGGGGATGGCGCACGATTCCATCGCGATGCGGACACCGCGGGTGTCATATAAGATAGCGCGAGCGCTGGTGGTGCCCTCGTCGAGGGAGAGGATATACGGCATGTCAGCCGGGATTGTATCAGGATGCATGGTAGGAAGGTCTTTCGATGACGATCATGCACCCCGCGGCGGCGACCTTTTGGGGACTGGTGGTTTGAAGAGCGCGGATGCGAGGCGAGGCAGGAGCGGGGGCGTAGCCATATATAGTGGCCGGGCGGGGCTCGGCTGGTGGGGCGGTTGGAGCGGGGTGTTCGGAAATGGGATTAGGTTCGTTTCGTTCGGTGGGTTGGGCGGGCTGATCGGCCGGCTCGTCGGGGGCTGGGGGGAGGCGGTGAGACTTCAATTCGAGTAACAACTTGATGGCGCGCTCGACTTGGAGGGCGAGGCTGCGGTGTATCGCTGGAGGTTGGCGATGGTCTTATTGGCGGCGAGGGAGGCGGACAAGGCGAGCGCGCGGCGGTCCTGGTCGCCAATGGAGTTCCAGGCGCGATCGACGGCTTCCTGATCCTCGACAATCTGGAGGCCGAGCATGGAGTTCTCGTACATCCATGCCTTGGCGCATTTGCCACTTGGCGTAGACGATTTCCTCGACGAGATCGTGTTCGACGGGTCGCGGGGTTCGAAGCGGGCCGTGTATTCGGCGAGGATGGCGTTGAAGACTTCGGCTTCGCCGTCGTCGAAGGTGATCATTTTGGCCAGACAGCCATGAACGGTGGCGTTGCGGCTGGAGCGGGCTTTGCCTTCGGGGGTGACGGGGCCTTGGGAGAGGGCTCCATTGCGGCGGGAGGCTTCCTGGCGGCGCTTGCTGGTTTGACTAGGTTGTTTCATGGCTGATTGGTTCCTTTCGATTTCAATATATCGGGAGGGTTTGGTTTGACTGCCGGAGAGGTTTGGGGAAGTCATTCAAAAGGGGCGAGATATAAAAACATGTTCGGCGTGAACGCGTTTGTCAAGCCATGTATTTTTGGCCGGTAGATTAACTCCGATGAACGCCCATCGCTATCCAATGCCTTTCACGGAGAATTGGTAAAGGTCGAGATCTCTATGGATTCTGATTACAGCGTTAAACATGAGAAAACCAAAGACGTGGCGTCACAGAAGCCGATAGCGGCGAAGGAGCCCACTCTGCGCGCGATGGGGGCCGATGCCTCGACTGAACAGCCCTGATGACGTACCCGTCCGGACGGGTGGTCAGCTACACGCTGAACAATGCCGATCAGCCAACCGCAGTCCAAGGCACGTTACATGGAACTCCGAGCGTGTATGGATCGAGTATCGCGTATTCGCCGGGCGGCGACATTGCCTCGTTGACCTTCGGCAATAACGTCACCGAGACGCGCAACTTCAACGATCAGTTCGAAACCATGCAGGTCCAGGCGGGCAGCCTGCTGACCATCCAGAATTACTACTGTGATGGAGGGATGGCGCAGTGCGCCAGCGGGAACACGGGCAGTCCGTGGCGGCAAGTGATTACCGCGGGTGGGCAGAGCGCGGTGCAGGAATACCGGCACGATGCGGCACGCCGGTGTCTACGACAGCGTACATCTACTACGTGATGGGGCGGCCCAAGAGCAATACGCAAACCACCGGCGGAACGTATGCCGTGGGCTACACGTACAATAAAGCGGGCGGAATGGAAACGGTGACATACCCTGTCACGAACCGGACGGTGAAGACCTGTTACGACGCAGGCCTTCCTATATCGGTGAGCGCCGGCCAGACCTGTTACGACCATTGCGCCTGGACAATACGCCGCGAATGGCACACCGGTCGAAGTCAAATACTCAGCCGATCAGATTACCGAGACCACGGTGTTATCCGCGGTGCGTCAGCAGTTGGTGTCCGTATCGGTGGAGAAGGGTGGCTCGGACACGTTGTTGAATCTTCAATGGTCGCACTGTCCGGGCGTAACACCAGGGAACGTGAGCGAGAGTTGCATCGCCAACAACGGCGACGTGCTGTCATCGCGCGTGTTCTTCGGCGCACGGGGGGCCGCGGCGGGACTGGATGCAACAACGACGTACGGCTATGACCCGCTGGGGCGGATCAAGTCCGCCGAAGAAACGAGCGGCATGAGGCAGTTGTACGTGTACGACGTATACGGCAACCGTGCTCTCAAAGCGGGAATCGATTATTACATACCCGGGAATGCGGCTACACCGCAGGTGAGTGCGGACGATCCCTTGCTGGTAGAGGGGCAGTTTCCAAACAATCGCTGGAGCGGGGTGACGTAGGGCGATTCGGGTAATCTGAACGCGACCGGCGTAGAGACGATGACTTATGATGGCGAGAATAGACTGACTTCGGTGACGCGGTCTGGTGAAACCACCAAGTACGTATACGACGCGGAGGGGCGGCGGGTGCAGAAGACGTTGAAGTTCGGGACGCCAGCGGTTGCGACGACGACGTACGGATATGACAGCGCGGGCCAGTGGCTTTCCGAGGTTGGGACGCCGACGGCGTCGGGCTCACAGTATCTGGCCGGAGATTATCTGGGGAGCACGCGGCTGGTGATGACGGACAAGGGCGACCCGGTGGCTCGGTACGATTACCTGCCGTTTGGAGAGGAGATTCGCGCGGGGGTATTCGGGAGATCGAGCGAGTACTCGCCGGGTGTATATCCGAGTGCGGCGCCGTACGGGCAGGCTAGCAATTTCACGGGGAAGGAGCGGGATGCGGAGACGGGGTTGGATTATCTTGGGGCTCGGTACTTTTCGGGGGCGCAGGGTAGGTTTACGACGCCGGATCAGCCGCTGATCGATCAGAACCCATCCGACCCGCAGAGTTGGCATTTGTATGGTTACGTACGCAACAATTCCCTCCGAGCGACAGACCCGTCGGGGTTCAAGTGCGTCGATACCAACAATGCAAGGCCGACGATGGTACCGGCGGCGGCTGCGAAGCTGCCGGAGTCGATAAGAATGGCAACATCGCGCCGCAGCAGTTCACGGTCACAGCGAGGGAAACCTGCTCATGCAGGACGCCTCTGCGGAACTGCTGAATGCTGTTCCAGCGGCGAAGCTTGGTCTCGCGCTCGGGAAAGCGGGGCTCACTCTAGGACCCCTGGCTGTAGTAATCGGAAAGAGTGCGCTTCAGCACGTGTTGGCCAACCATGTAGCAAACACGGCCGCACAGGGTGTCAGCAAGTTCGCCGCTGGCCTTAGCAAAGATGCAATAGAAGGGCTGATAAACGCAGCGCTCAAGGATGGAGCGGTAACACAGGGGTGTAAGGTCGCCACGATCTCGATCTAGGCGCGATCTAGGCGTGGGTATTGGCACGAACCAGGCTGGACAAGCGACGAGTACAATCCGTGTATTGGTCGATAACGCGACACACATCCTGCCAAGCCTACCAGATTCTGCACATCACTTCGTGGTGGTACCGATCGTTACGGGTTTAGACAAGTTCTTCCACTTGCTATGCAATTGGGATCTCTACTTGGCACCTGTCGTCGCGAGGCTCTCGCCGATTGGCGGGCACAATCTGATGCTTGTGATCGGTGTGGTTGAAATCATCGCGGGCTTGGTTGTCGCGTTCAAACCGAAATATGGAGGCTATCTTGTCGCGGCTTGGTTATGGGGAATCATCATCAATCTGCTATTGAATCCGGGCCATTTCGACGTTGCGTTTCGTGATTTCGGACTATCGCTCGGCGCGCTGGCGCTGGCGCGATCGAGTCGCGAATTTTCAAGTTGATCCGCACGCCGCAGGGATGCACGGGCGTTGCGGGCTATAGCACTAGAACCAGAGGTATGCAAATAGTACGGGTATGCCAACCGTCGATCACGAGGAAGCGTGCGATCACCGTTGGTGTCGAACGTGAGGAGCGCGATGAGAGCATGGATTCCGATCAGTCCCAAAACATAGTCACGGCTCGACAGAGACGCGAAAGCCGGTGTGGAGGTGAGCACCCAGCCACACACTTTTTGACGTTGTTTTGACTCGTATTCTTATACAGTCGAGGTAGGCGCGCTCTAAAAAGTACATGGAGGCGCACGAGAACTTATGGCAGAAACAGCGATCGGCCTGTTCGAACATTTAGCCACGGCTGACAAAGTCCTGGCACGCCTCTTAGAATCTGGCCTCTCTCGAGAGGAAGTCAAGGTGGTTAAGCGCTCGAATTTTGATGCGAAGCCGGGTTCGGAAACCGACATCCTGAAAATCGGAGGTTTGTCGAAGGAACATGCTGGCAGGTACTGGGAAGCAGTGCGCGACGGCCGAGTGCTGGTTGCGGTCACCTCGGTCGGCGAAACTGCGGATCGGGCAGCCGACGTCATGGACGCAGGTGGGGCGATTGCAGTTGGGGAGCGCACGGCTCACCCTGTAAAGAGTGACGGCGCACGCGTCGATCCGTCCGCTGATCCAGGCCTCTATCCTCGAAGGCGGACGCTACAACTTTTCACAGTTTCGTAAGGATCTCTCGGTGTTTTTGATATCAGAGAGTCACACGCGATTGGCTTTGTGAAGTAGTGGTCGCTAGTAGTTTGGCCCACGATGGCTTGATCGAGACGCAAAGATGAAGATAAGGAGGAGACGATGGGTTCCACTGAACCGCATGAACGCCCTACCGGTCCGCAGCGAACGCCAGAGCCTACTGCCGGTGTATTTCTTGAATTCGATTTGAACGCCCAGATTCAACAGCTGAAAAGCGAGCCAGCTTGGCAGAGCGGACGCAACGCCAAGACCATGGTCAACTACCCGGATTTTCGGCTTGTTCTAATGGTGGTGAAGGCGAAGACGCGAATTGAGAAACATCAGGCGGACGGAAGAATCTCCGTACAAACCCTCGCCGGCCATATTCGGATGCGCGTGGCCGGAAACGAATTCGATTTTCCTGTGGGACATCTGCTGGCTCTCGATCATGAGATACGACATGATGTCGAGGCGCTGGAAGACAGTGCTTTCCTGCTGACCATTGCGTGGCCCGACGATGGCCAGCTTGCTGGGGCACGTAGATGACCATTTGGCCGCTCGCCGTTTACTTCGCTGCAGTGATCCTGCTGGTGGCCGGCATGCTCGCCCTTTCCTACGTATTGGGACAGCGGCATCAAGAACCTGCGACCGGCGTGCAGTACGAATCGGGTATCCGCTCGGAAGGTTCAGCGCAGGTCCGCCTGTCTGTCAAGTTCTACCTGGTGGCCATGTTCTTCGTCATTTTCGACCTGGAAGCCGTTTTCATCTTTCTTTGGGCGATCGCCGGCCGCGAGCTCGGCTGGACTGGTTATTTTGAAGTGTTCATCTTCATTGGGGTGTTGGTCGCAGCCCTAGCCTATCTCTGGCGGGTGGGAGCGCTCGACTGGTTCCCGGCAGGCCCCCACGCACAGGAGAAAATTCGATGAACTCATCGGTAAATTCTCCAGAAAGCCAGCGGAACTCTCTCCAAGAACTTGTACGGCCGGGCGAAAGTCTGGCCGAAAGCAGCGTGCGGCAGAGCGTGATTTTCTCCCGCCTTCAGGATCTGTTGGCGTGGGGCAGGAAGAACTCTATCTGGCCATTCAACTTCGGGCTCTCGTGTTGCTACGTGGAGATGGCTACCAGTTTGACCAGCAAATACGATATCTCCCGGTTCGGCGCGGAAGTGATTCGCGGGACGCCGCGTGAGGCCGACTTGATGGTGATTGCCGGCACCGTTTTCATCAAGATGGCGCCGGTGATCCAGCGTCTTTATGAGCAGATGATGGAACCTCGATGGGTGATCTCGATGGGCTCGTGCGCTAATTCCGGGGGGATGTACGACATCTACAGCGTGGTGCAGGGAGTGGACAAGTTTCTTCCAGTCGATGTTTACGTGCCGGGCTGCCC
>JBBQGC010000053.1:0-37608 GCA_038322705.1 Bryobacterales bacterium | reverse complement strand
GTTGTTTGGCGCGGCGAAGCGAACCCTTGACGGCGAGGACCGCTTTGAGATGATCGGGGAGGGGAAAGAGCGCGACAACTCCTGCCGACAAGTGTGACGAATTTCCCGGTCATTGGCGCAATAAGTCGTGACCCGTTACACCATAGCTCCCGGTTCTCCGCTTGCCACTACTCCGCAGAAGCCAACTTTGTTGATGGATGGTCGGCCAGCCCAAGTATCATTCTCCGGGCTGGCTCCTGGATTCATCGGGCTCTATCAAGTTAACTTCGTGGTGCCGCAGGGCGTTGGCGGAGACGTGGTTACGACGCTCACCACGGGCGGGGCTTCTAGCAACCCGGTCACGATCAATGTAAGGGGAGCCTACTCGCTGTCATCGAACTATTCCGGGGTCGTCGAGTATCGCACGGGGCAGAAGTACCAAATGGAGTGGAGTTCATTCTCATCGCTCTCCGCAGCACGTTGACTTGCGCCATAGACGATGAAAAACAGATCCGTTGGGTAGTGTCTGCCTACGACGATCTGCTGGCATATCCAGGCCGGGCTTGATTCGCATTCGGGAGGCGGGCGGGACCTTTCGTGTGATGTACCCCGCCAAGTTCGAGGAAGGCATCTACGTGCTGCATTGCTTCCAGAAGAAGACCCAGGCGACCAGCAAGCAGGACAAGGCTATCGCCGCGACTCGCTATCGCGCCGTGGTCAACGCGAGGCAGAAAAAGAAATGAAGATCGACACTGAAATCCGCCATGTGACAAAGCCTGGAGCGAATCTCTTTCTGGAACTAGGATTTACTCCGGAGGAGGCCAAACGTCTACAGGCTGCGTCTCGCAAACAGATCAATGACACGCGCCTGCTGAAGCAACAACTGATGGAAGAGCTGCCTGTCTGGATTGCGAAACATCACTTGAAGCAAGCCGAGGCCGCCGAAATCCTAATGGTCTCGCGCCCGCGCGTGTCCGACGTGGTGAACAAAAACAACGGCTAAGTTTACCATCGATACCCTTGTGGAAATGATGAGCCGTGCCGGCAAGCTGGTCAAGCTGGCAATCAGTTGACCAGTTGCTGTTGTAGAGCATATTCGCGCTCTACGTCTTTCTCTTGTAATCCACATGTTGCGTGCGGAGAGGTAGTTGGAACCCGGATTTTTGGGGAGCTAGTTTTCGCACAGCCGCCGTCCTCGACCGTTGAATTGGTCGATTTTAGTAACCTGTTTCGATCAAATGGTTAGCTCGCGGCGACGGCATCCCCTGACGATCGCATCGTTGAGATCGGCGTCCGCCATGGAGCGGATCATCGATCAACTTCTCCGAGACAGCATCTCCCGCGCGCGGTCCAGCTTCTGCTGGAGTTCCGGAGTAAGAGGAGTCTGGGCCTTGATGATCTGGTCATCCATGCGCCGGAGTTCCGCCATGTCTTATTCAACCTCTTCCTTGTTGCCCAGGTAGAAGGTGATCGCGCCGTAGACTTGCTCGATGCTCAGGGCCGGATCCTGCGACCCGACGCAGCGGCCTTACCGCGGGCCCAGGCCCTGCGCCAGATCCCGCAGCACGCTCAATACGCCCGGAACCAACGTCACAATGAACAGCACCGGCAGAATGAACAGCACCATTGGGAACAGCATTTTAATACCGGCGCGTCCCACCTCGGTCTCCGCGCGCAGGCGCCGGCGGGTGCGCAGGCCGTCCGCATAAACGCTGAGAGCCTGCGACAAGCTGGTGCCAAAACGCTCGCTCTGGACGATCATCGCGGCAAGGCTCTTGATATCCTCGATCCCCGTGCGCCGCACCAGTTGTTGAAACGCTTTCGAGCGCTCCTGGCCCGCTTTCACCTGCATCACCACCGTCGAAAATTCAGCGGCGAGCTCGGGGTAGATGTACTCCATTTCCTCGCTCACGCGCATCATGGCCTGATCCAGGGCAAGGCCCGTTCCCAAGACGATGCCCAACAGATCCACCGTGTCAGGCAGCGCGTCCTGCAGCTTGCGGCGATACCGTTTCACCAGCCGGTGCAGCACCTGCTTGGGCAAAAGATAGCCGAGTATCAACGCCGCCATGAGGCCGCCGAACTTCGCCGATACCGGATTGCCGCGCTGCAGGTAGAGCATCCCGCTCACCATGATCGCGAAGAAAAAAGCTTGAAATATCGCGAAGAGTCCCGTCGCTTCCTTGCGGCGGATGCCCGCTTGCGCCAGCTCGCGCTCGGTTTCACGGATCCAATCCTCGCCTCCCGGAAACAGGCTGACCAGGTACAGCAGGCTATTGAAAAAACCGCCGCCCACCTTGCGGCGCGGACCTCGCGACGTAGACACCATTGCGTGCGCCTGCAGCTCGTCCAGGCGGTCGTCGAGAGGATTCTCGCGCCTTGTGAACAGCTCGATCGCGGACCACACAATCGCCACCAGCGTGAGAAAGGCGAGCACGAAAAACAGCGCCGCAGTCAACATGTCAGAACTTCGGGCTCGCGATTTTGCGGATGATCAGGATGCCCACCAGCTCGGAGCAGATCGCGTAGGTGAGGAATTTCTGGCCCGTGGGATCGGTGTACAGCAGCCGCGTGTACTCGGGCTTCAGGATCCAGAACCCGAATCCAACCACGAGCGGCAGCGCGCACAGCAGCCCGGCGGAGAAGCGCTGCTGGGCGGTGGAGGCCTTCATTTTCGCGGCCAGGTGCAGGCGCTCGCGAACCAGCAGGGCCAGGTTCTCCAATACCTGAACCATATTGGCGCCGGTCTGCCGCTGCAGGATGAGACCTGTAACAAAGAATTTCAGATCGATTAGCGGTACGCGCTTCCCGAGATTGTGGAGCGCGGCTTCAATGGGCGAGCCCAGCGCCAGCTCTTCCACCACCTTCTTAAACTCCATGCGCACCGGGTCCAGGGATTCGCTCGCGATCGTTTCCAGGCCCGCGTGGATATTGTGCCCGGCCTTCATCGTGCGGTTGAACAGGTCGATCGCATCCGGCAACCCTTCCTCGAATTTGCGTAAGCGCCGGGAGCGGACGCGCATGATGTAGGCGATCGGAAGAAATGCGATGCCCAATGCGAGCCCGGCGCGCAACAGCAGCAGCGATAGCCCAATCACCTGCAGCGCGAAATACGTCACCACGGCCAGCATGACGCAGAACACGAACACTTCCGTGGCGCGGTACTTCAGGTTGGCCTGTTGTATGTATTCCTGCAAGCGCCGGAGCAGGCCGATCCACTGAAAGAAATCGCCCAACACCGCGAGCTGCCCGCGGCGTTCACGGCGGAGAAGGTCGGGTGCGGAGCGGGCACGCCTGGTTCCGGATTGCTTCCGCAGCTCGCGCAAGCGCACCGAGAGTACGCTTTCAGCCTCCTGTTGCGGGATCGAGAATGCAAAATATCCCGCCACCATGAGCGCGACTGTGAAGATCAGGAATGCCAGGAACAGGAACATACGCGAACGTCTAACGCAGGGTAGCACTCTCGGGGCGGGATGTTTCACCCGCCCTGTCCCGAGTCTCGTCTAGAACTGGAAGCGTCCGCCGAGTTGGAACGCCCTGGGTCCACCGCTACCGAACACTTGTCCGGCGCGCGAGTTGGGCTGGCCGAACTGGAAGGTCTGGTTCGACTGAACCTGGTCCAGACTGAAACTGTATCCGCCCAGATTGGCGATGTTGAAGATATTGAAACCCTCAACAAAAGCGGACACAACATAGCGCTCACGCCACGTGAACTTCTTGGTCAAGCGCACATCCTGCGAATAGAACGGGCGGCCCAATTCATAATCGGACGGCAGGACCACCTTGGGTATTACCTTGCCGAGCGCATCCGGCTTGCCGGCTACGTTTGAGTTCCAGTTGTCGACCGCTTTTTGCAGATCCTCTTTGCCATAGCCCCGGTTAATGCCGTTGATCGGAATACCCGGAAGCGGCGTTGTGGTATTCCCACTTCCTGTCAGATCGACTCCACCGACCGTTGCCGTGATGGGTCCGCGGCTACTCATGGACGAGATGACGCCTAACTGGAACCCCCATGGCATCTCCACAATGCCTGAGATATTCATGATGTGACGCCCACCCTGCGGACCCCAGCTTGCAGCCCAATTATCCAGGTTGTACAAGCTGTTGTAACCGTGCTGATCGGTTAGCGCGTAGGAGGCAGTGAACTGATAGCGTTTGGAAAAACGCTTGTCCAGTTTCAGAAGCATAGCGTTGTACACTTGCCGGCCGCCAGGGATCCAGAAAGTAATGGGGCCGGTGGAGCAATTGAAACCCGGGATACTTGCTTGAGCGCCGGTGCAAACCGGAATAACTGGCGAACGTACGCCCCCGATATACCGGTTCCAGCGGTTCGAGTCGATCTCACCAAAAAGCGTGTTGAGGTAAACACGGCGCACGAAATCCGCTGAAAGGACCATGTCGTGCGGCAGTTGGCGCTGAAGGCCAATGTCAAAATGCAGCCCCCTCTGCACCGGGTAGTCTTTGGGATACAGCTGAGTACCCTGCTTGCTGATATCGATTGAAGTCACGGACGTATCGTTGAGATTCTTTGGCGCCAGCTGGGCTGTTACGGCGGGGCCTTGTGCAGCCTGAATTTGCTGGAACTGCGCCACCGTCATGTTAGTCAGGTGGCCGCTGGGGACCGGGGCACCGACGGCAACTGGGACGCCGCCGAGGCTGATGTCCAGAATCCCTGGAAATATGTTGGTAAAGCCTCCCGCTGAGTACTGCACGCGCCCGTTCCCGATAGGTCCGATGTAGGCGCGCTCCTGCAACCGGCGGTACAACAGCTCAGTGTCGTAGTAGATACCGAACCCGCCGCGTATAACCGTCTTGGCGCTCTTGTCAGCGGTCCACACAAATCCAAGGGCCGGTGAAAAGTTGTTGGGATTGTTGTTGCTGGGGGAGAGATCGCTGCCATATAACGGTGCCAGGTACTTCGGCTTATTCAGATCGCGGTTGACGAGTGTGCTCTCATAATTCCAGGCCAGCCCGTAGTTGATGCTCAAACGGGGGCGAACCTTCCAGGAGTCCTGGAAGAACAACCGGTAGCGATTGTTCGTCTTGGCTTTGTCAACGTTATAGGGCGGAGGCTGACTGGGATCGCCAATACCCACTACACCGCCCAAAAACGGGAGATTCAAAATGTCCTGGGCCGTGCGGACTTCGGAAGGGAGCCGGGGGAAGGCGGCGCCGATCAGCGAAGCGGGTACGTTGGCCCGGACAAACTCGGGGGGAGCCGCTACCAGGCAAGCGGGATCGCAATAGCCCCAGAATCCTGTGCCAGGTGCGTGTTCCACCTCAAAGCCAAAGCGGAGGCCATGCGATCCTTTCTGCCAGTTCATCGTATCCGTGAACTGGAACCGGCGAAGATCGCGGCCCTGAGTCGCGTTTGCCGTGTTGCCTATGGTGACGTTGGTCCCGTTGAGTTGGATTTGAGGGAAGTTCAAACCCAGACAGCCGGAGCATACCGCGTCGTTCGGAAACAAGTTCCGGTTCTGCCAATATTGGTAGCTGAAACGAAAATCGTTGACCAGGGTAGGACGCAAGGTGCTGGTGAGGCCAAACACGGTTTGATCCGACCAGTTTGTGTTGCGCAGCCAGTTGGACGGAGGCGCGGCCCCGCCATTCGGTCCGAAGCCGCCATTCCCGTCGTGCGAGTACCGCGCCAGGATGTGATGATTCGCGCTCAGGTTGTAATCGAACTTCGCGCTCAGGGTTTTGCCTTTATAGGGGCTGGGATAATTTCCGGTGAGGCTCGAGGCCGAGGCGACGTTGGGCACGAACGTGAACACCTGGGCCTGGTTTAGATACTCATAGTTGAAAAAGAAGAACAGCCGGTTCTTCATGACCGGGCCTCCGATCCAGAATCCTGGGTTGCGCCGGGCAAAGAACGGATCCGGATTCAGAGCGTTGCGCTTCAGTCCTGGATAGGCGGCCATATTATGATCGCGGAAGAAGAAATAGCCGCTCCCGTGAAAATCGTTACCGCCGCTGCGGCTGACGATGTTCACCGCGCCCACGCTGGTGATGCCCGTAGACAAATCGAAGTTCACACTCGACAGCTGGAATTCCTGCACCACTTCCTGGGAAAAGTTCATGCCGGTGTCGCCTTCGATGCTGTTCCGGATGTTGCCGCCATCCACCGTGATCGCTGTCTTATTAGAGGAACCGCCGAGGATCGATACCGAAAAGAGGGAATTGTACTGGGATGTGCTTCCAGGACTGACAGTCACGCCAGGCTCCAGAAACGCAAGTTGCAGGAAGCTGCGGCCATTCAGCGGCAGCTCTTGGATCTTCTGCCGGGTAATAACTCCGTCGATACTGTTTCGCTGATACTCGATTTGCGCGGTTGCCGCTTCGACAGTAACGACGTCCTTACTGGCGCCAACCTGCAACCGCATGTCGACTGTAGTGGTGGCGCCTGTCTCCACCGTAGCCTCGCGAACCGTGGTCCGAAACCCGGTCATCGCGGCCTTCAACTCGTACGTTCCGGCAGCTAACGCCGCCACGCTGAAAGTCCCATCGGTGCCCGAGTTGATCGTTCGGGAAGCCCCGGAATCTCTGTTCGTGACAGTGACCTGAGCGTTAGGTACGATCGCGCCGGATTCGTCCTGAACGACTCCGGATATCGTGCCGGTCGGCGCTTGAGCGAACATCGCGGACGCGGCTAGCACCATTGCCGCGGCGAAACGGAGCAACCGACAGAGTTGCATTGGACTTATTGACCCCCCTCGAGGCTTGGCTAATCCGGAAGACTGAGACTTTGAAGATTATTAACCCGTTCGGCTTCCATGTCAAGGGGTAACCTATTGAAAGCGTGAAACCATTCAGACACGAGTGACTGAATTCACCGCCTCCGGGCGGCTGAGTTATGCTGGATCATACCATGCATGAGAGAGTCGCCGTGTTCGGCTGTGCGGGCCAGCTCGGAGTGGAGTTGGTGCGCGAATTCGCGGCCGCAGGACACGAGGTAAAAGGGTACGAACGCAACCACGTGGACATCACGGATCGGGCCGCGGTGGAGCGCGCCATGGCCGAATTCGATCCCGCGGTCGTCGTGAATGCGGCCGCCTATAACATGGTGGACGTGGCCGAAACCGAGCCGCAGGCCGCGCTCGCCATCAACGGGCTGGCCGTTCGCAATCTGGCGCTTGCCGCGCGACAGGTGGATGCCCGCCTGGTCCACTTCTCTACCGACTATGTGTTCGACGGCAGGGCCGGCCAACCTTACATAGAAACCGACACGCCCCATCCGCTGGGCGCTTATGCGGTGTCCAAATACGTTGGCGAGATCTATGCCCAAGCCTATCTGGACCGCCCTCTCATCATCCGGACTTCGGGGGTGTTCGGGCCCGGCGGCATGCAGACAAATCGGGGTAATTTCATCGAGCTGATGCTGCGCCTGGCTCAGTCCTCCAATCCGATCCGTGTGGTGGAGGACCATGTCGCTTCGCCCACCTACGCCCCCGCATTGGCTGCGCGCACGGTCGAATTAGTGCACTCCAAAGCGTCGGGCGTATTTCACGCAGGCGGCGGCGAAGCGATCTCGTGGTATGAGTTCGCGCGCAAGATATTTGCGAGCGCCAAGGTCGCGCCCGAGCTGCGCGCCACCAACGAACGCGAGTATCGCACTCCCGCGCGGCGGCCCAAGTTTTCGGCGTTGCGTAATCAGAGGATGGCCGAAGCCGGCATCACACCCATGCCCGCGCTCGATGACGCCATCGCCGATTACCTGCGGCGTACCGGCCGGTAGAACTGCTATTCGCTCGCCCCTGCCGGCACGGCGTAGTAGCCCTTGCGCGCTTGGGGCCGCATATCCTTATCCGCTAACCGGATCTCGATTTTGCGGAAACTTCCGTCTTTGACCGGATTGGCCGGGGTGTATCCCAAGGCGTACTGGGATCGCATCTCGTCCTGGATCTCCCGAAACAGATCCTGCAGCGAATGTTTCCGGTCGACGCGCAGCACGCGCCCGCCGGTCTCCTCCGACATGCGCTTCAAATCGCGATCGCTCGGCGCCATCCATCCGCCGTAAGCAGCGGGGTCGGCGTAATAGATCCCGTAGATAATCGCATCGGAAAGTTGGGCGGCCTTGATGGCCTGGTCGATCTTGTACCGGCTGCCCTGATCGACGCCGTCGGTGATGATCACGATCACTTTGCGGCCGACCTGGCCCTTCAACTCCTCGGAAGCCGCCAGGTACACGGTGTCGAACAGCACCGTCCCGCGCGGCTGCGATGCGGTCGGCACCGGCCCGGGATGCAGCCCGCCCACCGGCCCGTTTGCGCGCAGGCCGTCCAACCCCTTCTGCAGCAGCTTCCGCGAATTGGTGTAATCCTGCAGCAATTCCGAATCCTGGCCGAAGCTGATCAGGAACGCGAGGTCCTTGTCGCGCAGCACGGAAGAGAAGAATTGGTAGGCCGCCTGGCGTTCCGTCTCGATCAGGCGCTGCTGGCTCAGGCTCACGTCCACCAGCAGTCCGATCGTCAACGGCAAGTCAGTTTCACGGGCGAAGTACTTCAAATCCTGCTTTTGGCCGTTTTCGAAAATGGTGAAATTGTCCTTGTTCAGGTTGCCCACCAGACCGCCCGGCTTACTCCGGACGGAGCACAGGATATTGACGATATCCACGTCCACCTTGATGGTGGATTCCTGGCAGGGACTCACGCACGCCGCTAGCAAGCCCACAGTAAGGGCACTCCAGACTTTCATTAAACTAATGGATGCACGGACCTGCCATCCTGTTCCAATGCGAAAAGCGATTACCCACCTGAAGAAAGCCGACCCCGTGCTGCGCGCCATCATCGAGCGGGTTGGACCCTACCGCATCGAGTACCGCGAGCCCGTGTTCGAGACACTGGTGCGCTCCATCGTATTTCAGCAGTTGAGCGGGAAAGCGGCAGGAACGATTTACGGGCGCCTGGCGGCGGCCACCGGCGAGCCCGTAACGCCCGAGGCGATCCTGCGCCTGACACCGCGCAAGCTGCAGACGCTGGGACTGTCGCGGCAGAAAATCGAGTACATCGGCGATCTGGCCCGGCGCACGAAATCGGGCGAGTTGGATTTCGACGCCTGCCCCGACCTCGGCGACGACGATATCATCCAGCACTTCACCGCCGTCAAAGGTGTGGGCGTGTGGACGGTGCAGATGTTCCTGATCTTCGCGCTCCGGCGCCCGGACGTGCTGCCGACGGGCGATTTGGGCGTCCGCTCCGCAATCAGGAAAGCGTACGGCTTGGAAGAGATGCCCGGACCAGCAGAGGTGCAACGCATTGCGGGACCATGGTCGCCGTACTGTTCGATTGCGAGTTGGTATTTGTGGCGGAGCCTTGAGTGACTGGTGAGATACTCGCGGGGGGTTGGTGTCGCGGCCATGGTTCGGCAGCTCCGATGCGGTGAGGCAGTTTTTGTTCCGACGATCTGCCTTGTCGAAGCAACATACTTGAGCGAGAAGAATCGAATTCCGGCCCAGGCGTTGGCGCGGTTGGAGGGCGGCGGTCCACAAGTCTGGGTCGGCTCTCGCACTCCGAGTGCCTCTGGTGACGCGGGATGGAAAGATCCAGGCCTGCGGCATCCAGACAAGCTGGTAAATTGGATTGCTGCTCCCGTCTAAACGTCGTGGACTGCTCACAATAAAAAACCGCCCCGGTTGCCCGGAGCGGCTTTGCGAACGTTGAACCGAGCTACTTCTTAGTAATCCATCTCGGGGCCGCCGTGGCCGCCAGGACCGCCCTGGCCGCCCATCGACGACTTCTTCTCGGGGATCTCGCACACCATTGCTTCGGTGGTGAGCATGAGAGCCGCGATCGAGCTGGCGTTCTGCAGGGCCGAACGGGTGACCTTGGCCGGATCGATGACGCCGGCCGCAACCAGGTCTTCATACTGCTCGGTGGCAGCGTTGAAGCCGAAGTTCAGGTCGCTGTTGGCGCGAATTTTTTCGATGATAATCGCCCCTTCGTGACCGGCGTTGCCGACGATCTGGCGAACCGGCTCCTGGCAGGCGCGCTTGATGATGTCGATGCCGATCTGCTCATCGGAGGGCGACTTCATGCCGTCCAGAGCCTTGGCCGCGCGCAGCAGAGCCACGCCGCCGCCGGGAACGATTCCTTCTTCAACGGCCGCGCGGGTGGCATGCAGAGCATCCTCGACGCGCGCCTTCTTCTCTTTCATTTCGGTCTCGGTGGCCGCGCCGACCTTGATCACCGCGACGCCGCCGGCCAGCTTCGCCAACCGCTCCTGCAGCTTCTCGCGATCGTAATCGGACGTGGTCTCTTCGATCTGCGCGCGCATCTGCTTGATGCGGCCTTCGATGCCCTTCTGGTCGCCCGCGCCATCGATGATGGTCGTGTTGTCCTTATCGACCGTGACGCGCTTGGCCCGGCCGAGATCCTCGAGGCGAACGCCTTCCAGTTTGATACCGGTCTCTTCCATGATGGCCTTGCCGCCAGTCAGGATCGAGATGTCTTCCATCATGGCCTTGCGGCGATCGCCGAAGCCAGGGGCCTTCACGGCGCAGGCGTTCAGGGTGCCGCGCAGCTTGTTCACAACCAGGGTGGCCAGCGCTTCGCCTTCCACTTCCTCGGCGATGATCAACAGCGGCTTGCCGGCGCGCGCGATCTGCTCGAGCACGGGCAGCAGGTCCTTCATGTTGGAGATCTTCTTCTCGTGGATCAGGATGTAGGGATCCTCGAGAACGACTTCCATGCGGTCCGGATCGGTGATGAAGTAGGGGGAGAGATCGCCGCGGTCGAACTGCATACCCTCGACGGTCTGCAGCTCGGTGTTCATGGTCTTGGATTCCTCGACCGTGATGACGCCGTCCTTGCCAACCTTCTGCATCGCTTCGGCAATCGTCTTGCCGATGGTGGCGTCGCCGTTAGCCGAGATGGTGCCGACCTGAGAAATCTTCTCGTTGTTCTCGACCTTCGAGGACATCTTGCGGACTTCTTCAACGACCACTTCGACGGCCTTCTCGATGCCGCGCTTCAGGGCCATCGGGTTGGCACCGGCCGCAACGGCTTTCACACCCTCGCGGTAGATCGCCTGGGCCAGGATGGTGGCGGTGGTGGTGCCGTCGCCGGCGATGTCGCTGGTCTTCGACGCGACTTCGCGGACCATCTGCGCGCCCATGTTCTCGAGCGGATCCTTCAGCTCGATTTCCTTGGCTACGGTGACGCCGTCCTTGGTGATGGTCGGCCCGCCGAATTTCTTCTCGAGAACCACGTTGCGGCCCTTGGGACCGAGGGTCACTTTCACTGCGTCGGCCAGTTGGTTGACGCCGCGGAGAATCGCCTGACGGGAATTTTCGCTATAAACAATCTGTTTGGCTGCCATGTATCAATGTCCTCCTACGTCTTACTTGGACGCCGATTTCGCGGCGCCTTCCAGAATGCCGAGAACTTCGTCCTCGCGCATGATCATGAATTCGTTGCCATCGAGCTTGATCTCGCTGCCCGAATATTTGCCGAAGAGAATGCGATCGCCTACCTGCACATCCAACGCGACGAGCTTACCGTCATCGAGACGCTTGCCCTTGCCGACGGCGACGACTTCGCCTTCCTGCGGTTTCTCTTTCGCGCTATCGGGGATGAACAAGCCGCCGATTTTGGTTTCCTGTTCTTCGAGCCGTTTCACTACGATACGGTCATAAAGCGGACGTACGTTCATACTTCGAACCTCCAAGGTGAAGAATTTTGGTTGAAGACTGTGAACCGGTAACCGGCTCCGCTACTATTATTAGCACACTCGGGCGACGAGTGACAAGAAGTGTTTGTAAATTGTTGTGAGATCCAGAGTTGGCGTACATTGATGAAAGTTCATGCAGAGCTGGTGCGCGCTCGGCCCGCTTCTCGGATTCTTCCTTACTATAACCGGAAAGGATATCTGCCGATTAGCTCTTAGCGGGATGAATAGGTTTCTGAGAACCCGGGTGGCCAAGTATGCGGCGCTCGGCGCATTGGTAATTCTTGCTGGGGCGCTCCTATATATATGGAGCCTGCGGCGAGATGCGCTGCTCGCGCATTCACGCGTGTTTCGCGTGGGCTTCAACGACTCTCCGCCCCTGAATGTGGCGAATGCCGACGGATCATGCACGGGATTCGGTCCCGAGTTGCTAAAAAGGGCAGCCGGGCGGCTGGGGATTCGATTGACGTGGGTCAGGGCCGAGGAAGGTCCCGATCAGGCGCTCGGCAGCGGAAAAGTCGATCTCTGGGCGATCCTCACTGACACACCGGGCAGACGCAATCGAATGTTCATCAGCGATCCGTGGCTGGAGAATCGCTTTGTTCTCGCGGTCCACCAAGGAGATCGCACGAAGGCACTGGACGGATTTTCCGGACAGGAGATCGCGTCATTGAAAATCCCGGTCAACTTGGAGATGTGCCGGCGCTTTGTGCCCGGTTCCAGGCTGCGGCCGGTGCTAACCCGAGAGGAGAGTCTGGAGGATCTGTGCTCGGGAAGAGTCCGCGCGGTATTCATGGACGTGCGGAATTTCACGCTCGCGCTTCTGAACCGGCCGGCAGCCTGCGGCCAGTTTCCGTTCGGGGTGATTCCGGTGGACGGGGCCAAGTTTCCGATGGGCATCGGCTCAACTCGCGAGGCGGCGCCTGTCGCGATCGCGCTACGGAATGAGATCACGAACCTGGCCACGGATGGCACGATGGAGTCGCTGTACGCCAAGTGGTTGAACTCGACGACGGACGAAACAAAAGCTGTAGTTAACCTGCGGCAAGCACGCTTGCACGCGATGGTGCTGGCCTGGTGCGCGGGCGCATCGCTGGCCGGGTTTGCCGTGACCCTGATCCTTGTAATGCGCTTACGGTCGGCCCGCCGGGCGGCGCAGGCGGCGTTCAACGAGGCAGAACGCGCGAACGCCGCGAAATCCCGGTTTTTGGCGACCATGAGCCACGAGATCCGCACGCCGATGAACGGCGTTATGGGGATGACCAGCGTTCTGCTTGATATGAAACCTTCGTCCGAGCAGCGCGAACTGCTGGAAATCATCCGGACCAGCGGGGACTCGCTGCTGGAGATTATCAATGACATCCTCGATTTTTCCAAGGTCGAATCGGGCAAACTCGATCTGGATTTCCAGGACTTCACTCTCGAACAGTGCGTTGAAGAGGCGGTGGATCTGGTCTGCGGGAAGGCGGAACAGAAGGGTCTGAACCTGGCTTGGCAAATCGGGCCCGAAGTGCCCAGGGCGGTGCATGGCGACGTGACTCGTTTGCGGCAGATTCTGGTGAACCTGCTGTCCAACGCCGTCAAGTTCACCACGGCGGGGGAGGTCGTCTTATCGGTGTCCGCCAAGGCGGCGAATGCGGACAATACTGAACTGCACTTCGAAGTGCGGGACACCGGCCCCGGCATTCCCGCGGACCGCTTGGACCGGCTGTTTAAGTCCTTCAGCCAAGTCGATGCTTCCACAACACGTCGTTTCGGGGGCACGGGACTCGGGCTCGCCATCAGTTCACGCTTGACCGCGATCATGGGCGGCCGCATGTGGGTTGAAACGGAACTCGGCAGGGGCAGCACCTTCCAGTTCACGATTCCTGTCCAAGCGGCGGCTCACCGCCCTGCCCTGGACTCGCGCGAACCGGCCACACTGCATGGTAAGTCGGTTCTGATCGTCGACGATAACGAAACGAATCGGCGCATCCTGGTGAGCAAGGCTCAGTCCTGGGCATGATACCGGTGGCCGTCGAATCGGGCCGGAGCGCCCTGGATTTGCTGGAATCCGGGGCATCTTTCGACATCGCCTTACTCGATCTGCACATGCCTGAAATGGACGGAACGATGCTGGCCGCGCACATTCGACGGCTGCGCTCTCCTTCGGAACTGCCGCTGGCGCTGCTCAGCTCAGGCGCGGCGACGCGGGCCGAAGTGTGCGCCGATGGCTCTGCAAAGGATCTGTTCGCGTTTATATTGAGCAAGCCCGTGAAGCCGTCGCTGCTATTTGACGGAATGCAGACCGCGGTGACCCAGACAGCAGCCCCCCCAAGGATTAAGGAGCCGGCCCGGGACTTCGACCATAAACTGGCCGATCGCCTGCCTTTGAAAATACTGATCGCCGAGGACAACGTTGTTAATCAACGCGTGCTGTCAAGGTGTCTCGAACGGATCGGATACCGGCCGGACATCGTTGCCAACGGGCTAGAGGCGGTTGAGGCGGTTGAGCGTCAACACTACGACGCGGTGTTGATGGATGTGCATATGCCCCAGATGGACGGTCTTGAGGCCGCCCAAACTATTCGGCAGCGCTTCCGGGACAAGCTTCGTCCGCGGCTCATCGCCATGACGGCAAACGCCATGCAGGGTGACCGCGAGGAATGCTTAGCGGCGGGGATGGACGATTACGTTACGAAACCCGTGCAAATGGCGCTGCTGCACGCGGCGCTGGAACGATGCGCGGTTGCACTGGTAGAATGATTCCGGCATGAACATTCGTAGATTGATGGTCGCGGCAGTCTTACTTTCGGCGACTTGTTGGGCCGAGGATGGATGGATAAAGATGTTCGATGGCAAGACCCTGAACGGGTGGAAAGCCAACGATAACCCGGAAAGCTGGACGGTGAAGGATGGCGCCATCGTCGGAGACGGCGAGAGGAGCCACCTGTTCTACATGGACCGGCAGTGTGAAAATGGCGAATTCAAGGCGGATGTCCGGCTGAATCACGGCGGCAACTCCGGGATGTACTTCCGGACAGCGTTCGGTCCGGGCTTTCCAAAAGGCTACGAAGCGCAGGTGAACAACACCCACGCCGACTGGAAGCGCACCGGAAGCCTCTACAATTTCTCGAATGTACGCGAGCAACTGGTTCAGGACGACACCTGGTGGAACCAGCGCATCGTCTTCGACGGCAACCACATTCAGATTTTCGTCAACGACAAGAAGGTTGTCGATTACACGGATGAAAAGAACACGTACACGAACGGTTACTTCGCCCTACAGCAGCACAATAAGGGCAGCGTCGTCGAATTCAAGAACCTGATGATGAAATGCGCAAAGTGATCCCGCGGGGGCGGACCTACACGCCCCAGCAGTAGTCTTCCACGGCTTTCTCGATCGACTCGTCCTTTTCCATCAGCCGCATCAGCTCCAGGCGAATGGCGTCGACCAACGCGAGCCAGCTCGCCTCGATCACGTTATCCGACACGCCGACCGTCGCCCAGCTCTTGCGGTGGTCCGACCACTCCACCAGCACACGAACCTTTGCCGCCGTGCCTTTCTTCGGTTCGAGTACGCGCACCTTATAATCGGTCAACCGCACATTCGCGATGGCCGGATATAGCGGAGTCAAACACTGGCGCAAAGCCAGATCGAGCGCGTTCATCGGACCCTGGCCCGCGGCGGTCGCCGAGTGCACATTCTCTTCGATCTTCAACGTTACCGTCGCCGTGCTTTGCCCTCCATAGGAGCCATACATGCGCGTGGTCACATCAAAGCCGATGATTTCGAAAAACTGCACTCCGGGATTCAAAGCATCGCGCACCAGGAGCTCGAACGTCCCCTCGGCCGCTTCGAGCTGGTAGCCCAGATACTCCATCTGCTTGATGCGGTCGAGCAACTCGCGCCGGGCGTCGCTCGACAGCCGGTCGGCGAGCCCGTGCTGTTTCAATTTGTAGAGCACGTTGCCGCGCCCGGACAGATCGCTCAACAACACTCGTTGACGGTTGCCCACTGATTCGGGCGTCGTGTGCTCGTACGTGGTGGAGTCCTTCAGCACCGCGCTCACGTGCACGCCGCCTTTGTGAGCAAACGCGCTATGGCCCACATAGGGCTGGTCGTTGCGCATCTGCAGATTCGCCAACTCGGCAACGTACCGTGCAACGCCGGTCAGCGACGGAAGGTTGTCGCGGCCGATCGTGGTATGGCCGAGCTTCAGCTCCAAATTCGCTATCACGGAGCAAAGATTCGCGTTCCCGCACCGCTCGCCGTAACCGTTGATTGTGCCCTGAACGTGTGTGAAGCCCTGCTCCACCGCGGCCAGAGTGTTGGCGACCGCGAGATCGGAATCGTTATGCGTATGGATGCCGAGCACGCCGTCGAACCGCTTCCGCACCTCTGCGCAAACTTCCATCAAACGGAATGTGATAGTGCCTCCGTTGGTATCGCACAGGCACAGCACATCCGCCCCCGCCGACTTCGCTGCCTCGAGCGTGCGCAGCGCGTATTCGGGATTCGCCGCGTATCCGTCGAAGAAGTGCTCCGCGTCGTAAACCACCTCGCGCCCATGCGATTTCAAGTACGCCACGGTATCGGAGATCAGGCGCAGGTTTTCGTCCGCGGTGATTCCCAGCGCGCGATCGACATGCAGGTCCCAACTCTTGCCGAAGATCGAAACCACCGGCGTCTCGGCTTCGATCAAACCGCGGACATTCGGATCGTCCTCCACTGCGAACTTGTTAAATCGCGTCGATCCGAACGCAGTCAGGCGGGCGTGCTTCAGCTTGAGATCGCGCGCGCTCAGGAAGAAATCGCGGTCCTTGGGGTTCGACCCCGGCCATCCGCCCTCGATGTAATCGATGCCCAAATCGTCCAGCTTTTGGGCAATCAGGAGCTTGTCGTCCACCGAAAAGGAGACGGCCTCGCCTTGAGTGCCGTCCCGGAGCGTCGTATCGAACGTGAAGATGCGCATGGCCAGTGATCGCGCTCGCTTAAGCGGACGCCGCACCGGCGGGCTGCTCCTGCGGAATGCCGGTCTCTTTCTTCTTCTTGAGGAACGTCATCATCTCGCGAAGCTCGCGGCCGACCGTCTCTATGCGTTGGTGCTTGGCGGCCTCGCGCATGGCGAGAAACTTGTGACGGCCCGACTTGTTCTCCGCGATCCACTGCCGTGCGAATTCGCCGGACTGCACCTCGTGCAAAATCTTCTTCATCTCCTCGCGCGTCTCCTGATTCACGACGCGCGGACCGCGAGTGTAATCGCCGTACTCGGCCGTGTCCGACACCGAGTAGCGCATGTAGCCGAGACCGCCTTCCTGAATCAGATCGACGATTAGTTTCAACTCATGCAGGCACTCGAAGTAGGCGATTTCGGGCGCGTATCCAGCATCGACCAGCGTCTCGAATCCAGCGCGGATCAATTCGCTCACGCCGCCGCACAACACGGCCTGTTCGCCGAACAGATCGCTCTCGGTCTCTTCTTTGAACGTAGTCTCAATCACCCCGGCTTTCAGGCACCCTAAAGCCATTGCATAGGCGAGCGCCTGTTCCAGCGCCTTCCCCGACGCGTTCTGATGGATGGCGACCAGCGCAGGAACACCAACGCCTTCGGTGAACAGCTCGCGCACGCGGTGCCCGGGAGCTTTGGGCGCGATCATCGAAACATCGATCCCCTCGGGCGCCTGAATCTGTCCGAAGTGGATGTTGAATCCGTGCGCGAACATCAGCGTCTTGCCGGGCTTCATCGACGGAGCGATCTCGCGATTGTACAAGTCGCCCTGGATGTGATCGGCCACCAGGATCATGATCACGTCCGCTTCTTTGGCCGCCTCGGCGGTGGTGAGCACGCGGAGTCCAGCGGCCTCGGCTTTCGACCAGCTTTTCGAGCCGGGGTACAACCCGATCACAACGTTCAAGCCCGAATCGCGAAGATTCAGCGCGTGCGCGTGTCCCTGGCTTCCGTAGCCGATGATAGCGACCGTCTTATTTTGAAGTAGCGAAAGATCGCCGTCTTTTTCGTAGTAGCGTTTTGCCATGTGTGAAGTCCTCGGTTATCGTGTCGTCGCCGCTTCAGCCGCCCTCTGGATGGGAGGCGATAGGCGCAATTTTTTGGAATCGAGCGATACGGCGACCAGGCCCGAGCGGGTCACCTCGATCTCGCCGTAGCTGCGCATAATATCGATAAACTCGTTCAGCTTTTCGGGATCGCCTGTCGCCTCGAGCGCGAAGCCTTCGGTGGATGAATCAACCACGCGAGCGCCGAAAATCTCAGCCTCTTTCAAGACGGCCGTTCGGCTATTCATCGCGGGCCGCACGCGCAGCAGCACCATCTCGCGGGCCACCGCCGGCCCGTCGGTGAGATCGGTCGCTTGCAGCACGTTGATCAGCTTATTCATCTGCTTGATCACTTGAGTTCGAAGCTGCTGCTCGACGTCGACCACGATGCTGATTCGCGACAGCGTTGGATCGAGCGTTTTCGCAACGGTGAGGCTCTCGATATTGAACCCGCGCGCCGTAAGAACGCCAGTGACGCGCATCAACGCGCCAGGCTTGTTTTCGACGAGCAGAGAAATGATTTGCAGCATGTGTGGTCCTTACTTGCCGACCGGAACGGGCTGCGGCGGGCGCAGTACCATCTCGTTGATGGCGGCGCCGGCCGGCACCATCGGGTACACGTTCTCGAATTGCGTCACCCGGATGTTGAGCAGATACGGTCCGGGCGAGCGAACGGCGTACTCGAGCGCGCTGCGAAGCTCCTCGACCTTCTCGATCGTGCGGCCCGGGAATCCGTACGCGCCGGCGAGCTTCTCGGCATCGGGGAACGTATCCAACTGCACCGCGCTCAGACGGTTGTTGTAGAATAGCTCCTGCCACTGACGCACCATTCCCAGGTGCCCATTATTCACGACGATGATCTTCAGCGGCAACGCGTGATTGGCGATGGTGGCCAGCTCGGGGATTGACATCTGGAACCCGCCGTCGCCGACGATGGAGAACACGAGCTTGTCGGGCCGGGCAAACTGAGCGCCGATCGCGGCCGGAAGTCCGAAGCCCATCGAACCGAGGCCGCCCGAGTTGAGCCACAGCCGTGGATGATTGAAGCGGATGAATTGCGCGGCCCACATCTGATGCTGGCCGACATCGGAGGTGACGATCGCCTCGCCTCCGGATAAGCGGTCGATCTCGGACATCACGTGCTGCGGCTTTATTTCATCAGCCGAAATTTCGGGCGTCAGCGGATGCTGCTCCTGCCAGCCGCGGATCTGATCCCACCAGGCGGCGCGCGCGTCCGCTTTTCGCGAACCGTACTCGGGCCGGAGTTCGGTGAGTATCTTGTTCAGCTTCGTCAAAACGCGCTTGCAGTCGCCGACAATGGGCAGGTCGGCTGTGCGATTCTTGCCGATCTCAGCCGGATCGATATCGACGTGGATCACTTTGGCGTGCGGCGCAAACGCGGACAAGCGTCCGGTCACGCGATCGTCGAAGCGCACGCCTAACGCGATCAGCAGGTCGGAGTTGGTCATGCCCATGTTGGCCGTGTAGGAGCCATGCATCCCGGGCATGCTGATGAAGTTGCGATGGGTGGACGGGAGCCCGCCCAGCCCCATCAGGGTGCAGACGGCGGGAACATCGAGCAGTTCGACGAAGTTCCGCAGTTCGGTGGACGCCTCGGCGTGAATGATGCCGCCGCCGGCGTATACGAACGGCCGTTCCGCTTCCCACATCATCTGCGCGGCGCGGCGAATCTGGCCCGTGTGGCCTTCCGCGTAGATCTTGTAACCCGGCAAGTGGATCGCGGTCACCGGCGTGTAGTGCGCTTGCGCCTGGAAAATATCCTTGGGGATGTCGACCAACACGGGACCAGGCCGGCCCGATGCCGAAAGGTAGAACGCCTCGTGCACGATCTGCGGCAGGTCGGCGACGCTCTTTACCAGAAAGTTGTGCTTGGTGCAGGAGCGCGTGATGCCGAACGTGTCGGCTTCCTGGAAGGCGTCGCTGCCGATCAACTTGCTGGTCACCTGACCGGTCAACGCCACGATCGGAATCGAGTCCATCATGGCATCCACCAGGCCGGTGATCAGATTCGTGGCGCCGGGGCCTGAGGTTGCGCAGCAAACGCCAACTTTGCCCGTCGCCCGTGCGTAGCCTTGCGCCGCGAAGGCCGCGTTTTGTTCATGGCGCACCAGCACGTGCTTGATTTCGTGGTCGTAGATGGCATCGTACAGCGGCAGAGTAACCCCACCGGGATAGCCGAACATGATGTCCACGCCTTCGCGGACCAGGCAATCGAGCAGGATTCGGGCGCCACTCATCAACGGCGCTGGTTGTGCTGATATCAATTTAGAACTTCTCCTGTAATAAGAAAGGGGCCAGAAACTTAAAAAGGCCACTCGGCTGGGCTGTTTACCCCGCCGGTGGCCTTCGTAATCTTCCGATTAGGACGGTTCAGGCGGGGCCGGCTACGGTGACCCCGATAATAATCTGAACCAGTACCTCAGGAACCTCGAGAGAGTGGGCGGTGGTCGTAGTGGTTACCGGTTGGGCCAAGGTGATCATCGCTGACTCTACTGACGAGGATACGGCATCGCTCGGGCAAATACAATACCCAATCTACATTTGAAATATTTATAGGATGATTGGGGCCGTTTCAGCGGGAGCACATACATCGCGGCGGGTGCCGCTACTCGAAGATCGAGGCAACTTCGATGGCTGACGTGATACCAAAAGCACTCAACGAAAGCTCATCGCCAGAGATGCACAAACGAACTGCTCGGTTGCGGCCGTAGACCGTAACCATCCGGATTTCAAGATTGATTACCCAGAACTCAACACATTGGTCGTTGAAACAGGCGTTCCGGAGATGATCGACATCCAGGTGTGAATTGGAAGGCGAGAGGATCTCGATAACCAGATCCGGGCTGCCGAAGAACGTCCTTTTGCCTTGGTCTTCAATTCGCTGTTTGAAAACCATTACGGCATCGGCCCGCCGCGCTTCAGAGGGAAGCGTGAAATAAAACTCCCGATCCGCTGTATACCGGTCGGCGCATCGTGCACTCAGCAGTTGAACAACTCGCTTCTGCGTCTGGTAATGCTCGAGCGTCGGAGCAGGCACTTCGACCACCTCACCGTTGTGCAACTCGTGAAAATCATGGAAGGTGTCCCCGGGTTGGTCGAGAAACTCCTCGAGCGCCATTCTGGAAACGACAGTCGCCATCACCACTAATTTACGCGAAAATCGTCTCGGCCTGGATCGAGTGGGAAGTTTTCTCCGGGGATTGCCAAAAATTCTTGCAGCGCCATCTTCCCGGTGACGGTGGCCATGTAGCCGCATCATACTTCCGTGCTATGCTGAGAAGGTAAAAAATCGATTAAGGAAAAGACGAGGAGTATCGATCCGAGAATGGCACTGGCGAACGAATCCAAGCAGAACACAATAGAAAAGTACCGGGCGCATAGCACGGACACTGGTTCGCCAGAAGTACAGGTTGCGATCCTGAGCCAGCATATCCTGCAGCTCACGGAGCACTTCAAGATGCACAAGAAGGATCATCATTCCCGGCGGGGCTTGTTGTCGATGGTGGCGCGCCGCCGCAGAATGTTGAAATACCTGAAGAGCCGTAGCCCGGAAAGATACCAAACCCTGATTCAGAGTCTGGGTATTCGCCGCTAGTAGTCAACTGGCGGTAAGGCGGCGCTGAGCCGTACCGATCGCGCTCCCCTGAAAGTGGGAGCCGAAACGCCCTCCATTCTGTTCAACCAGTCTCCTTTAATCGGATCCAAGGAGGTGACCGCATTGCCGGCGCTCTCCATACGCAAAAGGAACTCCGATGTTGCATACCGTTGAAATCGACCTGGGTGGTCGAGTCATTACCATTGACACCGGCAAGCTCGCAAAGCAAGCCAATGGCGCAGTCGTCGTCCGCTCGGGCGATTCCGTGGTCCTGGTGACCGCCTGCGCGAACGACAAACCGAAGCCCGGCGCTTCCTTCTTCCCGCTCACAGTCGACTACCGCGAATACACTTATTCGGCGGGGCGCTTTCCCGGCGGCTTTATCAAACGCGAGGGGCGTCCCTCGGAAAAAGAGATTCTCACCAGCCGGTTGATCGACCGGCCGATACGTCCATTGTTCCCCGAAGGTTTCTCGCACGAGACCCAGGTGATCGGCATGGTGGTGTCGGCCGATCCGCAGCGCGACCCGGCGATCCTGGCGATCGTGGGCGCGGCCGCATCGCTCGCCATCTCCGAAATTCCTTTCCATCACATTCTTGGCGGAGTCCGCGTGGGCCGCGTCAACGGCGCTCTGATCGCCAACCCGTCTTATGATGAGACGCGCGAATCGACCATCAACATCGTCGTCGCCGGCAGTGAGGAAGGCATCGTCATGGTGGAAGCCGCCGCGCTTCACGCCAGCGAGGAAGAGATTGTCGAGGCCATCGACTTCGGGCACGCGGCTTGTAAGAAAATCGCCCAGGGCATTCGCGAACTCGTCGCCAAGGCCGGAAAGAAGAAGTGGGATTTCACGCCCGCATCGCAAGACAAGGAACTGTACAGCCAGTTCGAATCACAGTATCGCGCCGAGTTGACCGACGCGATGAATACGCAGAAGCACTCGAAACTGGAGAGCTATCACAAGATCGACGCTCTTCGCGCGGGCGCGGTCGCCTCGGTTGCCGTGGAGAAGATAGCCGAGGCCGGCGCTCTGTTCGACAGTCTGAAGGAGCGCATTTTCCGCGATGAGATGCTGAAGAATCACCGGCGTCCCGATGGCCGGAAGTTCGACGAAATCCGCGAGATCACTTCGGAAGTTGGCCTGCTGCCTCGCACGCACGGTTCGGCTCTGTTCACGCGCGGCGAGACGCAGGCGCTGGTGACGGCGACGCTCGGCACCAAGGAAGACGAACAGCGCATGGAGATGCTGGATGCCAGCGTGGCGTCGAAGCGCTTCATGCTGCATTACAACTTCCCGCCGTTCAGCGTCGGCGAAGTCGGATTCATGCGCGGCGCTGGCCGGCGTGAAATTGGACATGGAGCGTTGGCGGAGCGCGCGCTGACGGCCGTGATTCCCGATGATAAAGCGTTCCCGTACACTCTGCGCATTGTCAGCGACATTCTCGAATCGAACGGTTCGAGTTCGATGGCGACGGTGTGTGGCGCGACATTGGCGTTGATGGATGCGGGCGTACCGATCTCGGCCCCGGTAGCCGGTATCGCGATGGGGCTCGTGAAGGAAGGCGACGACTTCGCCGTGCTCACCGACATCGCCGGCGCCGAGGATCACTACGGCGATATGGACTTCAAAGTCGCCGGTACCAGGGAAGGCATCACGGCGCTGCAGATGGACATCAAGGTGCCGAACGTCACCTCCGATGTCATGCGCCAGGCTCTGGAGCAGGCGCGCCGCGCTCGTCTCTACATTCTGGACAAGATGGCTGAAGCGCTCACCGCGCCTCGCGAAGCTCTATCGCAGTACGCGCCGCGTATCTTCACCCTGACCGTGCCTACGGACAAGATCCGCGAAATTATCGGTCCGGGCGGCAAGATGATCCGCAGTATCGTCGAGCAGACGGGCTGCAAAATCGATATCAATGACGACGGTACGGTGAACATCTATGCGGCCGATGGCGGCGCGGCCGATCGTGCAATACAGATGATTGGCGACATCGCGGCTGTGGCAGAGGTGGGCAAGACCTATCTCGGCAAAGTGGTGCGTCTCGTCGATTTCGGCGCGTTCGTCGAGATCTTCCCGGGCACCGACGGCTTGTTGCACATCAGCGAGATTTCGGAAAACCGGATCAAGCAGGTGCGCGATGAGTTGAAGGAAGGCGATCAGATTCTGGTAAAGGTTCTGGCGCTTGAAGGCAACAAGATCAAGCTGAGCCGCAAGGCCGTGTTGCGCGAGCAGCGTGAGAAGCTCGGCAAAAAGGCAGAGTAAGTGAAGAGGCCGGCGGTTGATTCATCAGCCGCCGGTTTTTGTTTTGATTTTCCTCTTCGGTCCAAGCATCGCCCGAGCCGCAGTCGCTCCCAAACAGACCGTCACCTCCGGGCGGATCAACTTCAGCTCACCTTCCAGCCATGCCCGGCACGTATTTATTTCGAGAGCCACCGGCTTTTGACGGATGCGCGTACACTGAGGCGCGATCGCATCTCGGCCTCCTCGAGCGCCTGGTTGAGTAGTTTGCCCGTGGGCCGGACGAATGGGTGGCCCTGCAGATCCTCCTGGTCGCCCGGTTGTTCCCCGATCATCATCACGCGCCCGCTGACCGGTTCTTCGCCGAACACCATCTGCGTCGCGAGACTGTACAAATGGCATGCCGTGCAATCTTTCGGGGTGGCTTGCAGGGCAGGGAGGCTGCCGTCATTTCACCTTCCACTGTTCATCGAAGAATCCGGCCAGCGCGATGCGGCCCGGCCAGCGCGAATCGGGCGGCGTGGATGTGTCGACGATGGCATAGTCGGGAAGCTTCGGGACTTGCTTGGCATTGCTCAAATAGTCGTTCTCGCGAAAAGTGAATCCGCTATTCAGTACGACGTACCGAGCCGCATTGAGCGGGTTCGGAAAAATCAGAATCGGGGCATGAGTGGCCGAGTCGAATCGCTTGCCTGCGATCACGAGTTCGCGCGCGTTCCACTTGATGGGCAAGCGGTCGAGGATGCGCGCCAGTACGCGATTGCTGCCGGGGTCGCCCCACAGCACCAGGTTGCTCGATGCGATATCTGCATCCGTGATTTCAGTGTCGGTGCGCACTTGCGCTTCACCGCGGAACTGGCTGCGCCACTCGCGGACGGCTCGCGATTGCTCACCGCTCGCCCACGCGGCGACTGCGGGCTCGATCGGCGTACCCGAGGGAGTCACGAAGAGGAAGCTGTCCATGAACGCGTCGTCGATGGGCCCCTGCAGCCCGTGACGTTTCGCCAACCCAGGTAATCCCGCACGATCCGATGTGCGCCACCTGTTTCCAACACGAATAAAATGCGCAGTCCAGGAACGGTCGCTCATCGGGCCAGGCGTCTCGATAGACACTCCGTTGACGATGACTGCGGCTTTTGCCGCCGCATCCAGCGGACAGCTTCCCGGACCCATGTCGATGCTGAATGCGGCGACGTTCGAGGTGGTCACCTTGATCGAGTGATCGCCGATCACTTGGGCGTCGATCGAAGCTCGTTCCCAGTGCTTGTCGAGCGCATCCGCCGTCAGCCAGCGCATGCGGTTGTAGCGCAAGGTCCACGTGGTGAGTCGCACGTGAAGCGGCATCGGATCGCGCCCGCGCGCAGTAATCGCGTCGATGCGCTCGCTGATCGCGATCTTCGAATCGGGGTGATACTTATGCGCCGTGTTCGGGCCGATGATGTGAGTGAGGCGCATCCCTTCCGTCTCAAAGGCGCGCGCCATCATGTCAGCGGCCTGCTTCTGCTTATCGATCTCTCCGCTGTAAGCCACCACGGCAGTGTTCGAGAAATTCGCGGCGTAGTCAGTCGCGTCGTACCAGTGATACAGCTTCTCTTCCCACCAAGTGGGCTTGAGTTGCTCGTTATGGTAGACGCCGACGAACTGGGCCGTTTCTGCGAATCCGGCTCCCGGAGCCACCGCGGCCCAATCCCCCGCGTAGTGCGCGCCGATGTGCCACGCCGCCGCGCCGCCCATGCTGAAGCCGCGCACCACGATGCGATTTTCATCGATGGAGTAGTGACGCTTCACGTCCTCTAGCGCCTCGAACAAGTCCACCTCTCCGGCGAATTTGTTCGCATTGCAATACCGTCCATACAGGTGCAAGACGATGGCGTCATCGGGCGTGAATTCGCCGCGATCGCGCATGCGGCCTGCCAGGAAGTTGATTTCGCTCAACGTCTCGCTCCGTCCGTGAAACCAGGTATCGAGACGCCACTCTCGCGATGGCGAGTACGACGGCGGGATCACTAATCCGTACGGCTGAACGCTGCCGTCGATCTTCGAAATATAGCCGCGCACCACCAAGCCGGTTGCGGTGGTCCAAGGCGCTTTGCCTTGAAGCAGCGATTCCAAACGCGACCGCGACGTGCGTATCAACTCGCGAGCTTTTGCGACTTCATCGAGTTTGAAGAACTCGTTGTACTTCAGCGCATACCGCACCGCATCCGTGAAGATCTGAATGTCGGGAACAAGGGGATGGTGTTCGAGGTTGTCTTCGATGGACTCGTTGATATCGCCGATCGCGTTTTCTAATTCCAGACGGTCGGATGCAGGTATCGAAACACCGGGCGGCGGAATCGGACGCTCGGCAGCGAGCGCAAAAGCTGCGAGACAAACAAGGCCGGCGATTCTTCGCATAACGGTCTACTTCTGCTTGAGAGCGAAGGTGAGCAGTACGCCGCCCGACGGCATCGTCACATACTGGCGCCCATCGATCATATAGGTAATCGGAGCCGTCTTGATCGCCGAGCCGGTGTTCATCTTCCACAGATTCTTGCCGGTTTTCGCGTCGAACGCCATGAAGTATCCATCTTCGTCGCCCGAAAAGATCAAACCGCCGGAGGTCGACATCGTCCCGCCCCACGGCGCGCGGTAGTAGCGGAAGTCCCACTTTGTTTCGCCCGTTGCAGGGTCCATGGCCTTCAATAGGCCCCACTCCTTCTCATCGCTCGCGGCACGGCTCACGCTGCCCCAGTATGCCTTCCCTGCGACGAACGACGGCGGCTGCGTGAAGTACACATCGCACTGCTCGCGCACTTGAAAATAGAACCAACCGGTCGCTGGATTGTACGACGGAGCCATCCAATTCGTGCCGCCCGCAAGTCCGGGACACAATCGCGTTCCTTCCTCGGACGGCTCGGTGTTCGGCAGCACAATCGGGCGACCCTTGGCATCGATCGCCTTGGCCCAGTTCTGCCGCGAGAATGCTTTTGCCATCAGGAATTCTCCCGTAGCGCGATCCAGCAGATAGAAGAACCCGTTGCGATTCGCCTGCGCCACAACCTTCCGTTCGCGCCCATTCCACTTCAGATCGAGCAGCATCGGCGTTTCGTTCGCGTCCCAATCGTGCGTGTCGTGCGGCGTGAATTGAAAATGCCACTTCAGCTTGCCGGTGTCGGCATCGAGCGCGACCAGCGAACAGGTGTACAGATTGTCGCCCTTGCGCACATCGCCCGAGAGGTCGGGGCCGGGATTGCCGACGCCCCAATACAACAGGTTCAGTGCCGGGTCATAGGTGCCGGTCATCCATGTGGGACCACCGCCGTTCTTCCAGGAATCGCCATGCCAGGTTTCGTTGCCCGGCTCGCCTTTGCCCGGCACCGTCCAGAAACGCCACGCGCGCTTTCCTGTGTTCGCGTCGAAGGCATCCACCAGGCCGCGAATGCCATACTCGCCGCCCGCGACGCCCACGATGATCTTGTCTTTCACGGCGAGCGGAGCAAGCGTTGCGCCATACGATTGCGTAACGGGCGCGATCTCCGAATCCCATATCTGTTGTCCGGTTTTCGATTCGATCGCGATCAGATGCGCATCGCCGGTGACCATGAACAGACGGTCGCCCAACATCGCCATGCCGCGATTGATGGTGCCGCAACACAGCTTGGCCTTGGGCGGCATGGCATACTTGTACGCCCACAGTTGGCGGCCGCTGCGCGCATCGACGGCGAACGCGGTTGCCTCGGGCCCGGTGAGATACATCACGCCGTCCACCACCAGGGGTACGGTTTCGAATGCTCCGGTCTGCCCGGTTTGAAACACCCACTCCAGGCGCAGATCGGCGACGTTAGCTGTACTGATCTGGTTGAGCGCGCGATGGCGGATGGCGCCGTAGTCGCCCCAATACGTCAACCAGTTTTGCGGTTCGCGCGCGGCGTTGACGATGCGCTCGAAGGTGACCTGTGCAGTAAGCGCCGACGCCAGCAAACACGTGATCGGGATGAGGCGCTTCATCGCACTCCCTCCGCTTCTTTGACAGCGCCGCGCGTCTCACCGCTAAGTGCGGCGAGGTAGGCCAGCAGGTTTTCGAGGTCCTTTACGTTCAGGTGCTCGTAGGCAGGCATCAGCGAGTGCTTCGAGTACGAGATGTTTTGCAGAGTGTCCTTCGAGAAGCCCGCGAACTTCTGATCGGACGTGCGCAATTGCACGGTGAAGGTGTCTTCGTTGACGCGAATGCCAGTGACACGCTTTCCTTCGCGCGTTGTAACTGTGACGGCTTCGTACTCAGGCGGAATGTCGGCCGAAGGATGAACCATGGATTCGCGCAAATACGCCAAGGATCGTGACGCGCCGATGCGGCTGAGATTCGGCCCGTAAACACTGCCGTCGCTACCGATCCGATGACAACCCAAACAACCGTTCGCCGCATATACCGCCTTGCCCAGTTGCGGATTGCCAGGAGCGGGCTTGCGTTTCTCGACGCCCTTGGCCAGCGATTGCAGATACAGAACCAGATTGTCCGCTTCCTCATCGGCGAGTTCGCTGAACGCCGGCATCGTTGTGCCCGGCACGCCTTTGCGAATTACGTTCTTGATGTCGCTGCTCGATTCCCCATGGTGCAGCGGCGCGGAGACAAGATTAGGCCCGCGGCCACCTTCGGCGGTGAGGCCGTGACAGAACGCGCAGTTGCTGCGGAACAGCGCGCGTCCACGCGGCAGGCCGGCGTCGCTTTGCGCGCACAAGGGTAAAGCTAGGAGGAGAAGAAGGATAGATTTCACGTACCAGGAATTCATTATAGGATAAGCCTCAGTGAACAAGTCCGCTCTCTTTTTAATTACCGCCGCGTGTGCGGTGGCTCAGACGCTTGCGCCTCTGCGTCCGCCGGCAACACCGCTCATCGCCCACGACCCTTATTTCAGCATCTGGTCCATGTCGGACCGTCTGACCGACGAAGACACGAAACACTGGACCGGTAAAACGCAAAGTTTGTCGGGGCTGTTGCGTATCGATGGGACGACCTATCGCGTTATGGGACGCTCGCCCCAAGGCGCGCCTGCGTTGCCGCAAACTTCCGTCGAAGTGTTGCCCACCCGCACCATCTATGGATTCGCGGGCGCCGGAGTGCGATTGATCCTGACATTCCTGACGCCGACGCTGCCTGCGGATCTGGACGTGATGTCCCGGCCGGTGACCTACGTCGAGTGGGAAGTTGCGTCGGCGGATGGCCGCGATCACGAAGTAGCGGCGTACTTCGACGGATCGCAGGAGTTGGCCGTAAACACGCCCGATCAGCCCGTGGCGTGGTCGCGGTTCCGCGTCGATGGCCAGGACGTGTTACGCATGGGCACACGGCAGCAGCCAGTGCTCGAAAAGGTCGGCGACGATCTGCGGATCGACTGGGGCTACTTCTACTTGACGCCCGATCAACCGGATGGCGTCACGACCGCGGCGCTGGCTCGCGCACAAGCCCACGCCTCGTTTCGCGCAACCGGCAAACTCCCGGCCAGCGATGAGTTGAACGATCAGCGGCCGGCGCGCCGCATGTCGATGGCGCTTGCCGTAGCGATCGACTTCGGACGCGTGGGCACCCAACCCGTGAACCGTTATGTGATGGCCGCCTACGACGACCTGTACTCGCTTGAATACTTCCAGCGGCGCGTCGTCGCGTGGTGGCGGCGAAATGGAGCGGGCCCGGCGGACATGCTGCGCAGCGCGCGCGCGGATCATGCGTCGCTCGCAATGCGTGCGAAGAATTTCGATGAAGAACTGATGGCCGATCTGCGGCAAACCGGCGGGGAACAGTATGCGCGGTTGGCGGCGCTCGCTTACCGTCAGGCATTCGCGGCTCATAAATTGGTTGCCGACGCCGACGGCACTCCGCTCTATTTCCCCAAAGAGAACTTCAGCAACGGCTGCATCGGGACGGTGGATGTGTTCTATCCCAGCGCTCCTATATTCCTGTTATTCAATCCCGAACTGCTGAAAGCGCAGATGCGGCCGCTGCTCGATTACGCGCGCATGGGGCGTTGGAAATTTCCGTTTGCGCCGCACGACCTGGGCACGTACCCGCACGCCAACGGTCAGGTATACGGGGGCGGCGAGTTGAACGAGACGAATCAGATGCCTGTCGAAGAGAGCGGCAATATGCTAATTCTCGCGCTGGCATTGGCGAAGGCGGAAGGCAACGCGAAGTTCGCCGAACAGTATTGGCCCATTCTCGAGAGATGGGCCGAGTACCTGAAGGAGAAGGGGCTCGATCCGGAGAATCAATTGTCGACGGACGATTTCGCCGGCCACCTGGCGCATAACGCGAACCTATCGATCAAGGCGATCGAGGCCCTGGGTTCGTTTTCGCAATTAGCCGCCATGACCGGGCACCAGGCGGAATCGGCTTCGTTTCGTAAGACCGCCGAGGAGTTCGCCCGCAAATGGATCGATCTGGCGAAGGACGGCGACCATTACAAGCTGGCGTTCGACAAGCCGGGCACCTGGAGCCAGAAGTACAACCTGGTGTGGGACAAGCTGCTCGATCTGAATCTGTTCCCGCCGGAGGTGGCGCGTACGGAGATAGCATTCTATCTGGAGCATCAGGATCCGTATGGGCTGGCCCTGGACAACCGGCAAAAATACACCAAGCTCGATTGGGTGCTGTGGACCGCAACCCTCGCACAGTCGCGCTCCGACTTCGACGCGTTGGTCGCGCCCGCCTATCGTTTCGCGAACGACTCGCCAACCCGCGTGCCGCTCACCGATTGGTACTGGACCACCGACGCCAAGCAGCGTGGCTTTCAAGCGCGATCGGTGGTCGGGGGATTGTTTGTGAAGATGCTGAGTGACAAGTCGATCTGGAGCAAATGGTGCACGCGCAAATAAGCTATTTTTGTAAGAGCCTGACATGAACATGAATAAGCGCGAACTCCTGAAGTCGGCGGCCGCTGTTGTGGCGCCGATGCTCCTCAACTCCGGCATAGTCGGGGCGAGAACGCTGACTGAGAAAGACAAACTGGCGCGCATCGCCTCGAATACCTGGCCGCTGCGGTATCTGTTCAAGAGCCGTCCGGGCCGGCGTCCCAATCCGGAAGCCGAGGCGATGAAGAAGAAGTACGGCGAAATCACGATGCTTGATTTCCCGCGCTACACCGCCGGCACTTTTCCCGGCGTATATCACATGGACCTGTGGTCGGGCGTGTTTGGCGATGTCGCCGATGACAGCATGTATGCGCAGAGCAGCGTGACGTTCAATGGCGCAACTCGCACCATGTATGAGTTCGATCCTTCGACACCATCGGGCAAGAGATGGTTGGCGAAGCTCGCCGGCAACATCGCCACGACCGGCGTCAAGTGCCATCACATCTCGAATAACGCGCCGCGCGACATCTGCGACCTCGATCCTGCGAAACGGAAAGAGGGCATAGCGGTTGCGAAGAAGTGGCTGGACGGAGCGGCGATGCTCGGCGCGAAATCGATGCGGGTGAACACCGGCGGGCCACGGATCGCGCCTCCGCCTACTGTTACCGAGGAATACCCGAAGAACGACGAGATCGTGAAGTACCTGGCCAACGCGATCGAGTCATTCAAGGAGATGGCCGATTATGGCGGCAATTTGGGAGTCAAGGTCACGATCGAGAATCACTGGGGTTTGAGCGCGAACCCGACCAACATCATCATTATATTGAATGAGGTGAATCATCCGTTTTGTGAGGCTTCGCCCGATTTCTGCAACTGGGAACACGACTACCTGCTGTACAACGGCCTGCAACAACTTGCCCCGTACGCGCACACGACGGTTCACGCGAAATATTGGAACCGGTGGAAGGAGAACGATATCCAGCGCTCGGTGCGGATCATGACCAACGCGCGCTACATGGGCATTTTCGCGTTGGAATACGAGGACGGTCCATGGGACGGCGTCGAGGGCGCGAAATACGTATTCAAAGAAGTAATGGCAGCGCTCTGATTCGAGATGAAGTACCTCGCCAGCCTGGCGCTATTGGTTCCTCTCTTCGCGGCGGCGCCAGTGGAGTTCAATCGTGATATCCGTCCGATCCTTTCGGACAAATGCTACACGTGTCACGGTCCCGATCCGGGTCACCGTTTAAGTTCGCTGCGATTGGACATTGCGGAAGGCGCGAAAACGGCTATTGCCGCCGGCGATCCTGGCGCAAGCAAACTGTTTCAGCGCATCACGTCCGACAACACCGGGAAACGCATGCCGCCGGCGTATGCGGGTAAGGCGAAGCTTTCGGCGCATGAGATCGAGCTGATCCGAAGCTGGATCGAGCAGGGCGCCCAGTGGCAGCAGCACTGGTCGTTCATCGCTCCGAAACGGCCCGGGCTACCTGCGGTGAAAGTTAAGTCGTGGCCGAAGAACGCCATCGATTTCTTCGTGCTGAACCGGCTCGAGCGGGAGCAGTTGAAGCCCTCGGACGAGGCCAGGTCCGCAGTCCTGGCGCGGCGCGTGGCGCTCGATCTCACCGGTTTGCCGCCTTCGCCCGGCGATCTCACGCTGCCCTATGAAGCGTTGGTGGACCGTTTGCTCGCCTCGCCCCGTTATGCCGAACGCATGGCGGTGCGCTGGCTGGACGCCGCGCGCTACGCCGACACGAATGGCTACCAAACCGATGGTCCGCGCGAGATGTGGCGCTGGCGCGATTGGGTGATCGACGCGTTTGCGCGGAATATGCCGTTCGATCAGTTCACCGTGGAGCAACTCGCGGGCGATCTGCTTCCGAACCCTACGTTGCCGCAGCGGATTGCGACTGCTTTCAATCGCAACCACCGCACCAGCGCTGAAGGAGGGATTGTCGAGGAGGAGTTCCGCGTCGAGTATGTTGCCGATCGCGCCGAAACCACGGCGACAGTATGGATGGGCGTGACGCTCGGCTGCGCGCGCTGTCACGACCACAAATACGATCCGTTCAAGCAGCGCGATTTTTATCGCATGTTCGCGTTCTTCAACAACGTGCCGGATCGCGGGCTGGTGTACAACTTCGGCAACGAGCAGCCGTACCTGAAAGCTCCCACGCCTGAGCACGAACGGATGCTGGCCGAATTGGATGGCAACGTGGCCGAGGCGGAACAACACTGGCGGTCGCTTCAGCCCGCGCTCGCGAAGGCGCAGCGGACTTGGGAGAAGTCGCTGGCGAACGCGGAACCGCTCGACTGGACGATCGAAGGCGGGCAGGTTGTGCACGCTACACCGAAGCCATCCACGTTTGATGGTCAACGAGTGGTGGAGGTGGGCGACGCCCCGCGCTTCGATTATCTCGACCCGTACACATTCTCGGTGTGGCTTCGCCCGTCGTCGCCGAACGGTGCGATTCTCTCGCGATCCGAAGATTACTGGGAAGCGCCGGGTTACATGCTGCTGCTCAAGAACGGTAAGCTGCGGCTGCATGAGGGTCTGCGGTTCACGGACATCAGCCTGCGTCTGGAAACGGTCGAGCCCGTGCCGCTGAATCAGTGGACGCATATCGCGGTCACTTACGACGGGTATCGAAAGGCCAAGGGCGTTCACGTCTACTTCAACGGCGTAGAGAAGACCACGCGCGTCGAATTCGATGAGCTGACGTATCCGTTCAGTTCCAGTCAACCGTTTCGTATCGGCGCGGGTGGTGGGCTGCGCTTCACGGGCGAGATCGGCGATGTGCGACTCTACAACGTCGCGCTTACACCGCAGGAGATCGCAACGCTTCCGCTGCGTGAATCGATCAATGCCATCGCAGCGATTCCCGAGAGCGAGCGAACGGAGGTACAGCGCGACCGGCTCACGTTTTGTTTTCTGGACCGGTTCGCGCCGACGGAACTGCGGGAAGCCCGCAACCACTTGATCGGAGCGCGCAAGATCCGGCAAAAGTACTACGATGCGATCCCGACGGTGATGGTGATGTCCGACGCCGCGCCGCGCGAGAGCTTCGTACTGAAACGCGGCGCTTATGATGCGCACGGCGATCGAGTGACTCCGGGTGTTCCCGAAGTGCTGCCGCAACTCGCCCCAGGTGTGCCTGCGAACCGTCTGGGATTGGCGCGTTGGATCGTGGACCCGGCGAATCCGCTTACCGCCCGCGTGATCGTGAACCGCTACTGGCAGATGTTGTTCGGCACGGGGCTGGTGAAGACCGTTGACGATTTCGGATCGCAAGGCGAGTGGCCCGCGAATCAGGAACTGCTCGACTGGCTGGCGACCGAGTTCGTGTCGAGCGGTTGGAACGTCAAACACCTGCTGAAGGTCATGGTCACCAGTGCGACGTACCGGCAGTCCTCGAATGCATCGCCCGAACTATTGCAGCGCGACCCCGAGAACCGGCTGCTCGCTCGCGGCCCGCGTGCGCGTTTGTCCGCCGAGATGATCCGCGACCAGGCGCTCGCAATTTCCGGGCTGTTAGTGGAGAAGACCGGTGGTCCGTCCGTCAAACCGTATCAGCCCGCTGGACTGTGGCAGGAGCTTTCCGGAGGCGGTGGATACCGTCGCGACCACGGCGAAGGGTTGTACCGGCGGAGCTTGTACACGTATTGGAGGCGCACGGTGACGCCGCCCGCGATGGCGCTGTTCGATGCTCCAACGCGCGAAACCTGCACCGTGCGCGAGACCCGAACCAACACTCCGCTGCAAGCGCTGAACCTGATGAACGATGAGACGTACATTGAGGCGTCGCGCAAGTTCGCCGAGCGGATGGTTGCTGAAGGAGGAGCATCGGCGGAATCGCGAATCGAATACGGATGGAAGCTGGCGCTGCTCGAACGACCGGCTGCGCGGCAGTCCGCTGTAGTGCTGAAGGCGCTACGGCAATTCGAAGCGCACTACACGATGGAGCCGCGCGAGGCCATGGATCTGCTGAACCAGGGCGATTCACCCTGGAACCGAAGTATGAATCCTGCCGAGCTGGCGGCATACAGCGGCGTCGCGAGTTTGATTCTCAATATGGACGAAGTGGTGACCAAGCAATGAACGAGCTGACACGGCGCCATTTCTTCGGGCGCAGCGCCACGGGCATCGGGATCGCCGCGCTGGCGTCAATGTTTCAGGATCGCGCGCGCGCCGAACGCACCGGCGGCCTCGAAGGCGTTCCGCATTTCGCGCCCAAAGCACGCCGCGTTATTTATCTGTTTCAGTCGGGCGGGCCGTCGCAGATGGAGCTGTTCGATTACAAGCCGAAGCTCCGCGAGTATGCCGGCTCGGACCTGCCGGAGTCGATTCGCATGGGGCAGCGCTTGACGGGCATGTCGGCGACGCAATCGAGTTTTCCGGTCGTGCCCTCGCGCTATCGCTTCCAGCAACACGGGCAGTCGGGAGCCTGGGTCAGCGAACTGATGCCGCACACGGCGCGCATCGCCGACCAGTTGACCTTCGTGAAGTCGATGCACACCGAGGCGATCAATCACGATCCGGCGGTCACGTTTCTGCAAACCGGTTCGCAGATCGCGGGGCGGCCGAGTATCGGCGCGTGGTTGTCGTACGGACTGGGCGCCGAAACAGCCGATCTGCCGGCGTTCGTGGTGATGATTTCTCCGGGTCAGGGTGGGGGCGGGCAGCCGCTGTACGATCGCCTTTGGGGCAGCGGATTTCTGCCGACCCGGTTTCAAGGAGTCAAGTTCAGGTCGGTCGGCGATCCCGTGCTGTACTTGTCAAACCCGCCCGGATTCTCACGCGAGTTGCGCCGCGAGTATCTTGATGCACTGGGCGAATTGAACCGGATCACCGCGGCCGAGTTCGGCGATCCGGAAACGAACACGCGGATCGCGCAATACGAGATGGCGTTTCGTATGCAGGCTTCGGTTCCCGAGTTAACCGACCTGTCCAAGGAGCCCGCGAGCACGTTCGAGTTATACGGCGCCGATGCGCGCACGCCGGGAACGTTCGCCGCGAACTGTTTGTTGGCGCGCCGCCTGGCTGAGCGCGGAGTCCGATTCATCCAACTGTTCCACCGCGATTGGGATCATCACGGGAATCTGCCGCGCGATCTGCCGAAGCGTTGCCGCGAAACCGATCAGGCAGCGGCCGCCCTGGTGACGGATTTGAAACAGCGGGGAATGCTCGACGACACGCTGGTGGTGTGGGGCGGCGAATTCGGGCGCACGGTGTATTGCCAGGGACGCCTGACGGAGTCGGACTACGGGCGCGATCATCATCCGCGCTGCTTCACGGTATGGATGGCGGGCGGTGGTATCCAACCCGGCCTCACGCACGGCGAGACGGACGATTACTGCTACAACGTCACGCGCGATCCCGTGCATGTTCACGATTTGCAGGCCACGATTCTGCACTGTCTGGGGATCGATCACACGCGTCTGACGTACCGCTCGCAGGGGCGCGATTTCCGGCTTACGGATGTAAGCGGAATCGTCGTGAAGGCGTTATTGCGCGCCTGACGCTACGCGACGCGCTTCAAAATCGAGAGAGGGCGCGAGCGCGCGCACCACTCTAAAGTGGCGGGCGCATGCAGGAATACGATATTGCGTTGAAGCATTTGTTCCGGGAGTCGAAGGGCATATTCCTGCGGTCCGCAGGCGGGAGGGCAGTTGTCGATTGGTTCAACGCCGAGCTTCCGGAGATACGAATCGGGCTGGCGGACTTATTGGGCCTGACCGACGATGGCGGGATCGTACAGTTCGAGTTTCAGAGCACGAACGATCCGCGGATGGCGCTCCGGATGGCTGAGTACAATCTGGCAATTGACCGGCGTTACGATCAATTTGCCCGGCGGGTGGTTTTGTACGTGGGCCGAAGCGCGATGAACATGTCAGACAATCTGACGGGCGTCCACCACCAGTCGAGCTACTCGCTGATAGATATGCGTACCGTGGATGGCGAGCGGCTGATGGCCAGCAGCGATGCCGTTGGTTTGGTGCTATTAGCCTAACTTTCGCAGTTCGCCGATTTTCGAGCATCTAACTCATTTAGATTCAGTAAAGCGGTAAGCTAGGTCTTCACCACAAAGAAGGCTGAAGGGGAGCGGTCGTGGCGAGGGGATGGCGAGCTTTAATACGAGGCGGGGGCTGTGACGGGAGCTTGATCTGGAGATGGTCCAAGACAGCTTGAACATCCTTGTCCGACTGAGTATGACGCGGCAACAGCAGCCAACGCCCATCGACGATCGGAATCCGTAAGCATCCGATGAACCCCTCTGGCGGATAAGACCATGATGGCCGCAGAGTGAGATGTGAGAGATTTCGGCGAACCTTCAGCGATTCATCAAGTTGTAACGGGTCACAATCCTTCCCCCTGAGATTCTCGAGTTGTTTTCCGGCGAGTTTTTCAGGTTCTCTAGGCGGCTCGTAAGCTACACGGCTTTCCCTCCGGAAAATTTGGAAGCCCTTCGGGCGTCTTCGCCTTGAATGCCCAAGGCCTCTGCTCCGAGACTTCACCAAAGAAATGGGAGGCGGCGTACTGAGGCCCCGAAACACAAAAAACCCCCGGCACCGATGAGGGCCGGGGGTCTCGTTGAGCCGATTTCTCCGGAGCCAGCCCCGTCGCATCGGCCTTGGGCTCCGCTCGGGCGCGACCCCTTGCGGAAGAGGATGCCGCAAAAATCAGCGGCGCGAGGATGGGCTCACAGCAGCGCCTCGGCGGTGGCATCCAGCAGCAGGCCTTCATCCACCAGGGGGGCCTTGCGCAGGGCCGCCAGTCGTAGGGCGGCGATGGCGAGCTTGTTCACTTTACGCGGAATGCCCTTGGTGGCCTGATACAGGCCCTGCCGTGCGGTGTCGTCGAACAAGGGCTGGGAGACGCCAGCGGCCTTGAGTTGCTGGGCCAGATAGGCGTCGAGTTCATCGCGCGTGAGACCCTCCAGGTGATAATGCGTAGCGATGCGCTGGCGCAGAGCCTCGTGCATTTGCAACGACAGAGTACGCCGCAGCAAGGGCTGACCAATCAGCAGCAGTGTGAGATAACGCGAGGAGTCCATGTCGAAGTTCAACAGCAGCGGCAGTTGTTCCAGTGCCGGATGAGGAAGCAAATGGGCTTCATCGCAGATCAGCAGCGGATGTTGTTTCTTGCTCTGGTTGAGCCGCACGATGGAGTCGGCGATTTGGCGAACCAGGTCGCCGCGAAAATGGGCGGGCTCCAGATCCAGGCTCAGCGCGATCTGGCGCAGCAGA
>JBBQGC010000052.1:0-38567 GCA_038322705.1 Bryobacterales bacterium | reverse complement strand
CCAAACAGAACAATCAAGTGCGGAAACTGATGGCTCGTTGGCAGAAGTATGAACTGATCGTGCTGGACGAAGTGGGGTATGTGCCATTGGCCGACATCGGAGCGGAGTTTCTGTTCCAGGTGATCTCGGACCGGGCCGAGCGGGCGGCAATCATCGTGACGACCAACCTGCCGTTTTCGGAGTGGACGACCGTGTTTCCGAATCCGCGGCTCTGCAAGGCGTTGCTGGACCGGATCACGGATCGAGCGCACATCATCGAGACTGGAACGGAATCCTTCCGTTTCCGGCGAACGTTGGAAAGGAGCAAGAAACGCTGAGGAAGGCCGGGGCCGCGCGGTTGAGACAGCCCCGGCGTCCTTCGCCTAAACAGCGCCGCCCTGCGGGCGTCGCCAGGCTTCAATCCCGCCGGAGCCGTCTCAACACTCTCCGGCAGAAATGAGGCAAACTATCACTATCCAGGTGGGCCAGTTGTAACGATCGAAGTGGGCCAAGCCGGAGTAGCGAACTCAGGAATTCACAGCAACAGCAAGAACACCGCCGCCGCTGCCGCGCTCATCCTTCCGCCGCCGCTGACGTTCGCAATCGGCCCGGCGAGCTTCGAGCTTCCCTTGTAGACGTAGCCGCCATCAACTAGAGCGATCGGTGCCGACAAGAACCCTGTGCCCTCGTAAACGTAGTCGTCACTCACGGTCGCAAGCGGCGCTCCCCAAGACGTGCTGCCCCGGTACAGCCTCTCACCGTCGATCTTCATGATTGGTTTACCGAAGACAGGCGTCCCCTCGTAAACTAACCCATTATTGTCGACGGGTCAGAATTGGCGCACCGAAGCTTGAACTGCCACGGTAGGCTCGGACTGGCATTCGTGCCATTTTACACCACTGGCACAGTGACCCCGGAACGCTCTTCGCCCTTTCGCCTTCCCCCGAATGCCCCAGCCGCTAAACGCACGCCACAAGCGCAAAATTAGGCGTCGCCAGCGTAGCCCACTCCTTGCCCTTGGGCAGTAAACCCAAAGGTCAGTTTCCACTCCCATTCAACTCCCAATACCCGTCTCCGAGGGTTCCTTAAGGCTCTTTTGAGTTGCCACTCGTGCCTTGTTATTAACTACATGGCCAGTGCCCTGCACGCTCATAACCCAAAGGTCGAGGATCTAATCCTTCTCCAAACCAGCAGAACTCAATTCACCCATCTCCTCCAGAAAACCCAAGATATAGGAATTAGTCTCAGCTACAGCAACTCTGCCGCAATGGTCTTCTGAATCGAACGGAGAGTCGAAGGCCTGTGCTCCGTTTGTGCTCCGTTAAGAACTGGGCCAAAGCCCAGGGTGAAAACTGGGTTGTTCTCAATCGCCAGAAAGAGGTGCAGGAAACGCAATGTTCTTTGTTTCCAATTTATTGTCGTCTTCCCAAGCTGGACGTCGCGGGTTCGAACCCCGTCTCCCGCTCCAAATGAGCTAGCCGCTCGCCCCCTTCCTTGCATCTTGCTCCTTCACTGACTACCGGCGTCTTTCGAACGCAAGGACATCGGTGCTGTATTTATCGCTATACCTTGCGATCTGCACTCGGAGATGGTGGCCGCCGCGCTCCAAGCCGGCAAGCACGTGTACTGCGAGAAGCCGCTCGCCATCACGCCGGCGGCGGTTCGCGAAATGCTTCGCCTCGTCCAGAATTCGAAGCCGGTATTCATGGTCGGACTGCAAAGGCACTCCGACAACGGATTGCGCCAGGTGATTGATGAGATCCACGGCGGGGCCGCGGGCAAACTCGCGTCCGGCAAAGCGCAGAGACACGCGGCGGTGGACTTCTCCCCGACTGGTTCATCGATAGGATTCTCGACCGCAACCGCTCAGGCGACGTGATCGTTGAGCAGGCAATCCACAATCTGACGTCTGCAGTTGGGTCGTGAACGCCAGCCCTGAGAAGGCCGCAGGGTTCGGCGGCGTCGTGGCGTCGCCGAACGTCCGGCCCGGCCGTACAACGATGGACGAATACGGTAACCTACGAGTATCCGAACGGCGTCAGAATGTCGTTTACTCAGATCGCGTTTCATCCCCGCGACATGCCCGGCGGTGGGACTGCGATACTCGGCCGCGAGTCGATTTACAGCGACAAGAGCGTTACCTGGAAGGAGCTTGGCGTTGAAGTCTGACGGCGCACGACTCTCCATATCGCGCCGGACGTTTGCCGCGGCGGCTCTGTCCACAGCGCTCGCCCACAACGCAACGGGGGAGCCAACTGGCCGGTTCGTGAAAGGAATTTGCTCGGGCATCTTTCCGCAGCAGATGCCGTTCGCCACTCGCTGCGTCGAGGCGAAATCGGCGGGGTTCGATGCGATCGAATTTCCCATGTCGGGCGAACTGGGCATCTCGACACCCATCGATCAAGTGAAACGTCTGGGCGATCGAGCCAGACAGGCAGGGGTCTCGGTGGCGAGCTTATGGGTAACGCCGCCGCTGGCCCAAACTCCGCTGAACAGCCCCGACCCCGCGGTTCGTCAGCAGGGGTGTGATGCCATCGCAAGAGCTCTCGACTTTGCGAAGCATCTCGATTGCGGGGCGCTGCTGGTTGTACCGGGACGCGTTGGCGCCGGTCCGAAGTTCGAAATCGGCTACGAAGCCACGTGGCAGCGGTTCTCGAGCGAGTTGAAGAAGGTTGTTCCGCTGGCTGAATCCGCCAGAGTCTTACTCACGATGGAGAATGTATCGAACCGGTTCCTGGTGAGTCCGCTCGAGATGCGCACCTTCGTTGACCAGTTTCAGAGCCCCTGGATACAGGCTCACTTCGACACAGGTAACGTCATGTATTTCGGTTATCCGCAAGATTGGATTCTCACGTTGGGACGCCGGATCCGGCGCGTTCACGTCAAGGATCGCAAGGTGGCACCCCAAGCCGAGCAGGCCCGGCCAAGCCGTCTGCTCGAAGGCGACGTTAACTGGAAAGAAGTGATGCGCGCGCTGATCGAAGTTGGCTACACAGGATTCGTCTCGCCGGAGATCGAGCGCGATCCGAACGATCCAGGACAGTTGATTTCCGTGTCAAAAGCGCTGGATAAAATTTTGGCGATGGGGTAGTTATGCTTGCCAAAACATTTCTCTTAATATCTTTTTGCGCCGCAACGACTGCTTACGCGCAGGGCCGCAGCTATGGGCGATCGATGCTGATTACACAGCAGGGAATCGTCGCTACCAGCCAGTATCTGGCTTCTCAAGCCGGTGTTCAGATGCTATCCCGGGGCGGATCGGCGGCCGACGCGGCAATCGCGGCGAACGCGGTATTGGCTGTTACGGAACCTGACATGAATGGGATCGGCGGCGATCTGTTCGTGCTGTATCGTGAAGGCGCAACTGGGAAACTCATCGGCCTGAATGCATCCGGACCCGCGCCGCGCGCGCTCAGCCCTGAGTTTCTCGCGAAGGCCGGCGTGACCACAATACCCACCCGTGGCATCCACAGTGTCACTGTTCCCGGTGCGGTTGACGGTTGGGCCAGGATGCACGAGCGATACGGAAAGCTTCCCTGGAGCGATCTGTTCCAGCCCGCGATCGCCTATGCGGAGCGGGGGTTCGCGGTCCACGAAGTCATTCAAGAGGCGTGGTCAGATCCGCCACAGGTTGAGAAACTCAGAGCCGATCCGGAGTCAGTTCGTGTCTTCCTACCCGCGGGTAAACCGCCCGAGACAGGCCAGATCTTCCGTAACCCGGATATGGCCAAAGCTCTGCGGCTGATCGCCGAACAAGGGCGAGACGCATTCTATAAAGGCGAGATTGCGACGGCGATTCTGAAGACTTCCGAATTTTGGGGAGGCACCATGACAGCCTCCGACTTAGCCGGCTTCTCCTCGGAGTGGGTAACTCCGATTTCAACTGACTATCGCGGCTGGCGCGTGTACGAATTGCCGCCCAATGGGCAGGGCATGGCGGCATTGATGATGTTGAACATCATGGAGACATTCCGTCCCGCCGGCGACAATCCGTTCACCGCGACCGAGATGCACAAGCGGATTGAAGCCATGAAACTCGCCTACGCGGATCTGAATCGCTACAATGCGGACCCCCACGTTTCCAGCGTCCCCGTTCCCGCGCTGTTGTCCAAAGATTACGCACGCAAAAGGGCAGCGCTTATTAATCCGCAGCAGGCTGATTGCAATGCTCCCGCGGGTACGCCGGTGAAGGGCGACACGACTTATCTCACCGTTGTTGACCGGGACGGTAACATGGCAAGTTGGATCCAAAGCATAGCGGATAATTTCGGCTCTGGATTGACTGCCAGGGGTATGGGTTTTATCCTGCATAACCGGGGTTGGGGGTTCACGCTGGAAGCGAATCATCCAAACCGTCTTGAAGGCGGCAAGCGGCCGTTTCACACCATCATTCCCGCATTCATGGAGCGGGACAATGAGCACATCGGATTCGGGATTATGGGTGGCGCGAACCAACCTCTTGCGCACGCTCAGTTCGTTTCCAATATGGTCGATTTCGGAATGAATCTGCAGCAGGCCTTGGAGGCGCCGCGATTCACCAAGAAGGGTCCGGGCGGCTGTGATGTGTACATCGAAGATCGCACGCCGCTCGAAACGCTCCAGCAGTTATCCGCGCGCGGACACGAGATTCGGATACGGCGGGAGTACACGATGGAAATGGGACGCGGGCAGGTTATCCTGCATAACTCGCGTACCAAAACGAATTACGCGGCGTCGGATCCGCGCGCGGACGGCGCTGCAAGTCCGGAGCCTATCGTTGCCGGTTTTGAGACCGAACATCGTTCGGTAAGGTAAGTTTATCTAACTGGGGGAAATATGAGATACAGGTCTATTTTGCTTCTGGTGCTGTTGTCCAGCCTCGTCCCCATTCAGGCGTTGCAGGCACAGGTGCTTTACGGTTCCATCGTCGGAACCGTCACTGACTCGAGCGGCGCTGTACTGCCCAACGCACAGGTCCGCGCGACAAATCCGCTAACTGGCGAGGTACGAGAGATCGCGACGGACGAGGCGGGGCGATACTCGCTGAGCAATCTTGCTGCCGGAAACTATGACGTCCATGTGTCGGCTCCCAGCTTCCGGCCTTACACGCAAAAGGGAGTTAGCGCCGTTATCAACACCGTTGTACGTGTCGATGTGCAATTAGAAGTAGGCGCCGCCAACCAGGAAGTTACTGTCGCCGCCAACGCTGCCATGCTGCAGACCGAAAAGTCCGACGTCCACACCGATCTGGGCGGGCGCGAGGTGACTAACTTACCCCTGCCCGCTTATCGCAATTATCAGAGTCTCTACACCCTGGTGGCGGGAGCCACTCCTCCCCAGCTTCAGAACTCCGTGACGGACACTCCGCAGCGCTCGCTCACGACCAACGTGAACGGGACGAATCGCAATAACAACAATACCCGCGTGGACGGCGCGGGTGACGTGTTTGTGTGGCTGCCTCACCATACGGCGTATGTTCCGCCTTCCGAGACGATCGAAACCGTCAACATTACGACCGATAGTTTCGACGCCGAGCAGGGCATGGCCGGGGGCGCGGCGGTCACGGTCACAACCAAGTCAGGTACTAATCAAATCCATGGCGTGCTGTTCGCCTTCTGGGATAACAATCACCTGCAAGCCCGTAACTTCTTTTATCAAAGGAGCTCGACGCCGTTCAGTTTGCATAACATTGACGGCGGAACCATCGGCGGGCCGATCAAGAAGAACAAACTGTTCTTCTTCGGCGGATGGGAAGGCACATGGGAGCGCACCAATTATTCAAGCCTGTTCACGGTTCCGACGGAGGCGATGCGGCGCGGCGACTTCAGCACTTACGAGACGAGCATTTACGATCCACAAAGTGGCGATACCACTACAGGTCGGAACCGCACGGCGTTTGCAAATAGCTCACTGCCTGCCGACCGTTTGAGCCCAATCGCGCTGAAGTTGCAAAGCCTGATTCCGTTGCCGAATCTCGGCGGCACCTCGGCCAATTACTTCGCCTCCGGAACGCAGGCGCTCGACCGCAACAATATCGACGTGAAAGTCGATTGGACGCGAAATCAGAATCATCATGTCTTCGGAAAGTACAGCGTGATGAAGGCTCTGGTGAACTGCGATTTTGGGTTGGGAGCGGCTGGTGGACCAGGACTGTGTAACGGTGGTCCGGGCAATGCTCCGACGCTCGTTCAAGTCCCGACCGTAGGTCAAAATATCATCCTGACTCCGCATCTGTTACTGGATCAGGTGCTGGGTTTCAACCGCATGGGACAGCATGGTACAGATTCGTTCTTCGGCCAGAATATTGGCCTCAATTTGGGCATTCCGGGGACAAACGGGCCCGATCCGCGGCAGAGCGGCTTCCCGATTATCAACATAAGCGGATTTACCAGCCTGGGACAGACGGCGAATTGGATGCCGTTCTATCGCAACGACCAGAGTTGGACTACGAGTCACAACGTGACCTGGACTCACGGGTCCCACGAAGTACGTTTCGGCTTCGACATGATCCGTTATCAGCTCAATCAATGGCAGCCTGAGGCCGGCTCGTACGGTCCTCGCGGGCTGCTCTCCTTCGATGGTGCCATCACGGCGCAGAACGGCGGCGCGTCGCCCAATCAGTACAATGCGTGGGCTGCGTTTCTGCTCGGGCTGGATCAGCAGGTGGGCAAGAGTGTTCAGAACATCAAGATGACTGGCCGGGAATGGCAACTCGGATGGTACGTTCGAGACCGCTGGCAACTGAGCCGTAATTTAACGGTCAATGTCGGAATGAGATATGAGTTATATCCCCTTGTCAGGCGTTCGCACACGGGTCTTGGCCGTTACGACTTAGACACGAACCAGATCATTATCGGGGGAGTCAACGGCAACGACGACAACGCCGGCGTCGCCATCAGTCACAAAATGTTCGCGCCCCGGATCGGCGTCGCTTACCGCGTCGGCGATTCTACTGTGATCCGGGCAGGATACGGAATCAGTTACGATCCGCTCCCGATGTCACGTGTGTTCCGCGACCCGTTCCCGCTTACAGTTGTACAAAACTTCGTTGGACCAAACAGCTACGTGCCGTTTGGATCGCTCACCACCGGCATTCCGGAGCTGACAATTCCCGATCTTTCAACCGGCCGGGCCGCGGTACCACCCACCTCGGTCATCAGCCGGAGCCCATTCCCCGGCCTGCTGCATCGTGGCTATATACAGTCGTATAACTTCACCATCGAGCGTCAATTGCCGTCATCCATGGTGATTACCGCCGCATATGTCGGAACTGAGACGACACATCAGTTTGCCGACCACGAAATGAATGCGGGCTATCCCGGTAGCGGCACCGCGGGGCTGCCGTTATATCAACGCTACGGCCGCAGTGTCTCGACATTACTCGAAGATGGATGGCTGAGTTCGAACTACAACTCGCTTCAAGTGACGCTGAACCGTCGGATGAGCGCGGGCTTGTTGATCAAGGCGGCTTATACTTATTCGAAGTCCATCGATATGGTGGACGATGATGGGCGCGCGGGCTTGCTGTTCAACTATGCGCCTATGATCGCGCGCAATCGCGCCCCATCCGGCTTCGATATCCCGCATAACTTCCAGGTTGGCTGGGTGTGGGACTTGCCGTTTGGGAAAGGCAAGCACTTACTCGCCGGCGGTCCGGCAAGCTGGGTTGTGGGCGGATGGCAAATCAACGGGACACTGGGCGCTTACTCAGGTACGCCCTTCACCGTGACCGCATCGAGTGCTTCGTTGAATGCCCCGTTCAACACTCAGACCGCCGATCAGATCCTGCCTGAGGTGCAGAAATTGGGCGGCATCGGTACCGGGTCGCCGTATTATGATCCCAAGGCATTCGCTCCGGTTCGCGACGTTCGCTTCGGCACCTCGGGACGAAACATCCTGCGAGCGCCGGGTGTGTTCAATACCAACGTCAGCCTGTTCCGGTCGTTCGCCATTCGTGAACGGATCGCTCTTCAGTTCCGGGCGGAGGCTTACAACCTGACCAACACGGCTCATTTCCTGGCTCCGTCGGCCAACGCGTCGTCCGGCAACTTCCTGGTGATCACCTCCGCTGCGCAGGATCAGCGGCAGATACGCTTGGGGCTCCGGTTGTCATTCTGAGCTTACCGGGGCGGGGCCGGCCAGTCGCGCTTAACGCGGCTGTACGATCTCGCCCCACACCACCTGGTAAGCTTCGATGTCGTTGTCCAGGTTCCTTCCCGCACGCACAAATACTCGCGTATTCCGTTTCAGGCCCGCGGGTTCCACACGCTGCCCATCCCCGATGTAACGCGTGTCCTGACGCAGCAGGATCAACTTATCGCCGTCAGCGCGGGTACGCAGCGTCAAAACGTCGTGGTCCACCCGCACGACTCTGCCGGCAAACGTCATGTCTCCGCGCGGAGCAAACGATTCCGTGGGGCTTTGCTCGTGCCGCAACCGCGGACGCCCGCCCGGTCCCGTTCGCACGGCCACTGCGTCGGAAACATGCACCGTGCGCGCGTAGCAGATCTCAGAGCCCGCCTTATGATCGGAGACAATTTCGACCCGATCGCCCGCCGCCATCACGCCTGGCGCGACCCGCTGATTATCCCGCTCGAAGTAGGTTTTGGCGTCGAATGAGCACTGGTACAAGCGGCCTTCGATCGTCTTGAAGTCCAATTCGCCAGAGCCGGCGGACGCCTCCCACTTCACCAGATCGCCTCTCACGATTCCGATCGGCGCCTGTTGCACGCTGCCCGCAAACGCCAAAAACAGGATATAGATGTTCTGCATCACTCGCTGGTCCAGGGCCTTTGTATACCCCAATGTTACAATGGAGTTCTCACTCGCAACTTGCAGGTATTCACCAGTCCAACCGAATTCTCGAGCACTGCGCTCGCCCACGCGGGCCAGTGGTTTTTGCATTCCGGCATTCAAGCGGAGAGTGGGGGCGTCGCGCGCTACTACCTTTCCGATTCCAGACGGAACGCGCCTGTTTCCACCGAGATTACCGGCTACGCGGTCAGCACTTTCGTCTACCTTCATCAGCGTACCGGCGAAAACAGAGCCATGGACGCCGCCCGCCGCGCGGCGCACTATCTGGTTCTCACCGCCTGGGACGAACGTAGCGCAACATTTCCTTTCGAGCCCATCCGCGGCGGCGCTCCCGCCTACGCTTACTTTTTCGATTGCGGCATTATCGCTCGCGGCCTACTGTCGCTGTGGCGCGCCACGCGTGAGGCCGAATGGCTTGAATCGGCCAAGCGATGCGCGCTCTCCATGGCGTTCGATTTCATGGCGGACGAAGCCATGCATCCCGTTCTGTCGCTCCCGGACAAGCAACCGCTGGCCTATGAACCGCGCTGGTCGCGGCAGCCTGGTTGCTATCAATTAAAATCGGCGCTGGCGTGGTTGGACCTGAGCTGCGAGACCGGCGAGCGCGAACTCGCAGCGCCGTTCCATCGCATGCTGGACTATTCGCTTGCCACGCACAGCGCTTTTCTTCCTGGAGACGCCGATCATGAAAAGGTGATGGACCGCCTCCACGCGTACTGCTATTTTCTTGAGGCGCTGCTGTCCGTAGCCGGTGAACATCGCTGCCGCGCGGCGCTCAGCGACGGCATCGAGCGTGTTGCCGCTTATTTGCGCGACATCGATCCGCTGTTTGCGCGTGCTGACGTGTACGCACAACTGCTCCGCATCCGTCTGTTTGCGGATCGCCTGAAAGTCGCTCCCTTGGACCTTAGCGCAGCAAGCGAAGAAGCCGGGCGGCTCGAAACATTTCAAGCTACTTCCGGTTTGGACAGCGCCACCGCCGGCGGGTTCTGGTTCGGGCGCAAGCAGGGCCGCATGATGCCGTTCGTGAACCCGGTGAGCACCGCATTCGGGCTCCAGGCGCTCGCAATGTGGCAAGAGTATCGGGACGGCGGCCTGCAAACGCCGTTGATCGCACTCGTGTGAAGGTAGCGCAACCGGGCGGGCTCGTTAAGGTCCTGTTCGCGTCCTGCACCACCGATCTGGCGGTCCGCGCCGTCGAGCGAATGCGCGAAATCCTCCCCGAATTGCCGCTCGTCGTCGTCTCCGAATTCCCGTCCGCGCACGGAGAGTGGATTCCGTTCCAGATCCGCCATTCGCTCGCCGAGAACATCGCACTGTGCCGCGCGCGCCTCGCAGGCCGGCGCATCCGCATCGGGGCAATCGTCCTGCAGCCAGGAAAGCCGTATGGCCGCCTCCGCTGGATGGGCTTGCGCATCGCCCCCGCGGGCCTGCTCGTATTCAACGAGCATCTGAATCACTTCTCGCTGCGCCCTTCGAGCGCGCTGCAGATCGTACGTCATTTTCGCTGGCGCACGCGCGAGTTCATTCAGCGGCAGACTCACCCCGGCGGCTGGCTGTATACGTGGCTGTGGCGGCTTGCGAATCCCCATGCCTTACGGCGCCCGCTGTATTACCGCACAGCGCTGACTGCCGGCGTCGTCACCGCGATGCTGAAGAAACGACGGCCGCGGTCGAAGCCCGCACCTCCGCTGCCGGATCCCCTGCCGGACGGAATCTCGGTGGTAATCCCGTCCCGTAACGGTCGCCATCTGTTGGCCGAGTGCCTGCCGCCTCTCCAGGGCGCGAGCGAAATCATCGTTGTCGATAACGGCTCCGACGACGGCACGAGCGACTTTCTAACGGGGGTCGTCATAGAACATTCCGCAGCGCCCCTGTCGTTTGCTTGTGCAGTAAACCGGGGCATCGCGCGCGCCCGTTACTCGCATGTGTGCCTGCTCAATAACGACATGGTGGCCGCTCCCGGATTCCTGGCCGCGCTGCGGGGCGCGTTCGACCGGGTACCGGATCTGTTCTGCGCCACCGCCCAGATCTTCATGCCCGAAGGCGTTCGCCGCGAGGAGACCGGTAAGGCAGTAATGCCCCGTTATCGGCCGCACGACGCTTTCCCGATCCGCTGCGATACTCCCATCAACGGCGAAAACGATTCGTACGTTTTGTACGGCAGCGGTGGCGCGTCGCTATACGACACGCGCAAGCTTCGAGCCTTGGGCGGCGTGTCGGAGATCTACGAGCCCGCCTATGTCGAGGATCTCGACCTCGGGTTCAACGCGTGGCGCAGAGGCTGGCCTAGCGTGTTTTGCTCCGCAGCACACGTGTTGCATCATCATCGCGCCACCACTTCCCGCTACTACTCCGATACGGAACTAAGCCTCATCCTTGAGCGAAATTATCTCCGCTTTCTCGCCCGAAGCGTCACGGACGCCGCCCTGTTCCGCTCGCTGTGGAAGGAGGCGATCTGGCGCGTGAACATTGCCTGCATCGATCACCCTGAGTACGCGGAGGTGTTGAAACAGGCCGCTCGAGCGCAACGTTGGATTGAGCCCCAACCCGCCGCGACGCTCCCCGAAACCGAAGTGCTCGCGATCGGAAGCGGGGCCGCGGCTGTGTTTGCCGGTACACCCGCACGTGCGCTCCCCAAGGTGATGGTGGTGAGCCCGTACGTCCCATTTCCGCTGTCGCACGGCGGCGCGGTGCGGATGTATAACCTGATGCTTCGCGCCGCGCAGGAATTCGACCAGATCCTGGTTTGTTTCGCGGGCGAATTGAACGCGCCGCCCCCCGAGTTGCTCGCGATCTGCGTCGAGGTCGTCGTCGTCAAACGTCATCACACGCACGCGATCCCATCCACGGATCGGCCCGCCACGGTAGAGGAGTTCGATTCGCCCGAGCTGCGCGCCGTCCTCCACCAGACCGTACGCAAATGGAAGCCGGCGATCGCGCAACTCGAGTTCACGCAAATGGCGCAATACGCCGCCGACTGCGAGCCTGCGCGCACCATTCTTGTTGAACACGACATCACGCTCGACCTTTACGCCCAGTTACTGGCGCGCGATAACGACTGGGAAACGCGCCGCCAGTACGATCGCTGGGTGCGCTTCGAGAAGAGTGCGTGGGAGCACGTCGATCGAGTGGTCACAATGTCGGAGGAGGACCGCCGCGCCGTCGCCAGCGCACATGCGATCACGCTTCCCAATGGCGTCGACATCGTCCGTTTTCAGCCCTCACCTGCCCCGCCCCGGCCGCGGCGGATCCTGTTCATCGGCTCATTCGCGCATCTGCCGAATGTTCTGGCGATCGATTTCTTTTTGCGCGAAGCTTGGCCGGTGCTCAGGCCGCTCGACCCGGAGTTGCACATCATCGCCGGCTCGCGGCCCGAGTATTATCTCGAAATGTACAAGCAGCGGGCCGCGCCGCCGCTCAATCAGACCGGCATCGAGCTCGAAGGATTCGTCGCCGATGTGCGCCCCGCCTACGCGAAAGCCGCCGTTGTGATCGCACCGCTTCTAGCCTCGGCGGGCACGAACATCAAGATCATGGAGGCCATGGCAATGGGCAAAGCCATCGTGACCACCCCCGCCGGCATCAACGGTCTTGATGAGCTCCGCGATGGCCGCGAGGTGGTCATCGTGAACAGCGGCGCTGAGATGGCCGAAGCCATCACTGACCTGGTCGGCGACCCGGCCCGCCGCCGGAAGCTGGAAATCGACGCGCGGCAAATGGCCGTCGAGCGCTTCAACTGGGATAGCATCGCGCAGGCCCAGGCGCGATTATACCTGGACCTGCTACGGTCTTGAATCACCGGGCGCACGAGCCTGCGGTCGCGCCCGCCATTTTCAGAATCGCGTCCAGCCCGGTCACGTTCCCCCCATTGTGAACGACAACGTCGAGCTTGTTGGCGCCGGTCGCGAATGGGCCGTTGTAGTTCACCGACATCGGCGTCCCCTTGAAGTTGCCATCCCCGCTGCTGCTGAAAATATCTTTGTTATTCAGCGACACCGTCGCGCCATTGTCGGCGAACATTTGCAGAGACAAGGCGCCGGGACCGCATTTGCAGAAATTGTACTCGTACCTGTAATCGCCGCTGAGGCTACCGCCCTTGGCGTCCACCGAGACCCAGCCGGAGCCAGGCAGAAGACCCCATCCGGCGTGCGGAGTCACCGAGACCGGAGCTTTCGGCGAGCCCACTCCGGGCCCGCTCACCAGCGTCCAGCCGGGTTGTCCGGTAGCGGCCGCCAGGTTCGCGCCGCACGACGGACACGCGCCGGTGGTAGCGCCTTTGATCCTTACCACCGCATCCAACCCTGTAACGCTTCCCTCGTTATGAACAACGATCCGAAGCTTGTTAGCGCCGGTCGCGAACTTGCCCGTGTAGTTCACGTTCAACGGAGCGCCGGTAAAATTCTTGTCGCCCGTGGTGCTGAATATCGGCGCGCCGTTCATGTACACGGTGGCTCCATTGTCGGCGAGGAATGAGAGCGCCAAGGCGGACGCCTCGCCGTCGTTGCACGGACACGAATTGAACTGGAATTCGAAAGCGTAATCTCCCGCCAGGTTACCCCGGTCCGAACTGACTGAAATCCAATTGGAACCGGGCAGCAGTCCCCAGCCCGCAACAGGCGTTACATTGACTGGAGTCTTAGGGGTGGTCACTCCGGGGCCGCCCATCAGAGTCCATCCCGGCTGTCCGGTGGCGGCGGATACTGCAGGGCAGGGTGCCGGTTGCGCCGCCACATACGGGCAGAAGCAGCCAAGCAAGATCGAAACAAAACTCAGTGTGGTTGTTGTTCGGTTCATAACGAACCCTCCACTTACGAATGCTCCGAATCATCCGAAGAGGGATCGTTATAGGTTGCGCGCGAGTTCTTAGCTCGCGCCTCAAAACCAGCGGGTCATAATGACCTTCTGCTCGGTGTAAAACGCGATCGCGTCCTTGCCGTGCGCGTGCAGGTCGCCAAAGAATGAGTTCTTCCAGCCGGCAAACGGGAAGAATGCCATTGGCGCTGCGACGCCCACGTTCACCCCCACCATGCCTGCTTCGACTCGCGCCGAGTATTCGCGCGCGGATTTGCCGTCGGACGTGAAGATCGACGTGGCGTTACCGAATGGCGACGTGTTCACCAATTGAATCGCTTCCTCGAGCGTGCCGACGCGCATCACCGATAGAACGGGCCCGAAAATTTCTTCGCGCGCGATGGTCATCTCAGGACGCACGCCATCGAAGATGGTCGGACCAAGGAAGAAGCCATCTCCGCCGGGCGCGGTATGACGGCCGTCGCACAGCGGATTTGCGCCTTCCGCGACACCCTTATCGATGTAGCCGCGCACCCGGTCGCGATGATCGGATGTGACCAGTGGCCCCATTTCGATTCCCTGCTGCGAGCCATCGCCGACCGCAAGCCCCTTGGTCCGGGCCACCAGAAGTTTCAACAATGGCTCCGCGGCATCGCCGACGGCCACCAACACACTGCCCGCCAGACAACGCTCGCCCGCCGCGCCGAACGCCGAACCAATAATAGCCTCGACTGTTTTCGGCATATCGGCATCGGCCATCACGACTAAATGGTTCTTCGCGCCTCCGAGCGCTTGCACGCGCTTGCCTTCAGCGGCGGCCGTCGTGTAGATGTATTTGGCGACCGGAGTGGAGCCCACGAACGACACGGCCTTTACCAGCGGGTGGTGCAGCAACGCATCCACGGCCCGTTTGTCGCCGTGAACCAGATTCAGGACGCCCGGCGGAAGTCCCGCGTCGTGCAGCAGCTCGATGGTGCGATTCGGTGTCATCGGCACCTTCTCGGAGGGCTTCAGCACGAACGTGTTGCCGCACGCGAGCGCAAAGGGCACCATCCACATCGGGACCATGGCGGGGAAATTGAAGGGCGTGATGCCGGCACAAACGCCGATGGGCACACGCATCGTGTGGCAGTCGATCTCGCGGGCGACGTCGTTCAACGAATCGCCCATCATCAGAGTCGGCATGCCGCATGCGACCTCCACCATCTGGATTGCGCGCCTCGTCTCGGCCTTCGCATCATCAGCGGTTTTACCGTTCTCGCGCGTGAGAGTCTGGGCGATGTCGTCGACGTATTTCTCAAGCAGAGTCTTGTAGCGGTACAGCACCTGGACGCGGTCAACCACCGGTACATCGCGCCATTTGAGGAACGCCGCGTGAGCGGTGTGGACCGCGGAATCGACATCGGATTCGCTGGCGTAAGGAACCTGTGCGATCACCTCACCAGTGGCCGGATTGGTGACCGGGTGTTGCTCCGCATGGCGGGCCACCCATTCACCGTTGATCAGAAATCTCAATTCGCGAACTGCGGATTCCGTGGCGATCATGATTCATCTCCTACGCGGCCGGCTCCTGCATTGCGGACACTAAGAAACAGTCTACGCCGCCGCACGACCAAATAATCGGCTCGCCCGCGCGGCCGACCCTGAGCGCCTTGGGCCTATACTACTCCCATGCCTTGCAGTACGTAAAAGATGAGGATCTCCTTCAGCCCTTTGACGCGCCATCTGCGCAGGCCGGCGAGGGCCCGATTTCTGAGCGTTTTCGGTGTGCCCATCAGCGGCATGGAGAGCAGGTTCTCCATGCCTTCATCCACCGCGTCCAAGAAGCTGAACGCGACCTCGGGTGAATCCTGCTCGACGATATACCAGTGAAACTGCCGGAACGATATCGTCGCGCGCTTTCGGACGGATCACCCGATTCACGAGCGCTTCTGGAGCTTGTGCTCTTCGGCGATCTGCCGAGCTTCGGTCTTGAGTTCGGTCCAAAATTCCCGCGTGATCGGAATATCGTCGCCGCCCGCCAGTCCTTCGACCAGCAATGCTTCCAGACGGACCTCCGCTTCCATCCTCTGGGCCTCACGCAGCAGCGTGCGGAAATACTCGCTCACGTTGCCGTAGCCCTTCATCGCAAGTTGGGCATCGACGAACTCTTCAGAGATTTGGGCAGTGAGATGGTGACGGTCGTCATACAGATACCTCTGGATCGTGGCTTATGAACTGTTCTCAATAGACAAGAACCGCGCCACCGCAGCCAGCCATCGCCTATTCCGCATCCATCATGATTCATCGCCTACCGCGGCCGGCTCGCGCACCCTGAACGCCGCGCGCTGCATCAGGCCCGTATACACCGCTGCGGACACCAAGAAACCATCGAACCAGGCGTAATCATAGAGCCAATGCAAGGGCGGAACAAAAACTCCGAGCAAGGCGACCACGATCCCGCAGGCCAACGCGGCCATTGCTCGGTAATTTACGCCATCGCTGTATTCGTACGCTCCATTGCGGCGGTAGAGATCGTCGAGCACCAGTTTGCGCCGGCGCACGATGAAATAGTCGGCGATCATCACGCCGGCAATCGGGCCGAGCAACCCCGAATAGCCCACCAGCCAACCGAAAATGTACGAGCCGTAATCGCTCAGCAGTTTCCATGGCATCAGAGCGACGCCGACGATTCCGGTGATCATTCCGCCGGTGCGGAACGAGATGCGGCGGGGATTCAGATTCGAGAAATCGTTGGACGGCGAGACGACGTTCGCGGCGACGTTCGTGTTGAGCGTCGCAACCACCAGCGCGATCATCGCGATAACGGCGATCACGGGGTGATTGAATTTTCCGAGCAGCACCACCGGATCCCAGATCGGTTCGCCGAACAGCACGACCGACGCCGACGTGACCGCCACGCCGATGAACGAGTACAGCGTCATCGCCGTGGGAAGGCCAATCGCTTGTCCCAGCATCTGGGCGTGCTGCGATTTCGCGTAACGCGTGAAGTCGGGGATGTTCAACGCCACCGTCGCCCAGAAGCCGACCATGCCGGTCAGCGACGGGATGAAGAAGCGGACGAACTCGGCGGTGGTGCGGAATTTTCCAGGCGAGCTCAATACCGGTCCGAACCCGCCGGCCTTGCTCGTGATCCACAGCAGCAGCAATATGCCGATCGCGAGCATGAAGGGCGCGCCAATGCCTTCGAGAAACTTGATGGTTTCGATGCCGCGCCAGATAACGTACATGTTCAGCGCCCAGAACGCGAAGAAGCAGATCCAGAGGCCGCCGGGCACTTGCGCCGAAGCGGGCCACACAATGCGGAGCATGGAGAAGATCGCGCCGCCGCCGATCCAGGTTTGAATGCCGAACCATCCGCACGCCACCAGCGCCCGCAGCAAGGCGGGGACGTTTGCTCCGCGCACACCGAACGACGCACGCACCAGCACGGGAAACGGAATACCGTACTTCGTGCCGGCGTGCGCATTCAGCAGCATCGGAACGAGTACGATCAGGTTGCCGAGCAGAATCGTGCCGATGGCCTGCCACCAGCTCATACCGCCAGCGATCAAACCGGAGGCGAGCATGTACGTCGGAATGCAGACGCTCATCGCGACCCACAGCGACGCGTAATTATAGAGGCCCCAAGTGCGGCGATCGAATGGAACCGGGGCGAGATCCTCGTTGAACAGAGCGGGGTCAGGCCGCATCAGGCCCAGGCTCCTCCACGCGCCTGGCGCCGCAGGTACTGGCCGCGGCCGGGCTTGCCGAAGAACTTGCCGTTGTCGACGATCACCTCGCCGCGCGACAACACCGTGCGAGCGTTCCCTTTCACTCGGAAGCCTTCGAACATTGAGTAATCGACGCGCATGTGATGCGTCGATGCGCTGATGGTGTGCTCGGCGGCGGGGTCCCATATGACGATATCCGCATCGCTACCGACTGCGATTTCGCCCTTCTTGGGATACATGCCGAAGATTTTCGCGGGCGTCGTGGAGACCAACTCCACGAAGCGATTCATCGAGAGGCGCCCTTCGTTGACGCCGTGGTGATGAATCAACTGGAGGCGGTTTTCAACCCCGGGTCCGCCGTTCGGAATCTTCGTGAAATCGTCCTTGCCGAGCGTCTTTTGCTCGTTGAAGCAGAACGGACAATGATCCGTCGAAACGATCTGCAGGTGATCGTGCTTCAGGCCTTCCCACAATTTCGGCAAATTATGTTTTTCGCGAAGTGGCGGCGTGAACACGTACTTGGCGCCTTCGAAATCGGGGCGGGCGAGTTCCTCCACGGAAAGCAGCAGATACTGCGGACACGTCTCGGCGAAGGCGGGCACGCCGCGATCGCGCGCCTCGCGAACCTGGTTCAGCGCATCCTCGGAAGACAGATGCACGATGTAAACGGGCGCCCCCGCCATCTCCGATAGAGCGATGGCGCGGTGGACCGCTTCGGCTTCGGCGGTAGTGGGCCGGGTGAGCGCGTGATAGATGGGCGCCGTCTTACCCTCAGCGAGCGCCTGCTGCACAATCACGTCGATCACGCTGCCATTTTCGGCGTGCATGCAGATGAGCGCGCCGTTTTTTGCCGTTTGTCGAAGCGCGCGGAAGATGGTGGCGTCGTCCACCATCAGGACATTGGGGTAGGCCATGAACAGCTTGAAGCTGGCCACGCCTTCGTTCACCATGCCGTCCATGTCTTCGAGTCCGGCGCCGCCCAGATCGGTGACGATCATGTGCAGGCCGTAGTCGATGGTGGCCTTACCCTCGGCCTTCTTCCACCAGGTATCGAGGGCGTCGCGCATGCGTGTGCCGCGCGCCTGTATGGCGAAGTCGACGAGCGTGGTGGTACCGCCGAACGCCGCCGCGCGGCTGCCGGTTTCGAAATCGTCGCTCGACGTGGTGCCGCCGAACGGCATGTCTAGATGAGTGTGGACGTCAATGCCGCCGGGCAGCAGCATCATTCCGCTAGCGTCGATACGCTCGGTCGCGGCAGTTTCGGGAATCCCTGGGCGGACGTCCTTGATGACGCCGCCATCAATCAGAATGTCGGCGGCGAACGTCCGAGCCGATGTGACCACCGTGCCGTTTTGAATCAGTAAGCTCATGCGATCACCGGTCCCTTGAGTGCCGCGGCGCGCTGCTCCCAGCTTTCGCGAGGCACACCGCGATCCACGCGCTCCATCGTGATGCAACGATCCACCGGGCACACGAGCGCGCACAGATTACAGCCGACGCACTCATCCGGATCGACTCGCGGGATGCGCGCGAGCGGCGTCCGATAAGGTCCACTCGCGCTCGCCGAACCGGCGTCCAGCTTGGGAATCGGAGTGGTCGTGATGCGCGCCCGGCTGGCAGCTTCTAGAACCGCTGGAATCACGTGGCCGTTGCCGCTCACACGGTCCATGTGAATGCATTGATGCGCCCCGTCCCAGCAGGCGATGTAGCACAAGTCGCAGCCGATGCACTTCTCCGGGTGAATCTCGGCGACGATTTTGTAATTCAGGTTCAGGTGCTTCCACTCAGTCACCCTTGGAAGCGAGAGCCCGCGAAAATCTTCGATGGCGCGGAAGCCCTTCTCGTCCATCCAATTGATGAGTCCGTCGATCATGTCTTCGACGATGCGGAACCCGTAATGCATCGCCGCGGTGCACACCTGCACGGTGCCGCAGCCGAGCAGAATGAATTCTGCCGCGTCTTTCCAACCCGAGACACCGCCGATACCCGACACAGGGATGCCTGGATCGAGCGCGATTTGCTGCACCATGTTCAACGCGATCGGCTTCACCGCGGGACCGCAGTAGCCGCCGTGCGCGGACTGCCCGTCTACATCGGGACGAGGCGTGAGCGTATCGAGGTCGATGCCCGTTATCGAGTTGATGGTGTTGATTGCCGAGAGCCCATTCGCGCCCCCGCGCGCGGCGGCACGGCCCACGGTACGGATGTCGGTGATGTTCGGAGTCAGCTTCACGAGCACGGGCGTGCGTGCCGCCTCCTTCACCCATTCGGTGATCATGCACGTGTAATCGGGAACCTGCCCGACCGCGCTACCCATGCCGCGCTCGCTCATCCCGTGCGGACAGCCGAAGTTCAATTCCAGGCCGTCGGCGCCAGCATCTTCGGCCTGGTGCACGATCTCGTGCCACGCTTCCCGCTTCGACTCCACCATGAGCGAGGCGATCACGGCGTGGTGCGGATACCGCTTCTTCACTTCGGCGATCTCGCGCAGGTTCACATCGAGCGGCCGGTCCGTGATGAGCTCGATATTGTTCAGGCCCATCATGCGCGTGCCGTTCAGATCCACCGAGGAATAGCGGGAGCACACGTTCACGATCGGCTCGCCGAGCGTCTTCCACACCGCGCCGCCCCAGCCCGCGTCGAAGGCGCGCATCACCTGCTCGCCGCAATTGGTGGGCGGACCCGAGGCGAGCCAGAACGGATTGGGACAACGAATGCCGGCGAACCTGGTTTCGAGCGAGGCCATTTATAATGTCTCCGCGGCGCGCGCCAGAATCATTCCCAGGGCAGCGCGCTTGCCATCGGCTGCCGCATCCACCACTTCACGGCCGCCGTTCACACAATCGCCGCCTGCGTAGTATTTGGGGTTGCCGGTACGGCCCGTTGCGCGATCGACAACGACGCAACCGGCGCGAAGCTCCACGCCGGTGCAGCTCTCGAGCAACCCGCTGAGCCGCCCCTGGCCGAGCGACGGGATCACCATGTCGCAGTCCAACCGGAAGTGTGAATCCGGAACCGGCACCGGTGTGCGGCGTCCGCTTGCATCGGGAGCGCCGAGCTCAACGCGGACACACTCGATGCTGCCGACCCGCCCCGGATCCTGAGCCGAGCCGTGTATCGCCACCGGTTGCACCTGGAAGTGGAATCGCACGCCTTCCACCTTCGAGCGGTAGTATTCGAAATCGAACGCGGGCATTTCCCTCTCGCCGCGCCGGTACAACAGGAGCACCTCTTCGGCGCCGAGCCGCCGCGCCGCATTCGCCGCATCGATCGCCGTGTTGCCGCCGCCGATGATCACGACGCGCCGCCCGACTTCGATATCGCCCGACGTTTTGTAGCGCGCAATGAACTGGAGCGCATCGAGCACGCCTCGCAGATGTTCACCGGGAATGCCGAGCCGGTCCATCGCGCCGAGCCCGACACCCAAAAACACGAAGTCGTACTTTTGTTCCAGCTCGCGGAGGCTCAGGCCGTTCCCGATATCGGCCTGCTCAAATTCAACGCCGAGGGAGCGCACGAACGCCACCTCAGCAAGGCTGTCGGCCGGCCGGAGTTTGTATTCGGCGATTCCGTACGTATTCAATCCACCCGCCAGTGGACGCTTGTCGAACACGGTCACCTGCCAGCCGTGACGCCGCAGCTCGGCCGCGCAGGCCAGGGACGCAGGGCCCGCGCCGATACACGCGACGCGATGAGTTTGCGGCGCGGCATTCAAGGGCAGGCGCGCGCCGCTTTCATAGAAGCGCTCCATGGCGAAGCGCTGCAGGCGACCGATCTCGATGGGCTGCTGGTTGTAGCGGTGCATCACGCAAGCGCCTTCGCACAACACTTCGACCGGGCAGACGCGCGAACAACTCAGGCCAAGAATGTTCGAATCGAGGATGGCCAGCGCCGACCCTCGCAGGTTATCCGTCGCGATCTTCTTGATGAACTTCGGAACGTCGATATGCGTCGGGCACGCAACCGTGCACGGGGCGTCGAAACAGTACAAACAGCGCAGCGCTTCGACCAGCGCCGGTTGAGCGGCAAAGCCCGGATGCAGATCCGGGAAGCGTTCGCGGTTCGAGCCGATTTCGACTGTATCCGGCTCCGTCATCAGGCCCTCACGAGCGACTCGTACATGTCCGGACGCCGGTCGCGGAAGAACTGCCAGGTCTTGCGAACCTCGGCGATCATGTCGAGGTCGAGATCGGCAACGAGCACTTCGTCCTTGTCGCGCGCGGCCTGAGCGATGATTTGCCCGCGCGGATTGCAGAAGTAACTGGTGCCGTAGAATTCGCCGATGTTCCAGGGAGCTTCGGTGCCCACGCGATTGATCGCGCCGATATAGTATCCGTTCGCCACGGCGTGCGCGGGCTGTTCGAGCTTCCAGAGGTACTCGCTCAACCCGGCCACGGTGGCGGACGGATTGAAGACGATCTCTGCGCCGTTCAGCCCCAACGCTCGGGCGCCTTCCGGAAAGTGCCGGTCGTAGCAGATGTAGACGCCGATCTTCGCGAACCCGAGATCGAACACGGGATAGCCGAGATTGCCAGGCCGGAAGTAGAACTTCTCCCAGAATCCGGGAGCGACGTGCGGGATATGCGTCTTCCGGTATTTCCCGAGATACACGCCGTCTTTATCGATGACGGCGGCGGTGTTGTAGAACAGCCCTTCCTGCTCGCGTTCGTAGATGGGCACCACCAGCGCTGCGTGATGGCGTTTGGCGACGTCGCACATGAGCCGGATGGTGGGACCGTCGGGAATCGATTCGCTGGTGTCGTACCAGCGCACGGTCTGCTCGGCACAAAAGTAGGGGCCGTAGAAAATCTCCTGCAGGCAGATGATTTGCGCTCCGCCGGCGGCGGCCTGGGCGATATAGCCGAGGTGCTTCTCGATCATGTCCTGCCTGATGCGCTCGAGCGAAGCCTCAGGGCTGGTGACGTTGGCCGCCTGTATGAGCGCGCATCGGACTACACGGGGCATGATGCTCCTTTCGCGAACAGGCGCCCATTATAACCCGCTCGTGGTTGGCGCAAGGAACACAGGGCCGCCGGGTTTCGTAATTTCAGAGATCATGCTGAACTTATCCGGAGACGTTTCGTATGCCATTCGCCAGTTCCGCCACTCCCCCGTTTTCGCGCTGACGGCGATCGTGACGCTCGCGCTCGGCATCGGCGGAACCACCGCGATCTTCTCGTTGATGCACGACGTCATGCTGCGCTCATTGCTCAAGAATACAATTTCATAACGAACCTCCAATACAGGCTGCGGCCCGGAGATCTGGGTACGGTCGTTGCGGCGCCTATCACGAGCCTGCGCGGAGTCCGCATCGAACAAGGCACCGAGAGCCTGTTGCAGGACTGCCTGGATCATCCCGAAAAGTGGTGGCGGGATCCGCTGATCTACCGCTTCGGCCACCGGCAGCCGCTCACCACGATCGGGTGCCGCGAATACAAAAGCCCCAGCATGCATGCGGTGTTCTATCTGCAGCCCGACGGGGCCAGAGAGGCGTGGATCCACTTCGACCTGCACGGTCCGCGCGATCTTGTGGGGCACTCGCTGGAAGTGATGCGAAACCGCCTGACCTTGGGACACACCTCGCAATCCGATGTGTACCGCTCCTTCGTCCGCCAAACCGGCGACACCGGGGCCGCGTCGCCGCCCACGAACTACGATTACAGAACGAATCTGGATCGCTATGTGAGCCGAACGTTCGCGCCTCACAATTTCATCACGGCGGCGTTCAGCTCCGCAGCCGTTTCGGCCATCCATCGCGGCGACGCCTGGGGACGCGGGCCGGAGCGCTACCTGAATCACTTCGAGGGCAAGGTGGTGCGGCACTCCATTCGCGAAACGATCGAGTTCGGCGCCGCGGCGCTGCTGCATCAGGAGCAGACGTTCGTGCCTTCGACAAGCGATCGCATGGGCGCGCGGACGAGGTCGGCGGTCTATCATGCGTTTTTCGTTCCGGAGCGAAACGGGGACGAGTTGGCCTTCCCCCGCGTTGCGGCGGCATTTGGCACAGGCATGATGGTCAGTCACTGGCATCCCTGGATGCGCAAGGAGCCGAGTCCGGGTCTGATTGCGGGAATGATCTTGTCCAAGTATGTGGGCGAGAGTCTTTGGCGCGAATTCCGGCCTGACGTGAAGCGGGCGGTGAGAAAGGGGCGCGACCGGCTCACGCACGCCGATCGGATTCCGTAAACGGCGGCGAACCCGGGTCCACGCCAGCGAAGCGATGCACGCCATCCCGCACGATGATCTGCCGCAACTTCCAACCGCCGCGCCGGGTCTCGAGACGACCATGCGCAGATGTTTGGAGAAGCGGCCAAGCGAACGTTTCCAATCGGCTGCGGACCTTGCCTTTGCGTTACGCGCACTATCGCCGGCCACTATGACGGGTTCGCAGGCCGCGGTCGTTCGAAGGCTCCTGTTCGCCACGTCACAGCAGCGCCGCTGGCTATGGCCGGCGATTGCGGCCCTGAGCGGGGCGGCTCTCTTCGCCGCCGGATACTACGCCGCCGGCCGGTCCCTGGCGAAAGACCTGCAACGTTCCAACGCGTCACGTTCCGCAATGGCTTGGTGACAAATGCGCGGTTCACGCCCGATGGCCGCAGCGTTGTGTACACGGGTAAGTGGGACGGGGGTCCAGCGCGCGTGTACATGGCCACGCCCGGCATCCCGGATTCGCGGAATCTGGGGTTCCCGGACGGGTCGGCTCTCGCGGTGATGCGTGGTGTCAACGGCAAATTCCAACTGGAATATCCCATCGGGACGGTTCTGTCGAAAGGGATGCAGTGGCCCTCGCGAGTGGGGCACCGTCTACGCGATGGATATGAAGGGGCGCCGCAGCGTTGCGGTGCGAGTGCCGGGCCACGTCACCTTATGCGACATCGCGTAGGACGGACGCCTGCTACTGCGTACCGATACGCGCCAGGTTGGGAGCTCGGCCTGGGGCCTAACGATACGGCCGAGCGCGATCTGTCGTGTCTGGACACAAGCACCCTGAACGGCATTTCGGATGACGGGCGGGTGATCGCGGCGACGGTCAGGGTGAGCGCTGGGGTCCGAAAGGAAGCGTGTATCTGCGCAAAACAGACGGATCTCCGCCGGTACGCCTCGGCGACGGAGCGGCGTTCGCGCTCTCGCGCGATGGCGAGTCGGTGTTCCTCCACGGGCCCGGCGACGGCGGGGGTTGGCGCATTACGAGTGGAACCCGCGATCGGGGGCGGTGCGTCCGATCGGTGGGGCGGTGGCGGATCGAATACCGCAAGTGTCACCGGATGGCCGTCATATCCTCTCGGACGGCACGGATGGAGGACAGCCGCGAGCGCTCACTGAACCCACCTGGCTCCGATCGGATGGCGGGCGGACAGAGTGGAAAGAAATTCATCCTACGCGCCAAGTTGACCAGGTTTTAACCTGGCGATCACCCCGGACGGGCGCGCATACGCGTACAACTACATCGTCAAGACGACCGATCAGTAAGTGGGCCAGGACGTGCGCTGAGCACTTCGCCCAGTATCGCTCCGATTTTCAGGAAGTCATCCAGATCGGCCGGTTTATTGATGTACCGGGCGACTTTGAACGACTCCAGCCGGGCCTCGCTTTCGGGTGAACGCGAAGTACTCCAGACGATCACCGGAACATTATCCAGGCGCGGCTGCTCGCGGATCGCCGCCAGGATCGCGTAGCCGTCCACCTTCGGCAGGTTCAGATCGAGCAGGATCAGGTCGAGGCTCGCGGGCAGCGCAGCGATATAGTCGAGCGCTTGTTCACCATCCACAAGCGACTCGACCTGACAATTCAGGCCTTGTTCGCTCAGCGCCTTTTCGACGAGGAAGGTGTCGCCCGGGTTGTCTTCGATCACCAGAACGCGGCATACCCCAAGCATCGTTCTCTACTGTACACGGTACGGAGCGGGAAGATCGCTGCTACAATCGGCACTCGGAGCCAAGCTTGTCTACTCAGACCTACTCGAATCACCGCCAGTTCGTGCCGCTGTTTCATTACGTGCTGGCGCCCATTTTGTTCTTGACGCTAATCGGATCGATCGTGAATCTGACCGAATCGTGGCACGACCACACGCGACTGTATAGCGCGTCGCTGATCGTGGTCTTGACCGTGTGCGTATTCATTACCGCCTTGGTTGCGCGGCTCTTTGCCTTGAAAGCTCAAGATCGCGCCATTCGCGCGGAAGAGAACTTGAGGCACTTCGCGGCAACCGGCAAGCTGCTGGATCCGCGGCTCAGTGTTGGGCAAATTATCGCGCTGCGGTTTGCGTCGGACAATGAGTTCGCCGCCCTGGCGCGTAAGGCAGCGGATGAGAGCATGACGTCCGATGCCATCAAGCGTGCGGTGACAAACTGGCGCGCCGATACGCACCGGGTGTAATTACCCGTGCGCACGCAAAATGTGCGCCGATACCCAGTAAGCCAGCGCCTGGATCGTCAGCGACGGGTTCGATCCGCCAGGATTGACTAGCAGGCTCCCATCCGCGAGATACACATTGGAAGTGTTGTGCACGCGGCCGGTGCCGTCGGCTACCGACGATTGTGGATCGTTGCCCATCCGGCAACTTCCCAACTGATGCGTCGAAATGCCTGCCTCGGACTCGCGAACCAGGCGCGGGCCTACCACCGTGCGGGCGCCGGCCTCCTTCAACAACTCCGCGCAACGCTCGGCCATGAATTGTTCGATCTCGAAATTATCGCGATGTTGGTGGTACGTGATGCGGCTCACCGGCACACCGCGCCCATCCCGAACCTGCGGATCGACATCGACACGATTCTCCGCACGAGGCAGCGTGTGGCACGTCGCGTATATCCAAATCGAGCGCAGAAAGTTGCGCCGGTAGAAATCCTTCAACTCGCGGCCATACGGCGGAATCGAATCGGGCACCTGGATGCGGCGAATGAATCCGAGCGGCGGACGATTGTGGTAATTGCTCAGAATGCCGCCCAAGCGCCCGACGCCCGCGGCGCGAAATTGAAAATCGTCGACGGCGAAACAGACGCCGGGCCCAAGCTGATCGGTAACCACGCGATCAAACAGACCATAACTGAACAGGCCGCCGTCGTTGTCGATGTTGCGCCCAACCTGGTCGTGCTCGTTGCCGACGCCCGCTGGATAAAATTTCGATTTCGAATTCAGCAGCAGGCGCGGGGTTTCCGTAGCCGACGCACACACGACAATCACTCGCGCGTTGAGCCGCGTCCAGTCCTTCCGGCCCGTTTCCTGATACAGAACGCCGTCCGGATTCCCGCGCGCATCAACGGTGATCTCGCGCGCGAAGGCATGCGGTATCAAGCGGCAATGACCCGTGGCGATCGCCGCCGGAATCGTCGTGACCAGCGTTGACGATTTTGCCGCTACCTCGCAGCCGAAGCCGTTGCAATAGGGACAGCGAACGCACTCAGCGCGCCCCTTATATGGCTGCGACAGAATCGCCAGCGGAGTATGGAACGGCTTCCATCCGAGCTTGCGCGCAGCCGGGTGGAGCACTGGCGCTTCCGCGTTTTCAGCAACCGGCGGAAGCGGCAGGGGGCGCTTGCGCGGAGCTTCGTACGGGTTGGAGTCTCCGCTGACGCCCAGTTCGTACTCGGCCTTCTCGTAATACGGTTCGAGGTCGTCGTAGGTGACGGGCCAGTCGGCAAGGTTGGCTCCTTCTACCGCGCCCAGCAAGGAACGCAGGCGGAAAGTTTCCGGGCGGAAACGCCACGCCATCGCGCCGTAATACACCGACCCGCCGCCCACCATCGCGGGCAGGGTGCCGTACAAGCTGTCGCGCGGCTTGACAACTCGCGCCGGATCGCGGTCGGTACGCCGCACAGTGCGCACCTCGCTCGGCTGGGGGCCGAACGGGACATCATCCACTCCGGTAACCCAGGCGTCGCGTGTTTCGAGATGCCCAAAGGTTTTGAGCCAGGGGCCGCGCTCGAGAAGAATCACGTTCCAGCCCGCGGCGGCAAGCTCCTTGGCGACAATTCCGCCTCCCGCGCCCGCTCCGACAATAACCGCATCGGCTCGCTCCATCAGTTCTCACATCATCGCAGACTCCCCGCGGGATAACCTATATGCATGACGCGTCGAGAGTGGGTGGGAGTTGCGGCAGCGGCGGCGGCGAGTGCTCAAGCAACAGCTCCGCCCGCGGCCGTGGTGCAGCGCAACGATACCGCCGTAGAGCGCTATCTGCGCACTCAGGTGACGGACAAGCAAAGCCGGTGGTACGGCGGCGTTCCCGATCAGTACGCGCTTTATCCGGCGGGCGCCTGCTCGGGCCTGATCAATGCGGCCGCCGCGGGACTGGTCTGCCCTGAATCGCGATATCGCGACAGTCCCGATGCCTTCACCTCGCTCCGGCTCGCGGCGGATTACCTGAAGCGTTCGCAGAGCGCCGACGGCAACATCAACCTCGAAAGCACGAATTTCAATTCGCCGCCCGACACCGGATTCGTGGTTTGGAACGTCGCCGAAGCGGCTTCGATCGCGCGAAGGGCGGGGAACCAGACAATCGAACGCGCTCTCCAACCGTTCCTGCTTGCGGCGGGGCGCGGCATGGCGAAGGGCGGAGTGCACACGCCGAATCATCGCTGGGTGGTGAGTTCCGCGCTGGCACAAATCAACGCGCTGTGGCCCGATCCGGCGTACACGCGGCGCATCGAGCAGTGGTTGGCCGAAGGCATAGACATCGACGAGGACGGACAGTACACCGAGCGCAGCACCACCGTGTACAACACCGTATGCGACCGCGCGCTGGTTCTGATGTCGACGAAGCTCGACCGGCCGGAGCTGCTCGATCCGGTGCGGCGCAATCTCGACTCGATGCTGTACCTTCTGCATCCCGGCTACGAGGTGGTTACCGAAATTTCGCGGCGTCAGGATTTGAATCAGCGGGGCAACATGGGCCGCTATTGGTATCCGCTCGCGATGCTGGCGCGCCGCGACGCGAATGGACAGTATGAGACGATCGCGCGCCATTTCGAAGCGGAGTACGCGAATCTCGCAACGATGTTGGACAACCCTGAACTGCTCGCGCCGGGTCCGCAGCCCGAAGCCGTGCCGGAGGATTATAGGCGGCTGTTTCGATCGCTCGATCTCGTACGCGTGCGGCGGGGGCCGGTGAGCGCGAGCGTGCTGTTGACGGGGACCAGCCGGTTCTTCACCTTGCGCCGCGGGACCGCGGTGATCGAGGCCGTGCGGTTTGCCAGCGCATTCTTCGGGAAAGGGCAGTTCATCCCGAGCCGCTGGAAGCAGGAGGGCAATGCCCACGTCCTGCGCCAGGATCTCGAAGCTCCCTATTACCAGCCGCTGGCTCAGCGCGTCGCTCCAGGCACGTGGGGCCAGACGCGACACGAGCGCGCGGTGTCGGAAGTATGCCGCCTTAGCCAGAGCGCCACAGTGCTCGAAAGCAAAGGCGGATTCCAGCTCAAGCTGCGATCGGAGGGAACCGATGGCGTGCCCGTTGCCGTCGAAATCGGGTTCCGGGAAGGCGGGACGCTCAGCGGTTGCGAAGCGATCTCCGACGGCTGCTGGCTGCTGCGCGGGAGCGAGGGAACGTACCGGCTTGGAAGCGATACGATCCGCTTCGGACCCGGCTCGGCCGTGCATAAATACGTGCAGGTGCGCGGGGCGGAGCCGAAACTGCCGGGCATGAGCGTCTACCTGACCGGATATACGCCATTCGAGCACACGCTCGATTTCCGCTTCGGCTGAGGCGTTTTCGCGGTTGACCGGAATTTTTCCAGTGTGATAGCGTGGGTTCTGGGACCGTTCCCTCGGCTATCGCCGGTTTTCTCTCGCACCTAATCAATGGATCAAGCTCTGCAAGCGCTCGCTGGGATTCTGCTAAAAGCGATTCCCACCATCGTTCTTGTGCTCCTGCTGCACTTCTACTTGAAGCGGATGCTCTTTGCGCCGCTCGAGCGCGTGCTGGCTGAGCGCGATCGTGCGACGGGTGGAGCGCGCAAAGCCGCCGAGGAGAGCCTGCAGCGTGCCGACCGCCGCGCGGCCGAGTACGAAGCCGCCATTCGCGACGCGCGCACCGAAGTTTATCGCGAGCAGGAGCAGATGCGCGCCCGCATCGTAGCCGAGCAGGATGCGCGATTGAAAGAGGCGAAGACGCGTGTGGAGGCCATGGTCCAGGAAGCGCGGGTGCGCATTCAGGCCGAAGCTGAGGACGCGCGCAAGTCGCTGGCGGAGTCCGCCGGAAGCCTGGCCGACCGCATTTCCGACAACGTACTGACTGGGAGGGTTTCGTGAGGCGCGTCGCGCGAATCGCGTTCGTGACGGCTGCGCTGACCCTCTGTTGCTTCAGTCAGGAACCTGCCCACCCCCGGCCCGACCTCGCCGAGAAAGTCGACAAGGTGGCCGATGAAGGCAACTTCGAATACTGGAAGTGGGCCAATTTCGCCATTCTCGCCGTTCTTCTATACTGGTTCGTTTCGAAGAACGCTCCCGCATTCTTCCGCGCGCGCACCGCTGAAATTCAGAAGGGCATCGCCGAAGCGTCGCAACTTCGCGCCGAGGCCGACGCCCGCGCCGCGAGCATGGAGACGCGAATGGCAGCATTGCAAAGCGAGATCGAGCAGGTGCGCGCCGAATCCGCCGCAATCATGGCGAACGAGGCGGAGCGCCTCCGGCAGGAGACCGAAAAGTCGTTGGTCCGCGTGATGGCGCACGGGCAGCAGGAGATCGAAGCGGCCACCAAGCACGCGCAGAAAGACCTGCGAGCCTACTCGGCACAACTCGCCATCCAGCTTGCAACCGAACGCATTCGGCAGCGCATGTCGGGCGGCGCGCAGGACCGGCTGTTCGATCAATTTGTGCATCAACTCGATAAGCAGACGGGCGAAGGGGCGCGGCTATGATGCACGCCGCCGGAGCGTCGCGTTACGCGCGGGCGCTCGCTGAAGTGGTCCTTGCACCGGGGTCGGGCTTGGACTCGGGCGATGTCATTCGACAATTGCGCGGAGTCGAGGAATTGATGGCGCAGTCGGCGGAGTTGCGGCACGTTATGCAATCGCCGGCGGTCGCGAGTTCCAAGAAGCGCGCCGTCATCGCGCAGCTCTCGGGCGCACTAGGCTTGGCGCCGAAGATCCGGAATTTCATCTACGTCATCATCGACCATCGGCGGATGGAGCAACTTGGAGTGATGCGTGCCGCGTTCGAGCTGGCCATCGACGAAGCTCTCGGCTTCGTCCGGGCGGATGTCACGTCGGCGCAGCCGCTCACCGGCCCGCAGCGCGCAACTCTCGAAACAGAACTCAAGAAAGTGACGGGCAAGCAGGTTCGGATGCGCTTCGACGTCGAGGATGGATTGATCGGGGGCGTCATCGCGCGCATCGGCTCCACCGTGTACGACGGCTCCGTTCGCGGGCAACTCGAAACGCTCGAACGCCGCCTGTCGACGGAATCGTAAAAAGAAGAGGAACAGAATGGCTCAGATCCGTGCGGACGAGATCACGCGAGTACTTCGCGGCGAGATCGAGAATTACGAACAGGCGGTCAATGTCAACGAGACCGGCTCCATCATTTCGGTAGGCGACGGAATCGCGCGCATCTATGGTTTGGAGCGCGTGATGGCGGGCGAACTGATCGAGTTCACGCACGGCGTTTCCGGCATCGCGATGAACCTTGAAGAAGAGCAGGTCGGCGCGGTGCTGCTGGGCGAGTATCACGAGTTGAAAGAGGGCGACGAGGTGCGGCGCACCGGCCGCATCATGTCGGTGCCGGTCGGCCCAGGACTGGTGGGACGTGTCGTCGATGCGTTGGGCAAACCGATCGACGGCAAGGGTCCGATCGCCTCATCCGAATTCAATCCCATCGAGCGCCTCGCTCCCGGCGTCATCGATCGCCAACCGGTGAAGGAACCGGTGCAGACCGGGCTCAAGGCGATTGACGCGATGATCCCCATCGGCCGCGGGCAGCGCGAGTTGATCATCGGCGACCGGCAGACCGGTAAGACCGCGATCGCCCTGGACACGATCATCAATCAGAAGGGCGGCGACATGATTTGCGTGTATGTCGCCATCGGCCAGAAGCGGTCGACCGTCGCTCAAGTAGTAAAAACGCTCGAAGATCACGGCGCAATGGAGTATTCGATTGTAGTGGCTGCGACGGCCTCCGACCCGGCGCCGATGCAGTACATTGCGCCGTATTCTGGCTGCGCGATGGGCGAGTACTTCCGCGACCGCGGCGGCCACGTTCTGTGCGTCTACGACGATCTTTCAAAGCACGCGGCGGCGTATCGCGAAATCTCGCTGCTGCTGCGCCGCCCGCCGGGACGCGAGGCATTTCCCGGCGACGTGTTCTATCTCCACAGCCGCCTGCTCGAGCGCGCCGCCAAGTTGAATAACGCTCGTGGCGGCGGATCGCTCACCGCGCTGCCGTTTATTGAAACGCAGGCGGGCGACGTATCGGCCTACATTCCGACCAACGTTATTTCGATCACCGACGGCCAGATCTTCCTCGAAGCCGATCTGTTCAACTCGAACGTGCGGCCCGCGGTGAACGTCGGCATCTCGGTGAGCCGCGTCGGCGGTAACGCGCAGATCAAGGCGATGCGTCAGGTTGCCGGCAGCTTGCGTATCGATCTGGCGCAGTATCGCGCGCTCGCCGCGTTCGCTCAATTCGGTTCCGATTTGGATAAGGCTTCGCAACAGCAGTTGGCGCGCGGGCAGCGGTTAACTGAGTTATTGAAGCAAAGCCAGTATTCGCCGTTGCCCGTGGAAAAACAGGTTCTGTTGATCTTTGCCGGAACGAACGGATTCGTGGACGATCTGCCGGTCGAATCGCTGCACAAGTTCGAAGAAGAGCTGTACCGCTTCGCCGAGAATGGCCACCCGGATATTTTGAACGACATCCGCGAGAAGAAGGCGATCGACGACGAGCTGAAGGGCCGCATTCAGGCCATGCTGAAGGAATTCAAGGAACGCTTCGCCGCCGATCATCCGCCCGCCGCGGCAGCCAAGGCTTAAGCCGTGCCCAGCCTCATCGACATTCGCCGCCGCATCCGGTCTGTTCGCAACATGCAACAGATCACCAAGGCCATGAAGATGATTTCCGCGGCCAGGTTGCGGCGCGCGCAGGATCGTGTGATTGCCGCGCGTCCTTACGCGGCCATGCTGGAACGCATTTTGCGCAACGTGGCCCGCGCGGCCGCCGCCGAAAGCGATGAAGTGGCCAATCACCCTCTGCTCGAACGGCGCGACGAGAAGCGGATTCTGCTTCTGGTTGTAACCGGCGATCGCGGGCTGGCTGGCGGATTCAACGCGAACGTCATCCGCGCCGCGCAACGCTTCATCGCCGAGCATCCGCAAGCCGAAGTATCGCTCGAACTGATGGGCCGCAAGGCGCGCGACTTCTTCCGGCGCCGCCATCCGCGCATCACCGGTGAGCACGCAACACTGTTCCTCAAAACCGTTGAATACGACCGCGCCCTGGAGATCGCGCGTGCCGTGGCCGATCGCTTCTCGAATGACGAGTTCGACGCCGTCTATGTCATCGCGAACTACTTCAAGAGCGTGGCGGCGAGCGAACTGGTGACGCGCCGCATTCTGCCCATTGATCTTCCGGAAGGGCAGGAGCAGACCGACTATATCTTCGAACAGCCCCCGGCCGAGCTGCTGAAAACGCTGCTGCCGCGTTACATCGAACTCGGCGTGTATCGCACGATGCTCGAATCCTCGGCCGCCGAACATGCCGCGCGCATGACGGCGATGGACGCGGCCAGTTCGAATGCTGCCGACATGATCGAGAAATACACGCTGAACATGAACCGCGTGCGCCAGGCCAGCATCACGCGAGAGATTATCGAAATCGTCAGCGGCGCCGCCGCTTTGGAGTAGAACCGTATGCCAGTTACGACCGCAATGATCGAAGGCAAAGTGATTCAGGTGGCGGGCCCCGCCGTGGACATACAATTCCCCGAGGGCCAGATCCCGATGATCTACACTGCGATCCGCATTACCAGTGAAGGCTTCAACAACCCCACACCGATCGACATCATCACCGAGGTGGCGCAGCACATCGGCGAAGGCCGCGTGCGAACCATCGCGCTGCAGCCCACCGAAGGTTTGGTGCGCGGGATGAAAGCCACCAGCCTGGGCGGGCCCGTGTCCGTCCCGGTCGGCAAAGAGACGCTGGGCCGCGTGATGAACGTTATTGGCGAGCCGGTGGATGAGATGGGGCCCGTGAATGCCAAGCTGCGCTGGCCCATTCATCGCGAAGCGCCATCGTTTGAGGATCAATCCACCGAATTGCAGATGTTCGAGACCGGCATCAAGGTCATCGATCTTCTGGAACCGTATTTGCGCGGCGGCAAGATCGGCCTGTTCGGGGGCGCGGGCGTCGGCAAGACCGTCATCATTCAGGAGCTGATCAACAATCTCGCGATGCAGCACGGCGGCGTGTCGGTGTTCGCCGGCGTCGGCGAGCGTACGCGCGAAGGCAACGACCTGTGGCTCGAGTTCCAGGAGTCGGGCGTCATCGATCCGCACGACTACACTAAATCGAAAGCGGCGCTGATCTACGGCCAGATGACCGAGCCCCCCGGGGCGCGTCTGCGCGTCGGCTTAACCGGGCTGACCGTTGCGGAGTACTTCCGGGATGTCGAGCATCAAGACGTGCTGCTGTTCATCGACAACATATTCCGTTTCACCCAGGCCGGCTCGGAAGTATCCGCGCTGTTGGGACGCATGCCCTCGGCGGTGGGCTATCAGCCTAATCTCGCGACGGAAATGGGCGAACTGCAGGAGCGCATCACGTCCACGAAGAATGGTTCCATCACTTCGGTGCAGGCGATTTACGTTCCGGCCGACGACTACACCGATCCCGCTCCAGCCACGGCATTCGCGCACCTGGACGCAACCACGAACCTGTCGCGCGATATCGCGGCGATCGGAATCTACCCGGCGGTCGATCCCCTGGCCTCCACCTCGCGCATTCTCGATCCGCGCATCATCGGCGACGAGCATTACGCAGTCGCGCAGCAAGTCAAACAGGTGTTGCAGCGCTACAAGGATCTGCAGGACATTATCGCGATTCTGGGTATCGACGAATTGCCTGAGGAAGACAAACTCGTGGTTGCGCGCGCCCGCAAGATTCAGCGCTTCCTGTCTCAGCCGTTCCATGTGGCCGAGCAGTTCACGGGTATCAAGGGCAAGTATGTGAAGCTGCCCGACACCATCCGCAGCTTCAAAGAGATTGTCGACGGCAAGCACGACGACATTCCGGAGCAAGCCTTCTACATGCAGGGAACCATCGACGACGTGGTGGCGCGCGCCGAAGAGATGAAGAAGTCCTGATCCATGGCCGATACTTTCGAGCTTGAAATCGCGACACCTGAACGCTCCATCCTGAAAGAGACGGTGCTGCGCGCGCAGATTCCCGGCAAGGACGGCTACCTCGGTATCTTGCCCGGTCACGCCGCGCTTGTCAGCGAACTGGCGACGGGAACGCTGACCTACGCAACCGTGGCGGGAACGACGTCGGTCATAGCAGTGCACGGCGGCTTCGTTGAAGTGCTGAACGACCACGTCAGCGTGCTGGCCGATATCGCCGAGCCGGGCGTCGAGATCGACAAATCGCGCGCGCAGAAAGCTCTGGAGCGCGCCTCGCGGGAACTCACCAACTCTTCCGAAGGCAGCGACCCTGCATCGGCGCTGGCTGCCGTCATGCGCGCCGAGACCCGCCTGGAAGCGGCCCGCAAAGCGCAGTCCAAGGAAGAATAGCCTTTCCGCAAGCCGCTATAATAAGTAAGGAATCCCTTCCACAATTTAGGAGTACCGAGTCTCATGTTTGATCTGTTCCGCAGCCGCGACAAGGCTGTGCGCTATGTTCTTGGCGGGATGCTGATGATCGTCGCCCTGTCGATGGTGGTGACGCTCATCCCCGGTTTCGGCTCCAGCACGCGCGCCGACGATACTGTAATCGCCGAAGTCGGCAAGGATGCTATTACCGTTCGCCAGGTACAAAACGAGTTGCAGTCGCTGGTGCGGGACCGCCAAGTTCCGCCTCAGATGTTGCAGATATACGCGCCGCAGTTCATCGATCAGATGATCCAGGAGCGCGCCGTCGCCTACCAGGCATCCCGCATGGGGATGCAGATCACCGACGCGGACCTGGCCACCACAATTCGCGAGCGTATCCTCCCCCAATTGTTCAGTCAAGGCCAACTGGACAAAGCTGCGTACGAAAATATGCTCACCCAGCGCGGCATGTCGATTCCCGAGTTTGAGGAGATGGTGCGCAAGGAGATCCTTTCGAGCCGGATGCGGAATCTCGCGATGGAAGGCGTCGTGGTCACTCCGCAGGAAGCGCGGGCGCAGTACGAAAAGAGCAAGCAGAAGGCGAAGGTCGAGTACATCGCATTCAAACCGGACGATCTGAAGTCGCAGGCCAAAGTGGCGCCCGAGGATTTGAAAACGTACTACGACGCCAATAAGAACAACTACGTGCAGCCCGAGAAGCGCGATCTGGCGCTGTTGATTGCGGACCAGGAAAAGATCGGCGCGTCGATCAATGTTCCCGAAGCGCAACTGCAGCAGGCCTACCAGTCGCGGCGTGATCAGTTTCGCACGCCGGAGCGGGTTCGCGTGCGTCACATTCTGGTGAAAACCACTGGTAAGACGCCCGCCGAAACGGAGAAGTTGAAGCAGAAGGCCGCGGACCTTCTCAAGCAGTTGAAGGGTGGCGCGGATTTCGCGACTCTGGCCAAGGCTAATTCCGATGATCCGGGATCGGCGGTGAAAGGCGGCGAGTTGGGCTGGGTGACTCGCGGGCAGACGGTGAAGAACTTCGAACAGGCTGCGTTCTCGCTGAAGCCGAATCAGTTGAGCGATCTCATCTCGACGGAATACGGTTTCCACATCCTGCAGGTCGAGGAAAAGCAGGACGCTCACACGCAAACGCTGGATGAGGTCAAGGGTCAGCTCGCGGCCGAGTTGAAGAAGCAGGTCGTGTTCGAGCGCATGCAGACCGCGATGGACCAGGCTCGGGCGGCTCTACAAAAGGCTCCCGAGAATCTCGAACAGGTGGCGTCGCAATACAATCTCGAGCTCGTGCGAGTGCCGCAGGCGGGCCCCGGACAGACGTTGCCGCAACTCGGCGCGCTGCCGGATCTCGACGCCGCGCTGGGCGGGATGAAGAAGGGCGACGTGACACCCGTATTTCAGGCTCCGGGCGACAAACTGGTGATCGCTGAGGTCACCAACAACTACCCCGCGCACATTCAGCCTTTGACCGAGGTCGAAGCGCGCGTGCGTGACACCGTCATCGGACAGAAGGCCAGGCTGCTCGCGTCGGAACGCGCCGCTCAGGCCGCGACGCGATTGAAGGCGGGAGAGGACATCAACAAGGTTGCCAAGGAACTCGGCGGCGAAGTCAAGACTTCTATCGAGTTCACCACCAACGATGCCATCGAGGGATTGGGGTCGGCAACGATATTCAACGAGGCATTCACCAAGCCGGTGGGTTCGATCATTGGCCCGGTACCGGCCGCTGGCGATATCTCCGTGGTCGCCAAGGTAGCCGCGCGTATCCCGGCCGACCCGAACGGTTTCGCCGCCGCCCGCGAAGGGATCGTGAAGGAGTTGAAGGATAAGCAGGCGAGCGAACGACGCGAGCTATTCTACGACAGCATTCTTGCTCAGTTGATCAAAGAGGGCAAGGTGAAGAAGCACAACGACACAATCAAGCGCTTGTTGGCGAGCTATCGCGGTTAAGGCGGATCTAAACCCGCCTCATGGTCGAATCTATCGTCGAGTTTTTCCGGACTCTGTGGAGTCCGGAACGTCTGATCCCTTTTCTCGCACACGTGCTCACCAGTTGGGCCGGCTACGCGATGCTGTTCGGTATCGTGTTCGCCGAAACGGGCCTGCTGGTGGGCTTCGTTTTTCCCGGCGATTCGTTGCTTTTCACGGTCGGCGTCGTGGCGGGCGCGGGTAACGCGGACATCGCAGCGCTGTGCCTGACCATGATGATCGCCGCCATTCTCGGCGATCAGTCCGGCTACTTTCTGGGCTATCGCACGGGCCCTAAGATCTTCAGCCGCCCGGATTCGCGCTTCTTCAAGCAGGAGTATGTCCGGCAAACCCAAACCTTCTACGAGAAGCACGGCGGCAAGACGTTGATCTACGCGAAATTCGTTCCCATCGTGCGCACGTTCGCGCCCTTCATGGCAGGCGTTGGCCGCATGCGATACCTGCGATTTTTATCGTTCAACGTGTTCGGCGGCATCGGTTGGGTGTTATCGATGACTCTGCTGGGATACTATCTGGGCGGTATTCCATTTATCCGGCGCAATTTTGAAAAGGTAGTGCTGCTGATCATTTTCGTGTCGGTGCTGCCGATAGTCATCCACGCCGTCCGAGCCAGGTTCTCGCGACAGGCGAACACGGAAACGGTGTAACCTCGCATTATGAACGTCGTCTCGGCGAGAATGACGGCTGAGGAGTTCCTGAGTCTCCCCAAAACTCCTGGGAAACAGGAACTTCTCGAGGGAGAGTTCATCTCGCTGCCCCCGGCAAAGCAAAGGCATAACGCGGTTGCGCGAAGATTCTACGAGAAATTGCAGGCGATTATCCACCCGGCGCGGGTCTGGTACGAGACTGGTTTTCAGCTCGAATCAGGATGGTTGCAGCCGGATATCAGCATCATCTGGCCGGATCAAAAGCTCACTGAATGGTACGAGGGCGCGCCCATGATCGCCATCGAAGTCGTCTCGCCCGGCAACCGCGACACCAAGATAGACAAGAAAATAGAAGCTTACTTGGACAACGGTGGCCTCGAGGTGTGGGTGGTGCGGCCGGAAGAAGGTACCATGGCCGTTCATACGCGCAATGGTGTGTCCGAGCAGATGGCCAATTATCGCTGCGAACATCTCCGCGATTTAATCAACGTTCAGGCGCTGATTACTGGTCACGGCTGAGCGACATGTGCGACGGGGCGATCCCACGTTGGCGAGCTTCGGCGCACCTGCTTATTCGTGCGGCTCGAAACGCCCGCCGATAACGCAAAACTTCGTTCTGAGCCGCGACGGCGACGGAGCGGTCTTTTCGGAAGAACGGAACTTTGCGTCAGAAGTAACCAGGCCGATTCGCCAGCGGCAAGCATCTCAATGCTGGTTCTCGCGGCAGAGTGCTCAGAAGCTGTCGGGTTCGCAAGGTGTAACGGGTCACTCTATCCGCCGTCGCCGAAGACGGAATTGGTCATGATAATCTCCCCGGCTCGAAGCGTGAGAATGGCCACGCGAAACCCAGGCGATACCAGGAGCCGCCCATGCATGGGCATTTGATCGTGTCCGAG
>JBBQGC010000051.1:0-41173 GCA_038322705.1 Bryobacterales bacterium | reverse complement strand
TCGGGATCTCCTGGGCGCTGAAAAACAGTGGTTCTTGCTTCGGTTTGCGCCTGCCCATCGCCATACTATCTATGACGTCTGGAACATTTCATAGGTGACATGTTCGGGCCATGTTCGGCGACTTTTACCACAGGCTGCTAGCGGTCGCAGCTCTGTAAGTATCTTAAAGTTGATAACGGCGGCGTGCGAGAACAACGCGCGCGGTTCGCGAAGAGACTATTCTGCTTCGGGCTGCAGCACGCGTTCCGGATGCAGGCTACCTCCGGGTAACGCTCAATCGTGATCCTGATAGAGGCTTTCCCTCGAGAAGGCTTCAATCGGGAGAGATGGAATCTTATCCGAAAACTGGGCCATGCCGTCCAGGGCGGCCTCGATTTCTTCGGGGCTCAATCGCCTGGACGGAGGAGGCGACAGCGTCTCGGACGGCTCACGCGTAAGTTGCTCGGTCAAAGCTCGTTCAAAGATGTCAGCGGGGGATTCGCCGGGGATGACGGCTGAGGACCATGTTGAGCAGTTGTTCGGCACTTGGCGATAATGTCAACTGCATACATCAAGTGTAGACGAGCCGCGTCGCCGGTCTGTTGGGCTGTACACGAGCCCGGTCGATGCTCTCTCGCCTGCGACCCTTGTCAGTGCCTTCATTCAGCGCTTGCCTTAGAGGGCGGTGAGGCGGCGGTCCACATCATCGAGCTTTGGTCGTGATTGCTTCGCGGAGAAACGCGTCAAGCGCCGTTAGCCTAACTTTCGCAGTTCGCCGATTTTCGAGCATCTAACTCATTTAGATTCAGTAAAGCGGTAAGCTAGGTCTTCACCACAAAGAAGGCTGAAGGGGAGCGGTCGTGGCGAGGGGATGGCGAGCTTTGATACGAGGCGGGGGCTGTGACGGGAGCTTGATCTGGAGATGGTCCAAGACAGCTTGAACATCCTTGTCCGGCTGAGTATGACGCGGCAACAGCAGCCAACGCCCATCGACGATCGGAATCCAGACCTCCACCATCTGGATCGTGGCCAGCTTCTCCAGCACGGCATGCGGCGTGAGCCCCGGAGCATGAATCATCAACCGGTTTTAGCTTTGGCGATCGTCTCCACGTGATTCGCCTTTGCTTCGGCTCGGAGCGTTTCCGTGAATTCGGTGACGCGCGAGTTAGAGTAAATCAACAGCGACAACGGCACGACGACCGCGAATCGCAATCGTTAAAATCTGCACGTCGGTCATTCCCCTCCTATCTTACGCAATCAAGTCGGCTTGGACAGGGGCGGCCCACGCCCAGGCCTCCCCGCCATCGCCGCTCCCCGAGTGTATCTTTCATTTCACCTAACCCGTGAAGTATAATCGGGTTATCTGGATTCGACGCCCCTCTTGTTCGGAGGGCTGGTATAATCGTATTTCCCCTATGAGCGACACCACTATAGCTACGCCGGAATTCGGCACGAAAAAGATCATGCTGCTCCGGCCCCGCGGATTTTGTGCGGGTGTGGTACGCGCCATCGACGTCGTCAAAATCGTTCTCGATCTATACGGCGCTCCCATCTACGTTCGTAAGGAAATTGTCCATAACCGTCACGTCGTCGATGAGCTTCGCGGCGCCGGCGCCATCTTCGTCGATGAATTAAACGAAGTTCCTGTTGGCTCGCGAGTCATCTTCAGCGCGCACGGAGTCTCTCCCGCAGTCCGCGCGGAAGCGCGCGCCCGGCATCTGGAAGTGATCGACGCGACCTGCCCGCTGGTTACCAAAGTCCATTTGGAAGCGGTCAAATTCGCCCGCCAGAATCACACCATCGTTCTGATTGGTCACAAGGACCACGACGAGGTTGTTGGCACGCTCGGCGAGGCGCCGGATTCGACGGTCCTGGTCGAATCGGTCGAAGATGTTGACCGGCTCGAGGTGAAAGATCCCGCGCGCGTATCGTTCATCACGCAGACCACGCTGAGTCTGGAAGAGACCAAGGACATCGTCGCACGTCTCAAGGAACGTTTCCCAAGCATCAAGGGTCCGGCCGCGCAGGACATCTGCTACGCCACCGAGAACCGCCAACTCGCTGTGAAGGCCATCACGCCGTTGTGCGAGACGCTGCTGGTTGTCGGATCGCAGAACAGTTCCAATTCCCGGCGTCTTGTCGAGGTCTGCCAGCAGGCGGGCGTCCCCGCTTACCTGGTGGACGATCATCGCGACGTCAGCGCGGGTTGGCTCGAGGGCGTGAACACCGTCGCGGTCACCGCGGGCGCGTCGGCTCCCGAACACCTGGTTCAGGAGTTGCTCGATTATTTGCGCGACCATCACGAGTTCCATCGCGTCGAAGAAGTCGAGGTGAAGGAAGAGGATGTGCGATTCTCGCTGCCCTCGGGCCTTGAAGCCGCTCCGCAACTGACCACCATCTCCGCTGCAACCATATGAGTTCGATTGCTCAATTAGCCGGCGTCCAATCCTCGGCCTGCGCTCAGGCTGCGCGGCGCGCGGCATATTCGCTCCTGGACCGCCAAACGTCGAATGGTTATTGGTCCGCGAACCTCACGGCGGATTCAACCCTCGAATCCGACTATATTCTGCTCCAACTGTGGCTCCATCCGCCCGAAAACGGCGTCTGGAATCCGCCCACGCGATCGCTGATCGACAAGGCCGTGCGCGCGATTTTCGATCGCCAGTTGCCGAACGGCGGCTTCAACATCTTCCACGACGGCCCCGCCGAAATCAGCGCGACCGTGAAGGCATACTTCGCCTTGAAGCTGGCCGGCATTCCGGTCGACGATCCACGGATGGCCGCGGCTCGCGAACGTATTCTCGACTCAGGCGGCATACAGGCAGCGAACAGCTACGTCAAGGTCAACCTGAGCCTGTTCAATCTGTATCCGCGCGAAGGCACGCCAGCGATTCCGCCGGAGCTCATGTTGCTTGGCAAGCTGCTGTACGAAATGTCGTCGTGGACGCGCGCGATTGTACTGCCGCTCGCGATCGTACACTCCTCGAACCCGGCGCGGCCGGTTCCCGCGGGATTCGATTTACAGGAACTGTTCAAGCCCGGGGTGCCCGTAACATATCAATTCGATTCGCAACTGTTCTCCTGGCGCAATCTGTTTCTCACCATCGACCGCGGCTTGAAACTGTGGGAACGGTACGGTTCGAAGACGATTCGACGCGCCGCCGTGAAGCGCGCCGAGCGCTGGATACTTGAGCGTACCGTGTACAGCGATGGACTGGGCGCTATTTATCCCGCGATGCAGTACGTCATCATGGCTCTCGATGTGTTAGGGTACCAGCGCGGAAATCCGGATCGCGATGAAGCCGAGGCGCAATTCGACCGGTTGCTCGTCGACGATGGCGAACGATTCTTTTTCCAGCCCTGCTACTCCGTCGTTTGGGATTCGGCCATCGCCGCGTACGCGCTGGGCGAGTCGGGGTTAGCGCCATCGCAATCACTGAGCCGTTGCGCGGACTGGCTACTGACCAAGGAAGTGCGGCGGAAGGGCGATTGGTCGGTAAAGCGCCCGAATCTGGAGCCTTCCGGCTGGTACTTCGAGTTCGCGAACGAGTTTTACCCGGATATCGACGATACGGCGCAGGTGCTGCTTGCGTTGCATTACGCGAAAGGCAACAATCCGGCGGCGCACGATGCGACGGTACAACGCGCGGTGAATTGGCTGTTGGCCATGCAGAGCAAGGACGGCGGCTGGGCGGCGTTCGACGTGGACAACAACATGACGTTCCTGTCCTATGTCCCGTTCGCCGATCATAACGCAATGCTCGATCCCACCTGCCCGGATATCACGGGCCGCGTGCTCGAGGCGCTCTGCCTCAGCCTCGATCGGGATCATGCGGCGATCCGGCGCGGCGTGGATTATCTGGAGCGAACTCAAGAGACTGACGGAAGCTGGTTCGGCCGTTGGGGAGTGAATTACATTTACGGAACGTTTCTGGCGTTGAGGGGATTGCAAGCGGCGGGTGAGAGCGATCGCGAGGTCCATGTATTGCGAGCGGGCGAGTGGCTGCGATCGAACCAGAACGCCGATGGCGGTTGGGGCGAGAGTTGCGAGAGCTACCGCACGGGCGGGTTTGTGGCAGCTCCGAGCACGGCGTCGCAAACCGCGTGGGCCGTATTGGGCCTGATCGCGGGCGGCGATACCACCAGCATCAGCGTCCAGAAAGGTATCGAATACCTGATCGAAACGCAGCGTAGCGACGGCACCTGGCACGAAGACTTGTTTACAGGCACCGGTTTCCCGCAGGTCTTTTACTTGACCTATCACCTGTACCGAGATACTTTCCCGCTGCTGGCGCTTTCGACCTATCAAAAAGCAAGATCGGACAACGGAGCAGATCGAGCATGAGATTACCCTTTTCGATGGTGGCCGGAATGGCCGGCTACATCGCCAAGAACAAGATGCGTCCGCGGCCCGAGTGGCAGAAGACGGTAGCGCCGCCCAAGGACGAATCGAATCCGTTCAAGATCGTCTACACGCACGTGTCCTCCGGGTCCGAGCGCAAGCCGCACCCCATGATCAACAAGCGGTTTCCGCTGGTTCTCATGCTGGAGCCGCTGCACGCCTGCAACCTGACCTGCACGGGTTGCGGCCGCATCCGCGAATACGAGAGCACCATCACGCAGACGCTCACACTCGATCAGTGTCTGAAGGCGTCCGACGATTGCGGCGCGCCGACCGTGTCCATCTGCGGCGGCGAGCCGTTCCTGTATCCCAAGATCGGCGAGCTTTCGATGAAGCTGATCGAGCGCGGCCGCAACGTGATTCTGTGCACCAACGGCATGTTCATCAAGAAGAAGATCGGCGAGTTTCAACCGCACGACACCTTCTTCATCAACGTGCATCTGGACGGCATGGAGAAGACGCACGACTTGTGCGTGGAGCGCGACGGCGTGTTCCAAATCGCTATCGAGGGCATCCAGATCGCCAAGCAAAACGGCTTCAAGGTGATGACCAACACCACTGTCTATCAGGAAACCGATATGCAGGAAATCTGGGATATGTTCGAGTTCCTGGAGCAGTTCGGCGTGGACGGACACACGATCGCGCCGGCTTACGGTTACTCCGCGGTGAACGAGCGCGAGATCTTCCTGACGCGCGACGATATCCGCGAGAAGTTCAAGAATATCGATAAGTTCTCGAAACGATTTCCGATTATCGATTCGCCGATTTACATGGACTTTTTGAAGGGCGACCGCGAGTTGCCGTGCACCACCTGGGGCAGCCCGACGTATAACACGAAGGGGTGGAAGGGCCCGTGCTACGTGATCACCGACGCGCACTACAAGACTTTCGAAGAGTTCATGACGCAGACGCAGTGGGAAGCGTACGGCCCCGGTAACGATCCGCGCTGCGAGCACTGCATGATGCACACCGGTTTCGAGCCTTCCGCCGCGGTCGGAATCAACTCCAAATTCACGGACAGCTTCAAGAACCTATCGTGGCTGCTGAGCTAGTCGCGAGAAAGCTTTGAAACCCACCCTGGTTACCGGGGCGAGTGGGTTTCTGGGTTGGCACGTCGCGCGGCAACTTCTGGAGCGCGGTCACGCGGTGCGCGCTTTGGTGCGTCGGCAGAGCGCGGTTCGGGAACTCGAGGTGGAGCGCTTCGAAGGCGATCTGCGGGACGCCGAATCCGTGCAACGAGCGGTGGCTGGCTGTGGCGCGATCTTCCACGTCGCGGCCGACTACCGTTTGTGGGCGCGCAACCCGGCGGAGTTATACGAATCGAACGTCGGCGGAACCCGTCATGTAATGGAGGCGGCGCACAAGGCCGGAGTCGAGCGTGTCGTGTACACAAGCACGGTGGGGTGCATCGCGATGCCGGGCGATGAATCAGCGCCGGTGTCAATCGAGGAAATGACGGGGGAGTACAAGCGTTCCAAGTTCCAGGCCGAGCAGGTTGCGTTGGAATTCGCGCGCCAAGGGCTGCCGGTTGTGATCGTGAACCCGACGGCGCCGGTGGGCGATCACGATTTCAAGCCCACGCCAACGGGCAAGATCGTCGTCGATTTCCTGCGGGGCGCAATGCCGGCTTTCGTCGATACGGGGCTGAATATCGTGGACGCCGCCGATGTCGCGAGCGGGCACATTCTGGCGTTTGAGCGAGGCCGCCCAGGGGAGCGATATATTCTGGGCGCCCAAAACATGACGCTGAAAGTCATTTTCGAGCATCTTGCTTTCATGAGCGGAATTGCAGCTCCGCGTGTACGCATTCCGTATGCGCTCGCACTGGCGGCGGGCGCGGCTAGTACCGGTTGGGCTCGGGTGACTGGCGTCGAGCCGCGTGCTCCGCTGGACGGCGTGCGCATGGCGCGCAAACATATGTGGGTATCGCACGACAAGGCAGCCCGGGAGCTCGGATACAATCCCGGATCCGCGGAGCAGGCGCTGCGCAAAGCCGTGGAATGGTTCCGGTCGAATAATTACTGCTGAATGCCAAAAACGATTCTCATGGTGGCCGCGGAAGGACGGGAGTTCGATGGCATTCTCGCGCGCCGGAATGCGGAGCGCCTGTCGTGGGGGTTGCAGTTCGCTTGCGAGACCGAGATCAGTGGCGACCGGGTGGTGTGCGTGGCGGACGGACCGGGTATGCAGCTTGCGGGCGAGGCGGCTGACACCGCGCGCCGTCATCTGCGTCCGGATGTATTGGTGAGTACGGGATTCTGCGGCGCTTTGGACGCCACGCTTCGCGCGGGCGACGTCTTCGTCGCAACCTCGGTGATTGATACCGAGCATGGAAAGACGTATGGCACTTCCGACGTGGCGAACGAATCGGCTTCGCACGGAGGAACGCTGGTGTCGGTGAATCGCGTGGCGAACACAGCGGCCGAGAAATCGGAATTGCGGGCCACCGGAGCAGGCGCGGTCGAGATGGAGGCTGGCGCGGTCGGCGCTCGTGCGCGGATCTGGAATGTACCGTTCTATTGCATTCGCGGCGTCTCGGATACAGCAGGTGAGAGTTTCGGCCTCGATTTCAACCAGATGCGCGATCGCTTCGGGCGCTTTAGCCGGTCCCGAATCGCACTTTCGGCGCTCGCACGGCCGTGGCAGCGTGTCCCGGCTCTGGTCCGGTTGAATCGGAACTGCCGTTTGGCGTCCCAATCGCTAGGAGACTTCATTGCAAACTGCCGCTTTTGAAAACACGACAGAGCGAGCAACGCGAAACGGCATGATGCAGGCGGCGGTATACGTGGGCTCTGGCAGAGTCTCGATCGATCCCGTCCAGATACCCCGGATCGGCCCTGGCGAGCTGCTGGTGCGCGTGGAAGCGTGCGGGATCTGCCACACCGATCTCAAGAAGATCCACTACGACCTGCTGCCGCCGCCGCGTGTGTTTGGTCATGAGACCGCAGGCGTGGTTGCTGAAGTGGGTGAGGGCGTGAGCGGATTCAGAGTAGGCGACGGCGTCATCGCCTTTCATCACGTGCCCTGCCGTGCGTGCTTCTACTGCGAACACAAGCTGTACGCTCAATGCCAGGGTTATAAGCGCGTGGGCATCACGGCCGGCACGGGTGAGCCGGCGGGCGGCGGCTTTGCGCAATACGTTCGCGTGATGGACTGGATCGTCCGCGACGGCGTCGAGATCATTCCGCGCGGCGTTTCGTTCGAAACCGCCACATTCGTCGAGCCCGTCAACACTTGCCTGAAGGCGGTGGTTCAGGCGGATCCGAGGCCGAATGAGACTGTAGCGATCCTCGGACAAGGCCCCATCGGCCTGATTTTCACAATGCTGGTGAAGCGTAGCGGCGCGACGATTTTCGCGAAGGATGGTTTTCAGACGCGCCGCGGCTTGGCCCAACGATTTGGCGCTGAGCAGGCTTTCGATCCGCGCGACGAAGCGTTCGAGGCCGCGATCCGCAAGTCCACCGGCGGGCGGGGCGCCGATCTCGTCATTGTCGCCGTCTCTGCTCCGGGAGTTGTCGAACAGGCGATGCGCATCTCACGACCGGGGAGCCGCGTCCTACTATTTGCGCAAACTTCGCATCAGGAGCGCGTCGAAGTATCGGGCGCGGATATCTGCATGGGCGAACGTACTTTGTTCGGCGCCTATAGCGCTTCGGTCGATCTGCAAGAGGAATCGGCGAGGCTGGTGTTCAGCGGTGAGCTGCCGGTCCAGGATCTGATATCCGACCGTGTTCCACTCAACGATATCCGTTCAGGCATCGAGCTTGCGTTGCATCCAACCCCGAGATCATTGAAAATAGTGGTTCAGCCACAGAGGTCAAAGTGAATACTCAGATGATGGCCGCCGTGCTCTATGGAAAGGAGCATTTGCTGATTCAGCCGGTGTCCGTGCCCGAAATTGAAGATGGCGACGTATTAGTCCGGGTCAGAACGGCGCTTACCTGTGGAACCGATGTGAAGGTGTTCCGCCGCGGTTACCATGCGCGCATGATCGTTCCGCCGGCGCTATTCGGCCATGAGTTGGCCGGGGATATTGTCGCCGTTGGAGCCGATGTGCGGGGGTGGCGGGTAGGTCAGAGGGTTGTTGCCGCGAACTCCGCCCCGTGCGGCGAGTGCTATTTCTGCCGCCGCAATCACGAAAACCTGTGTGACGATCTGCTGTTCAACAACGGCGCTTACGCCGAGTATATCCGCATTCCGGCGCGCATCGTGGAACGGAATATGTACGAGCTTCCGGCCCATGTCGATTATCAGGACGCGGCGCTGGTGGAACCGCTCGCCTGCGTGTTGCGCGGTTTGGAAGAGACTCGTGTGGGACCCGGCGACAACGTGGCGGTGATGGGGCTTGGACCGATCGGCTCCATGTTTGTGCGCATGGCCAAGGTGTACGGCGCGCACGTGATCGCGATCGGACGCCGCCAGAGCCAGTTGGATCGCGCCATTCGCATGGGCGCCGACGAGGGCGTGTTAGCGGGCGATGGCGCGGATGTTGTGGCCCAGGTGAAGGGCATGACCGGCGGGCGCGGCGTGGACATCGCGATCGAAGCCGTTGGCCAGCCTGAGGCCTGGCAAACAGCGCTGCACATGTTACGGCGCGGCGGTACAGTGAACTTCTTCGGCGGCTGTCCCACGGGCGCGCGGATCGAGATCGATACGAATCTGTTGCATTATTCGGAATTGACCTGCAAAGCGACATTCCACCATACGCCCAAGCATATCCGGCAAGCGCTCGATCTGGTGGCCGATGGGCGGATCACAGCCCAGGATTTCGTCAATCGTACCGAACCGTTGTCGAACCTGCTGGAAGTCATGCGGCATTTGATGAGCCACAACGGCCACATGAAAACCGCCATCATTCCTTAACCGTCGAGAATGGCTACCGCGTACCTCGGGCCGAAGGAGTTCGTCGCTTCCGCCGACTCGATGTCGCGGTCCTGGCCGCTGTCCGAAGCGCTCGAATACACGCGCTGGCTGGCCACGCATCATTACGAGAATTTCCACGTTGTCAGCTTCCTGCTACCACAGCGTCTGCACCAGCATTTCTACAACGTGTACGCGTTCTGCCGGTGGGCCGACGATCTGGGCGATGAGATCGGCGATGTACAGGAAAGCCTCCGTCTGCTCGCATGGTGGCGCGGCGAACTGAAGGCGATGTACGCCGGCAAGGCGTCGCATCCGGTGTTTGTGGCGCTGCGCGGCACCGTCGAACGCTTCGAGCTTCCCATGGATCTGTTCTCTGACCTGATCACTGCATTCGAGCAGGACCAGACTGTCACGCGCTACTGCAACTGGGATGAGCTGTTCGGGTATTGCCGCAATTCCGCGAATCCAGTAGGCCGTCTACTGCTTTATTTGTGCGGCTATTCCGACCCGGAGCGGCAAGCGTTGTCCGACGCGACGTGTACCGCGCTTCAGCTCGCGAACTTCTGGCAGGACGTGAGGGTCGATCTGCTCAAAGACCGCGTGTATCTCCCTCTGGATGTACTCGAGCGGCACGGGTACACGGTCGGCGATTTGAGAGCGGGGCGATTCACGCCGGAGTTTGCCGCTGTGATGCGCGATGTGGTCGAGGTGGCCCGCGAGTTGTTTATCGAAGGTCTGCCTCTGGCCGGCACCGTCGACCGCCGGCTGGCGATCGATCTCGAACTGTTCAGCCGCGGCGGCTTGCGTGTCCTCGATAAGATCGAGCGCCAGCATTATGACGTGTTGACCAGACGGCCCGCAATTTCCAAGATCGAACGTGTCGGCCTGCTACTAGGCGCGATTCGACGCCACGCGTTCCGGGCCGCGGCATGACGGTCGACGAATCCTACGCCTACTGCACCACCGTGGCCCGGCGCCGGGCGCGAAATTTCTATTACTCATTCACGCTGCTGCCACGGGAACGTCGTAAGGCGATGTGCGCGATGTACGCCTTCATGCGCTATTGCGACGATCTGAGCGACGACGAATCGCGTCCGGATCGCGCCCAGGCCATCACGCGCTGGCGCAGGGATCTCGAAGCCGCGTTGGAAGGCGTGTTCTCAGGCCACCCGGTGTGGCCCGCGTTTCACCATGCGGCGACGCGCTACTCGATTCCCAGGCGCTATTTCTTCGAAATGATCGAGGGAGTCAGCTCCGATCTCGAGGCGCGGCGTATTCGCACGTTCGACGAGCTGTACCGGTATTGTTACCTGGTCGCGTCGGTTGTCGGGCTCACCATCATCCACATCTTCGGATTCGAATCGCCCGAGGCGCTTCCTTTAGCGGAGAAGTGCGGCATTGCTTTTCAGATCACGAATGTTCTGCGGGACGTGAAAGAAGACGCCGAGCGCGGACGCGTGTATCTGCCTGAAGAGGATCTGAACCGTTTCCGCATACCGGCTGCGGCGCTGTCGGGCTCGGTCATGCCGCCGCGATTCGAAGAACTAATGCGCTTCGAAGCGGCGCGGGCGCAATCCTACTACGATGCTTCGCTGCCGTTGATCGATCTCGTCTCGCCATCGAGCCGCCCGAGTTTATGGGCGCTGATCGAAATCTACAGGCGATTGCTGGCGCGGATCGAACAGTCGGGGTTCGACGTGTTGGAGCGCCAGATATCATTACCGGCGTGGGAGAAGGCGTGGGTCGTGCTCGCGGCCTACACGGGCAAGGCGGGGCGCACCGCGACGTCCGCCAAGCTGCCCGCTATGCAGGACTAATTAATGTTCATCGTCGCCGGGCCGCCCGGCGCGGGGGAAGAGTTCTGTTTTTCCCTTGAGGAACTTCGCTGATCGGGTCTTCAATGCCGATGATCGCGCAGCGGAATTGAACGGCGGGTCGTACGGGGGAATTCCGATTCACGTCCGCCACGTAGTCAACCAGGAATTCGAGCGCTTGCACTCGATCCAACCGAGAGCGGTATTGAGGAGGCGTTTCGAGACGGTCACCAAACTCGTGCTGGAGACCAAGAGTGGGCGGCTCGTTCATCTCGCGGACCATTTTCCAGCTTGGCTTCGGTTCGCGATTCGCTGGTCGGAGTCTGATCTGGAAAATTGGCGACGGGAATGACTCTCGGCGGTCGATCGTGAGCTAATTAGCGGCGGAGCGTGGTTGCCGGTTGATGAAGCGGGCCTCCACGTTGCCGATCACCTCAGTCTTCGAATTGCATGGTGATCGCTGCCCAGGATCACCCGCGTAAGATCGCCGCTCAAGATGGAAGGACACCACTTCGTCTCAATGTGCTCGATGATCAGTTCCGTTCCGCGCGCGTGGCTGACAAAGGGCCGGGTGCGCGGGTCATACATGGAGTCGGTCAGATCGCGGACCAGCACCACGTGAAACCCGAGCCGTGTGAGTTGGCGGATTCCGAACGACCGGTTGAGGAGGCAGATGTTCGTATGCACGCCCATCAGCGCGACGTTCGTGATCCCTTCCTGCTTGAAGTAGTTATAGATCTCCTGTCCGCTTTCGCTGACGCCGTCGAATCCTGTGACATCGATTGCGGGGTGTTCGCGCGTCCACGGATACGGCGGGCCTGTCCCGGCTTTTGGGACCGGATCGTCACATCCGCCCGCGGCATCGTCGACGGGGAAGGCGCGTTCCTCCAGCGGTTCGCGCGCGCAACGGGGAAGGATCGGTGTTGCGGAAGGAGCGAGCGGCGCCTGTTGCATGCGCTTGCGCCACGGAGTTCTCTCGTAGAACTTCATGGTGTCGCTCGGCGCGTGGACGATCATCACGCCCAGGCTGCGTGCCGCGCTGACCACCTGATTCATCCGCGGCGCCATTGCCGCGACACGCTGCGCCGACAGAGTGCACGTGTGAGCGTCCCACATGTCGCAAATGATGATGGCTGTCTGGGCCACCTCCCAGCGGAGCGTACGTTCGTCAGGGCCGTTCCTGCGGCTTCTGGCACCCAGGCTAAGCGTACCGGGCACCTTCGGGCGGTTAAGAGAGGCTTCCTTATTTTGCGGGCTCCCTACCGCCGCCGCGAACAATGTCCCCAGAAACGACCTTCGGTACATGAACCCTCCCGTGTTTCTCCACAAGGTATCATGCCGGCCGCATTACATAGTTTTCTGTAGTAGAACTTACTGGTACTAGATCCCGAGTTTCAGCACTTCTAGGAATATTGCATCACTATCTGAAGTAATACAGTAGGAATTCGAGGAGATATATGCTTCCACTTTCTACCGTGTCCGAGCAGATGCCGCCCTTCACGGAGGTGGTGGAAAATGTGCGCAGCGGCCACCCCGACGGTCTCGATCAACTCTATAATGTGTTTCGAATCCTCTCGGCTTCTCTCCGCCGGCAGATCGGTTTTCGCGATTTCGACGATCGGGTGCACGATATGTTCATCATGGTGGCCGAGGCGATCCGGGAAGGCAGACTGCGGGAACCGGAGGCGCTGACGAGCTATATCCACGGCGTCGCCCGATTGTCTTTGTGCTCGAATATCGGCCTGCGGTCGCGGCACGACCGTCTGTCGGGCTCGCTCCGGCACTGGGTAATGATGCGACGGCAGGATCGTACGCCGGAGCAGGCGCTGGCCGACCGGGAACGCGTGGCAATGATGCGCGATTTACTCGCGTCCCTACCCGAACGCGAGCGCGAGATTCTGACCAGATTCTATTTGGACGAGCAACCCAAGGAAGTGATCTGCCAAGAGATGGGATTGACCGAGACTCAATTCCGGCTTTCGAAATCGCGCGCCAAACAGCGCCTGAGCCGCTTGGGGCAGGACACGGTTCAGCGCGCGCCGATAGCGGCCTACGCGGCATAGACACACTATCCGCAACCGTCTCCCGGATCACCTCGGCGAGGGGTGCTGAAACGCAGGTCCGCCATCGAGGATCATAGAGGAGACGAATGAGTCCCGCTATCCCCGGCGCGACGCCGGAAACCTATCGATCGAAAACGTGTCTGTTGTGCTCTCGCCCGGGCGAGGCCCGAGCGTGGCAAGACGCGGTTTGGGCCGCGCCGGAAGTTATGCGCCAGCTCGCGAACCAACTCCTGGAGCCCGCGGATTGCGACGGGGCGTGCGCCTCGTGTGTTCAACAGGCGCTTTTGGAGGTGATGGTGCGCGGCACCGACGAGCAGGTGCGCGAGAGCATCCACGCAGCTTGGCCGCTAGACCGGGAGTCCGCTTTCGGAGCCTTGCCCACCCCCTTACGAATGCACGCCGACCCGCAGTACTCTGGCCAGGGCGTTACGCTGGCGATGGTCGATTCCGGATTCTATCCGCATCCGGATCTGTGCCGGCCGAGGAATCGCATTCGCGCGTGGGTGAACGCCTCCTTCGATCCGCTCGCCGCGCTTCGCTTTGCGCCCCAGGAGCAGCCGCGCTGGCCGGGTTGGGATGAGCGCCGTCCGCATTTCTGGCATGGCATGATGACGAGTTGCGCGGCGGCCGGAAATGGCTGGCTCAGCCGCGGGTTGTATCGCGGCCTCGCCTTTCAAGCCGATGTGGTGCTGGTGCAGACCGCGGACGAGCGCGGCCGTATTACTGACGGAAGCATCACGCGCGCGTTGGAGTGGATTCTGGAACATGCGGATGAGCTCGGCATCCGCGTCGTGAATCTATCCGTCTGCGGCGATGAGCCGGTTCCCAACGGACCTATCGACGATACGATCAAGGCTCTCGTCGAAGCGGGCGTTACCGTGGTGGCGGCGGCGGGAAACAATGGCGAGCGCGGGCTGGTGCCGCCGGCCACTGCTCCGCACGCGCTCACCGTGGGCGGCATTGACGATCACAACACGATTCCGCGCGAGGACTGCGAGTTGTGGCACAGCAACTTCGGCCAATCCTGTCTGGGGTTGCAGAAGCCGGAGGTGGTTGCGCCAAGCGTCTGGGTGGTGGCTCCTCTGCTGCCCGATACGGACCAGGCTCGCGAGGCTTTGGAACTGTTTGCGCGCCGCCGCGCCGGGGATCGATCGGCGGATGCGGAAATCGCCGAAAATAAACTCGTACGGCCGGAATATAAATTGACGGAGGGCACCAGTTTTGCCGCGCCTCTGGTTTCGAGCGTGATCTGCTGTATGCTCGAAGCCAATCCGGCGTTGACGCCGAAGCAGATCCACCAGCTCGTCATCAGCTCGGCGATTCCCGTCAGCGGCGCCAGCCCGGAGCGTCAGGGCGCGGGAGCCCTGGACGCCGGCCTCGCTGTCGCCGCTGCCGCTCGTGCCGCGGATTGCATGCACGATTTCGCGAATTCGCCCTGCGTGACGCCCGCCAGAGTCCGATTCACGTTGCGGCATGCGGGTGCGCGCGAAATCGCGGTGCGCGGCGATTGGGACGAGTGGGCCGCGCCGGGCATCGAGGCGAAGCAGATCCAGGAGGGCGTTTGGGTGGCCGATATTCAACGCCTCGCGCCCGGACGTTACTTGTACAGATTTCTCGTGGATGGCACGGAGTGGCGCGACGACCCGTCAAATAAAAGCCGCGAGCCGGATGCCGAGGGGTTGAGCAACAGCGTCCTGATTATTCCGGGACGCGAGAAAGCGGCGTAATACCGGCAAGTCGCGCAGGGAACCGCAGATCAGTCTGACTCAGAACACAGTACCGGATTCAGCTGCGCCTCCCGTTGATCGCAAGTTGATCCCGCAGTTCCCTGCGGCGAGTGACTCCGGCGTTCTCAATCGCCAAATCGACAACCGATGAGCAGAGCCCGGCGCGCTTCGGGCCACCGAACCTCTGGTAGGCCGCAAATCAACCAACTCGATCGCGTTGCGCCAGCGATACATGATCAAAATTCAAGGCGCACGCAACTGGCATGCCGTCGTCAGGCGTCAGGATTACTTCGGTGGCCAATCCGCGGATCGTTCGTGTAACAGGCACAACGACGACTTCGTTCAATCGGTCAATGACGTCGTCTCGCGTGAGAATGAGAACCGGGCGGCGCTTGTCAGGGTGGCGGAACGCATACCAGCGAATCTCTCCGCGCTTCAAGCCATGTTCTCCCAGTCCTCACCCTCCCAAGCCAACGGTTCCTCGTCTGCGGAAAACTCTTCATCGGTGGGCGGTATTGCGCGATACAGGGAAGCGTCGTCGCTGTGCGGCTTGGCGATTAAGCGTAATAGACGAGTGCGCTCCTGAGGCGTAAGCGCCGCAATGAGCGGGACGATATCGTCGACCGTGAGCTGGTTAGGCATCGATTGGATTCTACCATCGCTGGCTGCACCGGAGTTCCGCTCGTGGACCATAGAACCCGCAAAGCCACAATACTTTACCGAATGTGGGCTCTGAAACATTCTGTTCTCTCGTTGTTCGGCTCACGGGATCCGCCGTGAAGGCAGTCGAGCAAAGCGAGATGTCTCTGCTGTAGCGAATCGTAGGAGACGACGGCCGCGAAATCGATCACAGCCAGTTGACTGAACTGTTGCTGTTAGTAGGGAGTTTGCGGATTTGTACGACTTCATCTCCGGTGTAATGAATAGACCGGAAATCCAGGAATCGAACCTGCGTTTTTGCGACCCAACCCAGAGCTACACCGGCAATCGGGTAGATAAGGGGTTAGTGGAGTCGCTGATGCTGAACGCGCCAAATGTTGTACGGTGTACTCGGTTCAGGATACGGACTGGGAAGGGATTCGGAATTGGCGGCCACGCTCGCCCAGGGGAAGCCGGTGCTCGACACGGAGTACAGACGCCGTCTCTATTCTGAAAAAGGTCTGGCGCTTCTTTCTTATTTCGAGCACGAGTCCGCGCAGACGGTTTCGCGGTTACGGCGCTTCTGTGATCCTACGCTGGGCACTTCAGGGCGCGAGCCGCAGGCTGAATAGCGCCAGGCCCCCGACCGCCATTCCGACCCGTGCATCCCTATCGCGGAGACAATCCCGTTTACTTGGAATACCTCAACCTACGCAAAAAGCGGCGTAGACTAAGTCGCCATCGCGCGCTCGAGCCACTGGCGCATTGTCGCGCGTGGAACTGCGCCGGGTTGTTGCAACATGATAATCCCGTTTCGGAATACGACGAAATTCGGGATGCTTTGCACCTGAAAGCGCGAAGCGAGAACGGGATTCTTTTCCGTATCCACCTTCAGCACAAGCGCCTTTCCCGACATTTCGCGCGCCAGCGCTTCCACCTCCGGCGCCACCGATCTGCACGGGCCGCACCAGGCCGCCCAGAAATCCACCAGCACCGGAACGCGAGCTTCCCTGACGATATCGTCGAAAGTCTCGCTACCGGCCGCGATGGGCTCCGCAGTTGGCGCAAGCGCGGCCTTGCAGGATCCGCACTTGCCGGTATCGGCCAGATGACGAGCCGGTACGCGATTCATTGCGCCGCAAGCCGGGCAGGGACGAGTGATGGAGAAACTCATGCGAAGTCACCAGGCGTGGGCGATTCGATAGCCATACGGGTCGGCGCCCGCTTCAATTACGGGACCGGCCAACACGCGGATCATGACGGGCGCCGCGCCGCTGGCCCAGCGTGAACGAGTCTGCACACGGTGGCCGCGCTCCACCAGTTCGGAAAATGTCGCTGCCGGCATCCGCTCATCGAGCAGCAAATCGCCCTTGTTCCACGCGTGATTATCGAAGCTCGATACCAGGTGCCGCGTCTGGAACCGGGGAGCTTCCACCGCGGCTTCTGCGTTCATGTTGAACTCGATGACGTCGAGTATCATCTGGATCAAGCTCTGATCCTGGTTGTCTCCGCCAGGGGTAGAGAGCGCGAGAAACGGTGAGCCGTCGGCTCGGGATACGATCGTCGGGCTGAGAGTCACGCGAGGCCGTTTGCCTCCCGCGAGCTCATTCGGATGACCCTTCACCAGCAGGAAACTCTGCGCCCGCTGGGTGAGCGGGATACCCGTATCGCCCGCAATCACCGATGGCATCCAGGCGCCCGAAGGAGTGGATGAGAAGACCATGCCATCCTTGTCCACCGTATCGACGCACGTGGTATCGCGAGCCATCAGAGCATCGTCAATCTTGATGTGCGTGGATTCGCTCGCCGAGGGGTGCTGCCCGGTCTTGCCGTGAATCGCGCCAGGGCGGAAATCGAGCGATGCGCCGTGAGTGATGAGTTTGCGGCGCTCCGCTGCGTACTCTTTAGACAGGAGCACGGCCGCCGGGATGTTATTGAACTTGGGGTCGCCGTAGTATGTATCGCGATCGGCGTAGGCCAATTTCAAGGCTTCCACCACGGTGTGAATATATTCCGCCGAATTGACGCCGAGGGACCGAAGATCGACAGGCTCCAGGATATTGAGCGCTTCGATCAGGGATGGTCCCTGGCTCCAAAAACCGGGCTTATATACGTGATATCCGCGGTAGGTGGTGGACACGGGCTCTTCCACCTGCAGCTTGAAAGCAGCCATGTCTTCGTATCGCAGCAGCCCGTTGTTCGCTTTGCTGAACGCGTCAATGCGGCGTGCAACATCACCGCGATAAAAGTAATCGCGCACGGCGTCGATGGAGGCGGCGCGGTCCTTACCCGCGGCATGGGCCTTGTGTTCGGCTTCGAGCATGCCGCGCAAGACGCGCGCCAGGTCGGGCTGCGCGAACATTTCGCCGGGCATCGGAACGCGGCCGTTGGGCATCCAGTGGCGCTTGGAATCGGGCCACATCTCAAAGAACTGGCGCGAACGCGCGATGCTCGACGAGCGCTGTTCATCGATCGGATATCCGTCGGCTAATTCGAGCGCCGGGGCGAGCACGTCGGCCAGCGGCTTGGTCCCGAATTCAAGAAGGGCCAGCAATCCCGCGTCGACCATGCCCGGCACCAGCGCCGGCATGAGACCCGTGACGGGAACGATGCCGCTCAGTCCGCCGGGATCGCGTTGCATGACTTCGAAGGGCCGTAGCGTGCGCGTACGGAACAGGTCGGCAGTGGCGAGCTTGGGCATTGTGCCGACGCCCGCGATGGAAACAACTTTGCCCGACTTTGTTCGAATGAGGATAGGCGCTTCACCTCCGAAGCCGAAGTGCGAATACTCCGTGACGGCGGCCGCAAACATGGTGGCGACACCGGCGTCCACGGCGTTGCCGCCCTTGTGAAAGAGCCGCATGCCGGCTTCGGAGGCAAACTCGCTGCCGGAGGCGACGGCGCCGCGCGTACCCCGGACCGGCTGGCGCACGGGCCTTTCAACATCCTTGCGTTGAGCGCAGAGACACAACGAGAGGGCAAACAGGAAGAAGATCCGGGATTTCATGGCCGCAACCAGTTCACTCATTATCGCAACAAAGCGGCGGCCAATCTCAGCCACAATGGGAGTAATGCCTGCCCCGGCGCTGGAAGCCGCCCCGGTAGAACTCGAAATCAAGGTCCCTGGCGGCGGAGGCCCTGGCGCCGCCGGCCCGGAAGATCCCGGCCGCGGTGACGGCGGCGGCGGGGACGACGACGAGCCGCGCCGATTTCAGTTGTACCGGCTCGGGCTCACGCTCGCCCTCATATCGATCGGCACGCTGTTCTTCGCGCTGGCGATGATCTATTACTCACGCTCGCGCACGCCGCGTTACTGGCAGCCGATTCAAACGCCGGTGGTGCTGTGGTTATCGACCGGCATCCTCGCGCTCAGCAGCCTGATGATCGAGTCGGCGCGCCGTGCGCTTGCGGGCCATCGCTGGTTCGTTTATCGCAGGCGTCTGATGCTGACCACCTTTCTCGGACTGTCCTTCATCGCATCGCAACTGATTGCGTTGTCCGAGCTGGTGAGACGCGGCTACTATGTGCGGTCGAACCCGCACGCTTCGGTGTTCTACGTTTTCACCGGTCTGCACGCGGCGCACTTGCTGGTGGGGATGATGGTTCTGCTTTACTTGCTGTTCCGGCGGGGAAAGAACTGGAACCGGCACCGCATGATCTCGGGCCTGATCGCGGTGTACTGGCATTTCATGGGGCTGGTATGGGTGGCGCTGTTCGCAATCCTGGCTCTACTATGAAGTGGTGACTAAATCCGCGGCAGGCACCTTCGACGTGAAACTGACTCCGCAAGCGCTGGCCCATCAGGCAGCGGCTGCGGGCCTGGGAAGGATGTCGATCGACAAACAGTTCCATGGCGATCTCGAGGCGGCAAGCAAGGGCGAGATGTTAAGCGCCGGTACCGCGGTGAAGGGTTCTGCTGGATATGTCGCGATCGAACGGGTGACCGGAACTCTCGGCGGCGTCAACGGGTCGTTCATACTGCAGCACAGCGCTACGATGACTCGCGGCGAACCGCAACTCTCGGTGACCGTGGTACCCGACTCAGGCACGGGCGAGTTAACCGGCTTGACTGGGAAGATGAGGATCAAGATCGAGGGCGGGAAGCATTTCTACGAGTTTCAATACTCGGTCCCTGAGAAGCAGTAGTTCAACGGAAGTCGGGCGGCGCGAAGAACGATAGAGGATCGAGCTTCGACACGCGCCAGTGTTTGCCATCGCGGCGGACGGTTAGCGACACGGCTTCCTCCCGTATCAGCATGCGCCCCTCGGCGCCTTTGCGCGTCAAACGCAGCTCCCAATCCACCTGCAATGTCCGTGCGGTGTCGCTGCCTTCGTTGATCATCGGAGTAATTCCGGAATGCGCGTCGGCCTGTTCGACGATAGCTTGAACATTGGCCGCTAGCGTGGTGTAGCCGGGGAGTTTCGGGTCGAGCAGTTTGAGGAACGCTGGAACATTATCTTCGGCAAGAGAGGCAGCCATGGCGGCTATTACGCGCCACGTATCACCGGCCGCATCCGCGCGAACAGGCTTGATTGCTGCAGCGGCGGCCAACGCAAGAGCCAACCGGCGCGTCACGTGCGATAACTCGCGTTGATGCGGATGTAGTCTTCGGTAAAGTCGCAGGTCCAGAAGCGGGCGCGTCCGGTGCCGCTGCCGCGGATGTTGAATTTCAGATTGCAGTCGCGGTCGTCCAACTTGCGCGCCAGAAGGGCTTCGTCGAAATCGGCAGCGAGTCCGCCGCGGCACACCGGAATGTCCTGCAGGTCGATGTCGGCATCCGACGGATCGAACACCACTCCGGCATTGCCCGCCGCGGATAAGATACGGCCCCAGTTCGGATCGGAGCCCGCGATGGCCGTCTTCACCAGCGGCGAGTTCGCGATCGCGCGGGCGATTCGCTGGGCGTCATCGGCGGTGGCAAACCCGCTCACATCGATCGTGATCAGCTTGCGAGCGCCTTCGCCGTCACGGACGATTTGACGCGCCAGGTCCTCGAGAACCTCAGTAACGGCGGCTTGCACCTGATCCCGTTCAGCATCGTCCGGCTTCACGCCCGATGCGCCGTTGGCGAGCAGGATCATCGTGTCGTTCGTCGACGTGTCGCCGTCTACGCTGATGCGGTTGTAGCTGGAGCCGACTGCCGTGGTCAACATACCGCGCAGATTCTCGGGTGACAACTGCGCGTCGCAGATCACGAAACCGAGCGTGGTCGCCATGTTGGGCTGGATCATGCCTGCGCCCTTGGTCATACCGGCGATGCGAACACGGCCGCCTCGCAATGCGACTTCGCGCGACGAAACTTTGGGCACGGTGTCCGTGGTCATGATCGCGCTCGCAACAGCTTCGAAGCGGTTTTCCGCGAGTTGACGCACCAGATCGGGAACAGCCGATGTGATCAAGGCGGGGTCGAGTTCGACGCCGATGACGCCGGTCGAAGCGGGCAGAATCTGTTCGACGGGAGTACCGAGAGCCGCCGCCAACGCCTCGCATGTCGAGCTCGCGACATCATCGCCGGTCCGCGTCGCGCAGTTCGCGTTACCGGCGTTGATTAGAATCGCGCGCACCGTGTTGTGCGATGCATTGAGATGCTGGCGGCACAGTTTCACCGGCGAAGCTTGGACTCGGTTCTGCGTGAATACGGCGGAGGCGGCGGCTGGCGAGTCAGACACGATGAGAGCGAGATCGTCTTTGCGCGCTTTGCGAATACCAGCGTAAAGAGCGGAAAATCGGTAGCCCAGGGGAATCGTTAGCAATCTGTCAGGACCTCTTGTTCGGCGATGGCGGCTCCATTCAGAAACGCTGCGGCAGGCATGCGCTTCCGTCCTTCCAATTGCACCTCGACCAATTCCAGTCCGGTGCCGCCGCCGCATCCCGCAACCGCGGTTTTGCCGTGCTGGACGAGTATCGACGGAAGGCCGGCCGCCGTTTCGCGAGCCCGCCAGATGTACAAGCGCTGGCCGCGAAAGAACGTATATGCACCGGGCCAAGGCGTGAACCCGCGCATGCGATTCAGAATCTCACACGCAGCCAGTGTCCAATCGATCCGCCCATCTTCCTTCTTCAAAATTGGAGCGAGCGTGGCCTGCGAATTCTCCTGCGGCTCCGGTCTCATTGTGTCCGCTTCCAGACCGGCCAACGTTTCCAGCAAGAGCTTCGCGCCCGCGACCGATAGGCGCTCACCGAGTTCGACCGCAGTCTCCTCCTGGCCGATTTCAGTCGACCACTTCAACAGCATCGCGCCGGTGTCGAGGCCGGCATCGATCATCATCGTTGTAACGCCTGTGTGAGTTTCGCCGTTTGCGATGGCCCACTGAATCGGCGCTGCGCCGCGATATTTCGGGAGCAACGACCCGTGCACGTTGACGATGCCGAGACGCGGAATGTCGATGATGGATTGCGGAATGATCTGCCCGTAGCCGACGACGACCATCGCATCGGGATTCAAATCGCGCAATTCAGCAACCGGCTCAGGACGGCGAATGCGCTCCGGCTGGCGAACTTCGAGGCCGTGAGCCAGCGCCTCTTGCTTGACGGGGGATTGCGCAGGCTCATGCGCCCTCCCTTTCGGCCTGTCAGGCTGGGTGTACACAGCGAGTACGCGATGGCCCGCCTCGAGCAGCGCCTTGAGCGACGGCACGGCGAACTGCGGTGTGCCTAGGAACACTAGGTTCATGCCGTGTGTTCGTGCCGCGGCGTAAGGCGGCCCTCACCCCCGCCGCCGCGCTCTTGCGTGATGAATCGGAGGAACACGAGGAAGATCAGCAGCAGACCGAGAAACAGGGCAACCTGTATGGCCAGCTTGCGATCTTTGCTGCTCAGCCGGAAGCGCGACTTGCGCCGTGGTTGCTGCTTGGGCTTCGCCGGCGTTGCGGCGGGATCCTGGCCCGCGCCTGCGTAGAAGCGCGCTCCGCAATCGCGGCACCGGCGGGCCTGGCGTCCGCCCGCACGATACAAAGTGTCGGTCCACTTCGAGCGATGCGAAGGGCGGGTATCCGTTTGTCCGCACTTCGGACACGGGAAAACTGGAGTAGTAGGTCCTATCTGTTCAGGATAACTCGAAGCGTCCGTCGCGCAGCAGACGGTAGCGCCGGCCGCGCCAGACAATCTCGTTTCCGAAGAATCCGGCTAGCCAAAATCCGAAGCTGAGCACGTCTTGCAAAGGCAGCGCGAGCCAATCGACGCGACCGTGCAATGCAGTTCGGGCAACGGCATCGGCGGCTATCGTGCGGAGCAGGAGTGTGAGGGCAAACACCGGCCACCATGCCGGATTGCATGCGATCAACAGGAGGGCGAGCGGGAGCGGATTCGTGAACACCTGACCGACATACCCCGCCGGCCGGGATCGTCGCGTGCTGCGCGCCCAACGCAAGCGGTGCGCGAAGTTGGCCGCGAGCGCCTGAGAACCGATCCTGTGCTCGACGACGTACGAGGACAGAATCACACCGAATCCCGCTTCGGCAGCGCGCGCGCCCATGACGAAATCTTCCGCCAGATACTGGCTCAAGACGTCGAACCCGCCGATGCGAGAGAGAACCGATTTACGCGCGACGATCGTCGGGCCCACGGCGAACTTCATGCCCTCGAGCATGCGAGCCACCAGCGCACCGCCCCAGAATTCGGTATTCATCCCGGCGGCCTCCAAACGCGACCATACACTTTTGCCGGCGACAGCTCGATACGGGCACGTCGCCATGCCTGTGTGCGGGTCTTGAAACTCCGCCGCGATTATCGAGAGGTGCTGCTGGTCAACGCGGATGTCGCTGTCGCTCATCACCAGCACATCGTGAGCCGCGGCATCGAACATATGCGCCAGGCTGAATACTTTAGCGTTGGGGTACGGCGGCTCGCCTGTAACGATCACGCGCGCGGGTACAGTTGGGTGCTCCTCACGCAGACGCTCGACGATCGCCAGCGCCGGATCGGAGGCGTCGCGAACGGCGAACAGCAGTTCGAAAAGCGGATAATTCTGCGTGAAGAAGGATCGCAGGTTTTGTTCGAGACCCTGGTCGACACCGTGAAGCGGCTTCAAGACGCTCACCGGCTGCGGCACCGCGAGCACGGGCGCTTTCACGGAAACATATCTTCGCACGGCGACAACGGTGAGCACGCAGTAAACCAGCGAGCCGGCGAGCAGCGCCACCAGAACGGCCGTGATTGCGAGCAGCAACGCTGTCTACTCGAACGGGGTCTTGTTGTCGATCAGGGCTTGGATTTCGGAGATAAACGTATCGACGGATTTGACGCCCTGGTCTGCATGCTTGCGGTTGCGAACCGACACAGTGCCCTCCTGAGCTTCGCGATCACCGACGACGAGCATGTACGGAACCTTCTGCATCTGCGCGTCGCGAATCTTGAGATTCACCTTCTCCTTGCGATCGTCGAGGTGAACGCGCAACCCGGCACCGGCGAGTTTCTGCTCCACCGTGCGGGCGTATTCGAGCTGGCGGTCGGTGATGGGAAGAACCACGGCCTGCACCGGCGCGAGCCACACGGGAAATGCCCCCGCATAGTGCTCGACCAGGATGCCGAAGAAGCGCTCGACGGAGCCGTACAGCGCGCGATGCACCATGAGCGGCTGATGCGCTTTGCCGTCCTCGGCGATGTACTCGAGGCCGAAGCGCCTGGGCAGGGTGAAGTCGAATTGAACCGTGGAGAGCTGCCATTTGCGGCCGATCGCGTCCACCAGTTTCATGTCGATCTTCGGCCCATAGAAGGCGGCCTCATCAGGCATCACCTTGGCTTCGATGTGCAGCCGCTCGATGGCTCGCTTCAACGCGCTTTCGGCGAGCTGCCACTGTTCCGGTTCACCGTCGTACTTGCCGCTCGCGCCGCCATCCCAGGTGGAAACCTCGGCTTCATAACTATCGAAGCCGTACGTCTTCAATACATCCACGGCGAACTCGACACAGTTCACCACTTCGTCCTCGATCTGTTCCGGTGTGCAGAAGATGTGGGCGTCGTCCTGGGTAAACCCGCGGACGCGGAGCAGGCCGTGCATCGTGCCCGAACGTTCGTATCGGTACACCGTGCCCAACTCACCCAAACGCACTGGCAGGTCGCGATAGCTGCGCAACCGGTCCTTGTAAATAAGGATGTGGCCGGGGCAGTTCATCGGTTTCAGTTGATACTCGGCGTCGTCCAGCTCCATCGGAGTGAACATGTTTTCGCTGTAGTAGTTCGCGTGGCCCGAGGTCTTCCACAAATCGCGGCGCATGACGTGTGGCGTGTAAACCAGCGAGTATCCGCGAGCCAGGTACTGATCGCGCATCCAGTCTTCGAGAATCTTGCGAACGCGGCCGCCCTTGGGGTGAAAGAAAATCAGACCCGGCCCGGCCAGTTCCTGAATGCTGAACAGATCGAGCTCCTGGCCGAGCTTGCGATGGTCGCGCTTCTTCGCCTCTTCGAGCTTGGTGAGGTAAGCGTCGAGGTCCTTTTTGGAGAACCACGAAGTGCCGTAGATGCGTTGGAGGGGGACGCCGTTTTCCTGGCCCTTCCACACCGCGCCCGCGACGGACAGCAGCTTGAACGCCTTGATCCGCGACGTCGAAGGCACGTGCGGGCCGCGGCAAAAGTCGATGAATTTCGGACCGAGCGTATACTCCGTGAAGACGTCACCGGCTTTTTCGGTGATCAACTCGCGCTTCATCCAATCGTTTTTGTATTTCTCGAGCCCCTCGTCCTTGTTAGTCAGAACGCGCTCGTAGGGGAGATTCTCTTTCTGCAGCTCCCACATGCGCTTCTCGATTTTGTCGAGGTCTTCGGGGGTGAATGGAGTGTCGCGTTGAAAGTCGTAATAGAAGCCGTTGTCGATGGGCGGCCCGACGCCGAGCTTGGTTTCGGGATAGAGTTCCAGCACCGCCGCGGCGAGCAGATGGGCCGTGGAGTGGCGATAGACGTAGAGCGCGTCCGGATCGGTGCTGCGGCTGGTGAGGATCTCGAGCTTCGCGTCCCCTTCGAGCGGGCGGGTGAGATCGAAGAGTTCGCCATTCACGCGCGCCGCCACGGCATCATCGGCCAGGCGCGGGCTGATCGACTTTGCGACGTCGATCGGTTTGGAGCCTTCCGGAACGGTTTGTACGCTGCCGTCCGGCAGGGTGATTTGAACACTACTCATTAAGTTTCAGCGTAACTCAGCAGCAGTGGTCAGTGGCCGGTGGTCGGTGGCGGCACCGGCCCGGACGGCCGCGAGAGACACCTGGCCGGGCTTGAGAGCTCTACTAAACTGATTAAGGGGTCCGAGGACCGTACAATGAAGCAGCGAATCAAACGCGTGGCCAACACTGTTTCGGCTGTCACCGCTCGCGCTCAATTGGGACAGATCCTCAAACGAGCCGAGGAAGGTGGTGAGCGCTTTGTGGTTGACCGCCGCGGCGAACCGTCGGTGATCATTATGAGCGTTAAAGATTTCATCAAGAATGTTGCCCCTACGCCGCCTGCGTACAAAGCACTGCGCGACGAAGCCAAGCGGAGCGGCACCAGTACGCTCAGCATGCGTGATATCGATCGCGAGATCGCTGCCGTGCGATCCTCCCGAAGAAAGAAGCCGAAACAACCCGCTGCATGATCCGCGTGGTCGTTGACACCAACGTGGTGGTGTCCGCGAACCTGGCCCCCGATGGCCTGCCGGCGTCGGTTCTGGACTCGGCAGCAAGTAGAAAAAATAGCCATGATCGTCTCTCCTGCTGTGCTCGCCGAATACGAGGAGGTCCTGCGGCGACCTCGGTTCAAGTTTTCTTCTCATCGAATCGATGCAGTGCTCGACGTCATTCGTAGGACGAGCATTTTGGTGCGGCCTCATCGGACTCTCTCGATTTCACGAGATGAGTCGGATAACCGCTTTTACGAATGTGCCGAGGCCGGCAAAGCGGATTTCCTGGTGACCGGCAACAATAAGCACTTCCCGATTGACCATGAAACGACGAGGATAGTCAGCCCCAGCGAATTCGTCGAGCTCGTGGCTCCGTACCTGATGGGCCAGTGAGTAGCCTAAGTCCCGTATTCCACCGAGCGCAGCCACAGACCTTGCGCGGGAGCGGTCGGACGAGGTGGATCCGTACAGCCCGGCTCCAGACGGCGACCAAGCACGGCTTCTGACAGGTTGCCCTTGCCGCATTCAATGAGTGCGCCCACCATGTTCCGCACCATGTGCTTCAGAAATCCGCTACCCCGGACGCGGTAGATCAAGTGCTCGCCTGTGCGTTCCAGCTGCGACGAGTACACCGTACGCACTTTGTTCGGACGCAACGCATCGGCCGGGTCACGCGCTGCGAACGCCGTGAAATCGTGCTCGCCTTCGAACAGCCGCGCGGCTGCGATCATCGCAAATTCGTTCAACGGATAAGGATGATGATGCACATAGCGCCGCTCGAACGGCAGACAGATCTCCTCGCGGAAAATGCGATATTCGTACGTCTTTGCGATCGCGTCATAGCGGGGATGAAATTCGGGCGCGGTCTCCTCGACGTGGCGCACTCGAATCGACAGCGGCAGAAGCCGGTTCATCGCCTTGCGCAGATTATCGACCGGGATGGGATTGTCGAGCCAAAAGGCGGCAACCTGCGCGAGCGCATGAACGCCGGCATCGGTGCGCCCCGATCCTGCTACTGCGACAGCCTTGCGTTCGATGCCGCTCAGGATCTCCTCGAGCGCGCCTTGAATCGTGGGCAGGCCGGGCTGCACCTGCCATCCATAAAAATTCGTTCCGTCGTAGGCGAGCGTGATTCGAATGCGCCTCATCGAGCGGGGCGGGATCCGGGCTTCACCGCCACGCTACCCTGCTGGCATAGCGGGCAATTGTGCGGCGGGTAGGTGATCGCCTTCAACGTCGCCAGTGCAAATCGAGGGACGCCCAATTCGACGTGCCCGCCGCTGCGATCAATGATGGACGCCGCCGCGCTGATTGCGGCGCCCTGCGCTACAAGCACGTCGATCACTTCGCGCGAACTGCCGCCCGTCGTGACCACGTCCTCGATCACCACAGCACGTTCGCCGCGTTCAACGTCGAATCCGCGCCGCAGCAGCATCGCCCCGCTCGAATCGCGTTCGGTAAAGATGAACCGCGCGCCCAAGTGCCGCGCCACCTCATGACCGATGATCAGGCCACCGATCGCCGGCGCCGCCACCACGTTCACTTTGCCGCAGTGATCGAGCCGGTCCGCGAGCGCACGCCCTAACGCCACGGCGTTATCGGGGTACTGCAGCACGCGCGCGCACTGCAGATACTCGGGACTGTGCAGTCCGCTGGTCAGAATGAAATGACCGCGAAGGTACGCGCCCGTTTGCTTGAACAGATCGATGGTTTCGTTCGCGGTCAGAGCCACCGGGGCACCTTACGAGCCGGCCTGCGACGCCTCGAGCGCCTGGCCCAGATCCCACAGGATGTCGTCGATGTCTTCGAGACCAATCGACAGCCGGACCATGTCGGCAGTCACGCCCGCGCCCTCCTGTTCCGCCGGCGAAAGCTGCTGGTGGGTGGTTGAAGCAGGATGAATCACCAGGCTGCGGCAATCGCCAACGTTGGCCAGGTGCGAGAACAGTTGCAGCTTGTCGATGAAGCGCCGTCCGGCCTCGTAGCCTCCCTTGATGCCGAACGAGAATACCGCGCCGGCGCCTTTCGGCACGTACTTCTGCGCGATGTCGTAATACGGGCTCGACTTAAGCGATGGGTATTTCACCCACGTCACAAGCGGATGCTCTTCGAGATGCTTGGCGACGGCGAGCGTGTTCCGCAGGTGCGCGTCCATGCGGATACTGAGCGTCTCGATCCCTTGCAGAAACAGGAACGAATTGAACGGGCTGAGGCACGGGCCGAGATCGCGCAACCCCTCGACGCGCGCGCGGATGATCATCGCGAGATTGCCGAAAGCTTCGGCGAATTTCATGCCGTGGTAGGCCCGCGACGGCTCGCTCAATTGCGGAAATTTGCCGCTGCTCCAGTCGAACTTGCCGCCGTCAACGATGATGCCGCCGATGCTGGTGCCGTGCCCGCCCATAAACTTTGTGAGTGAGTGGACAACGATGTCGGCTCCGTACTCGATGGGCCGACACACGTACGGCGTCGCGAACGTGTTGTCGATCACCAGTGGGAGGCCGCTCTCGTGCGCAATTTTCGCTACCGCCTCGATGTCCAATACGTTTCCGCGCGGATTGCTGATCGTCTCGCCGTAGATGCACTTCGTGTTCGGCCGGATCGCTTTGCGGAAGTTTTCAGGATCGTCCGGTTCGACAAACGTCACGTCGTACCCGAACTTGCGGAAGCTCACCTCGAATTGCGTGTACGTGCCGCCGTACAACGTGCTCGATGCGACGAAGTGATCGCCGTTCTCCAACAAGCTGCTCAGCGCGAGAAATTGCGCGGATTGTCCGCTAGCGGTCGCGAGCGCCGCGACGCCCGATTCGAGCGAGGCTACGCGCTCCTCCAGAACGGCCGTGGTCGGGTTCATGATGCGCGTGTAGATGTTCCCGAACTGCTGCAAGCCAAAAAGCGCCGCGGCATGATCGGAATTGTCGAAGACGAATGAGGTCGTCTGATAGATCGGCACGGCCCGCGATTTCGTCGTGGGATCGGGCTGATAGCCGGCATGCAGCGCGCGCGTATTGAATCCGAGAGTACGTTCCTTGATGTCTGACATATTTGACGGGTAGTTACATGGTAGCGGCGCGCGGGCGTGAGTCACAAGTGACGAGGCGCGGTATATTCGTCCTTATGTTTCGCACGATCCTGCTGGCTATCACTGTCGCCGTTGTCCTCGCTCCGGCACAACCGCCTCCGCCGAACGCGCAACAAATCGCGGCACGCAACGCTACGGAGAAGGAGTTGGAATCGCTGGCCATCATCGACCGCAAGGTCATGGTTCCGATGCGCGACGGCAAACGGATGGCCACCGATATCTACCGGCCGAAGGACAGCTCGAAGAAGTACCCGATCATCTTCGTGCGCACACCATACAACTTCAACTACTGGGACGTGCGGGCTGGCGCGCCGCGAGATATGACCGCCGAATTGCAAGCCGTCAAGCGCGGGTATGCGTTCGTTGAGATGAACGAGCGGGGTCACTTCTTTTCCGAAGGCGAGTACGACATACTCGGGCCGCCGCTGACCGATGGCACCGACGCGATTTCGTGGATGGCAGCGCAATCCTGGTCGAATGGGAAGGTCGGGACGATCGGGTGCTCGTCCACTGCCGAGTGGCAACTTGCGGTGGCCGCGCAAGGTAATCCTGCGCTTGCGGCGATGGTCCCACAAGGATTCGGCGCTGGCGTCGGGCGCGTGGGTCCGTATTACGAGCAAGGGAACTGGTATCGCGGCGGTGCCGTGCAGATGCTGTTTATCGCGTGGCTGTATGGCGAGCAGAACCAGGTGCGTCCGATGTTCCCGCCGAACACATCGCAGGCTGATCTGATCCAGGCTTCGCGCTACTTCGATCTGGCCGCGCAGATGCCGCCGGTGGACTGGTCGAAGGCGTTATGGCATCTGCCCGAGATGGACATCATGAAGGCCGTGAACGGACCGCGCGGAATCTTCTCCGACCGCATGGAGGTGTCCACCGGCGGCGCGATGATCAAGCGCACGCCCAACGATCCGGCCTGGTATCGCGGCGCCCTGTGGCACGACAACATGCCCGTCAATGTCCCCGGCTTCTGGTTCATGTCGTGGTACGACGTGTCGGTGGGGCCAAACCTGGCGGCATATAACTATGTCCGCAAAACCGCGCGGCCGGAGATTGCCGATCAGCAATACGCGATCATCGCGCCGACGCTGCATTGCAGCTACAAACGCGCTACCGAAGATACGATCGTCGGCGAGCGCAGCATGGGCGACGCGCGTCTGGATTACGACGCGTTGACGTTCGGGTGGTTCGACCATTTCTTGAAGGGCGAGAAGAACGGCGCTTTGGAGAAGATGCCCAAGGTCAAATATTTCACCATGGGATCGAACAAATGGCATAGCTCCGCGACGTGGCCTCCACAAGGCGCGCAGCCGGTAACTTTTTACCTGGCCAGCGGCGGCAAGGCGAACAGCCTTTTTGGGGACGGCAAGCTGGCAGCGGCGCCGCCCGAGATGGACAGCGCGGACACGTTTGTCTACGATCCGATGAACCCCATAACATCTTACGGTGGAAATGTTTGCTGCACCGGAAACGCGGTAACTGGCGGAGCGTTCGATCAGCGCAAGATGGAAGCGCGCGCCGACATTCTCGTGTACACCTCGGACGCGTTGAAGGAAGGGACTGAAGTGAGCGGCCCGATGGAGGCCACTCTCTATGTCTCATCCGACGCGAAGGACACCGACTTTACCGTGAAGGTGATCGACGTCTATCCCGACGGCACCGCTTACAACCTGGATGAGACGATCCAGCGCGCCCGCTATCGCGAAGGCTACGAGAAACCGCCGGTGTGGATGGAGCGCGGCAAGGTGTATCAGATCGCCCTCCAGCCGATGACTACGAGCAACTACTTCGCTGCGGGACACCGCATTCGCATCGAAGTTTCGAGCAGCAACTTCCCGCGCTTCGATCGCAATCTGAACACCGGCGGCAATAACTACGATGAGACGACGGGGGTGGTGGCGCACAACGTGATTCACCATTCGCGCCAGTATCCGTCGCGTATTTCGTTGAGCGTTGTGAAGCGGCCGATGTAAGGACGTGCCGGTCGACCCAGCCAGGAGTCGCTATTTCTTTGCCGGAGCCAGCGTGGGAAGCGTCACTTCGCAGCACTTTTCGCCCGCGTTCTTGGCGGTCTGCTGGAATCCCAGCTCGCGCTTGATAATCTCCTCGAGCGTAGGCCAGGGAAGCGAACCCGACAGCGGGCGGCCGTTGATGAACAGCGTAGGCGTCCCGTTCAACATCAGAGAACGCCCCTCCGCAATCTCACGATTCACTTCGCTCTCGGTCGCGCGCGCGTCGATGCACTGACCGAGTTTGGCCGTGTCCAGATTCTGCGTCTCGGCCCAACCGATCACTTTGGTTTTGAGATTATCGGGCAGTATCTCGGCTTGATGATCGTAGATCCAATCGTGATAATTCCAGAATGCGGCAGGTTTTTGACGGAACACACAACGTCCCGCGATGGCGGCGGGTTTCGCCCATGGATGCAGTTGCTCGAGCGGAAAGTCCTTGAAGTACACGCGTACTTTGCCTTCGAACGCCTTGGGCAATTGATCGCGCAACACCTTTGCTTCTTCCTTGCAGTTCGGGCACTGGAAATCGCTAAACACCACCAGAACGACGGGCGCGCCGGGCGTGCCGAAACTGGGCTGCATGTCTGTTTTCAGCTTGCGCAACTCCGGCTCGAAGGGGCTCTGGCCCATCTCGAACAAATTGCCTTTCACGATCAGCTTGTGATCCTGCGACACGAAGTAGCGCAGCGGCACCATACCGTTCGGAGTCGTGACGTCGACAAATACTTCGTCGAATGCGGGGAACATGCTCGGTTTTGGATCGCCGACCGCGACCTTCAAGTCGGTCGAGAGGAGTTCAACCTGGCGGATGTATGCCTCGAAAGCCGCCTTGTCGAAGCCGGACTTTTTGGCAGCCTGCTGCGCCGGGCTTGCCGGGCAAAAAGCAGCAATGGCAATGAGTACTGTGCAAAGCAGTCGCATGGTAATACGGTTGGGAACTGACTTTAGTGTCGCATTTCTGCCGGCCGGGATCCAATTACATTAGCTCAGCCATTCGTCGCGGTGCTGAGCGACTAAGGCGTCATCGCTCAGGTGTGGATATGCGCTGGTGATCCGGTCGATCTCTTCCATCTGTCCCGGCGAGAGGTCCTCATCGGGATCAAGACACCATCGCCCCTCGAGCAGACCCTGCCGCCGGAGCACTTCGTGAAGTCCCGCGATGCAGCCTCGAAAGCTGTTCGCGACGTCGAATAGAGCGGAGTTCGCATCGGTGATCTGTTGCGCCTGCGTCAGCATCGACGGCGGAACCGGATCGTTGCCCAGCCGTTTCACCGCTGCAAGTTGCTCCGCCGCGCGCCGGGTCCATACCGCCCAGTGGCCGAGCAGGCCGCCCGTAATCCGCAATGCTGGACCGTTGCCGAAATCGAAGGCGGTTAGCAGGTCGACGATGATGTTGTCGTCGTTGCCCGTGTACAGAGATATATCGGATGCGCGCCCCGACTCAGCCAGCGCTCGCACGACATCAAGCGTCTGGTAGCGATTAAACGGCGCCATCTTGATTGCCACTACTCCTTCGATCTCGACGAAGCGGCGCCAGAAATCGAACCGCAGCAATCGTCCGCCGACCGAAGGCTGGAGATAAAATCCGATCATGGGCATCACTCGTGCGACGGCGCGGGCATGTTCTATCAAAACGTCGACAGTGGCGTCCCGCAGAGCCGCCATGCTGAGCAGAACCGCATCATAGCCCAGCGACCGCGCCACTTCCGCTTCCCGTGTGGCCTGTCCCGTCGGTCCGCAGACGCCCGCGATCCGCACTACATCGTGTCCGCGCATCTCTTCGATCGCGAGCCGCAACACGGGCTCGAACAGCCCTGTCTCGCGAATCGCGAATTGAGTTGTGTGGACGCCTACCGCGAGACCGCCCGCACCAGAGGCGAGGTAGTAGCGCGAGAGTGCGCGTTGGCGGCGCTCATCCAGCCTGCGACCGGCATCGAGCGCGAGGGGATGCGCGGGGATCACCAGCCCGCTGCGAAGTTTCTCCCGAATGTTCATTCAGAACCGGCCATCCCGCGTTTCGAAATGGGTGGGCTTGCCGTGAGTCGATCCGCCCATGCCTATCCAAGCGGCCACCCAGTCAATCAATTGTCCAGGCGTCACGCTCGGATATCCGAAGAGTGCAGTCGCGCGAGATGCGTTGCTCAGCAGAGCTGTGGCGTGCTCTTCGCCGTCCAGCACGGGGTCTATACCAAAGCGCCGGCCGAACTCATTCGCCAGATACCGGACCGAGACGCACTCGGGTCCAGTGAGATTGAGAATCAGCGGGGGCGATTGCGCGTGGGCGAGCGAGCGCATGCAGATCGAATTTGCATCGCCCTGCCAGATGACGTTGACGGCGCCCATTCGAAGATCCACGGGACGCCGCTCGAAGACGCGCTGGCCGATGTCGAGCAGTACGCCGTAGCGCAGTTCATTGGCGTAGTTGAGGCGGAGAATCACGACTGGAGTTCCGTAGGCGCGCGAGATATATTCGAACATGCGTTCGCGGCCCAGCGCGGATTGGGCATACTCGCCGACCGGATTCGGCGGAGTAAATTCGGTCGCGCCGCCACTGACCGCCGGCACCAAAGGATAGACGTTGCCCGTGGAGAATGCCGCGATTCGAGAACTGCGATAACGCTCGGCGACCAGGCCGGGCAGATACGTGTTCATGGCCCACGTGAGGTGCTCGCCCCCGGTGGTTCCGAATTTCATCGCGGCCATGAAGATGACGTTCGGCGAGTCGGGAAGCCGGGACAATGCTCCGGGTTCGAGAAGATCGCTAGTGATGGTCTCGATGCCCGCGGACTTCATAGCCTCAGCAACGCCGGGGTTCGAGAAGCGCGCAACCGCGATCACGCGATGCCGCGAGCCGGCCTGATCCAGCGCGCGCCGCATGCGGACGGCAAGCGACGGACCCATCTTGCCGCCCACTCCCAGGATCAGAACGTCGCCATCCAACGCAGCCGCGGCAGCCACATCGGCGGGCGATGGACGGGAGAGAACTTCTTCGAGTTCGGCTTCGGTGCGGATCAAGCAATCATCATCGCGCTTTCCGCGCGGGCGCGCAAAAGCAGACCCTGATATGCTGTCAGCATGATTGAAGACGCTTCCCGCCGGAACTTTCTTCGAACCGCTGGCGCAGCCCTCTCCACGGCCCCCGCAGTGGTGTCCGCCCTCGCGGCCGACAAGAAATTGAACGTGGCCTGGATCGGCACGGGCACGCGCGGCAATTACCTGATGCAGCGTTTCTACGCCGTGCCCGGAAACAAGGAGGACGCCGATGTGGTCGCGGTATGCGATGCGTATAAAGGAAACCTCGCGCGATCCACCGACCTCATCCAGAGCAACGGGGCCAAGGCTCCCAAGACTTATGAGGATTTCCGGGAACTGCTGAAGGATCCGAGCATCGACGCCGTGGTGATCGCTACGCCGGAACATTTGCATTACCCAATGTTTATGGCCGCGATCAAGGCAGGGAAGAACGTCTACGTCGAAAAACCGCTGGCCCACACCATCGAGGAAGGCGCTGAGATGGTGAAGGCGTGGCAGAAGTCCGGCAAAGTCGTGCAGGTGGGTACGCAAAATCGCAGCAATACCCTATATCAAAAAGCGAAAGAGATGATCGCCCAGGGAATGATCGGCGACATCCACTACGTCCGCGCGTTCTGGTACCGCAACTCGCTCCCGAACGATCCGGCGTGGCGCTACGCAATTCCACCAGACGCTAGTATGGATAACACCGCCTGGGATCGCTTCCAGGAAGGCGTCAAGAACAAGCGCCCCTTCGACAAGCAACGCTTCTATCAATGGCGTTTGTACTGGGATTACTCGGGCGGCATCTCGACCGATCTATTGGTGCATCAAACGGATATCACCAATTTTGTTTGCGGCAAGACTGTCCCGTACTCTTGCGTCGCTTCGGGCGGAATCTATCGCTGGACCGGAGACGACCGCGACGTCCCCGACACGTTTAGCGCCGTCTATGAATACGCGGACCGATTCCACATCAACTACAGCTCGTATTTCGGCAACGATCACTACGGTTACGGCGAGAACTTCATGGGCAACGAAGGCACTATCGAAGTGCTGAATCGCCAGGTGCTGAATTTTTACCCTGAGACGTTCCGCGGCAAAGCGCCGGAGTCGATCAAGGCTCGCAAAGAAGTTCACATCGAGTTGCCGGGCAACGATAACAGGGCCGTCGAGTCGCACATGCGAAATTTCATCGAAGCGGTGCAGGGTAAGGCCAAAGTGATCGCGGATCCCATCATCGGCCAACAGGCAGCGATTTCCGGCCACATGGCGACGCTGTCGTTCCGTAATCAGAAGAAGATTATTTGGGACGATAAGGCGCAGAAATATCACTTCGCGTAAATCGTTGAGGGATTCTCTGCTGGTGATCGGCGCGCCGAGAAACGCGATTCCCTCCGGCGCCTGGTATGCCTGGACGCGACCCGTGCGCAGCTACGACCAATACACCTACCGCGGGTCGGTACCGCCCGTCTTCATTCACCAGTTCTCGCGCTCGACGGAACGGTAGTGCCTTGCGCGCCGGACGGATCGCTGATGTTCACTCCCGATATTTGCGTGCCCGCATTGCGCGCAATTAATCCAACGACGAAATGGGTCGCCCCTGATGTGCTGGGCATTGACGCGGGCATCACGCTGCTCAGCGCGGAGAACTTGCGGAGTGGCGCGGTGTGGCGCTGGTTCATGGGCGATCCAGAAATCCCAAAAGCGATGGATGCCATCGGGCTGCTTCCAGAATCGCCGCCCGCGTGAACGGCCAGTTACAATAAGCAGAACAAAACGGATACGTTGTGCTGAACCGGATTCTACTAATGCTTGTCCTGGCGCCGGCTCTCCAAGCCGCGACGGAGTATCGCGCCGGGGTTGCCCGTGTGGATATCACCCCGCCAGTGGGTCACGCGATGGGTGGATACGCCGCGCGCACCCGAGGCGCCACAGGCACGCACGACCCGCTCTATGCGACGGTGCTGATCATTGAATCGGGCGATTCCTCGCTCGCGCTGGTCACCTGCGACTTGCGGTCGTTCGTGTCGACGCGCGTTCCGCAACTCGCTCGCGAGCGGTTCGGCGTTCAGCAAACGATCATCAGCGTTTCCCATACGCACTCTGGTCCTCTTACTTGGGAGTCGCCGACGGGTTGGTACACGGCCGCGGAAGATAAGATGATCGACGCCATCGGGCAGGCGCATGCCCGCTTGGAACCGGCATCGCTCAGTGTGTCGAGTGGATCTGTCTATTTGGGCTTTAATCGCCGTAAGGTCGTCGAGGGCCGCGCGGAGATGTGGTGGCGCAATGCAGAGAGGTTGCCATCCAAACCGGTCGATCCCACTCTGAATGTCCTTCAGATTCGCGACGCGGGCGGTGACACCAAGGCTGTACTGGTGAACTACGCGTGCCACCCCTCGATCCTGGGTCCCGATAACCTGCAGTACTCAGCCGATTATCCAGGCGCAATGAAGCGCTACGTGGAGGCGCACGTTCCAGGAGCTCTGTGCCTTTTCGTGCAGGGCGGGGCAGGGGACATCAATCCCTATCATGACAAAGAGCCTGTTTCCGGCCAGGGATTTCAGGCTGTGGAAGAGATGGGACAGGCGCTCGGAAAGGCGGTGATTTCCAGTCTTACGCGCGCGAGCACCGTCGCCGGCTTGTTGCACACCGCTTCGGCAAATACTCGAGTGAAGAACCGTTGGAAACCTGAGGAGAACATCGACATCGGCTGGACTGCGGGCGCATTCGGGAGCGCGCTCTGTTTTCTGGCGATTCCGGGTGAGCCGTTCGTCGAACATCAGATTGCGTTCCGCGACAAGGCCGAGTGCGGCCACGCGATGTTGTTCGGCTACTCGTACTCGAGCGGAGGCGTCTGGCCCGGCTATCTGCCGACGATCCAAGCCGCTGTCGAAGGCGGGTACGGAGCCGGGTACAACACAACTGTCGAGGTTGGGACGGGCGAGCGTTTAATCGACAGTGGCGTGGTAAAGCTGTTCCAACTGCGCGGTCTGTTGAAAGACTTGCCGGATCCGAGGTACTGATGCGAGCTTTGTTATTTTGGATCGCCTTGGCCACGCTCGGGTCCGGAGCGGAGTTTAGGGCTGGCGTCGCGAAAGCCACTCTCGACCCGCCCCCTGGACTGCCCATGGCCGGCTACGGCACTCGATATGCGAAAGGAACACTCGATCCTCTAGAAGCACGAGTACTGGCGCTTTCCGATGGCACGCGCACGATCGCTCTCGTCACGCTCGATCTGTGTTTCCCCTTTGATCCGCCTATCATGCAGGAGATTCGCGACGGTGCTAGGGGCGTTGTCGCTGAGGTCGTGTTTCATGCGTCGCACACACACTCAGGTCCCACCTACTCGCTTGCAATCGAGGCCGCGCGCCACGCTGTACCGCGGGTGGTTGGCGCGATTCAGGAGGCCGCGCGCAATCTCGCCCCGGCCCGGATCGGCACAGGCTGGGGGCAAGCCTACTTGGGATTCAACCGGCGCTATCTCAAGCTGGACGGATCGGTCGAGATGTTTTGGCGCAATGAAACCAAGCTCTCGACGACGTTTCCGGTGGATCCGACGGTGGGCGTCATACGAGTGGATCGAGCCGATGGCACGCCGCTCGCACTATTGGTGCACTATGCTTGTCATCCGGTTGTGCTGGGCCCCGACAATCTCGATTACTCGGCGGACTACCCTTCTGAAATGCGGCGCTATGTCGAGCAGGAGTTAGGCGGCGGTGTCATGGCATTTTTTCTGCAGGGAGCGCCGGGCGATATCAATCCGTATTACGACAAGACGCCGCTGATCGAAGATGCGGTAAATGCCATGAAGCAGACCGGCCGCAAACTCGGTGAAGCGGCGGTCACTGTCGGGCGGGGAATTAGTACGCGCAGCCCCGCCAAACCGGGAATTCAATCCAAGACAGTCGTACTCGAGTCGCTCAATCGGTGGGACACAGCCAAATTGGCAGTCAATCTGAAGCAGCGTTACGGTATCGAGGGCACACGAGCTACCCGGCTTTTAGCCGAACGGATGCAGTTGCCGGTTACAACGGTGATAATCAATTCCGATATCGCGTTGGCCGGAATGCCTGGTGAGCCGTTTGTCGAGTTTCAGATGCAACTGCGCGCGAAGAGTCCACTTCCTAACTCGTTTTTGCTGGGATACACAAACGGCTACTTCGCGTATTTCCCGACGATCGCTGCCGCCGTTCGCGGAGGTTACGGAGCTAATTCGACTGTCGTTCCTACCGAGGTGGGGATGGGCGAACGCATGCTCAACACGGCGCTGATTTCCATTTACGAGTTGCTTGGCAAGCTGTCGCCCACACCAGGACGGGAACGGTGACGGTCGATCAGCGATGCTTGATGAACGTGCCGTCCTGAAGCTCGGACATTGCCTGGCGTAACTGTCCTTGCGTGTTCATCACGATGGGACCATACCAAGCCACGGGCTCTTCGAGCGGCTTACCGGATACGAGCAGGAACCGGATTCCCTCAGGTCCGGCTTGTACAACCACTTCGTCGCCGCGATCGAATAGCACGAGCGAGTGATTATCGACGTCGTACACGGGCGCGGCGTCCGGTTTCGCCACCTGTTCGGTGAGGACAGCGCACGGATCCGAGGAGTCACGGAAGGTTCCGGAGCCCGCAAATACGTAGGCGAAGGCGTTGCGCGTTGTCTCCACCTTCAACCGTTTCTTACGGCCAGGCGGGACCGAAATGTCGAGATAACTCGGATCCGCGGCAACCCCTTCGACCGGGCCGCGCTTGCCCCAGAACTCGCCGGAGATCACGCGAACGCTCGTGCCGTCATCATCGGTCACCTCCGGGATTTGATTCGAGGGAATGTCCTGATAACGTGGATCGGTCATTTTCAGTGAGGCCGGCAGATTCGCCCACAGTTGAAATCCGTGCATACGGCCCTGGGGATCGCCTTTCGGCATTTCCTGGTGCAGAATGCCGCTGCCCGCAGTCATCCACTGCACGTCGCCTGCAGTCATCTTGCCTTTGTTTCCGAGACTGTCCCCGTGCTCGACTGAGCCGGCCAGTACATAAGTGATGGTCTCGATGCCGCGATGTGGATGCCACGGGAAGCCGGCCAGATAGTCGGCCGGATTGTCGTTGCGGAAATCGTCAAGCAGCAGAAAGGGATCGAAGTCCTTCGTTTTGCCGAATCCGAAGGCGCGCTGCAACTTGACCCCGGCGCCTTCGACGGTTGGGGTTGTTTGAATGACTTGTTTGATCGGACGAAGCGACATAGGACCTCCTAAATTTACCTGCCGGGTTTTTTAGATGCGTTGGACCAACCTTCGTTGCAACGGTCTCGCGCGAGCGGGAGATCAAACGCCGCTTCTCCAGGCGATCGAGCAGTCGCGTGATATCCGGATCGCGCGTGATCATGCGATTCGCGATTTCGCTGCAGGCAAACCCCTGGGGATACCCGCGCAGGATTCGCAGTACGTTGTACTGGCCGGCGGCGCCGCCCAGCTACGCACCGTCTTCAACATCGTTCAGAAGTTGGCCGCCGATCTGGTCACACTGGCACACGAAGGAACCAATGCCTAAAGCAACACGTTAGAGCTCGTTCATCGACGCGAGGCGGATCGTCCAAATGCAATCTGGCAGGCTGACCACACGCCACTCGACATCTTGTGGGTTCGTCCGGCCGAACCGCCAAGCCGTGGCTCACTGAGCATGATTGGTTGAGCACGCCCTTGCCGAAACTTGAGCCAACCTATCGTGAGGTGACCCGAGAGTGTGGACTCAAGGATGCACGGATCGCCGACCCGACAACGATTGACGAGGCGGACCGTCTGCGCATGGCCAGTCTTGAGCAAGTGCGGGCCATCTTCGATGCAGCGAAGTTGGCATCGTGCTGATCGGAATGCCCACCATTCCGGCCAGCGTCCGGCCGGGGAGTTGCGTCACTTTCCGCCGCATTCTAGCTAAGCTAGCTAGCTAGCTAGCTATAGCTATTCGCTCGCGTTCAGCTCCATATGTTGGATCTTTGGGCAAACCTGTGGACAACACAGCATAACGATTATTATGTCTACTTAATCCACGGTCCAGGACCGGTTAACGGCCACCCTCAGTTTGGCGCACCCCTGCGATTCAGATGAAGAGTTCGATCGAAACATGGAAGAAGTCGGCCAGCTTTGCGCGCTTGCGCCTTGCTGATGCCACGCTTTCCGTTCGCGACCTCGGAGACCTGCGCGCGTGAGCCAAGTACTGCCACCAAATCGGCTTGCTTCAGATGACACTGGTCCATGAGGAACTGGACCATCCGATGTGGCGGAACGTCCGGAAGCTCGATTTTGTCGTCGTAATCCATGACGAGTCTTTCGAGCAGCTTAGCCAGTTCGATCTCTTCGCGCGTGGGGTTCTTGTGGAACGTCAGCTCTTCCAGTTTTGCTACCAGGCGGGCAAATTCCTTGTCATTCTCGATGACCCTGGGAAGCACTTCCGCGCACAGATCGCCATACTTCTTCGCGTTCAAACTGATCACGCCCATTTCATCCACTCCTTCCGATCGTATTCGCGATGAGTCAGCAGTGCCTTCGCGAAGAGCCGATTGGTCGGATAATCCACCTTGGTAATAAGGCGATAGTTGTTACCCAAGACATCGAAGATTAAGGCACTGCCGACCTGATCGGCGCTCCGGATGGTCGCACGCACTTCACGAAGCCCGTTCCAATTGGCTCTTTTCGTCGTCTTGTACGACAGCGTCTCCGGGTGTTCCTGCGCCAACGCGAGCAACCCCGCTTTGCTGATGACGTTCACGTTCTGATGTTAAGGATAAGTGATATGCTGGCAAAATGCTAACACACGGGAGCCGTGCCGCTGTTCAATGGCAAAATCGTGCCTAGTCTCCTGTCCTCGATAATTCTTTACAACGTCTTACCTTGTCGAGGATGACGTCCGCAGATGCCTTCCAAACAAACGGCGTCGGTGCGCCATTCCAGTGGGCAAGCCACTGATAAATGGCCTTTTCGAGTTCATCGGC